>NZ_JBLOHD010000011.1:0-329765 GCF_047784615.1 Sphingobacterium sp. NGMCC 1.201703 | reverse complement strand
ATCAATTAGTAACGTAAATTAGAAAAGTCCAATCTCAGCTGTCGGAAAAATGGGCTACTTACATATTCTTATTATGTATCTTCTCTTTTTGAAGTTCTTCAAGAAAAGACCTGAATAATCATGTATGGAATATTAGTAGTAAAATAGTAATTATGGCTGTAGGCAATTGAACAATCCCTCGATCTAAGTATTCCAGAAAATAAAGTGCTACTTGCTATTTATCTGTCCACACCAGAGATGGAGAACTATAGAAGAGCCATAAATGTTACCAACGGTATGAGGCGTGCAATCTGCGAGGGTAGGATGATGGGAATTGCTCCATATGGTTACATCAATAAGTGTACAGAAGATGGACGAAAATATGTATCCGTCAAGGAACCTGAAACGTCAAACGTAATTTGGGCATTTAATTAGGTAGCTAAGGGACATCTGCCAACGGAAGTAGTCAGAAAGGAAATGAATAAACGTGAGGACAAAGATACTTCCAGTAATGCGTTTATAGTAGCCATGAGAAATGTTGTTTATTGTGGAAAAGTTCTGTTACGAGCCTTTAAACATGAGAAGGAGGAAATTGTCAAGGGAAAACATGTACCGTTGATCACAGAGGAACTTTTTATGAAAGTGCAACACGTATTAAAAAAGAAAGGTACAAAAGATCTTAGGTTGCCGGGCGGAAGAATAATTTTGAGGATGATCGGGCTGCTGTGATCAAAAGAAGGAATGAGCTTAATGAAAGATCACTAAAGCAAGAGATATGTGCCTTTCGGACTGGATTGATGAAGATGATTTCAGGGATATAAAGAAGAGCTGGACGATCAGGATTATAAACTTAGCGTTTTAACGGCTGTAGAAAAAAAGATGGTATAGAGCAGAAAATCTCTAAAGCTCTAAATGCAGTTAACAATATTTCAGAACGCTATAAAAATGCAAGTACCGTGGACAAAAGAACTCTAGTGAGTTTGATTTACCCTGAAAAGATAATATTCGATGGGGAAAATTTTCAAAAACCCAAAATTAACTCTTTTGTGGATAGTATATTATTGATTAGGAAGGGATTAGTAAGACAAAAAAGGGGGCAAAATTCAAAAAATTTTAATCCCCGTCGTGTGATTCCGCTGGTATTGGCTCAGCCTCACAGTTCCCGTTCATATCCTTGAGCCTCCATAGGATCGAACCCGGCCATCCCTTCGTTCGAATCCTGAATACCGTTAAAACAAAAAAAGCCAATCTTGCGATTAGCTTTTCTCTTGTGATCCCGCTGGGATTCGAACCCAGGACCCATACATTAAAAGTGTATTGCTCTACCAGCTGAGCTACGGAATCGTACTTCTTTTTTGAACTAGTGTTCCTTGTTTGAAGTGATGCAAAAGTAGGGCTTTAATCCTATTCCTGCAAATTTTTTTGGCTTAAAATAGCGGGTTCTTGCTTAAAAAGCTGATTTTAAGCGGAAAAAATTAACTGTTTTCCAATTCCATAATTTCCTCAGCCAATTGCTCCCATTGTTCTTGAAATTGGGTTAATTGAGCCTTTGCTGAATTGTAAGCACGCGTAGTTTCCTGTAACTTAGTCGCATCCGAATATACCGCTTCATCAGCCAGTTTCAGTTCAAGGTCCTTCACCAATATTTCCTGTTCTTCGATCTTCTTCTCCAATGTCGAAAGCTCTTTGTTCTTTTTGCTCAATAATCGTGTCCGATCTTCGGAAGGAACCTGTTTTTCTTTTTTGACCTTAGGCTCTTCTTTAACCTTTTTTTCAGGTTTGACCTCCGTTTTTACAAAACGTTTAGCAGCCCATTCTTCATATTCCTGATAAGTGCCCGGGTATTCTTTGATCTCCTTGTCTTCGATATACCAAATTTTGTTGGCGACGTGATCCAAGAAATAGCGGTCGTGGGAAACAACGATAAAAGTTCCTTCAAATTGTTGCAGCGCCTGGATCAGGATGTTGACCGATTGCATGTCCAAGTGGTTGGTGGGTTCATCGAGTGCCAGAAAGTTGGCATCTGCTGTCAATGCTTTGGCTAAGGCTACACGGGATTTCTCTCCACCGGATAACACCTTGATTTTTTTGAAGGCATCGTCGCCCGTAAATAGGAAACAACCCAATATCGAACGTAATTCAGTCTCTGTATGTTTTGGTGCAAAGGCCTGCAGTTCGGCTAATATGGAGTTTTCGAGATGGAGTGCCTCCAACTGATGCTGCGCAAAGAAGGTTTGGGACACATTGTGACCATGTTCCGATTTTCCTTCGAATTGATCATCTGAGCCGGCTACAATACGGAGTAGGGTGGACTTACCCTTTCCGTTCGCACCGATCAAAGCAATTTTATCACCTTTTTCAATAATCGCGGAGGTATTTTTTAATATCTCAAGGTTCGGGTAAGATTTAGAGATATTATCTAAGGTGACCACATGACGCCCGGAAGGTTTTGAAAACTTAAAGCTGAAGTTGACCGTGGGATTATCGTCATCCACGTCTTCAATTTTCTCCATGCGATCTAGGGCTTTAATCCGCGACTGCGCCATTTTCGCTTTGGAAGCTTTCGCACGGAAACGCTCGATAAGCCGTTCCTCCTGTTTGATCTTAGCCTGCTGATTTTTGAACTGGTTGGCCTGTAACTCGTTTCTTAATTCCTTTTCTTCCAGATAAAAGCTGTAGTTACCTGCATAAAGTGTTAATTTCCCCTTACGCGATTCCACGGTCTTTTTGATGATCCGGTCCAGAAAATATCTATCATGTGATACAATAACTATTGCTCCGTCAAATGCCTGCAAATAATTCTCAAGCCATTTGATAGAAGGTAAGTCCATATGGTTGGTTGGCTCATCCAGTAATAGAATATCTGGTGTCTGCAACAAGATTTTAGCAAGCATCACGCGCATACGCCAGCCCCCCGAGAATGTGGCCAATGGTCTTTTTTGTTCTTCTTCGGAAAAACCTAGACCAGCGAGGATCTCGTGTGCTTTGAATTCAAGATTATAACCATCCAGCGCTTCAAATTCCAATTGTTTATCGCTTAGTTTATTGAGAATATCGTCCGAATAATCTGTTTCTAATTTCGCAAGTAAGTCTTCGATTTCGGCATGTAGTTGATTTTGGCGTTCGAACGCTTCCATAGCGACGTATAGAATACTTTTGTCCGAATGGTAGGATAATAAGTCCTGGTTTAAGTAACCTATCTTAAGATCCTTTGCCATGGAAATTGTTCCCGAAGTTGGGGCATATTGACCAACGATCAAACGCAATAAGGTTGATTTTCCGGCTCCATTGGCGCCAATTAATCCTACTTTATCACCTGGTTTGATGTGCCAGTTTGCCTCATCGTACAACGCTCGGGATCCTATTTCAAATGTTAAATTATTTATTGATATCATTTCAAATGCAAAAGTACAAAAGTAATGAATATTTCTTCTTGTTTGACTAACTTTGCGATTATGTATAAATTAGTCAAACCTATATTCTTTACAATGAATCCGGAGATGGCTCACCATAAAGTGACCAGCGGATTGAATGTCTTCTCAAAAATCTGGGGTGCCAAGCAATTATTGAACGCTATTTTTACGGTAGAAGATCCTCGCTTGGAACGTGAGGTCTTTGGGCTTAAATTTAAAAACCCCGTAGGCCTGGCGGCAGGCTTCGATAAAAATGCCGAATATATAGCGGACATGACTAATTTAGGTTTCGGTTTTATTGAAATCGGAACAGTTACACCAAAGCCTCAGCCCGGAAATGATAAACCACGGATGTTTCGTCTGGTACCGGATGAAGCCCTGATCAACCGTATGGGGTTTAATAATCAGGGTGCCGATGTCGCTGCTAATCGCCTGAAGAACCTAAAAGACCGAAAAGGACTTCTAATCGGCGGTAATATTGGAAAGAACAAGCTTACTCCGAATGAAGAAGCGGTAAATGACTATATCTACTGTTTCAATGCCCTTTTTGAGTATGTGGATTACTTTGTTGTCAACGTCAGTTCGCCGAATACGCCAGGCTTAAGGGATCTGCAGGAAAAAGAACCGCTAAAAAAGATATTGAACACACTTCAGGAGCTGAATAAAACGAAGTCAGCCCCCAAACCTATCTTGCTTAAAATCGCACCTGATCTCACCGATAGCCAACTGGATGATATTGTAGAAATCGTGATGGAGACACAAATTGCTGGGGTCATCGCAACCAACACGACGATTTCGAGGGAAGGGTTAAAGAGTCAACTGGAATTGATCCAGGAAGCAGGAGGGGTGAGTGGACGACCATTGACCAAGCGTTCGACGGAGGTAATCCGTTACCTAAGCGAGAAATCAAACAAAGCATTTCCGATCATTGGTGTCGGCGGTATCCATTCCGCGAAAGATGCGATTGAGAAATTGGATGCTGGGGCTAGCCTTATTCAGGTCTATACCGGATTTATATACGAGGGACCAGGGTTGGTATCAAATATCTGTAAAGGGATATTACAGACAGGACGGTAGTAAAGCCATGGCGGTAGATTTTAATTTGAAAGATTTTTTGGATAAAAAGGTTGATGAATATAATCAACCTAATTTTATCCCCCATGATCCCATATCCATTCCACATCAATTTTCAAGTAAGAATGATATCGAGATTACGGGGTTCCTGGCGTCTATAATGGCTTGGGGACAACGTAAAACCATCATCAATAAGTGTAATGAACTGATCGAGAGAATGGACGGCGCGCCTTATGATTATATCATGAACCATACCGATCAGGACCTCAAGAGCCTGCTTGGTTTTAAGCACCGTACATTCAATGATACGGACATTCTTTATTTCGTTGCTTTTTTCCGGTACCACTATAGCCACTTTATGTCTTTAGAAGATGCATTTTTGGTAGGGCAGGAGACCGTAAAAGAAGTGGATTTGGAGCAGGCGCTGAATGCATTTAAAACTTATTTCTTTTCGCTGCCGGACTATCCGCACCGGACGCGTAAACATATCAGTAGCCCAGCCCAAAAATCTACTGTCAAACGTATCAATATGTTTTTACGCTGGATGGTCCGAAAGGATAAAAAAGGAGTAGATTTTGGAATTTGGAACCGCCTGTCACCAAAAAATCTGATCTGTCCATGTGATGTCCATGTCGAACGTGTAGCCCGAAAATTTGGACTGATTACCTTGGAAAAGGTCAACTGGAAAACCGCACAGGAGCTAACAGCCAATCTTAGATTGCTGGATTCCAATGATCCCGTAAAATATGATTTTGCGCTTTTTGGCTTGGGGGTAGAAGGGGAGCTCTAAAGTTCCTTCAACTACCTTAGCCCGGCACAGACCTCACACCGATAACGCACGCATTCGGTGATATTATCCCACCAACGGCGCACGGGGCTAAGGGGTATACCAGCTAGCTACAGCGCAGATACGACACTCATCTCGCAGGTATCTAGTGCGGCTGTCCCTCCAGCAGGGCATACACCCGACGGATACGATAGATAAGGGATTGAAGGTTTAAAGGTTTTGTTCAGCCGAAACGGACATCGGTAAGACCGTAATGATTGACTGATATAGCACAAAGCGAAAGGTGCTTTTGATATGCCTCATCTGTGCTTCGTGCCTGTTGGTATATTTTCACAACAATGACGGTCAAAAGAGCAATAAAAAAGCCTGTATGCTAAAATACAGGCTTTTTCAATATTTTTGTCTACTGTAGCATTAGACGAGCTTGTCAATCTTGATCAAAAGGTCCACCAAGCGATTCGAATAGCCAAATTCATTGTCATACCAGCCTACAACTTTCACTAATCCACCCACAACAGAAGTCAATTGCGCATCGAAAACACAAGAGTAAGGATTGTTTATTATATCAACAGACACAATAGGGTCTTCGGTATAAAACAATACCTCCTTCAATTCATTTTCGGCTGCAGCCTTAAAGGCTTGATTGATTTCTTCGACCGTTGTTTCTTTTTCCAAAGTACAGGTAAAATCTGTTAAGGAACCATTCAGCACGGGAACACGTATACCTGCTCCGCCCAATTTATTCTGTAAATGGGGGAAGACATTGGTAATCGCTTTGGCAGCACCTGTGGTCGTCGGTATGATTGCCGAGGAGGCCGCACGTGCCCGTCGCAGATCCTTGTGTGGCGCATCATGCAGGTTTTGATCACCTGTCATGGAATGTACCGTAGTGATATATCCGTCTTTTATTCCCCAATTGTCATCTAAAATTTTGACCAAAGGGGCGACATTGTTGGTCGTGCAGGAGGCATTGGACAAGATGGAAGCCGAGAGATCGACAGCACGATCGTTGATACCGAGCACAACAGTTGGAATATCTTTGTCTGTTGGCGGAGCGGAGATAATTACTTTTTTTGCACCTGCCGTCAGATGAAGGGTTGCTTTTTCACGGTTCGTAAAATGTCCCGTAGATTCAATGACAACATCGATATGTAAAGATTTCCAGGGCAGTAAAGACGGATCTTTTTCATTGCTCACCAAAATGGAATGGCCATTCACGATAACGTGATTCTCATCATGTGTAACAGTGCCAGGGAATGGCCCATGCACTGAATCGTATTTAAATAAATGGGCCAAAGTCTTGGTGTCTGCCAGGTCATTGATGGCGACGACCTGCAATTGATCAAAAGCATTACGAAGAAAAATATTACGCAATGTGTTTCTTCCGATACGTCCGAATCCGTTTATTGCTATATTGAGCATTTCAGCTTATTTATGAAATTGGGTAATGGCCTCATTGATGTTTTTCTCACCTTCCCAATGCGCTTTGAGTTTTCCGTCAGCACCATAGACATAATTTGCCGGGAACTGTGCTGGAACATGTATGTTTTGGATAAAGTTTTGATCCTTATCAATTAAGACTTCCACATTGGAAGATTTGGATAATTTTGGTGCAAAGCTATCAAAGAATCCTAATACCAGAGCCGGATCATTCATGGAAATATAGAAGATATTGACATCTTTTAGGCGATCAATATTTTTCTCAAGTTCGGTTGCTTCATGCTGACAATGGCTACATCCTGGATCAAATAAAATAAAAACGGTATTCCTATCTTTCGCAAGATTTTCATTGCTTACACGTATGCCTGATCGAAGCTGATAAAAAGTGAAATTAGGAAGAATTGCAGCAGGCCCAGAAGCTGGTGCAGGAGTAGTTTGTGCGTGATCATGGCCCGCGTGGTCGTGCCCGGCATGGTCATGATTTTCGGCCGTATTTTCCGTTGCGGTATTTTCTGTTTCAGCTGTCTTTTGATTGCCTTTGTTATTACATGAATAAAGCATGCCCGCTGTTAGCATTGCAGTTACTCCTAAAATTATTTTTTTGTTCATAGACTACCTTTGATTTTTAAACCAGTTTTAGTGATTTCTTATATTTTGGCCTATTTGCAGAATGGATTATAGCCTCTAACTTTAGCTGGACATATTCATTCTGCGGATTTGCCATTGAAGAACCAAAACTATAAAAAAAATGGAATTAAGCAGTGCCCAAACTCAAGTTATGACAGTTTGCTGGTTATCTTTTTGCCATTTATCCGCTTTTATTATTCCGGATTTTATACTATTCCGTTGTATCTGTGGTATTGCTTGGACTATTTGGTTCTATCAATGAGGTAGATTGTATAATTTCCGGCGTACTGCGACCAAACTCATTGCTATATACTTTGAGCAGGACTCCCACGCAGGATAGAATAAGCGGACCAAATATTAGTCCTAACATACCAAATAGATTTAAACCCAGCAAGACTCCAAAAACAGTGATTAAGGGGTGGACATCTCCGAGTTTTTTCAAAATTGTAAACCGAAGAATATTATCGATACTTCCGATGATAATGATGCCGTAGAGCGCTAGCCCGATCGCATTTCCGGACTGCCCATTCGCAAGTAGGAACACCGCGGCAGGGAGATAAACCACCATGGTACCTAAAATGGGTATTATGGTGGCCACAGCAGTCAGGATACCTAAAAAAATAGGGCTTTCCAGACCGAAAAACCAATAACCCAGCCCTGCAACAACACCTTGGCACATCGCAAGGATCGGAATGCCAATGGCATTGGATTTAACCATCATGTCGAATTCTTGCCATAACTCAGCCTTACTCGTTTTTGAGAACGGAATGGCATTATATAATGTTTTTTCTAATTCTTTGCTGCTGACCAGCATAAAGTAAAGTACAAATAACGCAACCAGTACATTGACACCAACCTCAGCCACAGAATTCAGAATATTGGGAATAAACTTGGCCGCTCGCTGGAGAGCACCCATCAATGCGCTATCCGATAGATCGATGTTGCTAAGATAGGGGCTGTCTTTGAAATAGGTTTTAATGGAATCGAATTTTTCCATAATCTCCTCTTTGTTATTAATCGCCTCAGTCACTTGTGGTACCATATAATTGATCAGTAAATAGAGGGGACCGACTAAAAACACAATCGTAACAAGGATCAATAAAAGACTGGCAATAGATTTCTTCCATCCTCTTTCTTCTGTCAGTTTAAAATTGATCTTGCGAAACAGGACGTAGAGCGTGATAGCCCCCAAAAAGCCGGGGAGATAATAGAATAAGTTTGTAAAGATCAAAATGCATATCAACAAAATAATGATGATAAGCATAATCTGGTTAATCGAATTGTTGTTTATTTGTTTGTATTTCATGTGTCTGGATTAAAACCTTTTTTTACATCTACGTATCGTATGACAATATTTTACCACAAATGTTTTACCTTGTTAAAATAAACTTCCTTTTTTAGAATTTCAATGTTTTTTTCAATTACTTTCCGCAGATGGCTATGCCACGGAGATAGGTTCCGGAATAGCAGTGATAGCGGGAGGGTAAGTTGACGGAAGCGGGGAGGTGAACTAATATCAAAAGTTAATTTTGATTCTGTGGCATTAAAATATCTTTGAGGATGGACATGATATCATATTGCTTGACAAATAGCATCGATTGTGTTGTTTGATTTGCTTTGGAGTGACTGTTATTTGTAGCCGCTAAATGTACGGTTGATTTAGCTGATTTATGAAAAAAAGGATGAGACCCTTTCCCTTTTTTGTTGTTTGAAAATAAGCCCATAATCTTTCGTTTTTGGTTATAGTACCAGTCTTTTGGATACCGGTACTATATCTAATCTACAAAATAACTTTGAAAACTGCAATTAATTGATGAAAATTTGGCTTCCATGTTCTTCATCCTTTTCTATAGAAAGTGATATCGGAATTCGCTCCTTTAACTCTTCCACGTGGGAGATTACACCGACTATACGATTTTCCTTTTGGAGGTCCAGTAATGTTTCGAATACAATATTAACGGAAGCAATATCTTGGGTACCAAAACCTTCATCAATAAAAAAGAAGTTTTTTGCAGCCTTGGTATTGGACTGTACGCTTTCGGCCAAGGCCAGCGCCAGACTTAATGATACCTGAAACGCCTGCCCCCCAGACAGCGTTTTAACACTTCTGCTTTTACCTTCATTCAGATAGTCTATAATTTCAAATTCGTTATTCTCATTAATCTGTAAGCTCAGCTGGTTGCGTGTCATCCTGTGAAAGCGGATATTGGCATGGTCACAGAGCTGCCGTAAATAGATGGATGAAACGTACTGGACAAATCCCGCGCCCTTAAACAGGTTAAAGAGCTGTTTAAGATCATCGTTACGCAGGTTTAGCTTCGCCTGTTGTTGAAGTAAAACTTCTTTTTTGGCATAGGCAGTCTCCAATTGGTTTAACTCCTGTTCATATTTAGCGACGTTCTCAGTCAGAGTTTTTAACTGATGGGAACTTTCCGCTAAAGCTGCTTCCTGTAGTAGAAAAGCTGCTTCATCGTAGACTTTATCTGCTAACTTTTTGTCGAGTTGTGTGATTTGTGCTTTCAACGTCTCAAACTGGATCTGAAATTGTTCCAGTTCCGCCCGGATTTTCTGAACGGGCAAATTCTCCGCCAAGGTATCCCTTACCTCATCTATTGTTTCAAAGGGGGAACTATGGAGCAGTTGTGCGATCGTTGTTTCAGTTTGTAGGATTTCAGCCTGTATGCTATTGATGCGGTTGTGGATAGATCGAACTAGACTTTCCTGGGCTGCAAACTGGCTGTTTAATCCATGGAGCTGTTCTGTCAACGTTGTATAGTTTTGTTCTATCCGTAGGTTCTCAGCTTTTAATGTCTTATACTCGATTTCAATAGCTGCCTGGTCCGAAGATTGATAATCTGCCCACTTCAAATGTTTTAAATGACCTATGTTCTGATTGATTTGCGTTTGTTTGCGTGCTTCCTCGAGCTCAAGTTCATTTAGCCTTCTGTTTGCTTTATCCAGCTTTTTCTCAATCTCAATCAATAGCAGCTGTTCATTGCTTAAAAGTTGTTCCAACGCTGTGATCTGGCCTTCGATACTGGAAAGGGCTAGTTTCTTCTGTGTATAGATTGATTCGTCGGTGCTGCTGTAATTAGCCCATGTAAATTGACTCAGGTGACTGGATTTGTGCGATTGGTTAAGCTGTATTTTCGCTGTCAGATCCTTTTTCTGCGTGTTCAGGGTCTGTAGTTGGAGCAAGAGTTTCTCGATCTCAAATTTTTGATCGGTCCTGAATTTAATACGTGAATGAATTGCCGCAATCGATTCTTGGTTGTCTGCGAGTTCCTGGCTAATATCCGTTCCTTCGGCAATAGCCGGATGTTCCAGTGATCCGCATAGGGGGCAGGGAGACCCCTCGTCCAAATTTGCGGCAAACTGCGTGAGCTTTTGCTGTAACAACAGATGTGCTTTCTCGTCATTTAATTTAGCAAGTTTGGTTTCAAGCTCCAGCAATTCGCTGGCATAATCGGCGTCAAATTCAGCCGCATCAAAGTTGTACTGTTTTAGATCAAGTTGTAAGGCGCTTATTGCGGAGTTTAATGCCAAAAGCTGTTGTTGGAGCTCATTCTCTTGTTGTTGTATAACTTGCTGTCTCGTGTACCATTGCCCTAGTTCCATCAGTTCATTTGCGGATGGTTTTGATTGCTTAAGCTGCTGCAGCGAGGCTTCTGTTTTTTGGATTCTGATTTTACCCTGTGCCTGTTGTTCCTTCGTTTCCTCCACAAAAAGCCGTCCTTTTTGTGCACTTTCATTAACACGCTTTATCTCTATCGTAAACGTGATCAGCTGCAAAATTAGCTCCAGATCCAATTCACTTGTTCGTCTTTCGGTTAAACGTTCGTATTGCGGTTTAATCTGCTGCAGCTGTAAGGACAACTGTTGTGTCATCTGCTGTATTTCGGTGGATTTTGCTTCTTCCCGTTGTAATCGTTCTTGTTCCTGCGAATTTTCCTGTTTCGACTTTTCCTGTGCCTGGAGGATATGATAGAAGTTTGCATACGCTTCTTCAAAGCGGATCAAACGTTGGCGTATATGCTCTTTCTCCTGCTGCTGTTTCGACAGATCCTGAAAAAGGGACTTCATTTTGTGCAATTCCAGAAAATCTTCTTTCAGATTTTTCAGTGCCTGAAATTTCTCCTGGAGCAGTTTGTTGGCATCCTGGGCCTTAAAGAAAAATTCACGTTCCGCCATCAGCTTTTCCCGTACTGTTTGAATACGCTCGCTGCTAATCTCTTCAAACCCCATTAATTGGCCATTGAGCTGATCCAGCTCGGACTGATTTTTTTTATAAAGCGCGGCAACCTTATCCTGTAGATCGAAACGATGGAGCTGAAAAATTTCCTTCATCATATCCGTACGCTCTTTCGCTCCCAGTTCAATGAACTCTTTAAATTGCCCCTGTGGGATAATAATTGTTCTTTTAAAGTTTTCGTAGCTTAAACCTATGATAGGCTGTGTGTTACTGCTTTCCTGTGGAAGCCATTGTTCATCGATTTTTTCATATAAGACAACCGTTGGTGATTTGACGTCCTCAAAATTTTTGGAGTTTCGTTTAAATTCCCGGGTGACCCTAAACGTTCGGTTTTCAAAATTGATGAAATCCAGTTCGATATACGAGCGGTTTGATTTCAGATTCATCATATTATAGGCACGTCTGTCCCGCGCATTTAACCGTTCGGTTTCCCCGTACAAGACATAGGTGATCGCTTCGAGGATAGATGATTTACCCGATCCTACTGTGCCAAAAATGCCAAAAAGTCCAGCATCTGTCAGTGCTGTAAAATCTATTGTCTGCCGTTCCTGATAGGAATATATGCCTTCTACAGTTAACTTTAAAGGGATCATGGATTTAAGAATTTAGTATTTCGCGAAAAAGGTTGAGGATATCATCATTGGGCGCCTGATTGGCATTTTTGGATTTAAAATAATCACTGAAAAGTGTAGAAATATCTTGGGTCAGATTAATTTCTTTTGTATCCATGATATCTTCATTTTCCTGCTGAACGACAGGGATTAAATAAACGATGCCAGAGTGAGTCTGATAAATCAATTTACGGTCTTCGGCTTTCAGGAATGTGTCGGACTTAAGGGTTAATTCCACCAACGTGTCGGGATTTTCAGTAAGCCAGGCAATACAGGGGTCAATAGCTGCAAAAGATTTTCGGACCAATGGCTTTCCCTGACGCAGTGGGACGCGTTCGAATGTGACATGTGCATCCGGTAGGGCATTGACAATATTGACATATTTGGTTTGACCGGCTTCAGCAAAACTATAGCAAAGGGGAGAGGAGGCATAGACCACAGGTTTTTCTGGGGAGCCAATGTTTTTGAAACCATGGATATGCCCCAAAGCGGTATATTGAATCTGAGCTGGGATGGATTCCGAATAGATGAGGTCAGCATTGCCGATTTTAATCGGCTTTTCACCATCCGGTTCCTTAATTAACGCTGAGCCAATCTTATTCATATACAGGTGTGCGGTCAAGATGTTGACACCTTTACTGTCGCAATAGGTCTCAGCTAATCTTCGCCAATTTTCTGCGAGCGCCTTGTTGAGTTGGACTTCTTTGTCCTCGCCGAGGTACTGCTTGAGCCGGATTTCATTGGCATAGGCTGTGTGGAGTATCCGGATCGGATAATCGTACCCTTGAAGGCTCAACTCAATAAACCCATTGTCGGAGCGCAGGACGGAGAAACCCTCGGTTGAAAATGGGGTAACAAGTGCATTGGGATGACCGATGAGAATTATGCCAGAAGCGCGGGCCAAAGGGTCCGGAGCATCGATTAAATTGGGTGAATCGTGGTTTCCAGCTATAGCGATAACTGGGCGCATGCCATTTTTTGCCAGTCGTTTGATGGTTTTGTAAAATAGTTCAATGGCCTCAACACCCGGATTGAATGAGTCAAAAAGATCACCAGCGATCAGCACCAGGTCAACCTCCTGTTGGTCGGCGACCTGAATAATCTCCTCCATGACCAATTGCTGTTCATCCATTCGGGAAAAGCTGTCCAATCGTTTCCCTAAATGCCAGTCAGCAGTATGCAGTATTTTCATGATGAGCCCTTCGTTTTTTGCTAATAGTACAAACTAAGACAAATTTGGTCTGATATGCAATTATAATTACATATCGGACCAAATTTGAGCTGTGGAAGTTTAGATAGCAGCTAAGCGTCCGTCTAAATGTTAAAAGTTGTTAAATGCGACATACGAAAATCATATAGTTGTATTTTTAGTCCTCCAAAATTAAGCTAAGTATATCGATATAATTTAAATTTATGCGTAAAGTATATCTCTGTCTGTGTGCTATCTTTCTGTTTTTGATGAAGATAAATGCACAGGAAATAAAAGCAATCAAAGGGGAAACGGCTTATCCTTTTTTATTGAAAGATGTTGATCATGAAACCACGGAATCTGAAAAGCAACCTGTTTTCGTGTTTTTGCATGGCCGCAGTTTATCGGGGACGAATCTGGACAGAGTAAAACGTTATGGTGTGTTGTATGCCATTAATAAAGGGCAGGAGGTACCCGGAATTATTGTTGCTCCTCAATCCCGTGGGGGCTGGGATCCCGACAAAGTGATCGAGATCGTGGACTATGTTATCGCGCATTATGATGCTGATCCTGACCGTGTATACGTATGTGGGATGAGTATGGGCGGTTACGGTACCATGGATGTTGCCGGCAAATATCCGGAACGGATTGCGGCAGCAGTAGCGATTTGTGGCGGTGGATCAAGTCAATATGCCTCCAACCTCACGCAGGTTCCAATTTGGCTGCATCATGGGACAAGAGATCGTGCAGTGCCCATTTCAGAGTCGAGAAAAATTATGAATGCCATAAAGAAGGCAGACCCTGATGCTGAGGTGCGTTTAAATGTCATAAAAGGTGGGACGCATGGTAGTGTAGAACGCCTATTTCATGACGATGCAATCTATGACTGGATGCTAAAATTTAAGAAGAAACAAAAATCATAAGGTTTAATAAAAGGTGTCGATAGATAGTCCGGTTTGGAATACCGAACATTATAAAAAATAAAAAGGCTGATACAATCAGCCTTTTTTGTTAACCTTCATTTGTACTTTCAAGTTGCTGTTTTCGGTTGAATTGTGCCATCAATACACTTGGCTGATGGATCAAATGCGTTTTCGCAAGATAATCCTGATTGTCCGCATAAATAAACAGCAGTGTTCCATCCTTAATGGTGTTGATTATCGGGGCAGCATATTCCCGGGGTACTGCGGGGCAGCCATAGCTTTTGCCGAGTCTTCCCAGGCTCGATATCGTTCCTGTGCTGCAATAATCGGCACCGTGCATGACTACATACCGTGCTTTGGCATTGTCGTTTATCCCTTCTTCAAGGCCATTCAATACCAAAGAGTAACCGTTCTCTCCATTATAGGTATTTTCGGTAACAAAAAATCCCAAAGAGCTCTTTAAAGACTCTTGCTGATTTGAGAAATGTGTTGCGTAGTTTTCACCACTATTTTTACCATGCGACACCAAAGTGTTAAATAGCACCTTTTTGTGTTCGAGGTCTAGCACAACAAGTCGTTTTTCCGTGGAAGCCAAGGAAAAGTCAATGATTGTCATAATGTCTTTGTTGTGCGAGGAAAGCTGTTTTCTGCCTTCCATTGCTTGTCTGAATGCCTCGTATTTCAATACTGGACTTAGATTCATTTCATCATATAAAGAATCAACTTCGGTACGTTGACGTTCTACATTTATATGATGGGTACTGGTTTGTTGATCTAATGTTTTTAAATCCTCTTTTGATGATAATGCCGTGTTGAGTGCCATCAAAAGAAACATAAAAGTATTTCCCATTCTCCTCCCTTTTCTGTGTAGATGTTTACAAAAATAATAATTAAAGTTAATACATATTTGATTTACAGAATGTTAAATATTGTTAATCAATAACGATCACCAATGAGGAGAGGTCTTTTGACCGTTTATAGACAAATTGGGCGTGAGATGACGCATTTCTGACACACATATGTGACTTTGGGGTTGTGCCTAAACTTTCGCTATATTCGATGATTTTGCCGTTTGGATTATTGACCGGTACGCCGTGAATATAGGCGCCGGCGGTAAATCGGGTGGCGTAAGGAGCAAAGCCACCATAGGTTCGTGTTCCGTCCTCAAAATAGAACATCTTTGATTTGTGTTCCTGGACGACAAAGAGACCGGTTGGTGTTTCCTGGGCATGTGGTGGTTTGTGCCGGCCGCTGGTGATGGGGTTCATGCTACGTATAAGCCATTCTTTTCCGACTTTTTCCAGTGTGCAGATGTTTTGGTTTCTGACGTCAACAACGTTAATAATGTTAAATCGCACACTATCGCTTATCAAGCGCAGATAGCGCTTGGGGACGGTATACTCCCCTTCAAATGAAACACCTGCAATAGGTACTCTGGCCAGGGTATCTGGTCCCTTTACACGGACCAGCCAACCATCCCGTCCATAGCGGACAGGCTTGTTTGTTGTGGTATCGTATAAAGGTGCGGCCTGATAGCGCGCAACATTAAAACTATCGGCTACACGTTTGTATGCATCCCGCTTGAAATCTTTAATGGTGGGCGCTTCACCTTTTTCATTTTGATAATTTTGAAGGACGGCGTATGGCGAAGGTGTCTGCTGAAAATTTTCAACATAAGCCAGACGTTCCTTTATTTTGTCCCATTGAAACTCACGGGTGGTATCCTTATAAGGGTAAGAATCTTCCAATGTGTATTTTTTGTAAAGCAGATCTTTTCGGATGATAATGTCATCAGCGGTAAATACTTTTGGTTTTTCTTCCTGTTTTTTAGGAGGAACAGCTTCCTGATGTTTAATTGGCTGTTCCTTTTGTGCTGTACTTTTTTTTCCCTGTTGGCATCCCAACGCCAGAAATAATAGGCTAAATAAGAGGCATGTCAATCTATTATTCATATATGGACTATATAAATTATTGTTTTATTTTCTAAATATAAGAATAAAACACATTTTTTAAATGATGAACAAAAGGTAGTTTTGTAATTTCAAGTAAAAAGTATGCATAAGATTGTAATTTGTTCAGCAGTAATGATCGCTCCTGGGGGAGCTTTATTAGTGGTTCGAAAAAAAGGATCTTCTTATTTTCAATTGCCAGGAGGTAAGATAGCCGCAGGAGAAAGCGATTTGGAAGCTTTGGTCCGGGAGCTGAGGGAAGAACTGCAGTTTGATGCAGATGATAAGTTTTTTGAATTTCTTGGCCGGCATGAGACGCTGGCCGTGAATGAGCCGGATACCATAGTGGAAGGACATATTTATTTGTTAAAACTCGGTGAGGATCGTTGTTTTTCAGCAGAAGCTGAATTGGAGGAAGTGCAGTGGATCACAAGAGATAACTGGCAAAATTATCAACTGGCACATCTTGCCGAAGAGTTTGTTATTCCAAAATGGCTTTCGGGGACGATTTGATCGCAGTGTGCTTGATGTGAACATTTTAAGCCTTTGTTTGTTAATGTTTTATATATAAACAAAAATAAACTAAGGTTATGGAAAATCAGCTTTTAAAATCAGCGAAAGACTTTTTTGATCAAGAATCGCTCACCCGGGTGGGAGAAGCCGTCAACCAGGATAGCGAACAGATAAAGCAGGGCTTAAATGTTGTTGTCCCTGCTATGTTTTTGGGCTTAAGTCAGCAGGCAGATACGAACGGTGGTATTGCTGCTATTTTGGAGCAGGCGAAGCAGCGTTTTTCGAATTTTGATCTTAGCCAATTGCTGGGCGGACAGACAGGGCCTGTGGATTCGGAAGCCCAGCCGGCATCGCCCGAAAGTCCTGGAGAGCGTCATATGCTAAGTTCAATATTTGGCGGTGGGCTGGAAACTGTACTCGGTACCGTTGCAGGTTATCTGGGCTTTAGTGCCGATTCGGTGCGTAAACTGATGGGGCTGTCCTTGCCAGCTATATTTTCCAGCTTAACGGATAAAGGTAAGCATTGGGATTTAAATGCCATCAGCCAAACATTAAAAGACAATAAAACTGCGTTTGCAGCTGCTATCCCTGCCGGTCTTGGTTTGGGAGCTTTTGGTAAGCTATTCGATGGAAGTCATTTTTCTGCGCCGGAGGAAGCTGCATCGCCGTTGGAAGAAGCTGCAGAAACCAAGGAAACGCATCAAAGTATTCCTGTCATTAACCCCGCTACTGAACTTGAGGCGCACAAGGAGCCTTTGGCATTACCCCGGATGGAACAGGCTAAAGCTGCCGTCGTGCCAGCAAATTCCTCGGGTGGTAGCTGGTGGAAGATTTTAATTGCGTTGATTGTTATTGCACTGCTTTGGTTTCTGTTTGGAAAAGGCTGTAGTGGCAGTAAAAATGGTGGCGCCACAGATACCAGTGTCAATCCGGTCGAGATTGATTCAGGAAATACAATGGGGGCTAATGGGACCGGTGCAACAGACCGCGAACGCTTGGATGTGCCACTGCCCAATGGAGGAAAGCTTGCGGCCTTTAAAAGCGGGATAGAAGATCAGTTGGTGCAATTTTTAAAATCTGACTATAAGTCTTTGGGTGAAGATTCGTTGAAAAATACCTGGTTTGATTTTGATAACCTGAATTTTGAAACCGGTACGGCGAAAGTTTTGCCCGAAAGCCAGGTCCAGCTTAGTAATCTAGCGGAAATTTTAAAGGCTTTTCCCGCAGCTAATGTAAAAATTGGCGGCTATACCGATAAAACTGGCAATGAGGATTTCAATAAAAAGCTTTCATTAGATCGGGCAAATGCAGTAAAAGATTATCTGGATAAAGCAGGATTGTCTAAACAGGTTGTAGGGGCAGAGGGCTATGGTTCCCAATTTGCGAAGTATCCGGCCGATGCGCCAGAAGCTGACCGTATTTTAGACCGTCACGTTGCCGTTAGTGTCCGATGATTGTGTTTTGAGAGGAGGGATAGGGATGCGGAAATGATGATTTGAGATTAAAAACTTTTCTCTGAGAAATTAGAAATAATAAAAAATAGAAAAGCGGATCCAAAGAATCCGCTTTTTGTTTAATGTTTATAGTTATTCTAGTGATTTTAGGCTGCTTTGAAATCATTTTGCAGTTTTTGCTGTAGAAACGATGCTGCATAGCGAGTTAGAAACTATATACACAGGCCAATAGGAATTGTCCTGCTGATTTTGTTGGAGAAAGATCATTCTTGATGAACTTTTCAGTATTGCTTTTATCAATCCTTATTTCGGGAATAAACTTGAAGCCGTGGTAATTATATTCGGCGGTTAATGTGGTTGCTAACATATTGGAGCTTGGGATGCCATTGGTTTCTTCCTTGTGGGTTTGGAAAAACTCTTCACGTAATCCTATTCCAAAATGTTCTGAGAGATGAACTCTTGGGTATAACGCTATCCCGGTGTAACCGCCTTCAGCTCTTCGCTTATAATGTGTAGCATTGACGCCGAGGAAAAATTTAGGCGTGAAGTCATAGTTTCCGACAAAGTCTACCAATGTTCCCGAGCTGTAGTTTGATTTGCCGCCAGCGGAAGAGCCTGTCAGAAAGTTGAGGTAAAAGCTGCCTTTTTCGTTAGGCCTGTAAGTCAATTGGGAGCCAACGTGTGAAACACCATTTATATCCTGATATACATTCCAGTCATTAAATATACCGACCATCAGCGCGAATTTATCGGAGAAACTATAGGTTGCTTTCAGCCCGGCATCCTGAAAGGGACCAGCGCCGAATAAATAGGAGGTGGAATAGTGAAAATTATAGGTAGGTGAGATGACTTCAAACCCGACAAATGTGCCCATAAATCCAGCAGTCAGATTCAGTTTGTCGGTCAGGTTGTAGCCTATGTACAAGTTTTGAATATGAAAGCTGTTCTTGTCATCACCAGGTTGGCCGTCTCCGTTTACGATAGATCGATATTGTCCGCGGGGGCCGAAAGATAATTCTCCAACAAAAGATGCTTTTTTAAAATTCTTCTTTAGCGCCAGATCAACCATACCGATGGAGACCGAGTTGTTGTCTTCGGTAAAATAAGTATTAATGTTTGGTTTGTTTTGGAAGTCATATTTCCAGTATGTGTCTACTGATCCTGATATTTCTACTGATTTTTCTTTGTTTTCTTCTTGAGATTTTGATTTATTGATAAAAATTGTTGAAAAAATTAGTATTGCTATGATTTTTTTCATGTTTTTAAGGTTTTAAGTTTGATTTGTTTGAGTTTTCAGTTGATTTTTAAATAGGTTTTTGTGGTTTTGCTTTTGTTTTATGTGAAATTATGTAAAAAAAATTATAAAAAATAATATTTGATAGTATTTTTTTAATAAAAACACTTTATATTTGTCAAAACAATAAGAATAAATAGGGTTTTGTTTTGTTTTTTATATTCTATTTAACAATTTATTGATGTATTAATAAACACTAATCAGTTTAAACAAATGAAAAAAATTATTCCACTCGTTGTTCTGGTACTTTTGGGCGTATTGGGACTAGTATTTCCATCTATAGATTTGTCAGCATTGGACAAAGCAGAATTTGATACAGGAGATACGGCCTGGTTGTTGACTTCTTCAGCGCTAGTGTTGATTATGACGCCCGGCCTGGCATTTTTTTATGGCGGGATGGTCAGTAAAAAGAATGTGATCTCGACGATGATGCAAAGTTTTATCTGTATGTGTTTAATGACAATCCTCTGGGTGATCGTCGGATTTAGCCTGGCCTTTGGTGATGATATCGGTGGGATTATAGGTGATCCCCGTACCTTCTTTATGATGAAAGGAACCTTGGGTAATATTGCCTGGGGAGCATTGCCAACCATTCCGTTGGTGTTATTCGCAATGTTTCAGTTGAAATTTGCGATCATTACACCGGCATTGATTACCGGCGCTTTTGCTGAACGTATCCGATTCAATTCATATATGTTGTTTATTATCCTGTTCGGTATCTTCATCTACATGCCATTGGCGCATGCGACCTGGCATCCGGAAGGGATTCTGGCAAAATTTGGCGTCCTTGATTTTGCTGGTGGTACAGTTGTACATATGTCAGCAGGTTGGGCAGCTTTAGCAGCAGCAATTTATTTGAAAGGCCGCAAGTCTCAGACACATAATCCGGCACGTATAAGTTATGTGATCTTGGGGACAGCTCTATTATGGTTTGGGTGGTTTGGATTTAATGCGGGTTCGGCCGGAGGTGCCAATACGCTGGCAGCGTATGCATTTGCGACGACAACGACCGCTTCGGCCATGGCGGCCATGGCCTGGATTTTTGTCGATATCATCCGTGGCAAAAAGCCATCGGCAATGGGTGCGTGTATCGGCGCGGTAGTGGGATTGGTTGCGATCACACCGGCAGCGGGCTTTGTAAGTATTCCGCACGCCATGATCATTGGTTTGGTTGCGGCACTGATCAGTAATCTTGTTGTGTACCTGAGAAGTAAAACAAGTATCGATGATACCTTGGATGTATTCCCTTGTCACGGTGTCGGCGGTATGGTCGGTATGGTACTGACCGGTGTATTTGCTCATCATAATGTTAATCCGCTAGTTGTTGACAATGGCTTGTTCTTTGGAGAAACTAAGTTATTTTTTGTCCATACGGTTGCCCTGTTTGCGGTATCTTTCTTTGCCTTTGTGGGCTCTTTGATACTGTTAAAAGTGACGGATCTGATTTCTCCATTACGTGTAGAGGAAACAGACGAGGAACTTGGTCTGGATGTTTCTCAACACGCAGAAGCTCTTTAATCCAAAATTACAGTAAATATCATCCCAAACAATGCTTTTCCTTACAGCATTGTTTGGGATTTTTTTTGCACCTTTGCCAAAGGTTAATTAGACTGGAATATTTGGGTTTATGCTATGAAAGATACTACAAAAGATACCTTACGTTCGGATTTTGAGAAAATGATGCGCTATTCCTTACAGAAAAATGGCGATTTTGGTTTTGGTATATTTGGCGATTATGCCACATCTGTCCTCAATTTCTATGTTGGAAGTTCTATCTTAACGCTGGCTGAAAAGCGTGATGCCGCATTATTTCTTGCGAATCTATACAATGCTGGGATCAAAAATGCCATTGATCAACAGGATCTTCAGGAGATTGCTGATGTTTTGGCGCAGGATCCCACCCTCAATTATCAAGTACTGGCACCTATTTTCGACTAATGTTTTGTCCAGACAAGGTTACCTGTTTCATACCCGCATTGCAATGCATAGGTTAAAAACTCATTTTTGATCTTTTCGGGAATAGCTGTATCCCTACCCAAAATCCACATATAATTGAGATTGTCTCCGAATATAAGGGCATATTTATAATCCGGGGTTATTTTCACAATATTATAACCGTTATAGAACGGACCGAAAAAGGAGACTTTCAACGCGCCTTCGTGCGGACCATTGACAAATTTGGCTTTTCCGATAGACTGTTTCCATTGTTCTTTCTCTTCTGAATAGCCTTGGTTATTCACACGGATTGTTCCATTTTTATTTTTACTGTATTCAGCTGAAACCTGACTGAGTCCTCTTTCCCAACGGAAGTCCAGCCGGGCGATTTCAAACCATTTTCCAAGGTATTTATCTAAATCAAAAGGGTCCACTACGTCAGGGCGCGATATCACCGGTTTTAATGCATTGTATGCTACAGTCCCCAAAGCCACAGCGGCCAGCAATAAGAGCGATTTTTTCTTGTCTATATTCATCTTTTGAATTTGTTTGTTGATAAAACAACAATTTTAATACCAATATGGTTTAGGCATACCGAGCTATTTTCTTAATTTTGTTGACTTAAAAATCGTATCTGTGTATTCTAGAGAAGAGGTAAAACAGTTAAAACAGCTATTCTGGACCAAGTTTGGACAATTCATGTCCCTGCATTCATCTGCTGATGGCGACAAGGTAAATTGGGTCAACTATAAAACAGGGATCAAACACCTGTATTTCAAAATGGATGCCGATAAGAAGTCTGCAAAAATTGCGATCATCTGGTCGCATACAGATGCAGGGATCCGTGCACTGATGGCAGAGCAATTTCTGCAGTATAAAGGTCTGCTTCATGATATTTTGGGGGAAGAATGGGAATGGGATATGGATGGGTACGACGAGTATGGCAAGCCGATCTGTCAGATCTACAAGACCCTGGTAGGCCACAGTATTTTTAAGGAAGCGGAGTGGGGGGAGCTAATCGCTTTCTTTAAGCCGCGAATGATTGCCCTCGACGAGTTTTGGTCTTCCGCAAAATATGCATTCGATATTTTTAAATAATTATAATTAAATAGATACAACAATGAAAAAAATGATTAAGGGTTTGCTGGCTGTGGCTTTGTGTTTTCAACTTTCATCAGTATTTGCCTGGGGTACCATTGGGCACCGTGTCGTCGCGGAGATAGCTGAACGTCATTTGAACAAGAAAGCGAAAAAGAATATTGGAAAAATCATTGGAAAGCAAAAGTTGGCATATTGGGCAAACTGGGGAGACTTTATCAAATCGGATCCTAATCCGGAATTTAAGAAGTTAGGTAATTCCCATTTTATAAATTTAAATTCAAATCTCCCTTGGGCTGAATTTCAACAGGGACTTGAAAATTCGGATGATGAAAATTTATACAAAACAGCAATCCGTATCGAGCAGTCTTTTGCAGATAAAAATATTTCACTGGATCAACAGAAACAGAATCTTTATTTCTTGATCCATATCTTGGGGGACGCGCATCAACCTATGCATGTCAGCCGTGCGGAAGATCAGGGTGGTAATAAAATAGAAGTGAGCTGGTTTGGGAAAAAATCGAATATTCACCGCGTATGGGACAGTGACCTGGTGGATAATGAGAAGTATAGTTATACAGAATATGCAACGGTCTTGGACGTTAATGGTAAGAAGGAAAACGAACAATTGGCAGCAGGTGAATTGTCTAACTGGTTGTATGAGTCGAATCAGCTTGCCGAAAAGATTTATGCCGATGTAGCTAATAACGCGAACCTATCTTATTCCTATGTTTATCAAAATAAAGATACTATGGAACAATGTCTGCTAAAAGGTGGTCTGCGTTTGGCAAAGGTGTTGAACCGTATCTTTGGATAAGCTATTTTTAGTATTATATAATAAAGTCGTATCATAACATATGGTACGACTTTTTTGCCTTAGGGTTTCAGTCTTGCTGTATAGGATTCGTATCATTTTTCCTGAATAAGCCTACCGCAAATCTAAGCAAACCTTCACAGGCTAATGAAAATTGATCTCTTATACTTCATGATCTTAATTTGCACGACTATGGAGTATCATACCAATAACGACGAGGGCAATTCCCATACAGGAGTAACTATTTGGAAGAGCAGCTTGTAATAGTATTATTTCACCCAAAAGTGTAAAGATTACCTCCATGGCCTGTGTTGCTTCCACCGCTGCGAGCCCTTTCTGGTCAGTGCGGACGAGATCTGTTGCTGTAAAGAATAGAAGTGTAGCGATTACCCCCGAAAAGATGGCTACCATGAAGGTCTGTAACAACTGGCTCTCCGTCGGAAATCCATTGTCCATATAACCGAAGATGCTGAGCAGAATCCAAAAAGGCATACTGCATAAGGTCATCCCCAAAGTTCGTTGGAAGGCATCCAGCTTATTTCCTGCTATTTGCATCATTTTACGGTTCCCCAAGGGGTAGGCAATTGCTCCGATCAGGACAGGGATGGTTCCCAACAACATGGATGTGAAGGAAGTTGCACGGGCTTCCGAAATCTGCATCAGTACAATTCCCAAAAAAATAATGATCGAGAACAGGAGTGAGGCTTTGGAAATTCCGCTTCGATTCTCTTTCTTTTCCAGCAAGGGCCCGATAAACATACCTGCGATGATGGTAAATTCAAAGGTGCTGGCAACGAGCCAGGAAGGGCCAAAACTAGCACCAAATGTAAGGCTTGCATAGAATATCCCAAAACCGATTGTACTCCATAATACCCATTGGAGTGGATTGGATTTGATGGCTTCAAAGAGTGGGGATAAATTACCTCTAACGCCTACGATAACAAACAGAATAGGAAGCATCCAGAGGAAACGTAGGGACGCTGTCCACTGCCAGCTTCCGCCCGAAACGGCCATAACCCGGTTTAGGACAAAGGTACTTGCGAAAAATAATGCAGCAATTATTCCTAAAAAAAGTGCCGTATTTTTATTGTTTTTTATTGTAAATTGACCTGGCATAAATAAAATAAATGTGCGGTTTATTTAATACGGTGAAAGTAAGCAAATGGCCGTTTAATCGGAAATGAAACAAAAAGTAATTGATTTTTATGGCGATTTTCTCATTTAAAATTCCTTATTTTGCCTAATCAATAAAACAAGTAGTAAGAAAATTCATCAAGATGATTATACAACCAAGAACTAGAGGTTTTATTTGTTTAACCTCGCATCCACAAGGGGCTGCGCAAAACATTAAAAATCAAATTGAATACGTGAAATCAAAAGGTGAGATCGCGAATGGTCCGAAGAAGGTATTGGTGATCGGTGCTTCAACAGGATTTGGTATCGCGTCCCGGATTTCTGCAGCGTTTGGTTCTGGAGCTGCTACAATCGGTGTATTTTTTGAAAAACCTGCGGCAGAGGGTAAACCGGGAACCGCTGGTTGGTACAATTCTGCAGCTTTTGAAAAAGAAGCCCATGAAGCCGGACTATATGCCAAAAGTATCAATGGTGATGCCTTTTCGGATGATATAAAGAAACAGACTATTGACTTGATCAAAAAGGATCTTGGACAGGTAGATTTAGTGGTTTACAGTTTGGCATCTCCACGCCGTACACATCCAAAGACAGGTGTTGCACATGCTTCTGTTTTAAAACCTATACAGGAGCCTTTCACCAATAAAACGGTAGATTTCCATACAGGTGTTGTTTCGGATATTACGATCCAACCTGTAGAAAATAATGAAGATATTGCTAACACGGTTGCTGTAATGGGTGGGGAAGACTGGAAATTTTGGATCGAAGATCTGAAAGCCGCCGGTGTTTTGGCTGATGGCGCGAAGACTGTAGCCTATTCCTATATTGGCCCAGAATTGACTTATCCAATCTACCGCAATGGAACGATTGGCCGTGCGAAAGACGATTTGGAAGGTACCGTACCGGCAATCAATGCGATTTTAAGTGATTTGCATGGTGTAGCTTACGTTTCAGTTAACAAAGCATTAGTAACACAATCCAGTTCAGCAATCCCAGTTGTGCCTTTGTATATTTCCTTATTATACAAGGTCATGAAAGAAAAAGGAATTCATGAAGGTACAATCGAACAGATGCAACGTTTGTTTGCGGAACGTCTCTATACTGCTGATGGCAAAGTATTGCTTGATGATAAGGGCAGAATCCGTGTTGACGACCTTGAGATGCGGGAAGATGTACAGGCAGAGGTCGCCGCATTGTGGGAAAAAGCAAATACAGAGAATTTAGCTGAAATCTCTGATATCGAAGGTTACCGTAATGAGTTTTTCAATTTATTTGGTTTTAACTTTGATGGTATAGATTACAACGCTGACACCAACGAGGTTGTTGCTGTACCGAGCATTGAAGGCTAATATAAGGTAATACACGTGATATAAAAAAGGCTAACTTTTCTAGTTAGCCTTTTTTCGTCTTCTATCATTCTTATTCACCTATCGCTATCTTTTTTGAAAATATAACATGTACAGCTGGGGGAGGCTCGGGTCAGGCAAGCTTCGGTCTCTGGTTATATATTAAATTGCCCACAATTGAGAAACCTATGCACACTATAATGGCACTGAAAGGATAGATACTCGTCATGCCGACATTGTTTGCTACAAAGCCGATAAGGGGACCTGTAATTCCGAGAGAAATATCAATAAACAAACCATACGCAGCTAATGCCGATCCTTGCTGACTTTGGTCGACCTTTTTGATCGCTTCCACACCCAGGGCAGGAAAAACGAGCGAAAATCCGAGACCAGTCAATGCTGCGCCAACAAGTGTCCAAAGGGGATGGAGGGCCATAGCGATAACCAATAAACCTAATGATTCTACAAAAAGACTGACCAGGGCGACTTTCAGACCTCCATATTGATCAATAACCTTATTGAATACAAGTCGTGTTAGGATAAAGAAAATACCAAAAATAGTTAAGCAGGCAGCACCATTCTGCCAGTTAAAATACTCATAATATAGCGTCATAAAAGTAGATATGCTCCCAAAACCAAGACCGCCCAGCGCTAGACAGGTCCCAAATGGAGCGACAGTCAAAAGCACACGCTTGAAACTCACGGCGCTTGTCTTCTTTGCGATGACCCGAAAGGGTGTTTTTGATCTGCTGTAAAGATAGCCCAGTATACCAATCGCACAGGTGAGCAGTCCTAATGATTCATAGTTGATGTGGTGGACCATCAATACCCCCAGTGGCGCTCCGAGGGCAAGTGCACCATAACTCGCAATGCCGTTAAAGGAGATCGCCTTGGCAGCGTGTTCATCGCCGAGTTCCAATAATGCCCAGTTGATCGGGCTGGCACCAACCAGACCCTCAGCAATTCCGGTAAATAATCTGGTGATCAGCAATAAACCCAGACTGATGAAAGGTTGTGATTTGAATAAAAAGACGAATAAGAGTAAGATTCCCGAAAGTGCAAAAAAGAGCATACTGCGCAGGACAGATACCTTGGGGCCTTTGGTATCCACGATTTTTCCGGCATAACCCCGAAGTAAAAAGGTCGCAATATATTGGACGCTGATGACCAATCCGGCGATAATTGTATTGAACCCTAAAATTTGATGAATAAAAATGGGTAAGGTCGCAAGTGATAAGCCTATCGTGAAATAACCAAGGAAAGTTAAAGAAACATAGCCTAAAATCTTTTTATTGACCTCCCGAAGAGAAACTGTCATTTTAAAAAATTTTAGGCAAAAGTAAGTGTTTAGGCTTGTTTTTAGAAATAAAATTAGTAGACGACTGTCTCCTTAATCTCACAATTTTTTTCAAGCCATTCCTGATCGAATTGTTTAGGTGATACTTTTTTGCCCTGATAGATATAGTAGATTTTCTCAGATTCTCCTTTTACGGGTGGTCCGGGGATCTTATTGACAATTTTTTCTTCGGGACAATCTTGAATTAAAGCCTGTTGCGTGTTCTGACGGGTTTTACAGGAAGTGAATGCTACTAAGACGAGGAGATACGCTAATTTATTCATGAGTTTAGTTTTATTGTATTAAATAACGAGACTTTCCTAGGAAGTGCGACATGATTTTATACAATTAAATACAACTTTTTATAGGCAGGTTTGTTGTATATATAGATCGTTCTTAAATGGATCTAGCGTATTATTTTCAACAAAATTTTGAGAATAAAGCTGGTATTGAAGTATAATAAAATATAACAACAAAGAAATAATCATGAGAAGAAAAGCAACAGCCCAATGGAATGGGAGTTTAAAAGAAGGTAAGGGAAATCTGACTACAGATAGTACGGTATTGGATCAGGCACAATATTCGTTTTCAACACGGTTTGAGAATGGTATTGGCACCAACCCGGAAGAGCTATTGGCCGCAGCCCATGCCGGATGTTTTACGATGCAGCTGAGTGCATTTTTAACCGAAGCTGGTTTTGTTCCCGATGAACTCAAAACGGTATCGACCATTGTATTTGAAAATGGTGCCATCGTGCGCTCTGAGCTGGAACTATCCGCGAAAGTACCTGCTATTGAGGAATCGGAATTTCAGGCGCTTGCTCAGAAAGCAAAAGAAAATTGTCCCGTCAGTAAAGCTTTTAGCTTTGAAAAAACGCTACACGCTACTTTGGTATAGCATTTTGGAATATAAAAATTGGCGAAGATCAGTGTCGATCTACGCGATGAATGCAGTGATGTTTTAGGCTTCCCTAAAAATCGCTGCATTTTTTCGTTAAAAAGATAAAAAGCCGTTACTTTGGTCCTTGGTCAGCAACTTGTGTTCCGACAATAAAACCTATCCCGGATACAGAGGCGGTATGGGCAGCACTGATCATCACTTTAGAGCATTTAAACGAAGATTACTTTGGTACAGAAAAAGAAGAATAAGCTAAGCGCGACAGCGTTATTGGAAAAGAATAAGGAGGAAGGGGTTACATTTCTAAAAGAGAATGCTACGCAGGAAGCTGTGACAGTCTGCCCATCGGGTTTACAATATAAAATATTGACAGAAGGGGCCGGCAAAACTCCGACGAAGACCTCCAAAATAATCTGCCATTATAAAGGGGAACTATTGGACGGAACGGTCTTTGATAGTTCTTATAAACGTAAGCGGCCAGAAACATTTTATATCAATGAACTTATCCGTGGTTGGCAGGAAGCCATGTGTATGATGTCCGTCGGATCAATATGGCAAGTTGTTCTCCCCCCGCATTTAGCTTATGGTAAGGAAGAACTGATGCCCCGAAAAGGAGGGGAGTGCACCTTGGTATTTCAGATTGAACTGATCGCGATTCTGTGATGAGTTGATCAATACGGGAGGAAGTGGATGAGGTCAACATCGAAAGTACGGCGACCGAATGCTTTTCATATAAAAAATATGGACAAAAAGGGGGTAAAATACTGCCAAAATGCAAAAAGCGGAAAAGTTTATTTGGCAGTATTTTACCCCTAAAACTTATTGAATTAGAATAATATTTTTCTAATAAACCTTGTTTAAAGCCATTCAGGACAGATTTTAGAAAGCTGTATTTTCTTAGCTGAATTTAAGGGAAATTTGCGTTCCCCTGAGGGAAGAGTAAATTCTCTTAAGAAGTTTTTGCGTACCCTTAAGGGAAACTTGTGTCGTCCTTGGAGTAAAGTAAATTCCCTTTGGAAAGTTTCGCGTACCCTTAAGGGAAATCTGCGTACCCTTAAGGGAAACTTGTGTTGTCCTTGGAGTAAAGTAAATTCCCTTTGGAAAGTTTCGCGTACCCTTAAGGGAAATCTGCGTACCCTTAAGGGAAACTTGTGTTGTCCTTGGAGTAAAGTAAATTCCCTTTGGAAAGTTTCGCGTACCCTTAAGGGAAATCTGCGTACCCTTAAGGGAAACTTGTGTTGTCCTTGGAGTAAAGTAAATTCCCTTTGGAAAGTTTCGCGTACCCTTAAGGGAAATCTGCATTCCCCTCAGGGGAAAGTAAATTCCCTTAAGAAGTTTTTGCGTACCCTTGAGGGAAACTTGTGTCGCTCTTGGAATAAAGTAAATTCCTTTTGGAAAGTTTTGCGTACCCTTAAGGGAAATCTGCATTTCCCTGAGGGAAAAACAAAAAATCCCCGGCGGTACCGAGGATTTTTGTTTATTCTAAAAGAATTAATTGTAATTATTCTAATTCTTTAATTTTAGCATTGACTTCAGTTGTTTTTGCCTCATCCTGCATAAAAACATAGTAGTTTTTCAGATTCGTTAACGCATCTATGTTTTTAGGTTGTAAAGCAACAGCTTTTTCTAAATAAGGTAAAACAGGTTTTAATTCTGCTTTAATCTTGTCTACCTCTGTGTTATATTGCGCTTGCGTCAATTTTCTGTTATTGTTTACAACATTTAGTTTTTCACGGACTTTATTCATCAGTGTGATCGCTAAATTCGTATTTGCTTCAAAGAAATTAGGATCGATTTCTAGCGCTTTTTTGTATGCAGCAATTGCAGCTTCATCATTTTTTGCAGATGCTTGTGCAATACCTAAATAATAGTTTAAGCTTTTGTTTGAAGGATCTTTAGCCAATTGTGAAGTGATCGCATCAATTGTTTCTTTCTCGTGTCCTGTGATCAGATTCAACTCGATGTTTTGTGTCATCGCTGCATTGTCATCAGGATAAGCTTCAGCGGCTTTTTTTGCATATTCAAGAGCCGAAGTTGTATCTTGCAACGACAAATACAATTTAGGTAAATCAACCATGATTGTTTTATGCGAAGAGAAGTCTTTTCTCGGGATCAATTCTTTGTAACGTTCGATCGCATTTTTATAATCTTTGTTGGACAATGCTGCGACACCGCTGTAGTAAGTCACTAGCGTATCTCCGGGAAGATAAGTCAATGCTTTGGTGAACGAATTATACGAATCGGCATATTTTTGTGCCTGGTATTCTTCCGCACCAATATTGAAGTTATATTGTCCAAGAATCTGCTCAGCTACAGTGATATTCGCTTTATTAGCGCCATCGGAATCCAGTTGTTTTGCCTTAGCAATACCATCTTCTGCAAGTTTTGCCAATTCAGCGGATTTATCTATAGTTGATAGGTTTGCGTTCACTAAAGCGTATACGGTCCAAGCTTCTGCATTATCTTTTGTCTTTTCATGAATGACAGCAGCATCAATAGCCTCCTTTGCTGATTTTAGATTTGGTAAGCCTAATTGTGCAGTACCGGCATCTTTTAATTCCTGAAACTTTGCAAGACCAGTTTTTGCCTTTTTTACGTTACCCGTTTGGGCGAAAGAAACTGATGTAGATACAGTACCTATTGCCGCTAATAATAATAGAGATTTTAAATTCATATCTATTTAACTGTTAATTGATTCAATAATAAATTCACCCTGTCCAATTGCAACGCATCATCTATAAGCGTATAATACTTTGCCAATGCTTTTAAGGCATTCACGTCATAAGGTTTTATCTCGTTTGCTTTTAATAGATATTCGATTGTCAAATCCTGTATATCTTGATTTGTCGGATCTTTTAATAGCGTTTCGAGATTAATTAAGCCTAATGCAAGATTAGATTGATAGTTATTCGGATCCAATCGTAAGACATTATTATAGTATTCTTTTGCTTTTTTTAGATCATTTGCATTTTCGTAGGAATAGCCAGCAATGTAATTCAATTCAACATTTTCAGGTTCAAGACGAATTGCATCAGCGATCACATTCAATATTGCATCGTACGAATTATTGGCTGAATACACATCTATTAATCTAAAAAGTATTTGCTTATTCTCAGGGAATATAGCACGTCCTTTCTCTAGAACGTTTAAAACATCCTGTTTAGTACCTCCTAAGCTATATATTTGTGCCAATTCCAAAAAGTAATTTGGCTTTGGATCTTCGGCTTTAATAAGCTGGTCATAGTAATTAATGGAATTCATATAATCTTTGTTTTTTCCGGCGAGTACGGCAAGATTATATTTCAGGTCACGATTTTTAAAACCTAGCGAGTCTATGCGAAGGTAAGCTTTATATGCTTTATCAAATTTCTCTTCTTTTAGAGCGGCACTGCCTTGATAGGAGATTGCACCGGCAAGATTCTGACGTACGTAGTCCATCTCTGCAGGAAAATTCCGTCGCGCTTTTTTGGCATCCAGTAATTTTAAGGATTTGATGGACATATCGATCGGATCTAGTTTATACTGTTGTTTTCGAGTTGAATCCGCAACTGCCAGGGAACTATATACCAAAGCCCTTAACAGGTTATTGTTGACAGAAGTTGTGTCTTTTTTTGTTTGAAACGCAGCGTCAGCAAATTTTCGGGCGTTTTCAAGATGTTTAAAATCACCAGTTTTGGTATATAAAGCAAAACTGTTGCTGCCCTCTTTCAGATTTGATTGGGCAACAACAGTTAAACTACTTGCAGATATTAACAATGATATCAGTAAGTTTTTCATGCAGTTTATTCTTCGTTTGAATCTATGTTTTCTTCAGAAGCTGATCCTTCGTTATCTGTTTCTGTTGAATTCTCGATATCGACGGTCTCTTCATCTGATTCTTCCTCACGATCTACTTTAGTGATGGAAGCAATCTCATCGTTATCTTTCAGATTAATGAGTCTCACGCCTTGTGTCGCACGGCCCATGACGCGTAATTCCTCTACGGCAATCCGGATAACAATACCTGATTTATTGATGATCATCAGATCTTCGGCATCGGTAACACCTTTTATAGCAACCAATTCACCGGTTTTATCGGTTACGTTGATTGTTTTGACCCCCTTGCCACCACGGTTTGTGACACGGTAGTCTTCGATATCGGTACGTTTTCCGTAACCTTTTTCCGAAACCACCAATACAGTTGTTTCTGAATCATTGACACTAATCATGCCAATCACCTCATCACTCTCGGAAGATAAAGTAATTCCACGGACACCTGTCGCAGTACGGCCCATTGGGCGAACTGTAGATTCATTAAAGCGAATTGCCCGACCTGAACGCAATGCCATGACAATCTCACTACTTCCTGTAGTCAAACATGCTTCGATTAATTGATCGCCATCGTTAATGTTGATCGCATTGATACCATTTGCCCGAGGACGGGAATAAGCTTCCAAAGACGTTTTCTTAATGGTACCTTTTTTAGTACACATAATAATGAAGTTGTTCTCCAAGTAATCCTGGTCTTTCAGGTTCTTCACTAAGATAAAGGCTTTGATTTTCTCTTCTTTCGGAACATTAATGATGTTCTGAAGCGCACGGCCACGGGAAGTCCGGCTACCTTCAGGGATCTCAAATGCACGTAACCAGAAACAACGACCCGCTTCGGTGAATAGAAGCATATAGTTGTGCGCCGAAGCAGTAATGATATGCTCAGTAAAATCCTCTTCGCGTGTATTTGTTCCGATTGATCCACGTCCACCACGACCCTGACGTTTATATTCAGATAATGGCGTACGTTTTACATAACTGTTGTGGGAGATGGTGATTACGATTTCTTCGTCATCAATAAAATCTTCCATACGCATATCTTCGGCAGAATGCACAATCTGCGAGCGGCGTTCGTCGCCATATTTTTCTTTGATCTCAATTAACTCATCCTTGATGATCTTCATTCGGAGATCTTCATCTGCCAGAACAGATTTCAAATAGTCGATTGTTTTCATCAATTCAGCATACTCTTCTTTGATCTTATCGCGTTCCAGTCCTGTGAGACGGCGCAAGGTCATATCAAGGATCGCACGAGCCTGAAGATCAGATAAACCGAATTTCTCCATCAATCCGATCCGCGCATCTTCTGGTGTATCGGAGTTACGGATCAATTTAATGACTTCATCCAAATGATCTAGCGCGATCAGGTAACCTTCTAGGATGTGGGCACGTTTTTCAGCTTCTGCCAATTCGTAACGTGTACGTCTGACAATAACATCATGTCTATGTTCCACAAACTCATGAATCATATCTTTCAGATTCAGAAGCATAGGTCTTCCTTTAACTAGAGCAATGTTATTGACTGAAAAAGAGGTTTGTAGTGCCGTGTATTTAAATAGGTTGTTTAATACGACGTTCGCATTTGCATCCCGTTTAATATCGTACACGATACGCATACCTGTACGGTCAGATTCATCACGAATAGCCGAAATACCTTCCAATTTCTTTTCATTGACCAAATCAGCAGTACGTTCAATCATATTGGCCTTGTTCACCTGATAGGGAATCTCGGTTACGATAATCTGTTCTTTTCCGGATTTGGTCGTTTCTATTTCTGCTTTAGCGCGCATGACAATACGGCCACGACCGGTATTACAAGCATCCTGAACGCCAGCATAGCCATAGATCAATGCCCCAGTTGGGAAGTCAGGCCCTTTAATATGCTGCATCAACTCCGGAACTTCAATATCACGGTTGTCGATGAAGGCTATAGTACCGTCAATGACCTCTGAGAGGTTGTGTGGTGCCATATTTGTTGCCATACCTACAGCGATACCAGAAGCACCATTAACCAAAAGATTCGGAATACGTGTTGGTAATACAGTCGGTTCCTGTAACGAGTCATCAAAGTTATTTTGGAAATCAACAGTGTCTTTGTTGATATCGGAAAGCATTTCCTCGGCAATCTTCTTTAATCTCGCCTCAGTATAACGCATTGCCGCAGGAGGGTCACCGTCAATGGAACCGTAGTTACCTTGACCGTCTACCAACGGGTAGCGTAAACTCCAATCTTGAGCCATACGAACCATCGTGTCGTAAACGGAGGAATCACCATGTGGGTGATATTTACCTAATACGTCACCAACGATACGGGCAGACTTTTTATAAGGTTTACCGCTGGTAACCCCTAAGTCCAACATACCATAAAGAACACGTCTGTGTACAGGCTTCATGCCGTCACGTGCATCAGGGAGAGCCCGGGATACAATGACCGACATGGAGTAGTCAATGTAAGCAGACTTCATCTGATCCTCGATATTGATTGGGATAATCCGGTCGTTTGCCGGAACAAGATTGTTGTCGTTTTCTGTTTCTTCAGCCATATGAATTTGGTTTCAATAAAACTAGTAAGCAAGCCTTTTTAATTGGCTTGCTACGCATGCGAAGTTACAAAAATTTAACCTCAAAAGCGAATGAATTGAACCCTAATATACACAAAAAAGACAATCTTTTATGGATTGTCTTGGTACTTACGCCGTATTGTTTTTATTTCAGTTTTTTAAAGCGCAGACGGATCGAGTTGCCGATGACAATGAGGTCGGAGAAGGCCATGCTTAAAGCGGCAAGCATAGGTCCCAAGAAGCCTACTGCGGCTAATGGGATTGCGATAATATTATACGCGAATGCCCAAAAGAGATTTTGTTTAATGGTCAGCAGCGTGTGATGTCCCACCTGAAGGAGCTTTTCAATTGATTTCAGATCATTGTTCAATAGAATGACTTTTGCGGACTGAATGGCGACATGGGTTGAATCACCTAGAGAAATGCCAACATCAGCCGCCGTAAGGGCAGGAGCATCGTTGATGCCGTCACCCACCATAGCTGTCGGAGCCGTCATTTTCAGGTCGGAGAGAATCGCTAGTTTTTCGCTGGGCGATTTTTCCCAGTACACATCCGCTATACCTAGTTTCTGTGCCGTACGTTCGCATTTGCTTTGTCGGTCACCGCTTAATAGAATTGGTCTGATACCTTTATCTTTTAAATATTGAATAAGCTCCTTTGCATAGGGCTTGATCTGGTCTTCAAGAACGATACCCGCAATGACGACTTCATTGATGGTCAATGTCAGATCGTATCGGTTCGAATAATCTTTTTTACCAATCTTAGCGTTACAAATTGAATAGCTGTTGCCATTGGTGTCCGTAGCAAATATTCCCTGTCCCTTTATTTCATTGACATCTTTGAAAATAATGCGGTACGACTTTATTTCCTTGAGCTGCCTGCGGATGGATTGGGCAATCGGGTGACTGGAATAACTTTCCAGTTGCGCGATAATAGACTCTACCTGGGATTGCTCAATACCAAAGGTCTGAATAGCCTTGATATTAAAATCGCCGGTTGTCAGCGTTCCGGTTTTGTCAAAGACCATTTGTTTGAGCTCGGACAACTCTTCAATTGTACTCCCGCCTTTGATAAGGATACCTTGCTTGGTAGCCCGGCCAAGTCCCACCATCACTGCTGTTGGAGTAGCCAGACCCATCGCACAAGGACATGATACAACAAGCGTTGCAATAGCATTCATCAAGGCCTGTTGCAAGGGCAGCTGGGCAATAAAATAAGCAATAAAAAAAGTGAAAAAGGCGATAGTAACAACAATAGGAACAAAATAAGCTGCTACTTTATCACCAAATTTCTGAATGGGTGGTTTTTTGTGTTGTGCATCTTTGATCAACTGAATGATCTGATACAAAACACTTTTAGATCCCACTTTGGTCGCTGTGATTCTGATATTGCCAGCAGTCAGCAGTGTGCCGCCAATAACAGCTTCATATTTTGTTTTTTCGATGGGCAAACTCTCGCCCGTGATCATTGATTCGTCGATCCAGCCGTGTCCATCGAGGATGTCGCCGTCCGCCGGAATCAGGCTGCCCGTATTTACTTTCAGGATATCTCCGGATTTGACCTCTTTAGCGGTGATTTCAATCTCCTGATCGTCTACGATTTTAATCGCCTTAATGTCTTGATATTTAACCAGATCCTTGATCGCAGATGTGGTTTTGGTAACAGCACGTCTTTCGAGCACATTCCCCATAAAAACCAGGGTAATGATGGTCGCACAGGTCTCGTAAAATTGATAATCATGTCCAAGTTTATAATATGTACCAATAGCACTATAAACAAATGCCGCAGTGGATCCCACAAAGATGAGCACATCCATATTGGGCATTTTATTCCATAGCGAGCGTAGGGCACTATGGCCAAAATAAAGACAGCCAATAAGATAGACCGGCGTGCAGAAAGCCAGTTGTATATAGGGATCATGCAACAGCGGGTGGCTCACAACCATATGACTCCACAATGGAATGGTAAAGAGCAGACAGATCAGGAATTTAAATTCGACTGACTTCCAGAAGCTGACTTTGCTGTCTTTGTCCTTGACCACTCTATAACCCAAAGATTCTATTCCTTTAACGAGCTGTGGAACCTGATCCGGGGGAATATCGGAGAATTTCACTTCATCTGAAGCAAAATCAACGTAGATCTCCTTAGCTCCATTGTCTTCCAGGTATTTATGGATTGAAATAGCACAATTTGTACAATGCATTCCGGTTACGTTGAGTTCAGTTTGCACGTTGGATTCCTTCATTTAATAGCATGTAATGTCTTTAAGCAAAGATAGGTATTTCCTGATAATGCTTTTTACCTAAACTAAAATTGTTTAGTTATGCAACATTTTAGTCACTCCATAGGGCAAAAAAAATCTTTGGCCCCCGTGGATAAAACGATAAATTTGTTTTTATTTGCACATCATCAATGTTTAAAAATGACGAAAGCGATTTCTATTTCCTTTATTGCCCGGATTATCCTGCTGATTGCGTTGACCGCTTCATTTGTGCAATTCGAGGCTTTTTATAAGCAGCGGGAGGTCATTCGGAATATGGCCTACGGACTGAACACGTTTCTGACAGCCAGTGTACTGATTTCGATCGGTCATTTTATCCTGGTTAAGCTTTACAATAGCAGAAATGAACACCAGATTGTCCGCGGCAACTTTGTGCTGGGAATTACGCGTGTAGCAACCGTGGGAAATGTATTTTTTATTATTGTCAGTGTGATGATTGCTGTCGGGATCAACCCGAAGGATTTTATAACCAGCATGACTATTGTGGCGATGGCGATTGCTGTTATTTTTAGAGAGTATATTACCAATATGATATCGGGACTGATTATTATGTTTTCGGATCAGTTTTCTGTAGGCGATCGCATTAAAATTGGAGAATATCAGGGCAAAATCGTCGATATTACATTGGCCAATCTGGTTGTCAGGGACGAGGATGATGATGCAGTAATGATTCCGAATAACCTGGTGTTTACCGCGACGTTGGTCAACAAGACCTCACAGAAGTCCAATAAAATTGTCGTAAAATTCGAACTGCCGGTTGACCATGCGGTCGCTGTGGAGGAGCTGGAGGAGTATTTTAAACCTTTATTTCAGGATAATCCAAATCTGGACCATGGGCAGGGATTTTTAGTGAAGATAGCCGACCTCGGCAAAGACTATGTAAAATATAAAGTTGAAGTCAGTACCATATCGTCAAGCAACCGGATTCATCAGCAGGTGCAGAGCAAAATTCTCAATGAAGTGCTACAGTTTAGGGGAAGTGTCAATTAAATTTTTCTGACCTTCACATTCTTAACAAAATGGTGACTCCCTTTTTCGAGGATGAGGTCAGCCCGATAACGCGTGGGTAATATATTCTTGATCAGGTTGGGTTTGTTGATCTCGTTCCAGATGTTCACAGCCATGGCATGACTTTCTTCGGGTGACATATCTGCATATTTATGAAAAAATGAAGCCGGATTCTGGAAGGCTGTTGCACGTAGGGATTCAAACCGATTGGTGTACCATTCGATAAGATTTTTCTCACTAGCGTGTACATAGATGGAGTAGTCGAAGAAATCCGAAACGAAGACACTATGTCCCTTGCGGGGGCGTTGTGAGTTAACCTGCAATACATTGATACCTTCTACAATGAGGATGTCCGGTTGTTCGATGATCTGCTGTTGGTCGTCAGGCAGGACATCATACACCAGGTGACTATAGACCGGAACAGTGATCTTAGGTGCTCCAGACTTAACCGCGGAGAGGAAGTGTATCAATCGTTTTGCGTCGTAGCTCTCCGGAAAACCTTTGCGGTTGAGAATACCCCTTTCGATCAATTGTTGGTTGGGGTAGAGGAAGCCATCTGTTGTGACCAGGTCAACTTTTGGTTTGGATGGTAACATACTCAATACACGTTGCAATACTCTCGCCGTTGTACTTTTTCCTACCGCTACAGATCCTGCGATGCCGATGATATAGGGTAATTTGCTCTCTTCTTTACTAAAAAAACGATTTGTTCGCTGATGCAGGCTCTGGAAACGGTCAATGTGAATTTCTAGCAGATGGCTCAAAGGAACGTAAACTTCTTCGATCTCCTGATTTGTCAATGGCTCATTCAGTGCATGTAGATTTTCAAGATCTTCAGAGCTGAAATTGTGCAATATCTTTCCATTTAGATTTTTCCAGTCTTCGCGTTTAATTGATCTAAAAGGAGAGTCTATTGCTATTTGTGGATCCAATTGCATCGCTTTGCTATTTTTATTGAACGTGTATGTATTCTTGATTCCTGCCTATTCTTTCATCCCTGAGTCCTTTCTGCTCTATTTTAAAAGTCGATAAGAACCTTCGGTATCCTTTTGCCGCAATAGCATGGATGCTGATATGAAGATTTTTTGTGCGGACAAATATAAATAGTGTTGTCCGTTATCCCAAGAAACAATTACAAATGATTTGAAGTTATTACAATGGGATTAGTCAAGATTTTATGCACGGGACACTTTTCAGCAATCTTAAATAGTCTCTTTTTTTGTTCGTCATCTAAATCACCTTTAAAGCTAATGTGGCATTGTATGTAGGTAGTCTGTTGTTGCTCACTGGTCTGAATTTCGTGTGAAAGACGGATTATAACTTCCTCCAGAGGCCAATTTTTTCGGTCTGCGTACATTTTTACCGTAATCGCTTTGCATGTCCCTAAGGAAGAAAGTAAAAGCGGAGTTGGGTTTATACCCCGATCTTGGCCTCCCAGATCCTCGGGTTCATCGGCAATAATCTTGTGTTTACCATATTGTACAGTTGTGGTATAAGGTGTTTCACCTATAGTGACAATAACTTCATTTTCCATCGCTTGAATAAAATAGTTTTTCTTGAGCTTGAATAAAATAGTTTTCTTTAGTCAACGAGGTCTTCCAATAAGCCTTCAATAATTAGGCTCCCGGTAGCCGGATTGGTTGCCAAAGGAACATTATAGAGATCACATACCCGCATTAACATCTGTATATCGGGTTCGTGTGCATGTTTGCCGAGTGGGTCGCGAAAAAAGATAATACCATCGACTTTACCCTCGGCGGCCAATGCGGCAATCTGTGCGTCGCCGCCCATAGGCCCGCTTAACTTTAACTCCACAGGTAATCCTGTTTGTCGTACATAAGAACCGGTTGTTCCTGTTGCGATAATATTAGCATGTTCCAACAGGTTTTGGTGGTCTTTGACGAAAGCAACCATTTCGGGTTTTTTACCATCGTGGGCGATCAATGCGATTGTTTTTTTCATCCGTATCTAATATTTGTTTGTACTTTTTTTCGATGTATTTGTTTTCAAAGACTTTAATCTCTTGTTCAACGAATGATAGGCAGTTGATCCTCATTTTGGCTCGTTAAAGAGCTGTTATTTTCATCCGTTTTATTGCTTACCATTGTTTGTGATCGAATGCTGATGATCGACCCTATTTGAAAAAGATATAAGAGATAATAATAGCCGCTACAACGCCTGCCAATTCAGCTAAAATTGCACAAGGTAGCGCATGTCTCGTCCGTTTTATACCTACAGCTCCAAAATAGACCGCGAGTACATAAAATGTTGTTTCGGTGGAACCTTGGATAACACAGGCAACCCGGGCGGCAAAGTCCATCGGACCTTTGGCATTCATGAGGTCAACCATTAGTCCCCGGGCCCCCGAACCACTTAATGGTTTCATAAATGCAACCGGAAGTGCGTCAACAAAAGATGTATCCAAACCGCATAGGGCTATACCTTTGGATATTCCAGCCACCATATAATCCATCGTCCCTGAAGCTCTAAAGACTGCAATGCCGACCAGCATAGCCACCAGATAGGGGATAATTTTGACTGAAACCTCAAAACCTTCTTTAGCCCCCTCAATAAAGGAATCATAGACGTTCACTTTGCGGAACAGGGCTAAACCTATAAATGAGGTGAACAGGCTAAATAGGATTACATTACCAAATACTTTACTAAAAACTTCAATTTCAGTCTGCTGTAGACCTGAGAAATAATACAACAGCCCTCCAATAAATACACACATGGCGCCTAAATAGCCTAAAACAACCCGGTTGAACAGGTTTATTTTCTGGTAAATAGCTACTAAAATCAGTGCGACCAAAGTAGAGAAGAAGGTCGCAATCAAGATCGGCAGAAAGACATCCGAAGGATCCGGCGCTCCGGCCTCCTTGCGGTAAGCCATAATAGAGATCGGCAGTAAGGTCAGACTCGAGGCGTTGAGCACAATAAACATAATCTGTGCATTGGTTGCTGTGTCCTTATTGGGATTCAGCTCCTGGAGTTCCTTCATGGCCTTAAGGCCCAGTGGGGTGGCGGCATTATCCAAACCAAGTGCATTCGCGGAGAAATTCATCAGGATAGAGCCCAGGGCGGGGTGGTTTTTCGGAATTTCGGGAAATAATTTATGGAAGAAAGGTCCTACAAGTTTTGCAAAGATATTGATCATGCCGCCCTTTTCACCAATTTTCATTATTCCTAAAGCGAAACTCATCATACCGATCAGTCCCAGGGAGATTTCCGCCCCGTTTTTAGCACTGTCAAAGATAGAGTTAACAATTTTTTGGAAGATTTCAGTGTCTCCGAAAAAGATTAGTTTTACCAGGGCTACGGCAAATGTGATCAAAAAAAATGCAACCCAAACGTAGTTTAATGCCATAATAGATTTAAATATGCGTAAAAGTAACCTTTTAGAACTTATCCATCAACTTGCTCCATGGATTTTTCTTCTTATTCTGGTTCTTTTCTTTAATGAGGTGCTCAATGATATAATCCAAAGTGTCTTCATGTTCACTGATCAGCTTGTCGGACAGGGATATGAGCTTCTGGATATTATTTGGTGAGGCAGCATCCAGGGAGGCATTGATACTGGACAGGTTTGCCGGTTCCATACGGACATAATTCTGTTCCTTGCCATTGTTCCTGAATAATTGTTTGATAAAAAATTCGGTGCTCTCAGAGGAAGCACTTGTCATGATATCGACCAGGGCAGGACCGATCTGGATTGCAAGCTTTTTCTTGAAATGCTCGTAGTTGTACGCGGTCTTTGATACTCCGGTACCCAAAGAGACCATAAACACATCATTAATCTGTGTGCTGTTGAATGCTTTTAACACTTCTAGAAGACCACAGATCGAAGGATTCTGCGCAAATACACCACCATCAATGAGCGGATATCGGGTGTTGGATATCGAATATATTTCGGCAACGGGAAAAAAGGTCGGAGCTGCCGAGGTGGCCTTACAGACATCTTTCAGATAGAAATCGCGTGCCTCACCGTGCGTTATGGCCTTTTGCTGTCTGAAAAAATGATTTTTGCGTAATTCAATATTATAAGCCGTTATGATACATGGTTTGATCAGATGGCTCAAGCGTGCATTTTGAAAATATTTGTCTAGAATATTTGATAAAGCCACTGAAGAATACAATTCACTGACCAGACCAAATCCACCCAGAAAACGTCGCCATTTGGAGGTGTGGAAGATCTCTGTCCCGTGATTGACAAATAGGTTTAGAGCGTCGCGCGCTGAAAACTTCGGATGTGTGGGGTTTCCTTCTTCGGGGTAGAGCAAGATGCTTGTCAGGATACCGCCACTGCTCGTGCCGGCGATAAAGTCAAAATAGGAAGCGATCCGTGCATTGGGATCCATTGTCTTTTTTTGTAATTTCTCCTCCAGAGCCACCAGTATCATAGCTGGAATAATTCCCCGAATACCACCACCGTCAAGGGCAAGTATGCTCTTCATACGCTAAAGCCATTTTAATTCAAGATACGTAAATATAGAAAATGTTCTCAATTTAGCACATCCATTTGGAGGCTGGGTTTTTGTAATAAAATCATCATACTATCGAAAGCACGAACTGATATGCAGGTCGGCAGTAAGTTCTTTCTGACTATCATATTAAATGGCGATGACAATTTATTTTTAACCGTCGATGTTGTGTTCTGTACTATTTGGATATGCTGTTTTGAAGGGGATAGATACTATAAACTTGTGGGCTATGGGGAGCTGAAGATCTGCGTAAGTGGTTTAAGAGCCTGGGAGTGAACTGATAGAAAAGTAGCTGATCAAAAAAGGAGTAGGAGCTGTAGGCAAAAAAAAGCGTGTCCGATCTATTTCGGACACGCTCCTGATGGTTATTTCAATTAGTTAAACCAAGCAAGTACTTCATCTTTACTTGGCATTGCTATTTCTAGTTTCAATTTTTTACGCATGCCGCCCAGGTCATTAAAAACTTTATTTGGGTTAGCGTCTTTCAATGCTTCAATGGTTGTAAAGCCCATTTTTTGCAATGCTGGTACCCAGGCTGCCGGAATACCTTGCTCTTCATAATCTTTGACATCAGCAACTTTTGCCACTTTCTCTGGACGCATCTGTGGGAAGAACAATACTTCCTGAATAGAAGCATTATTTGTCAGGAACATAATCAGGCGGTCCATACCTATTCCCAAGCCAGAAGTAGGAGGCATACCATATTCCAATGAACGCAAGAAATCCTGGTCAATGAACATAGCTTCGTCATCACCCTTTTCTGATAGTTTCAACTGGTCTTCAAAACGTTCGCGTTGATCAATTGGGTCATTTAATTCAGAATACGCGTTAGCAATCTCTTTTCCACAGACCATTAACTCGAAACGTTCCGTTAAGTCTGGATTGTCCCGATGTTTCTTTGTCAACGGGGACATTTCTTTTGGATAGTCCGTGATAAATGTGGGTTGGATATAGTTACCCTCACATTTAGTACCGAAAATTTCATCAATCAGCTTACCTTTACCCATTGTTTCATTGACATCGATTCCCATGCCTTTTGCAGCAATGCGGATTTCTTCTTCAGATTTACCTGTAATATCAAATCCTGTAAATTCTTTAATGGAATCGGTCATTGAAATGCGCTTATATGGCGCCCTGAAATCAATCTTATGTTCACCGAAGGTGGCTTCAGTAGTACCGTTTACAGCGAGCGCACAATGTTCCAACAGGCGCTCTGTAAAATCCATCATCCAGTTGTAGTCTTTGTAGGCTACATAGATTTCCATTGCCGTAAATTCGGGATTATGGGTACGGTCCATTCCTTCGTTACGGAAGTTTTTGGAAAATTCGTATACACCATCAAAACCACCTACGATCAGTCTTTTTAAATAAAGTTCGTTTGCAATACGAAGGTATAATGGAATATCCAGCGCATTGTGATGCGTAATAAACGGACGTGCTGCAGCCCCCCCTGGGATTGATTGCAAAACTGGTGTTTCTACTTCCATATAACCCGCGTCATTAAAGAATTGACGCATGGCATTAAAAAGTTTGGTGCGTTTTACAAATATATCTTTGTTGGCCGGGTTCACGATCAGATCCACATAACGCATTCTGTAACGTTGCTCAGGATCCGTAAAAGCATCGAATGTTTTGCCATCAGCGGACTTAACCACAGGAAGTGGACGCAAGGATTTGGATAATACGGTAAGTTCCTCCACGTGTATAGCGATTGCTTCGGTCTGTGTGGTAAAGACATATCCTTTGACACCAACAATATCACCGATATCCAATAGTTTTTTGAAAACAACATTGTAGAGATCTTTATTTTCATCAGGACATACGTCATCACGCTTTATATAGGCCTGGATACGTCCGGTAGAGTCTTGAATTTCAAAAAAAGAGGCACTTCCCATGACACGACGGCTCATGATACGTCCGGCAATGGTGATGTTCTTATAATTCAATTTATCTCTATCGTAGTTTTTTAAAATATCGGCAGCGTGTGCGTTGACGACAAATTCATTTGCTGGAAAAGGCTCGATTCCCATATCCAACAACGATTGCATCGCCTGTCTTCTAAGTTGTTCCTGTTCGGATAATACAGTACTCATTCGGTCTGAATAATATTTAAAATGTGAAAATCATGCAAAAATAGCCATTTTTTTCTATTCTTTTTATTGATTTTTTTTGAAAACCCTGTAGCGAAATACAAACAGGAACCGTTAGGAGAATAAAAATAGTTAAATAGTGATATTAAGCGGGGACATTCGACTATTTGATTTTAAGTTTTATAATTTTATTTTCGTTATTTGAAGCTTAATATTTAAATAGTTTAAGTGGGAATTATTCAGTCATATTTTTATAACAAGAAGCTATCATCTTTACATGATGCCCTGGAGCGTTGCTTGCGAAACCGTGAGGACGGAAAGGCTTTCGTCTATAAAAAATATTATGGCTATCTCATGGCAATCATTATCCGTTATGTCAAACAAGATGTGGATGCGGAGGAGCTTGTGAATGAGAGCTTTGTCCGGATTTTTCGAAAATTGGAATCCTTCAATATGGATATCGATGCGGAGAACCTCGAAAAATCATTTAGGGCCTGGATCGGTCGAATCGCTGCCAATATCTCTATTGATTTTTTGAGGGGTAAAAAACAATTGTATTCTGTTGAGGATATGGCGGAAGGGGATATGCATACGCCGTCGGTTCAATTGGAAAGCCGGTTAGAGGTGAATGAAATCCTGAGCCTGTTGGATCAGCTTCCGGAAATTCAAAAAACTATTTTTAATCTCTATGAAATAGAAGGGTATTCACATGATGAAATTGCCCAGATGCTAAATATACCGGATAGTACTTCGCGTACTTATCTAACGAGGGCAAAACAAAAACTGAGAAAATTATACCTGGACTATACAGGTGTCGTTCAGGAAATAAGATAAATATTGTTGTTACAATGGAAGGCAATAAGAAAAAAGAATTGATAGAAGAAATCATTGGGCAATTAAAAGACCATGAGCTACCATATCGGGAAGGCTCCTGGGAAAAGTTTGCATCAAAGCATGGGGTAGCAGCGCCGCCTTCTTCCGCCTGGAAATATTGGAGTGCGGCAGCCGCTGTACTTTTATGTTTTGGTGTGGGGTATTGGGGTTTGAAAAATAATTCTTCGGTAGCTCCGTCTTCTGCAGTTTTAACACAAAATGATAAAAATAGCGAGGTTCTCGCCGATAATAAAGATTTAAAAGAATCTATTCAACGCTCATTGTCTGCTGTCACTGGAGAGCAGGGGCTAAGTGCACAAGAGCTATTGCGGGATAGACCATTTACTTATTCGAAAGTGGAAAGCCAACCTGCCGATAACGAGCGAGAACAACAGTTTGTCTTATTTGGTGGAAAGGCAGTGCGTGGAAACAAGATCAATGTATCAAATAGTTTCGCCGCTTTGAGTGGGCAGACCATGCAGCTGCGAAATAGCACATTATGCGCACAGATCAATCTGGATGATCCTACAGCGCCTGCTTCGGCAGATATCACGACAGGGACTCAGGCTGCCACGCCAACGCATTCAAATGTGACATCAGCGAACTCAAATACTACGGTTTCTTCTACACAGACCCAGCGTGAAGCTGCACGTCTTGCCGCGCTATATGCTGGACAACAGGGAAATAGGAAGGGGAGTGTGATGGTGAAATCCAACGATGACCATGATAGAAAATGGGAAATGGGCGCATTTGTGTCTCCGGCTTCCACGTCTGAAAGTATCACGCTTGGCGGGGGAGTTGCCCTGGCCTATAATGTTTCAAGCAAGATCAGTATTCGATCAGGGGCTTCCATCCAACATTATGGTGCTGTTTCGGGTAATACACCTATTACACCGGCCATGGCTTCCAATTCTTTTGAAATGAATGCACCAAGTTATCTTTCGCAACCCAGTGGTTTGAGCAATGCTTTTGCGAAGGGTTTAGCCGATGCAAAGGAAGCCAAAAGCAACGAACGTGTCTCGGGTAAAATCTTAACGGTGGATATTCCTGTTGATGTACGTTATGCGATCAACAAGAATTTTTATACTTCTGTTGGGGTTTCTTATGTTGGTGTATTGGATCAGGAACGTGCAACCATTTATGAAACCAATAATACGGAGTATAAGCAAAAATCCACGGAGAAAAATGTGGATGATAAAGGTGTGAATGGTTTTGTGAATTTTTCGGTCGGACGAAAACAGAAAGTTGGGAAGCTTTCCATCTCTGTGGAACCCTATTATAAAATTCCGGTCGGTGGCTTAAGATCGTCGGACCTGAATTATAGTAACGGCGGGGTGAAAATTATCACCAGCTTCTAACAAAAAATTATCCCAGATAGTAGGAATGGAGCCTTTCTGCTGCTACGGCCGAAAAAGGAGGGCACATCAATATAAAAAGCCCACGAATTTTCTATTCGTGGGCTTTTTATATTGTTCGTTGTTTAACTTGTTTATAGTTCATCTACACGCACCCAGCCCATTCCAGCAGCCTTAGCACCTTCAACTCCGGGAATCCCGTCTTCGTAGACCAGGCATTTTTCGGGCGCAATGTTTAACTGTGAAGCAGCCAGTAGGAATGGTTGTGGTGAGGGCTTTCCTTCCGGTGTATCACCGGCACAAACCAGTGTTTCCAGGTCATCCCATACACCAATTGTATTTAGGGTCATCGACAAGGTAGTTCTTGTACCACCTGATACAGCGGCAATATGTTTTTTACCTTTTTGATATTTTAAATGTTCGACAACATAGTCTACAGGTTTTGTTTTAAAGACATATTCATCCCGAAATATGGTAGACTTTAGTGTGGAGAACTCCTGATAGTCAAAGTCCACTTCATAGCGTTTACTGATTTCCTCGGCTACAGCAACTGTCGGCCAACCGGCTGTTTCATCGATAAGATTAACATCCAGCTCAATGCCATAGTGTTTGGCAGCGGCTTTATAGGCTTGTTTATGGGCATCCATGTTGTCGGCTAATGTGCCATCGACATCAAATAATAAGGCGTCATAGGGCTCGGCAAGAAGGTTTAACTGTTCAAATTTACGTTGTGATTCAGGTGACATAGCTATTTAATAGTGTGTGGTAAAATTAAAAATTATAATTGGAAGCACAAAAAACAAGACGCCTTTCCTTGGTCAGAAGGAAAGGCGTCGTATGAAATACAAGATGCTTTTAGCATCTATAACAATTGCTTATTAGCTTAATGTGCACTTAAGTTCTTCGCTTTTTCTTCATCAAAATTAGCTTCCAATTCAGCCAATTTTTTCTTACCATAAGCCATTCGTGTGATCACAACGAATAGAACCGGAACGATAAAGATGGCCAAAAGTGTTGCTGCGGTCATACCACCGAATACCGTCCAGCCGATTGTCTGGCGGGAAATGGCGCCGGCACCGTGTGATAGCATCAGTGGAATAATACCCAGGATGAAGGCAAAAGAGGTCATGATAATCGGACGCAAACGCAATTTTACAGCATCTAACGTTGCCTCATAGAGATTCATCCCGATATCAACCCGCTCTTTGGCGAATTCCACAATCAGGATCGCATTCTTGGCGGCAAGACCAATGATGGTGACCAAACCGATCTGTGCATAAATATTATTATCCAAAGATGGTATCAAAGTTAAGGTCAGGATTGCTCCAAATACCCCTAACGGAACGGATAGCAGGATCGAGAATGGTACCGACCAGCTTTCGTACAATGCTGCCAACAGCAAGAATACAAATAAGATACATAGCGCAAAGATCTGGACAGTCTTTGATCCGGACTGCATTTCTTGCAATGAAAGACCGGAAAACTGATAGTCAAATCCTTCAGGCAATGTTTGTGTAGCAACTTCTTGCAAGGCTTTCAATGCATCTCCGGAAGAATAACCCGGGGCAGAACTACCATTGATCTCGACACTTCTAAAGATATTGTAGTGGTTGATGATTGAAGGCATAGTCATCAATTCATACTTGACCAGGGTACCCATAGGTACAGGGTTTCCTGAAACATTGTTGACATACAGTTTGTTGATGTCTTCAATATTCATGCGGTATGGAATATCAGCTTGTGTCACGACGCGGTAACTACGACCATATTTCGTAAAATCATTCACATAGCTACTACCCAAATAGGATGATATTGTCGAATAAATACTTGAGATAGGCACGCCCATACGTTTTGCCTGTTCACGGTTTACTTCCAATTTGTAGTTTGGAGAGTTGGTGTTAAACAGGGTATAAGCCATTCCAATTTCTGGACGTTGATTGGCAGCCATCAAGAATTTGCCGACTGTCGCTTCGAAATCTTTGATATTTACAGTCTGTAAATCCTGTACCTGCAACGAGAAACCTCCAGATGTACCTAGACCTGGGATTGCCGGTGGCGTTACCGCCAATACTCTTGCTTTGGTATAGCCCTGGTATTTGCCCATAATCATACCAGCGATATCGTTTGCTGTGCGTGTACGGGTTTCCCAAGGTTTAAGAGAAACGAACACTGTTGCGCCATTGGATTTAAATGCGCGGTTCAGGATATTGATACCTGAAATTGCGGTAACATACTTGATTTCGGGAAACGTCTTATGTAGATCGGCCTCAATCTCTTTAAGAACTTCATTTGTACGCGCAGAGGAAGAACCCTCTGGTAAAGTTATCCCTGCAAAAAATGCACCACCATCTTCAGAAGGAATAAATCCTGTTGGTTTGGTTGTAAACATCCAGCCTGTTCCGATAAAAATACATAACAGAATGATCAATACAAGTGGTGCTTTTTTGATGGCCTGTTTTACACCATTCGAGTATCTGATGGTCACCTTTTCAAACCAAATATTAAATTTGTAGAAAAATTTATTCAAACCTTTAGCGCCTTCATGTACTGCTGTCGGCTTTAATAAAATCGAACATAATGCCGGGGTTAAAGAAAGTGCAATAAATGCAGACAACATAACCGACACCGCAATGGTGATTGCAAACTGTTGATACAATTTACCGACCATCCCAGGGATAAAACCAACGGGAACAAATACGGCAGCCAAGATTAATGCAATTGCAATAACCGGAGCGGTGATATCGCCCATGGCACGACGTGTTGCTTCTTTCGCATCCAGTTTATAATGGTCGATATAGTGCTGGACAGCTTCCACCACAACGATGGCATCATCCACCACAATACCAATGGCCAATACAAAGGCAAGCATGGTCAGGTTGTTGACCGAAAAGCCAAACATCAGGAAGAAGATGAAGGTACCGATGATGGATACGGGGATAGCCAGTACAGGGATTAATGTTGCCCGCCAGCTTTGAAGGAAGAAAAATACCACCACTGTTACTAATATCAATGCTTCAACCAAGGTGTGGATAACCGAAGAAATAGAGGCATTTACAACCGACACCGTCTCGTAACTGATCGTATAATCTACATCGGTTGGAAAAGATTTCTTTAATTTTTCCAAAGCATCGACAATACCTTTTGCAGATTCTACGGCATTTCCGCCCGGGGTCTGATTGATCATCATTGCAGACGATGTCATGCCATTTACGGTAGACGATGTACCATAATTGAATTGACCCAATTCAACACGAGCAACATCCTTTAAAAGTACGATAGATCCATCTCTGTTAGTTTTTACAACGATGTTTTCAAAGTCCTCGGGATTAGAAAGGTCACTATCGGTAATGACGGGATATTCAAATACCGTCGAGGACTCTTGTGGACGTCCACCAACGCTACCGCCGGGTATGCGGGAGTTTTGTTCTGCAATTGCTGTGGATACATCGGCAGGAGTCATGCTCAGATTGGCTAATTTGTTTGCATCTAGCCATACACGCATGGAGAAGGGTTGCCCAAAAGCGGTTACATCACCGACGCCTTTAACACGTAACAATGCATCTTTAACGTATAAGTTGTTGTAATTTGCCAAGAAATTTTCACTTCTTGTTCCTTTTGGTGAAGTTAAAGCAACCAACATCAAGATATCGTTATTGGCTTTACGGGTTGTAATTCCTAAACGTCTTACCGCTTCAGGAAGGGCTGGTTCCGCAATTCCTACGCGGTTTTGTACGTCTAAGGTTGCTATATCGATATCCGTTCCTACTTCAAATGTCACAGTAATTGTTGCTTGACCATTTGAAGTACTATTGGACGACATATAAATCATGCCTGGTGTACCATTGATCTGACTCTCAATAAGAGTCGTCACGGTTTGCTCAACCGTCTGTGCATCTGCTCCTGTATAGTTTGCTGTAACTGTAACAGTTGGCGGTGCAATAGAAGGATACTGGCTAATTGGCAACGTAGATACTGCAATGATCCCGATAATTGAAATCAATATCGAAATAACAATTGCGGTAACTGGCCTCTTAATAAATACTTCTGAAATCATGCTATATCTTTTAGATTCTCTTTAAAAAATTAATGCTGTTATTTTCCTTTCGGCGCTCCCTGTGCAGCCTGTTGGGCGGCGGTGGCAGCGTCGACGACTTTAACACCATTCTGGACATTCATGGCACCATCAACAATGATTTTTTCACCGTCTTTGACGCCCTCTTTAATAACGATTTTATCGCCGGCTTTAATGCCTAATTTTACCTGACGGATTTCAGCTTTGCTGCTATCGTTAACGGCATATAAATTGAATACACCCAATTGCTCGAAGACGGCTTTATAAGGAACAACGATTTCCTCTGTTGGTGAAGTTGTCGAGACATTCATGGTGATATTCATACCCGCTCTTAACGCATTGGCGTTATTCGGGAACGTAGCCCGTACTTTAATTGTCCCTGTCGCTGGGTCAACCGCACGGTCAATGGTCGTTATGCTTCCTTTGCCTTCATAGGTAGTACCATCCGGTAATAGGAGCGAAAGGTCCGACGAAGAACGATTGCTTTGCATTTGAACAAATTTGCTGATATCTTTTTCGTTGACCTGAAACTCAATGGCGATCGGGCTCGTCGAAGATAGGGTGTTCAATAGGGTAGATCCTGGATTGACCAAGGCACCTAGACGTACTTGTGATATACCGACAGTTCCGGAGAATGGTGCGCGAATTGTGGAACGGGACAAATTGGTATTTGCTGTCACCAATGCCGCGCGTGCAGACTCTACCTGCGCCTGTGAAGCAGCTACAGCGGATACCGCATTGTCATACACCTGCTTTGCGATCGCGTCCTTGTCAGCCAATACTTGATAACGGGCCAAATCTCTTTTTTGACGGTCGAGGTCAGTCTGTGCAATTTGTAAGCTTGCTTTGGCCTGTTGTACTGCTGCATTATAACGTGTTCCATCAATTTCGTATAAGGCTTGACCTTTAGAGACCACAGCACCGTCTGAAACATATATTTTGGTAATATAACCGCTTACTTCTGCAAATAGGTCTGCTTCGTTCAACGGTTTGACTGTTGAAGGGTAACTAATTGTTCCCGTTACAATCTCATGTGATGCTGTGCCAAAGGTAACGGGTACAACCTTCTCAGCCTGAGCCTGTGCTGCACCTTGCTTTTTTGCATCTTTATTTCCACAAGAGGTCCATACTAAAGCCGTCCCAAGGAAGAAAGCGAATAATAATTGTCTTTTATTCATGATTTGTATTAGTTTCCGTTTGAATTGATTAATTAGTTTGGATCGCCCCAACTGCTTTTTGAACGTCCAGTTTACTTGACAAGAGCGCATAGAGGGCGTTCAGATAATTGAACTGTGTTATTTTCAGATCGTTTTCTGCCGTCATTAAATCCAGGTATTTTGTAATTCCTTCATCGTATTGCAATTTGATCGTTTCATACACCTCTTTGGATAATTCCACATTCTCTTTTGCCGTTTTCCAATCGTTTAAATTGGCATTATAAGCTGCTTTTGCCAAGGAATATTCGGTATTGATCATATTTTCCAAATTCTTGATATCCCAGTCAATCCGCTCTTCCAGTAATCTCGATTTACTGACTTGTTTTTTTCGTTTAAATCCGTCGAAAATAGAAAAAGAAAGATTTAGTCCTGCAACAGATCCAGGGAAATTGTCGCTATAGAGTTTACTGAATTTATCATTCCGATAATTGAATGCATAGTTATAGAAGGCACTTACACTGGGTAAATAGGTCCATTTAAAGTATTGCGTATTCAATTGCTGAATCTTTTTGGATGTTTCCAATTGTTGGAATTCGATCCGATTGGAAACACTTACTGCAGCTGTGGTATCCAATAGAATTTCAGACTCCATATTGCTGTTACCGAAAGACAGTGTTAGATTTTGGCCTTTATCTAAGGCTAGCAATTGTTTTAGATATTCATACTTATATTTTCGCAATTCAACAGTGCGTTTTTCGTCGGCGTTGGAATTGGCCAAAGCGATCTGTGCCCTTTTATAATCCGTTTTGTCTACTATTCCGACCTCATACTGTGATTTTGCGTCTTTCAGTTGTTTTTGGAGCCTGGCAATGTTTTCCCGAACAATTTTTATCTGCTCTTCTGAGGTGAGGATATCATAATATGCTTTACTGACCTCTACAACTGCATCGATTTTTTTGCTTTCGGTATTTTGTTTGTTACCCAGTCTAATCAATGACGCAGCCTTTCTTGCCTGTATTAATTCAGGATTCAACAGTTGCTGGTCAGCTTGTAGTGTCAATGCACTGGCATTATTCTGCCCCATTTTGATATTGTTTCCACCGATATTGACCACAGGGACAATCACATTATAGTTGTAGCTTCCTTTCAAACCTAATTGGGGATACCAACCTGAAAGGGAGATGTCGATATCCTTTTCGCCGATGGCCTCATCCAATTGCGCTTGTTTTACAGAGATTTGATTACGTAAGGCGTAATCAATCAGCTGCTGAAGTGTTGCATTTGCCGGCAAGTTTTCAGATTGCTGTTGTGCAAATCCTGTATTACTCAAAAGCGACAGGGCCGCCAAGGAATAAACGATTTTATTAAACTTCATATATGTAATTAATTATTTTTTTCTCTATTAATAGCTCCATCCCAAATAATTCCGGTCAAATCCTCAATATTCTGTTCAGAAAATTGGAGACCTTTGAATTTGATACTATGAACTGTTGCTAAGGCTACGCCGATATAACTTGCTACTAAAAGATGAACATCGACCTGCTTTAGAATTTTTTGGTCAATGCCTGCTTGTAAAAAGTCCAATACTTTATTTTGTCCACCGACAGGCTCTTGTATTTCAGCTTTATTCTTTTCATGATATGGGGAAGAAAAAAACTGTTCAAAAAAACTGAAGATCGTTTCGTTCTCCAGATAAAACTTGACGAAGTTGCGCCAGACATGAACAAAAGAAGCCCTGTAGTCCAAGTCCTCTGCCATGCCATTAAAAACAAAATCGTTCAATAGAGAGCGGCAGTGTTTGAATAGGGCAAAGATCAGCTCATCTTTAGAAGGAAAATAGTGGTAGATAGTTCCTATTGCTACATCGGATTCCTGCGCAATTTTACTCATTGGTGTCCCGTGGAAACCGTTGCTGTGTATCAGTTTAAGTGTGGCAGCAAAGACAGCTGCAATTTTTTCATTTGTGTGCATCAATCGAACGTTCATTCGGTTGCAAAATTAGTGATTAATTTGAAGTTAAACTGTCAAATTATTGTTATAAATCAATAAATACCAAACTTATTGGAGAATAATAGAATAAGGAAAAAAGATATAAATTGTTTTGGCTTTGGAAGATTATTTTTTTGTTGGCCGAATTTCGCCTGTGTTCCCCGCAATGGAGGACAAAAAAATAAAGGAACTTGATAGAAGTTCCTTTATTTTTATTGACAATTTCTTAATTGTTTTTCCACTTCATCGAGGGGAAATATTTCTTTGCCCTTGTTGATTTTGGTGTTGATATAGGTCAGTACATAAGCGATATCAACTGCCGAAAGATTTGAAGCCGGCATGGTATTATTGAATTTCTTGCCTGCAACTTCGAGTTCTCCTGTTGTTCCATATTTAACAATACAGGCAAGATTTTGCTGATTGTCTTTCAAAAACTTGGTGTCCGTGAGTGGAGGGTAGAGGTTTCCTAATCCTTCTCCTTTTTCGCCATGACAATTCTGACAATGTGTTATATATACTTTTTGACCATTTACGGTATATTGTGCTGTCCGAATATCAATTTCGTTTTGACAGCCGATCAAAGCCAATAATAGGCAGCCAATAATAAAACAGGTCGTTAAGAGGGTACGCATATTAGTTTTTAGCTTCGTTCAGTAGCTTTGGTAGGTCCGCCATTAGTTTTTTTACCTGCTCATCATTCGTACCATCATAAGCGCCACGGATGCGTTTGTCCTTGTCAATCAAGACAAGGTAACCTTGGTGATCATAACCTCCGGGGGCATTCTTATCTTCGGCCGTATACACAAGATATTGGTTGGCAATACCGTATATATCGGCTTTTGTGCCTGAAACAAACTGCCAATGATCATTGCTCACGCCCAGCTTATTTGCATAATCTTTCAATACGTAGGGCTGATCATATTTAAAATCTATGCTATGGGACAAAAAGCGAACAGCATCGTTGTCCTTATATTGGGTATAGATTTTGAGTAAATTACGGTTCATTGTTGGGCAAATGCTCGGACAATGCGTAAAAAAGAAATTTGCAATATATACTTTTCCTTCGAAATTCTTTTCCGAGATCATTACACTATCCTGATTCAAAAACTTAAATGCCGGTATGGTGTGATAAACAGTATCTATCACTTGTTTTCCATCCACTGTTTTTTCAACGGCTTCCCGTTCGCCATAAATTGGCAAATTCGACTGACTTGTGTTTTTACAAGAAAATAAACCAAGCAATACGCCCGTTGCACAACAAAATTTGATTATAGATTTCATCTGTTTCTATTCTTTCATTATGAATTTGCCTTTCGGCCTTTCTGTCCTGCTGTTTGGCAGTTAAGTGTAGCAAAGTTGCCTAGAAATTCTTTAATTTATCTTGGCTTTCTTTGGAAACAGCATCAAATATTTTCTTCATATCCGATACTTTTTGCAGTTCAGCTTCAAAATACTTAATATCGGTGCTGTCGGGTTTGTATTCTTTCATCCAGTCCATCATATGGTCTGTCGCACTTTCCAGATTGGCTTTTAAAATACCAAGTTCTTTTTTTGTAGCTATGGTGTCCAGGTCCGCCTTAGCCGCTTTAAGTGATTTTAGATTATTTAAGATAGAGTCTATTTTAACAGCATCGCGGTCAAAATGAGCGATCTGGGGCATGATTTCATCATGGATTTTGATTGTTGAATCTTGTAAAACTTTTACATTGTTTGTGCCAGTGGTTCCACATGCCGCTATTGCCAAGGATGCGATAGCCATGAAAGCGATTTTGTTCATGTTTCTATTTTTTGGTAATTGGACAAAGATATCAATTTCTTATTGCTCAACCTTTCGATTTCTATCCGGGAATGTAAAATTCAGGTCACGAATGTAGGTTTCGCAATGCACTACAGCACATAGTTCGTCATTTTTATCTTTTATTTCCAGACTTAGGTTTTTGACAATTTTACCTTTCGTACGGATATTCTGGGTACATTCAGCCAACAACTCGTCTGAAAGCTGAACGGCATAGCCCAAACTGGTCTTTCCCGGTTTCTTAAAATCAATCCGGGATGATTTGAGCCAGGCAACAGTCTTTTTAAAACCTGCTTTTTGAAGGTATTGATCAATCAGTATTGGAAATATGGGATCAGCGGCAGCGAAGATTGTACCGCCAAACAAGGTTTTGTTGGTATTGATATTGAATGGGGTTTTGTAAATTTTTACCTCAGCTCCTTTGAAGCCTGGGCTGATCTTTTTGACCCAGATTCCCTGAAATAGAAAAGGTGGGTAAAAGCGCAATAGCCATGTTAATGCACGTGGACTGTATCTCATGATACAAAAATAGAACAATGTGCGGGATTATTTTCCGAAATCTTGGTTTTATTCATTCACTGTGGTATTTTTATGGCATCAAAAAACCTAAAATGTCAACATTAAAAGATAAGCAGACCGAAAACAAAAAAATATGGTTATTGGTGACAATAGCTTCACTGGGATATTTTGTCGATATCTACGACCTTATTATTTTCTCTATTGTCCGTATTCAATCCTTTACAGATATTGGTGTACCGGTAGAGCAGATGCGGGTAAAAGGTGAGTTTGTCCTGAACATGCAAATGGGAGGCTTATTGCTGGGAGGAATTATCTGGGGGATTATCGGTGATAAATACGGGCGCTTAAAAGTCCTGTTCGGTTCTATTCTTCTTTATTCTTTGGCGAATATTGCCAATGGCTTTGTGCAGGATGTGTGGCAATATGGGATTATCCGTTTTATAGCTGGCATCGGATTGGCTGGCGAATTGGGCGCGGGGATCACTTTGGTTTCAGAAAGTATGCATAAATCAAAGCGCGGCTACGGCACGATGTTGGTTGCTAGTGTAGGGGTATTGGGGGCTATTCTTGCCTATTTCGTTTCTGAGGAATTCAATTGGCGTACAGCCTATTTTGTCGGTGGTGGAATGGGCTTATTGTTGTTGCTTTTACGTGTCGGTTCCTTTGAATCGGGTCTTTTTAAAGAGCAGGATAAAAAGGATGTCCCAAAAGGTGATTTTAGGATGCTTTTTACTAATAAAGGTCGATTGAAACGTTATATTAATTGCCTCTGTATTGGTTTGCCAATCTGGTTTGTTGTTGGGGTATTGGTGACACAGGCCCCGGAAATCGGGAAAGCGTTGGGTGCGTCCGAAACCCTAAGTGCCGGGAAAGGGGTGATGTTTGCTTATATCGGAATTTCCATTGGGGATGTGCTGGCGGGTGTCTTTGCACAGCTGTTAAAATCTCGGAAAAAGGTAGTTTTTATCTGTCAGCTGATTATTATCGGTAGTTCACTATGGTATCTTTTGAGTACTGGAATTACGGCCGACAGATTTTTAATTTTAGCTTTTATTATGGGATTAGGAGTAGGGTATTGGGCTACATTTGTGACAATTTCAGCGGAACAATTTGGTACCAATCTTCGGGCAACTGTGGCTACAACAGCACCTAATTTTGTCCGGGGCGCCCTAATACCGTCCACCATGGTTTATGGGCTTTTAGTCGATTCTTTTGGTATCGTCACGGCGGCAATTACGATGATCTTGTTGCTTTCTGGTATTGCGATGTATTCTTTGTCGCAGCTCGAAGAAAGCTTTGACAGGGATCTGAATTATCTCGAAGAGTAAAGCGAGATGGTCGACAGAAACTATTTTTTTCGTCCGGGGCACTTTTTGCAACGTTTCCCTTCTTTGTATTTTTTACAGCATTTTTTGAAACAAACGCAGGAAAAATCAGAAAATGGGTTCATCGCGGCACTTCTGAATTGAAATGGGCTTGCTTTGCCCTCGCTCTCACACTGTTCCACAAAGGATTCAATAACTTCGTTCATAGGGCAAAGTTACGATTTGTTTAAAATAATTCTAAATAAAAATGTTGTTTTTACATTTTCTTGATTAGGTTCTCGATTACTTTCGGGAAATGTTGGTGTTCCAATTGCTGACCTTTGAACTTGATGATATCTAAGGTGTCATCGGCATCTACCTTAAATTTTGCCTGATAAATAATCTCGCCTTCATCAAAGTGTTCATTGGCAAAATGGATGGTAATACCATGTTCCTCTTCTTTGTTGGCCAACACCGCTTTGTGCACATGATCGCCATACATGCCTTTGCCTCCATATTTAGGAAGGAGCGCAGGGTGGATATTGATGATCTGATTGGGATAGGCTTTTAAAAGATTGTTTGGGACAAGCCATAGGAAACCGGCTAGGACAATCAGGTCGATATTCAGATTTTTAAGGATGTTAACGATATTATCCGTGTTGTAAAATTCATTGCGATCAAATATATGGGCAGGGATTTCAAAATTGTCAGCGCGCTGAATAACGTAAGCGTCAGGATTGTTGGAAAGGATCAGCGCAACCTCAGCTTCATCTGAGTATTTGAAATGTTCCATTATTTTTTGAGCATTGGACCCTGAACCTGAAGCAAAAATGGCAATTCGTTTTTTCACGATTAATGAGTATTAATAGATTTGATCGATTTAAAAATTAGTCCAAACTTACGCATTTTTTGTAAAAAAAATAAAATATTGACGAATAGAGCCGCATTTTTAGGTATTATTGATGATAATTAATTGAATATTCATTGTCAGTTTAAAATTCTTTAACATGAAGTTACTCTGTTCCCTATTTTTGGTTTGCACATCTTTTATTTTTCAACCCTTGTTTGCTCAGGCACCCAAAACAATTCCGGCATTTACATTTGATGAGGTCTATCAGTCGGGTAAATTCCATGCTGACAAATTACCCAAGACAGGTTATATTGTGTTGGACTTTTACGATCCGGGCTGTGGTCATTGTCAGAAAATGGGGGCTGGAATCGCGCAGAACTTGCAGAAGCTCAAACATGTAAGCTTGTATTTTATCTCGATGAACGACAAAGCCTATGTAGACGGATTTATTAATATGCATGCCAAAGCACTGAAGAATGCGGCCAATGTGAAATTTTTATTTGATTCCGGAACACAGTTTATTGAAAAATTTAAACCCAGTAATTATCCTTCACTGTATGTTTATGATGCTAAAACGAAAACTTTGCTGCAGCATCTAGATGGAGAGGACGATGTGAAAAAATTGCTGAAAGCGGTTGGGGTTTCGAATTTGAATTGAGTATTAAAATAATAGCAAGGTGATGCAATATGGCCTGCAAAATAAAAGCCCCGCATGATTGGCGGGACTTTTATGCTTATTAAACAGTATATGATTAATTTTCCTGTTTATTGATAAAGACAAATTTTCCATCGAATACATCCAGCCGGATAATGGAATCGCGACTGACTTTGCCAGATAAAATTTCTTTGGAAAGCTCATTCAGAATACGTTTTTGAATGACACGTTTCAACGGTCTGGCACCATAGATCGGATCATAGCCGAGCTGTGCCAGCCAATCCATTGCTTCATCTGAGGCCGTGATAAAGATATTTTGTTCGGCGAGTTGTTTTTGGACATGTGAAAACTGAAGTCGTACAATATCACCGATTTCATCTCTGCTCAAAGGGGTAAACATAATAACTTCATCGATACGGTTCAGAAACTCCGGACGGATAGACTGTTTGAGCAGGTCAAACACTTCCGTACGGGTCTTTGCAATGATCTCCTCTTTATTATCATCATCCAAACGGCTAAAATTCTCCTGAATAATATGCGATCCCGTATTGGAGGTCATGATAATGATGGTGTTCTTAAAGTTTACTGTACGCCCTTTGTTGTCGGTAAGGTGGCCATCATCCAGTACCTGTAGCAAAATATTAAATACATCGGGATGGGCTTTTTCGATTTCGTCCAGTAATACGACCGAATACGGATGTCTGCGTACAGCTTCTGTAAGCTGACCACCTTCATCATAACCCACATATCCCGGAGGCGCACCAATCAAACGGGATACCGCATGTCTTTCCTGATATTCGGACATATCAATACGCACCATGGACTGTTCATCATCGAATAAAAACTCAGCCAGCGCTTTTGCGAGTTCGGTTTTTCCGACTCCGGTTGTACCAAGGAAAATGAAGGAACCAATTGGACGCTTTGCATCATTCAATCCGGCCCTTGAGCGTCGGATTGCATCAGAGATTGCTTCAATGGCCTCATTTTGACCCGCCACCCGTTTGTGAAGTTCTTCTTCCAGGTTCAACAGTTTTTCCCGTTCAGACTGAATCATCTTGCTCACTGGTATTCCAGTCCATTTGGCAACGACATCAGCAATATCTTCGGATGTGACCTCTTCCTTCAGCATACGTTTGCTTTCTTGCTTTTCTGCCAGTTCAGCTTTGAGCTTTTCTACTTTTTCCTGTGCTTCTTTGATTCGTCCGTAACGCAATTCGGCTACTTTGCCATAGTCACCGGAGCGTTCGGCCTGTTCGGCTTCAAGCTTGTAGTTTTCAATGTTTTCAATTTCTTGGTTCACATTGTCCACTAAACTTTTTTCCGCTTGCCAGGAAGCTCTTAAGTTGTCGCGTTCTGCAGATAAGTTGGCAATACTTTCCGAAAGTTCCTGTACCTTTTTGTCATCATTTTCACGTTTCAGTGCCTCGCGTTCAATCTCCAATTGCATAATACGGCGTTCCAACTCATCTACGGCTTCTGGAACAGAATCCATCTCCAGCCGTAATTTGGATGCAGCCTCGTCAATAAGGTCAATTGCTTTATCCGGTAGAAAACGGTCGGCGATATAACGTTGCGATAATTCTACCGCTGCGATGATAGACTCATCTAGGATACGTACTTTATGATGTGTTTCATAACGCTCTTTCAATCCCCGCAGGATGGAAATTGCATCCTGTGTGTCCGGTTCTTCGACCATTACCTTTTGGAATCTGCGTTCCAGCGCTTTGTCTTTTTCAAAGTATTTCTGATACTCATTGAGTGTGGTTGCACCAATGGCCCGTAGCTCACCTCTGGCCAGTGCAGGTTTCAGAATATTTGCGGCATCCATGGCGCCTTCACCACCTCCAGCACCAACCAAGGTGTGAATCTCATCGATAAAGAGGATAATCTCACCATTAGAGTCTGTTACTTCTTTGACAACAGCTTTCAAACGTTCTTCAAATTCACCTTTGTATTTCGCTCCGGCAACCAAAGCTCCCATGTCCAGTGAAAAGACAATCTTGGACTTTAGATTTTCCGGCGCATCACCTTTGATAATCCGATAGGCAATTCCCTCTGCTATAGCGGTCTTACCAACTCCCGGTTCACCCACAAGTATGGGGTTGTTTTTGGTACGACGAGATAGAATCTGCATCACGCGTCTGATCTCCTCGTCACGACCGATAACAGGGTCTAATTTACCAGATTCTGCATATTCATTTAAGTTACGGGCATATTTTCCTAGCGCATTGTAAGTTGCTTCCGCATTTTGGTCGGTGACACGGCTGTTGCCCCGTAATTCTTTAATGGCTGTCTTTAGATCTTTTTCCGTTACCCCTTGTGACTTTAATAAGGAGGATGTTTTGTCTGATGTTGCCAATATTCCCAATAGGAGATGCTCGACGGATACAAATTCGTCGTTAAATTCTTTGAGATATCCCTGCGCTTTTTGTAAGGCGCTATTTGCATCGCTGCTCAGATAGATGTTACTTCCGCTCACTTTGGGGAAGCTTTCGATCTGTTTATCAAGCTCAGTGCCAAGGTAGGAGATGTTGACGTTCAATTTCTTTAATAGGTGACTGACAACATTTTCATCTACAGTAAGTAATGCTTTCAGTATATGTGCTGTTTCGATGGCCTGTTGCTGATTTCCAGCGGCTATCTCCGAAGCTTTTTGTATTGCCTCTTGGGCCTTGATTGTGTAATTGTTAAAGTTCATTCTGTATCGCTTAATTAAAGTTTTGTTGATATGTATGGATATAACAATTGAAATGCCATTCGGGTTTTGCGTGGTATTTCGGAAAAAATGGCATTAATATTTATTGAATCATGACAAATTTTCATTATTTAAAAATAATACGGTTGATTTTTAAATAATTGGCCTAAAAGCAGGTAAAAATTATAGCGCAGGGCTTGCATTTTTGGTTTAGGCTTTCGATATTTGCAGCATCTTAAAACGGAGGTCGTTTTAAGATTGAAAAGAAGTAAAAGCCTCTTTAGCTCAGCTGGTAGAGCAACTGACTTGTAATCAGTAGGTCATTGGTTCGATCCCGATAAGAGGCTCTTTGAGTGACACTCATTAAACTTCTTTAAAAAGCCTCTTTAGCTCAGCTGGTAGAGCAACTGACTTGTAATCAGTAGGTCATTGGTTCGATCCCGATAAGAGGCTCTTTGAGTGACACTCATTAAACTTCTTTAAAAAGCCTCTTTAGCTCAGCTGGTAGAGCAACTGACTTGTAATCAGTAGGTCATTGGTTCGATCCCGATAAGAGGCTCAAAAAAATCCCCAGGAATTTCCTGGGGATTTTTTTGTTTTTAGTCTAAGGTTAGCTTTGCGGCTTGTGCTATTTTCTTTGGTATATCGGTATTATCCATTTTCTGATTGAACAGCTCAGCACCAGCACCAATGGCGTAAACAGGAGCATAGGCTGCTGAATGGTTGTTGGAAGCCCAGGCAATAGAGCCCATACGGTTCAGTATAGCAATACTTAAAGCAGCGATTTTATCATCACTCGCATACAAACTTTTTGCTGTCTCATTCTGATGATCGACGAAACTCCTTTGATAGGCTTCTTTTAGCGATTTGTCATCCGTCTCATTGACTTTTACCTGATCATATAAACCTGTGTTTGTCGAAAGCAGGTTTTTGAGGTCATCCCAAGTGGCGTTTGCTTTGTTTTTGCGGAGGTTGCCGATTTCATTTGAAAGCGCTGCATGTGATAATTTTTGGTTGGCCAGCAACTTTGTTCTTAAAGTAGAACTGCCGTTACCGATGCCCAGTCCGCCAGTTTCATGATCTGCAGTGACGACAATGAGGGTTTCTTTGGGGTGTTTCTTATAGAATTCATAGACAAGTTCTGCCGCTGAATTAAAGTCCAATACTTCCTGAATTGTTGTAGCGGCATCGTTAGCATGGCAGGCCCAATCTATTTTTCCACCTTCAATCATCAAAAAAAAGCCGTTTTTATTGTTCTGTTCCAGGGATTGGATCGCTGCAGCGGTAATATCTGCGAGTTTCAGATCGGATGGTTTTTGGTCTATGGCATATTTTAATGCATCCGTAGCAGTTCCAGCTGTATTCATCAGGATAATTTTGTCAGATTTACTAGGATGTTGCGCATAAGCTTCTTTTCCCTTTAAAATTTTATAGCCTGCTTTTTCAAATAGTGGAAAAAGAGAAGGCGCCGGTTGTTTATCGAAAGTTGTTTCGGGCTTTAGGAAATTGGATCCGCCAAAGAAGTCGAAATTGGAGCTGATGATTTCTTTTCCGATTTCGTAGTACATGTCGCGGTCAGGCTGATGGGCATAAAACGAGGCGGGGGTAGCATGATCTATGCTCACACTTGTGATGATACCGACTTTCTTTCCTTTTTCTTTGGCTGCATAAGCGATACTTTTGTGCGGTACAGTTCCGGTGCTGTCCATTCCTATAACACCATTCTTTGTCTTTTTGCCTACAGCAAGTGCTGTACCGCCGGCGCCAGAATCGGTGACACCGTTAGATTGGGAGTTGGTGGAGGCAAAACCAACGTAGGGAAATTGGGTGAAAACCAAAGGTACTGTGCTGTTTTTTTGTTGGAGTTCCGCACGGTGTATTTCGGTCAGATTGACTTGATTAAGTCCCATTCCGTCACCGATCAGATAAAAGATATACTTCGCTTGTTGGCTAAAAGCTGGAAATACATAAATAAAAGCAAAGAGAAAAAGGAATAAAAAGCGTTTTTTCATTAGTGTGATAAATAAAATAAATGACGGCAAATTAATAAGCCCGGATTAGTTTATTGTTAATTCAATGTTATGAATACTTTTCACGTTACTGTTGGTCGGCAGTTTCTGAAAGCTGTTTGATATCTTCTACTGAAATGATATTAATGCGTTCTTTGCGGTTATGAATGGACTGTATCATTGCCTTGGCGACCGTAGCAACAGGAAGTGCTTCATAGGTCTTAAAAAGGCCGATACGATTAAAAGCGCGTAATGCGTTTATACCAATCTTTTCACCCAAGCGATTTGTATCGGGGCGTATCAAGCCACCTGGCTGTACAATAATAAGTTGACCGAAATCGAGCACTTTAACATGTTGCTCCAGACTTCCTTTCATTCGATTGTAGAAAATTTTTGATCCAGCATCTGCGTTGACTGCTGAAAGTAATACAAAAGAAGGGATTCCATTTTTCTTAGCAAACGCTGCAAATTGCAGATTGAGGTCATGGTCCACTTTCCATTGGGCATCTTTACTACCGGCGTCTTTACGTGTAGTACCCAGGCAAGAAAAGGCAACCTCGCCGCAAATTTCCTGTTCATATTCCTGTAACCTGTCGAAGTCTACGATGATCTGCTTTAATTTGGGCTGTTCCTCAAATGCCTTGCGGCGCAAGAGGAGAACGACCTCGGTGAAATCGGATGATTTTAATAACTCCTGAACAAGTACTTTTCCAGTTGCACCAGAACCACCTATTAAAACTGCTCTCATGTCATTTATTTTTTTGTTTAAAGCAAAAATCTATGGCGCATCCCTGATAATCAGGATGGCAATAGCGGATTGATAAATAGTGTTTTTACGTTAGTATCTCTAATCTTTGTAATTTGGTTTTCCGGGAGTAAAACGTACAATAGACTGGTCCAGGCGTAGGGTCTCTGCCACGGTAATTAGATCTTCCTCGACAATGAAATTTTGATCAATAGAGGTTTTTATCGTTGTAAAATCTTCCTGATCGGCGTCCTGAAAATATAGTAAGGATTGGATGGTCGATACGGCCACAAGTTCGAGTAATTCATCTTCGCCTTCATAACCCACATAGAAAAAATCTGCCATAATTATACAATTTGGTTTTATACGAATATACTTTATTTAATCCTAAAATCAGTGATTTCAATGCGAAAACTTATCAGGGAAAGGTTGTTTTTCTATAAAATGTTGAATTTAAATTTTCTTATGCGGAGACTTATTTCCCTCGCAAAAATGCCTTATATTTGAGGGAGTCGTTATTAAATAAGTATTAACAATAAGATCATATATAGATGGATAAAGAGCAGATACAAAATTGGTTGGATAGTGGATACGATATATTGCATCATGGTAGACCGGTTAAAGTTGAGGGCAATCTATGGGATTATATCGATGGATTGGGAAGTTATGAAAATGTGTTTGTATTGCGGGAGCTGATTTATTGGACAGAGGAGGAGCTGGCAAATATTGGAAAACAATAGCGCGATCCTGAATCCCCTGTTGCCTGTTGGAGATTCAAGGCCGCTTTGTATTTGCTATTGTGTTGTTAAAGAATAATATTACGTTTAAAGGCACATCCCAATTCGATCAGTGAATCGGTCTTTGCAATGCCTGGAATGTTATCGATTTTTTCATAGAGCAACTGGCGCATATGTTCGTGGTTCCGGGCAATAATCTTGACATATAAGGTGTAGTTCCCAGTGATGTAATAACATTCGGTAACTTCAGGGATCTTTTTCAGTTCTGCAATGATGCGGCTTGAATCATGATCTTTTTCCAGACTAAGGCCAGTAAAGGCCCCCCAATCATAACCTAATCTTTTTTCATCCAATACAGGTTTTATACCTGTTAATATCCCTTGCTCCATGAGACGACTGATACGTTGATGGATCATGGTATTGGATACGCCTAATGCCGTTGCGATAGCAGAATATGCCATTCGGCCATCCGCATCCAGGTATTTTAAAATTTTAAGGTCAAATTCGTCTATGCCGTTCATTGTTATGTAGGTTTAAAAGTTAATTTTAATATTTCAACGCTAATTTAATGTTAAATTCTATTATTTTACCTTAAAAATAGTAAAAATTGTATATTTGTTATTATTTGAAATAAAATCCAAATTATGAGTATGGTATCTACACAAGGAAACGGAGCGGCATTTATTGCCAAGGAAGAGAAATATGGAGCACACAACTATCATCCCTTGCCAGTTGTGTTGGAGCGCGCAGAAGGAGTGATGGTATGGGATGTTGATGGAAAATCTTATTTTGATTTCCTTTCGGCATATTCTGCAGTCAATCAGGGGCATTGTCACCCACGTATCATTGCTGCGTTGACCGACCAAGCTCAAAAGTTGACGTTGACTTCTCGTGCTTTCTATAATAACAAACTTGGTGACTTTGAGGAAATGATCTGTAAACTATTCGGCTTCGATAAGGCTTTGGTCATGAATTCAGGGGTAGAGGCTGTTGAAACAGCTATGAAGCTCTGCCGTAAATGGGCCTATCAAGTCAAAGGTATTGCAGCGAATCAAGCTAAAATAGTTTTTGCCAAAGACAATTTTCATGGACGCACCATTTCGGTGATATCTGCTTCAAATGATACAACAGCAACCAATGATTTTGGCCCTTTTGTGGAAGGAATTACATTGGTACCCTACAATGATATTGAAGCATTGGAACTTTTGTTCAAAGAGGATAAAAATATTGCCGGTTTTATTGTTGAGCCGATTCAGGGGGAAGCAGGAATTGTTGTTCCGGATGTAGACTATTTGAAACGCGTACGTCAATTGTGTACAGCCTATAATGTGCTCTTTATTGCGGATGAAATCCAGACAGGTATCGCAAGAACCGGAAGTATGTTGGCTTCCTACGCCATTAATGATGTGGACAGTGCGAGTAAACCGGATGTATTGATATTGGGTAAGGCGCTATCCGGTGGTGTATTACCTGTTTCAGCGGTATTGGCAGACGATGCTATTATGTTATGTATCAAACCGGGTGAGCATGGTTCTACCTACGGTGGTAATCCACTGGCTTGTGCAGTAGCAACGGAGGCGCTACAGGTTGTACTGGATGAAGATCTGGTCAATAATGCCCGTAAAATGGGGAATCTATTTTTGGAGGGACTGCGAAAAATAGCGGCTAAATCGGATATGATCACCGAAGTCAGGGGCAAAGGTTTATTGACTGCCATTGTGATCAACGCGAGTGAAGAAAGTGATTTGGCTTGGAATATTTGCTTGAAATTTAAAGAAAATGGTCTTTTGGCCAAACCTACGCACGGCAACAAGATTCGCTTAGCGCCACCTTTAGTCATTACAGAAAGTCAGATTGACAGTTGTCTGGAGATAATCGAACGATCGTTGACTAATATGATTGCATCATGAAGAAAATGATTGAATTGATCAAAAACAGATCAGATATCGGTGCGGGCACGAGAGGTTCCGACTTAGGCATAGATGCGATTGAGATTGCAGCGATCAACAAGGGAAGTCAGTATTTCATTAATTATCCCTTTGTGGATGTGCCTACACGAAATAGCTCCATTTATCAAAATGACAACCATCCTTTCGGTAAACATATCCAGCAGATTTACGAACAATGTAAGCAGGTGGCCTCTACAGTGGAGGATAGCCTTTCTGCGGGTAATTTTCCTTTGGTGTTTTCGGGTGACCATTCCTCAGCGATGGGAACGATCAGTGGCATAAAATCGGCTTATCCGGATAAAAAACTGGGCGTGATTTGGGTTGATGCACATGCAGATATTCATTCACCTTATACGACACCTTCGGGCAATATGCATGGTATGCCTTTGGCGGCCATGTTGAATGAAGACAACCTAGCCTGTAAAATTAATGAAATTGATCAGTCAACGCAGGAATTTTGGAATAAACTGAAGCGTATTGCCGGTCCGGCAGAAAAGATACAACCAACGAGTTTAATTTATTTTGGAGTTAGGGATACTGAGGAACCCGAGGACCTTTTGATTGAGCGTTTGGGCATAAAAAATTATCGGGTCGAAGAAATTCGCCAACGGGGGATTGATGACTGTGTAGCCGAAGCCTTGCTCGGTTTGCAGGACTGCGATATGATTTATATTTCTTTTGACGTGGATAGCATGGATAGTGAATTGATTTCAGACGGTACGGGTACACCTGTTCCCAAAGGCTTTATGCCAAAGGAAATCGTTTTGATATTGGAAGAAATTATACGATCTGGAAAAGTAAGCTGCCTGGAAATCGTCGAAGTAAACCCTTTGTTGGACAAAAAAGGTAATAAGATGGCGGAAGTTGCCTTTGATATTTTGGAACGCATAACACCGCTGATCGAACTCAAATCTGGTGATTGATCGGTACCGGTCCAAGTTGGTTTAGGCTTAGGGATGTTGCCCATAGGCGCGCAGCAATCGCAATCTGTTTTATTTGAGCAATTATTTAATAAATCAATATGTAGACAGGGGTGTCCGGTCATTAAATCGGACACCTTTTTCTTTATTCCCTTTTTTGGGGCAACCCGTTTGTATATGGATTGTTCTTTGGATAATTACCACCTTTCTTCGGATCATATTCGGACCATATTCGCTAACAGCCAGACAGGTGGCTGAGTCGGAACAGACCTGAGGCAGATTCGATGCAGAAATTGTTTGGGCAAAACCTGCAACCGATCCGCAGCAATATTGATCAGTATCCCAGACAATCCGAAGAAGCTCTGAAGACAATAGGAAGAAAAGCCCCGTGTCCTATACTTGTGTTTTATACTAAAATAGGTTTACAGCACTGGGCTTAAAAAAGATTCACTCAATCTATATTAAGTTTAATCTGATTTAATATTCTCTTAACATGTTAAGAAGTAATTTTACGCAGCGATTATTTACTGCAAAATGAAGATTTCTTACACTATTATATTTTCGATCAGCTTCCTGACATTGCTATTTTTGCCGCAGCTGACTGCTGCACAAGCTGATTCATTTAAAGAGATCCGGGTATTAAGCCAAAATTATCCGGATTCAGCGATCGTCCAGGTAAAAAAACGGTATGCAAAGGCTGTCAATGACCACGATCTGCTCCTACAGGGAAATTGTTTACAGGCCATCGGTTGGTTATGTGTGAATCAGGGGCATTACGCTCAAGCACAGGACTATTATTTCCAGGCGGATCGAATCTATACGCAACTTGAAGCGAAACAAGCATTGGGATCCAACTGGAGCGATATCGGAGAACTCAATATTTTCAATAAGCAACACCAATTGGCGAAGGAATACTTTAACAAGGCTCTCTACACATTCAAAGCTGAAAATAATCGTAATGGTGAAGCTTCTGTGCTAGGGAATATAGGCCATCTTTTCGAAAAAGAGGGGCGTTATGATTCGGCATTTGTTTATCAAAAGCAGGCTTTGATGATCTATCGTGAACAAGCCAACCATAACGGCGAAGCCAAGATCCTAGAAAATTTGGGTAGCATTTATGAAGATCTTGGGAGATATGATAGTGCTTACGCCCATTTTGCAAAGGCTAGGGATTTATACCAGGAAACGCAGGATAACTATGGAAAGATTGTGGTGATCAATAATATGGGTGATATTTTTAGAAAAACCAATAAATATCCTGAAAGTATTCAATTGACCCAACTGGCTTTTCGCTTGGCGGAAAGCCTTGGAGATGTCTATCAAATGGCGTCAACAACAAAAGATCTCAGTAAAACATATGCGCTAAATGGGCAGATGGATAGTGCCTACTTCTATGCTGAGCGGAGCCGAAAACTGGTATTAGAGCTTTATAGTGTAGATGGAGCACGACACACGGCTTTCTTTCAGGCGCTATATGATATGAACAAAAAAACGGAGGAGATCGAAAAATTACAGACAAACAAACGGATAAATTCGATCTTATTACTTGGTACGATTGTAGTACTGGTCCTTTTGAGTATACTTTCCTATGTACTTTATAGCCGACAGAAAATAAGAATCAAAACACAAATTGCCGAATCGCGAAAGCAGGAGGTGGAGCGTGAACTGGCCGAAATTGCACTTAAAAATCAACTGTTGGAAGACAGACAACTCAAGCAGGAGTTAGCATTGAAGGAAAAAGAACTCACCTCCCATACACTCAACCTCATCCGTAGTAATCAATTTCTGGAAGAACTTCGCGACGAATTGAAAGTCCTGGTCAAAGACGATCGACGGGATCAAAAGAAAGCCATGCAACGGCTGGTCCAACAGATCAGTGAACATATTACCCAAGGCATCCATTGGAAAGAATTTATGGGGACATTTGAGCGCGTACATCATAGTTTTTTTGAAAAACTGATCAGGCTGTTTCCAGATCTTACTGCCGCCGATATGCGCCTGATCGCATTGCTAAAAATCAATCTCAACAATACAGATATCGCGATCCTGTTGGGGATATCACAAGACAGCCTTCGGGTGGCCCGGCATCGGTTAAGGAAAAAACTAAAATTGGAACAGGGCGAGGACCTCGCAGGATATCTGATAGGTATTTCATAATTTTTTAACACAAGGGTAACCTAACTTTAATGGCGTTTATTTTATTAGTAATGAGCTTTAATTCAGTCGGTTGTAGTTTTGTGTTTCCCTTTCGTATAGGACAGGTTTTGGTTTGTTTCCATCTTGTAACGCCAGATATTTTGTGAATCTGTCAGCTGCTGTCATATTTGCAGCAACAATCAGAGATTCATAATAATCTATTAAAAATGAAAAACGTTTTAACGGTATTGCTTGCTTCCAGTATTTCAATCAGCGCCGCTTATGCGACCAAGATTAAGGGAAAAGTCCTGGATGCACAAACAGGGGAAGCCATCGTTGGTGCTACCGTCTTGCTCGAACAAAATGGCTTGTCGACCAAGACACAATTGGATGGTTCATTTGAATTCAAGGGACTGGCTGCAGGTACAGCTAGAATTCATATTCGGCATGTGGCCTACGCCGAATTGATCAGCGAAATTGAGATTAAAAAGGAAAATACACCTCATTTCACTTTTCAGCTTAGTTCGAGTGAACAGACCCTAATGGAGGTGACTGTCAAAGGCAAGCGTAATGGCGGTGATGATGATCCCAGTGCCCGTCGATTAGAAAAGAATGCCTCACAAATTATGAATGTGGTATCGGCGCGGGCGATTGAGATCTCGCCAGATATTACAGTAGCGAACGTTGTGCAACGTGTGTCAGGTGTTTCCATCGAACGGAATTCAAATGGTGAGGGGCAGTACGCGATTTTAAGGGGAATGGACAAACGTTATAATACCACATTGGTCAATGGCGTGAAAGTCCCTAGTCCTGACAATAAATACCGCTATGTGCCCTTGGATCTATTCCCATCGGATATGTTGGAACGATTGGAAATCTACAAATCCCTGACGCCAAATATGGAGGCTGATGCCATTGGTGGTGTCGTGAATATGGTCATGAAATCTGCTCCAAGCAAATTATTGTTTCAGGCCAATTTGGCTACAGGTTATGGCCAACGGTATTTTAATCGGGATTTTGGTAGTTTTTCCACCAGCGGGGTTTCGTCAAAATCTCCTTACGAACTGCATGGGAAAAATTATAATGCTACTTCCGCTGATTTTGATAAGGGAACGTTGGATTATACGTATAAAAAACCATCCCCAGATCTTATCGGTAACCTAACGATTGGCAATCGCTATTTAGATGATAAGTTGGGAGTCATACTAGGAGCAAGTTATCAAAACCTCCATCGCGGCAGTCATTCTATTTTCTACAAATCATCTGTCGTTGATGTCAATCCCAATGCGGTCATTACTGAACAGGGTGACAGACAATATGATGAACAGCAACAACGCTTGGGACTGCATAACAAAATTGATTATCGATTCAACCCAAACCATCGGCTGAGTTTTTATCAGATGTATGTAAATTTGAGCAACGTCCAATTACGGGATGCGGTCAATACAATTTACAATGGACAATACGATCCGAGTATCGGTAAGTCAGAACTGACCTATGTGACCCGTAGCAGGAAGACACAACAACAGATCTACACTGGTAATGTTCAAGGCGAACATCATTTTTTGGATAATCGCTTGAGTTTTCGCTGGTCGGGAGTGTTTTCCTCCGCTCGTAATGAGCTGCCACAAAATACCAGCATTAGTTTGGATGGAGTAGAAGAGAATTTCATTCGTCGACGAACTTCTCTCGTAAACAAGTCACCGGTGACTTACCGTTGGGAACGCAATACCGATGAGGATCGGGCCGGTTATTGGGACCTTGCTTATAAAGTGCCGATGGCTGAAAACAAACTGGAGATTTCCACAGGTGGTTTATATCGTGACAAACAGCGGAGCAGCTTCTATAATAATTATAACCTTTCTCCAATCGCTGATGAGGCGAAGTATAAATATGGTGTTGATTTTCAGAAGTATACTGATCTTCAATTGACAGTCAGTAATGCTACTGGGGCTGTTGCTAACGCATTGACCTACGATGCTGATGAAAAAACGACGGCGGTATACGGTATGTTCAATTATGAGAATGACAAGCTCCAAATGATCGGAGGTATACGTTTGGAACATACGAATCAGGGGTATAAATTATTATTCCCAGCTGGAGAAAAGAGACCTGAGGGATCCCAGATCTATACCGAATGGTTGCCGAGTTTAACAATTAAATACCATTTGGACAAAAAGCAACAACTTCATGCAGCCTACTATCGGGCATTAAACCGCCCAGGTTTTTACGAAATTGTTCCATCTAGTGTTGTCAATGAGGAATTTATGGAGCGAGGGAACCCAGATCTGAAACATGCGCTGGCCGATAATTTCGATTTACGTTACGAATTATTCCCAGAAGCCTCATCACAATTTCTTGTGGGTATGTTTTATAAAAAGATTAAAAACCCCATCGAGTACACTTTTCAGCCTGATGAGGTACGCAGGCAGGACGTATACTACACACCTGGAAATTTTGGGACAGCTAAAAACTTCGGCTTAGAGGTTGATTATATCAAGTATATCCAAAAATTTGGCGTTAAGGCAAATTATACCTATACGCATTCGCGCATCACGACCACTAAAATGAGCCGTAAGACGAACGAGGTCACACAGGATCCTGATCCTATATTTTTGGATCAAACCCGTCCTCTTTATGGACAGGCAGCACATATAGCCAATTTATCCCTACTGTATAAAGACACCAATAAGGGCTGGGAAGGACAGCTTGCAGGATCTTATACGGGATCCCGGATCAATACAGTTTCCCAGTTTTTGAATAATGATTTATGGCAAAAGGGATTTATTCAGCTTGATGCTTCTGTGGAAAAGAAATTCAGTCGCGGATGGGCAATCTTTGCCAAAGCGAATAATATCTTAAATACAGCGATGGAACTCTATGTGAAAGGGACAAATCCTGAAAATGATAAGATTATGGAAAAATTGGTGCAAGGGGACAATACGCTTATCCGTAAGGATCTATATGGTCAGAATTATGTGCTCGGTCTACGCTATAATCTGAATAAATAGGTTTTTAAAGCATTTAGCATATTATAATCAAATAAATCGAGCGTATGCTCATCATAAAATATACTGATGAAAAATAACATTATTTTATTGTTGATATCACTTTCAGTTGCATTGTTCGGCAGCTGTGAAAAGGCGAATATTGATGTGGATACTTCGGATGCCAATGGTAGTGCTATTGGTGAAGTTTCCGGCGTTTGGAGTAAGGGGAGTATCCAGCATATTAAAGGCGATATTATTATTCCAGAAGGAAAATCATTGACTATCGAAGAGGGTGTGACTGTACTAATGGACTCCGTTGGTAAAGCTGAAATTGTGGTATTGGGTAATCTGTATTCCTTGGGTACAGCTGAAAATCCCGTGAAATTTACCGTAGAAGATAAATACAAATCTAAAACCAATGAATTTGGAAAGCTTTGGGGCGGTATTTTAGCGGCACCCAGTTGTCAGGAGTTAGTTTTAGACCATACCATCATCGAATATGGGGGAGCAGTTACTTCAGATGCTTCAATGTCTGTAAAAATGGGATTGTATAAAAAGGCCGCGGGCGAAGCACTGCCGGCATTATGGTTCTCCAATATCGATGGGAAGTTGATCGTTCAAAATAGTACAATCAGCCATTTTCATGAAGATTGCACCTATATAGAGGGTGGCAAAATTATCTTTGCCAATAATCGTTTTTTCTCGAACGGTGTGACTGGGGGAGAAGCAATGAACTTTAAATCGGGGAGCCTCGCTGATGTAGCCTACAATCTGGTCTACAGTGTTAATACCAATGCCTTAAAGCTGTCCAATTCAGGAGACCGGATACCACAGGCGCATATCATCGTTTATAACAATACCATGCTGAATACGGGCTGGCGCCGGCCGACAGCAAAAGGTGGTTCGGTTTGGTTAGAGGCTTCTGTTAAAGCGGAAGTGTACAATAATCTGTTCGCCAATACGCGATTCGGGGTCAAACGCGATCCCAAAAAGCCCGAAGATAAGCGCTCGGTTTCAAGCAACAATTGGTATTATGGCTATGACCAATTGACGGTGGATCAATTTCAGGTCGGAAAGAATGATATCGTTGAGGGTACCAATGATGTCAAGGGCAAATTGGCAGGGGAGAACAACCCTAAATTTGTGAATTATCCATTAGAAACTCCCGGTGATAACTATGTGTTTAATGCAGCCTGGGATTTCCACCTACAAGGAAATTCACCCGCTTTGAAAGCTGGTACGTTAGCATTCAAACCACATTTTATAGACGGATTGACACTATCAAATGGTTTATCTTACAGCTCTCCACAACCTGCAACTTATGTTGGTGCTTTTGGTGCCAAATTTTAATTAATTCAACATGAAAACAACGTTAAAAACAATACTATTTTTTGGCTTGACAGCATCGGCATTACTGCAAGTCTCCTGTAATAACCCAAAAACGAATACGTCCGCAACGGAATCTATTAAACCTGTTTTTGTTACTGATGCGGTACGTTACGATTCCGATGATCCTGCGATCTGGGTCAATAAAACCGATCCCAGCAAAAGTCTGGTCATCGCAACCGACAAAGATGCGGATGGTGCTTTATTTGTGTACGATTTACAAGGTAAAATTGTTAAAGATAAGGTAGTCTCAAATTTGAAACGCCCAAATAATGTGGATATCGCCTATGGTTTGACCATCGGAGGGAAACCCGTCGATATCGCTGTGACAACAGAACGTATGACACATAAACTACGCGTATTCTCGTTGCCAGATATGAAACCAATCGATCAGGGTGGATTGGATATGTTTGTAGGGGAGGCCGAACCTGATTTCAGGGATCTGATGGGAATAGCACTTTATACTTCACCGAAAGGAGAGATCTATGCCATTGTGGGAAGAAAAAATGGTCCCAAAGAAGGTTACTTGGGTCAATATCTCTTGACGGATAATGGTGCCGGCGCTGTGAAGGCCACCTTAGTCCGTAAGTTTGGTTCATTTAGTGGAAAGAAAGAAATTGAAGCCATCGCTGTAGACAATGAACTGGGTTATATCTACTACTCGGACGAACAAATGGGAGTGAAGCAGTATTATGCAGATCCTGCGAAGGGAAATCAACAATTGGCCTTGTTTGCGACCGAAGGTTTCACAGAAGACCATGAGGGTATTTCAATTTATAAATTGACGGATAGTACGGGGTATATTTTGGTGTCCGATCAAGGAGCTAACCGCTTTCAGATCTTTAGCCGTGAAGGTACAAAGACAAATCCATTCGAACATGTCCATTTGAAGACTGTACCGGTTATGGCCACGCAAAGTGATGGCTCAGATGTGGTATCTTCGTACCTAAACGATACATTTAAGCACGGTTTATTTGTTGCCATGAGCGATGACAAGACCTTTCATTATTACCGTTGGGAAGATATCGCTGGGCAGGAGCTAAAAAAGAAATAGTCTTTAGAGAAGACTGATAAAGTATAAGGCAACAGTTGTATAATTGACGTACAGCTGTTGCTTTTTTAAGGAATAATGCCCTTACTGCTATTGTTTTTTAAGATCCTGGATGTCCGTGCAGTGATAATACAAGTTAAGTCTTCATCAATCCTTTTCGTACATTTTATACGCTACAGCTGATTCCTGTTGGTGATAGCGAATCAAGCTCTCAGAAAGAAATATGGTCTTTTTCAGTGCAAGCAAAGCATTAATCAATCCTGTTTAGAGGTTTTATGCGTTGCGGTTACAGGTAATTCACGACAACGGATAGGGACTTTAAACCAGAATGTCGAACCTTCGCCGAATGCGCTGTCCACACCAATTTCTCCCTGATGTTTTTGGATAATTTCACGACAGATAAACAGGCCGATGCCGAATCCAGAGGCGTAACTATCTGTTGAATCATTCACCCGATAGAATTTGTTAAAAATCTGCTTTTGATGCTTGTCACTGATGCCTCTTCCCTGATCGCTGACTTTTACACTGAAATAATCATGATCCACCAGGACATCCATGATAATGGTCGAATTGGTGGGAGCGTATTTAATGGCGTTGTCGATAAAATTAATGATCACCTGTTCAATCTTATCACGATCAGCAACAATTTCCTGTTTGGAATCTGTTGCTCCGGTATAATGAATAAAATGCTTGATGGGTTTTAGCGAATAGATGTTACGGATATAATCTATTAGTGTGCAGATACGAAATGTATTTTTGTGGAGCAATAATTTCCCCTCATTGAGCTGGGATACATTCAGGAAACCCTCGATTAATCCACGCATACGTGTAGCCTGCTCATTTGACTGATGGAGATATTGTAGCCGTTTTTCCGAACTGAGTGTCTGTTCCCTTGCAAGTAACAGCTGTATGTAGGCAATAAGTGAAGTCAAAGGAGTCTTCAATTCATGGCTTGCGATACTGATAAAGTCCAATTTTTTTCTTTCCTCTTCTTTGTCGTTGGTGGTATCGAATATTGCGCCGTATATGATTTGTCGGTTTGAATCGGTAGATAATTGTCCACCACCAACAGATCGAAGCCATTTTATTTTGCCTGTTTTTTTATCTTCTATTTCACATTGACAGTCAAAGGGGGATTGTTTGGATACCACTTCTTGAAAGATATGGCGTATCTTATCCCGGTATTGCGGTAGGATCTGCGTAAAAAAATCAACTTCCTGTATTTCTCGTTGGTGATCAAAGCCAAAAAGCTCACGACATTGATCATTGAGTTCCATTTTCCTGGATTCTAGGTCAATGGAAAAGATGCCAATTCCGGCAGCCTCCACGATCATTCTAAACTCTTGGTCTTTCTTTGCGATCAAGGTATTAATGGCCTCCAGTTGTTTACGCTCTGCATGCTGTTGTGTAATATCCAATGTGGTGCCGGCAAACCATTCCGGCTGTTGGTCCTGATCAAAATACATTTTTCCCTTGCAATGGAGCCAGCGTAACTTTTGATCCTTGGCACCAATGGTACGAAACTGTACATCATAAACACCCTTATTTTGATAACTCAATGATTTTTTGACTTCCCGATCTATTCTGTTCCTATCTTCGGGATGTATATAGCGTAAAACTTCGCTGTAAGGAACAGTCTCACCCTTGGCAAAGCCAAAGAGCTCACGTGTACGTTCATCCCAATGTACAATGTAGCTCTTACAGTTTAGATTCCAAGTCCCCATTTCGGCAGATTGTAGTGCGAAATGATAATGCTCTTCGCTTTCAATGATTTTCTTTAGTGCTACTTTTAGTTTCTGGTTTAAATTTTTGGTTTCCCGGTCCGGTAATGGATATTTATTTAAGCTGGTGACTGCATGAATGTTTCCTTCCAGACTGTATTTTGGGGTTAGTAGATCTTCAAGAAGTTTTTGCTCAATGTTATTCTTTTCATCCGACTGTTGGGCGATCGGCATATGATGGGGAATAATATTTATTTCTTGATATATACCATACATTTCTCCTGCTGCATTGATAAGGGGCTGGTATTTTATGCTGCAGTTATACCTGTCGGATTGCCCTTCCAGACCAAGTCTGATTGATACATTTTCTTCTAGCAGGGTTTTCTGGCTAAACCATACCTGTTTTAATTTGGAGATACGAGCATGGAGATCATTCTGTATAATACAATCTTCCAGCCGCTGACCAAGGACAGTTTCATCACAATTCCACAGCTGAAGCATTTTTGCACTGGCATAGGATATATGAAATTCAGGGCTGTCGTAAATGGCGCAGGCGCCCGATGCGGTGCTGAGTACGGTTAAAATATCTTTGTCGGAACGGATCATAAAGTTTCAAAAAAATAAAATGCTATATAGTTTAAAACAAATATTGTTCCCTTTCTAATTCCTTTGGATACTTTCTATAGCATTTAAGCACCAATGACTTCCTATTTCTGCCATGAGTTCCAAAGGAATTCCTTATAAAATCAATTAAATGAATAGAATTTTGTACCTTTATTCAGCTTGTGCCGGCTTTGGACAGCTGATGGAGTGAAGTGGGAGGTACAATTGGTTTCTGGATCTTTAAAACATAAAAATGCAACTGTACTCCATAGTGGCATACTATTCAGCTAAAAGAAGAAAGATAAATTTTTATTAAAAACAGCAAATGATGGGTAAGATTAAAATACTATTGGTTGAAGACCATATGGTCGTACGTAATGGTATTAAATTGTTATTGGAATCTCAGGCGGATTTTGTTGTCATTGGAGAGGCTTCCGATGGAAATGAGGCGTTACAGCTCCTAAACAATGGATTGCTGCCTGATATTATTTTAACGGATATCAGTATGGATCATATGGACGGTATGGAATTGCTGCGGGTGATCAAAGTGAAGTATCCGTCTATTAAGGTTGTGATCCTTTCGATGTTGAATCAGATTTATTATGTGGTAGAAGGGTTTGAGCATGGACTTTCAGGTTATCTGCTTAAAAATGTGGGCTATAACGAGCTTCTCTTTGGTCTTAACCATGTGGCTAATGGTGGTAGATATATGAGTGAAGAGATCAGTATGGCGCTGCTTGATCAGGTGGTTTCCGGTGAAAATTATACAGATCTATCAAACCGCTCGCTACCGGACTTTGATATCAGTGAGCGCGAACTGGAAGTGTTGAAATTGATCGCTGATGGTTTTACAAATGTGGAAATTGCCGACAAAATCTTTTTAAGTAAACGTACCATAGAAGGACATCGACAAAGTTTGATCGAAAAAATGAATGTAAAAAATACGGCTGAACTTGTTAAGGTTGCCTTTCAGGCCGGTATCTTAAAATAAGTTGTTTCATGTAATCTTTACTGCTTTTTTCTGTTGTTGATGATAAGTAGGGTAGAGCCGATCAGGATAAAAGGGATACTAAGCAGTTGTCCCATATTAAGGAACATTGAATTTTCAAAATCTTCCTGATTGATTTTTAGAAATTCATCCAGAAATCGAAAGGAAAACAATAGGGGCAATAATAAGGCAAAGCAATTTCCAATGTTGTTTTTTAGGATTGGTTTTGTCCAAAGATACCGCAGTAATAGAAATAATATAATACAGAATAATGCTTCATACAATTGGGCCGGATGTCGCGGGGATTGGTCAATAGAAGTAAAGATAAAAGCCCAGGGTAGGTTTGTCTTCGTGCCGATCATTTCCGAGTTCATCAGGTTGCCCAGACGGATACAGGCTCCGGCGATAGGTATCACCAGCGCAATTCGATCTGCCACCCAAAGGAAGGGAAGCTTCTGTTTTTTTGCAAATAAAAATATACCAAGCAAAATACCAATTCCACCGCCATGACTGGCCAGACCGCCTTCCCATATCGCGAATATCTTTAGAGGATTGCTGAGATAATAAGATGGATCGTAAAATATGATATGGCCTAAACGTGAACCTATAATTGTGCCTAAGACAATATAGATGCTCAGCTGATCCAAAAATTCGATGGGTCGGCCTTCTTTTTTTAGCATTGTCCATAATACCTTGTAGGATAGGACAATTCCCAGCAGCCAAAATATGCCATACCAACGGACAGGGTGATTGATGATTGGTATGGTAAAGATGTCTTTATTGACATTCCAAGTGATGAAATTCAATATTAAGCTACTCGTCATTATGCCTTAAAATATTTAGTGTATGGTATTAGTATAAAAAGATGGTCTTTTGTTACATTAAATCATGAAAATAAGTTCAAAGTTGCTCTGTTGGTTCGAAAACTAGATCATTCAATACAAATATTGATGCTGCCCGTACGATTGTTAAAATACCTGATTTATCTTTTTCCGATCCTGTATATTTGTTTGTTAATAAGACCGCATGACGAAGTTTTTTGTTATAAACAACTTGATTTAAAGATGGTGGACCTACCTGCTAAAGGATGAATCTTAGGTAGCATACTTCTGTGTATCTTTATCCATTATGAGTCTACTTAAATATCAGGAAAGTTAAATATTTTTGAACTCAGGTATATTGTTTTGTTGGGAATATTCCGATATTCGATTACTTATTGACGGAACTCTGATGAGCGTTATACCTTAACGTTTAAAATATCGTACTCATCATAGTGGCATTATTATTTTAAATTACAGAAGGACTACGTATACCTTTGGAGAAGAACAAAAGTGAATTAATAAATATTCTGATGAAATTACATAGAACTGGAGCGTTTTACTGTCTTATCGTGATTTTACTGCTCGCCCAGCTATTTTCATGTCATCAAAATAAAATTCAAGATTCGAATAGAAAGGCCAAAGTCGCGAATGATTCACTTGAGTTGAGTTATGAAAATGTGCTATTGACCTACCTTTCTACACAGGATTTCAAGAGTGCAACTGTTGTGAAGAAGAAAAGAAATGAGCTATTGAAAGATGGCTATTTTGAACATTCACCTTACAATTCAATGCTGTTGGCCTACGAGTATTTACTGGATGATAATATAGATTCCGTCGAAATTGCTTTAAAAAATCTGGAAGGACAAAAATTATCTCCAGATGCAACTGTTTTAAAAGATTATTTGGGGATCCGTGCCAACTTCAGTTTTAATGAGGTAACTAGCGGAACGATGATGGCTCAGATTATTGATGCAAAAGAGTATGCTCTAGAACAGAAAAGTGTATTCACTTTTCTATTTTACAATCTATTGGCCAATGCGGAATACCGGCAGGCAAACTACCGAGAAGCTCTGAAAGATGTTGAATCCTGGTACCATTATCATCCCAATAAATCCAATGCACATGTTTCTCAAGCTTATCAGGAAATGAAATTTATGCAATACATGGCCCTGCATGATTTTGAGAAATTAAAAGGTACCTTGGATAGTTGTAAATATTATGCGAATGCAACGAAAGACTCAGCCATTATCATGCGTATGTATGACTTACAGTCGCAGTATTATTTTAGTATCGATAACAACTCAAAAGCGGTAGAAGCTTCCAAAAAGTATTTCAATTATTTACGGGCAACCAATACTCTGAATGCTTATGTATATGCCAATTTAGGCAGAAATTTTCTGAACAATAAGCAGGTGGATTCGGCTATATTTTATTTTAATAGTGGTCTTCGGTTTATCAAAAAGCATAAGATCAAACATAATAAAATATTTTATTATAACAATCTGCAGCTAGCTTATGCATTAAAAGGAGATTATGAGCGGGCCTATTTTGCATTGGATTCCACTTTTCAAGATTATAAACTGAGTACAAAACGGATCGAAGCTGAGAAGATCAACGAAATCAATACAAAATACCAAACGGAGAAAAAGGATCAGGCGATTACGCTATTACGGACAACAAATGCATTCAATCATAAGATATTGTTGCAACAACGCTGGATATTTGTAATCCTGTTGGCACTGGTATTCAGTATTGCATTTTTTATCTATTTCAGGAACAAACAGAAATTGCTAAAAAATATCAATCAACGTATTCTCGCAGAGAATAAGCAGCTTATTTTGGAACAAAAAACACGGCAAAATCAACTGAATCCGCATTTTATATATAATGCAATTGCCAATCTACAGGGATTGATCAGCAGTGAGCAAAAAGCAAAGGCTAATCAATATCTGCTCTTATTGTCACGTCAGATCCGTGATATTCTTGAACTGAATAGGGAAGAATATATTTCATTGGATCAGGAAATTAAATCGTTAAATAATTATATACTTTTACAGCAGATGCGTTATCAGGATGTGTTTGATTTTCAGATAGAGACTGACGATCTGGATCTGGATGATGTGATGATTCCACCCATGATCATACAACCATTTGTTGAAAATGCCATTGAGCATGCATTTAAGAATTTACCTTATATGGGACAACTGGATATTTCTTTCCGTACACATGAAAACCAATTGCATGTCAGCATCTGTGACAATGGTTGGGGGATGCAGGTACATAAGGAACAGGTTTCACACAAGACCTCCTTATCGCAGGTCATTACAAAGGAGCGCCTAGAACTTTTGTTTGCGGATGCTGAACCGGAAGCACGGATTGAAATAACACCAAACTATAGAGATGATCAGCGTGGTTATAAAGTCGAAATTTATATTCCACTTGTTTTATATTTTAACTAACAAATCAATATTATGAAAGTTTATATTCTTGAAGATGAGTATAATATATACTTGTATATAAAGTCGCTCCTGGATAGTATTCCCTATGTGCAGATTGTGGGGTATAGCCCTTCCATTGCACAGGCCGAGCGGGAGCTGTTGGCGTCGAATCCCGACCTGATCCTAGCTGATATTCAGCTGAAAGATGGTTCGAGCTTATCCTTTCTCTCTGAACTTAAATTGGATATCAATACAATTTTTATCACAGCATTCAATCAGTATGCCATTGAGGCACTTAATATCGGTGCTATTGCTTATCTGTTGAAACCTTTGGTGCCCGAGCAATTTATAGAAGCGATCGAAAAATGTTATAAAAAGAATACAGAATATCGGTTCAATAGCATGCAGCTAAATATGGCGGAGAGTTACCTGAAGGCGCCTAATAAACCTAAAAAAATAGCCCTGCGTACCTTTGAATATACGCAGATTGTGAATATTGATGATGTGTTTTATTGCCATGGAGACAAGGGATATACGACATTTTATATCAAAGATAGCAAACCGATGATGGTCTCTAAAGTACTGAAACACTTCGAAACCATGCTGCCCGAAACAGAGTTTATCCGCTGTCACCAATCTTATCTGATCAATGCAAACTATATTAAAAAATATTTTAAGGATGGTCAATTGGAGATGGCAGATGGCAAAATGATTCCTGTAGCAACGAGAAAGAAGGATGTTATTCAGCAATTTCTGAATGATTTCTAATGGAAATGTAAGTTCTTTTGGCATCGGAAACATGATGTATCCTTATTTATAAAAATGTAAAAAAACTAAAAAATATAGCAACTTTGTTTTAATACTAAAATTATTAGTATTAAATTTGCTTAAACTTTAAGACGGAGGTGGCTATGTTATTAACAGAAAAAAAAGCTTTAATTGGCCAATTGAAAAAGGACCTGTTGGTATGGCAGGGAGTACCACAAAAATCGGCTGATGTACTTCCGATGGGCCTTGGTCCATTGGAAGAGGCTTTCCCCAATGGAATTTTTCCAAGGGGAGTAATTCACGAATTTGTTAGTTTTGATCGGGTAGGAGGAGCTGTTTCCTGTGGATTTATCAGTGGACTGTTGGGTAAGCTGATGTGTAATGGTGGGATCTGTATTTGGATAAGCTGTTTTCATACCCTATTTCCCACCGCCCTGAAATCGTTTGGTGTTGTTCCTGAACATGTCATTTTCGTCCGTATGGAACGGGAAAAAGATGTTTTATGGGCGATGGAAGAGGCTTTGAAATGCGAGGGGATAACGGCTGTATTGGCGGAGATACATCATTTGGACTTTGTACAGTCGCGGCGCTTGCAGTTGGCCGTGGAGAAAAGTGCAGTGACGGGATTTATCCTACAGCATAACCCGAAGTTACTGGGTGCCACAGCCTGTGCCGCACGATGGAAAATTAGTTCGCGGCCGAGTCAATTGGAAGATGGATTGCCGGGAATTGGCTATCCAAGTTGGGATATTTCCTTGTTGAAAGTCAGGAACGGAAATCCGGGGTGCTGGCAGATGACATGGACTGCCGAGGGTTTTGAGCCTGTTACTAAAACAAGGCAAGAGCCCTCAGACTGGGCACAATCTTATCTTAACCAGGGATTGGCATGAAAAAGCGATTTGCATCCCTGTGGTTTCGCCATCTAAAAACTGATTGGATGGCTGTTGGGCATCCCCAGCTCAAGGGAATACCTTTTGTATTGGCGATTCCTAACCATGGAAAGCTGATCGTCAATGCCAGTAATCATTTGGCTGAACAGGAAGGGGTGTATCCTGGCTTGGCCATTGCGGATGCAAAAGCATTTTTACCCTCCTTAAAAGTGATCAATGAACGTCCCGGATTAACGGAAAAATTGCTCCACAGCATTGCGCATTGGTGTATCCGGTATACACCTGTTGTAGCGATAGACCCACCCGAAGGAATCATTTTGGATATCAGTGGTTGTGCCCACCTCTGGGGAGGAGAGGAATCTTATATCCGGCATATCGTGCAGAGATTTCAGCAGCATGGCTACGATGTACAGATAAGTATTGCAGATACCATCGGTGCGGCTTGGGCAATAGCCCGATTCGGTAAGGAAAACAGCATTGTAAAGGCAAATATGCAGTTTGATACCTTATTGACTTTACCTGCACAGTCACTTCGCCTGGAAACTTCTGTACTGGAAAGATTGCAAAGCCTTGGTTTAAAAACTATTGGAAGTTTTGCGACCATGCCACGTACTGCGCTTCGCAGACGTTTTGGAAATCATTTGCTTTTCCGCTTGGATCAGGCTATTGGGCATGAGGATGAATTTATTGTTTCCATAAAACCTATCCTTCCCTATGAAGAACGTTTACCCTGTATGGAACCGATCCGTACAGCTGAAGGTATTGAGCTTGCGCTGCAGCAACTTTTACAAGCAATCTGTAAACGCCTGATCGGGGAAGGTAAAGGTGTACGGGAGGCGGTATTACAATGTCACCGTGTTGACGGAAAAATCGAACAGATCAACATCGGAACTAATCGGGCGACAGCGCATGAACAGCACTTGTTTCAGTTATTTGCCTTGAAGATCGCACAGATAGAACCTGCATTGGGTATTGAATTGTTTATCTTGAAGGTACCCCAGGTTGAAGAGGCCGATCCTGTTCAGGAGAACTTATGGGGTAATCGCATAGGATTAGATAATCCCAAGGTCACTGAATTATTGGATCGTCTGAAAAGCAGAGACCCTGCCTGTGAAATTTCCCGTTTTCTGCCCGCAGCACATTATTGGCCTGAGCGGTCCATGAAAACTGCTGATTCAGTCCGGGAAGTAGCCACTGTTGACTGGCAAATTGAAAGACCCCGGCCTACACGTTTATTGCGCATACCAGAACCTATTCTGGTTACAGCACCTATTCCGGATTATCCACCACTGTTATTTCGCTACAAAGGGGAAATCTATACCATTAAAAAGGCGGATGGGCCGGAGCGTATTGAACGGGAGTGGTGGATAGAAAAAGGTGAACATCGTGATTATTATGCCGTTGAGGATGAGAAAGGCCAGCGATATTGGCTTTACCGTTCGGGGCATTACGACGACAGTTTGTCCAATCAATGGTTTTTACATGGATTTTTTGCATAATGATGGGTTATTGTGAATTACAGGTAACGAGCAATTTTAGTTTTCTGGAAGGGGCTTCCCATCCGGAAGAATTGATGAAACGTGCAGCACAATTGGGATACCGCAAAATTGCGGTTACTGACCGGAATAGTTTTGCGGGTATAGTTCGCGCCCATACTGCCGCGAAGAAGCACGGTATAACCCTTATCCCAGCTTGTCGCCTAGACTTACAGGATGGCCCGAGTTTATTGGCCTACCCAACCGATAAAGAAGCTTATGGACGGCTGTCATCCTTATTGACAGTCGGTAATCTGCGCGCTGAGAAAGGGAAATGTCAGCTGTACCGCTCGGATGTATATCAGTATAGGGAAGGAATTCGATTTATCGTTTGTCCTCCCACTCGGTTAACAGCCAAATTTGAACTGGAAGCCGATTTTATCGCTTTTGTAACGGAATATAAGCAGCAACTGGGCGTAGCCCTATATTTGGGTATCAAACGGCTATACCGTGGTGACGATGCAAAGCTCTTGTTCCGTATGCAACAATTGGGCGATAGTCTTGCTATTCCCCTTGTGGCTTTGGGTGATGTATATTATCATGTCCCCGAACGGCGGGAACTACAGGATGTTTTAACCTGCATCCGTGAGAAATGCACCATTCAAAATGCAGGATTTAAATTGTACCCCAATGCCGAACGGTATCTGAAACCTATAGCAGAGATGGAGCGCCTCTTTAGCCCCTATCCTGATGCTATTGCAAGGACAATGGAAATAGCAACAGCATGCAGCTTCTCCCTGGATGACCTCAAATATGTTTATCCAGATGAACTGTCTTCGAATGGGCGTACCGCGCAGGAAGAATTGGTCTATTTGACATGGAAAGGGGCGAAAGATAGGTTTGGCGATCAAATCCCTGATGCTATCCGGGATACCATCCAGATGGAACTTGATTTTATCGAACGGAAAAATTACGCTTCTTATTTTCTGACCGTTTATGATTATGTGCGTTTTGCAAAAGAACAGGGCATCTTATGTCAAGGTCGTGGCTCGGCTGCCAATTCGACGATTTGTTATTGCCTAGGTATTACCTCAGTCAATCCTGCGGAATTCCGCTTGCTCTTCGCACGGTTTATGTCCGATGCGCGGGATGAACCACCCGACATCGATGTTGATTTTGAACACGAACGCCGCGAAGAGGTGATCCAGTACATTTATGAGAAGTATGGTCGCAACCGCGCGGCTATTGTGGCCACGGTGACACAGGTACGCGCCAAAGGGGCTGTACGTGATGTGGGGAAAGCAATGGGGCTATCCATGGATACTGTCGGCCGTCTAGCCGGCGTGGTCAGCAGCCATTGGGATGATTATATTGACCTGGAGCGCTTGATAGAGCAGGGCCTTAATCCCGACGATCCACATTTGCGTAAGGTGCTCGAACTGACCCATCAGTATATCGGTTTTCCAAGGCAGCTGGGACAACATACCGGTGGTTTTGTTATTACACAGGGCAATCTGCATGAACTCTGTCCATTGGTAAATGCCCGCATGGATAACCGGACCAATCTGGAGTGGAACAAAGATGATCTGGAAGCGCTGGGTTTCCTGAAAGTAGATGTACTGGCATTGGGAATGTTGACCTGTATCCGGAAGGCTTTTGATCTTGCCAAAAGGCATTATGGGCTGGACCTGACATTGGCCAATATTGGAGAAGTTGAGGATCCAAAGGTATATGATATGATCTGTCATGCCGATACCCTGGGGGTATTTCAGATTGAGAGCAGGGCGCAGATGTCCATGTTGCCACGACTAAAACCGAGGGAATTTTATGATCTGGTTATCGAGGTGGCCATTGTACGTCCGGGGCCGATACAGGGGGATATGGTGCATCCGTACCTGCGGCGGCGTAATGAGGAAGAGGCTGTTGACTATCCTAAGGAAGAAATTAAGGCGATTCTGGAAAAAACCTTGGGTGTTCCGCTGTTTCAGGAACAGGCCATGGAGATTGCGATTGTTGCGGCCGGATTTACACCGGCCGAGGCAGATGAACTGCGGCGTAGTATGGCGACCTTTAAAGCGAAAGGGCAGGTGTCGGTCTTCAAGCAAAAGATGATCGACGGTATGGTGAAGAAAGATTATACCGTAGAATTTGCTGAACGGGTTTTTCGACAGCTGGAAGGATTCGGGAGTTATGGTTTTCCGGAAAGCCATGCGGCTTCTTTTGCGCTGCTGGTCTATGTTTCATCCTGGATAAAATGTCATTACCCCGATATTTTTGCGGCATCTTTGCTCAATAGCCAGCCTATGGGATTTTATCAGCCTGCGCAGATCGTTATTGATGCGAAACGTCATGGGGTGAAAATTCTCCCAATAGATATCAATCATTCCTTTTGGGATAATACCCTGGAAGGGGAAATGGGGCGCCCGCATGCCCTGCGCTTGGGCTTACGTCAGATCAAGGGATTTTCGGAAGAAGAAGCGCTGTTACTGACCTCGGGGCGACAACATGGATATTCGGCGATCACAAGGATGATGGAAGTTGGCTTATCCCTATCAGGACTGGAACGCCTAGCTGCGGCAGATGCTTTCCGTTCATTAGGATTCGATCGGCGGAGAGCTCTGTGGGAAATCTCAGCCTTGGGAGATCGCTCCATTGGATTATTTGAAGGAAAACCTTCTCCACAAAGCATAGAAGGGCAGATTGAGCTACCTTTGTTGCGTCCCAGTCAACATGTCGTAGCTGATTATGCAAGAACCGGGTTATCCATCAAAGCGCATCCCGTAAGTTTCCTGCGTGACAAATTAGATCTTCTGCATATCGTACCAACCGAAAAATTAAGCCTGATCAAAAATAATATGCCCGTAAAGGTATGTGGATTGATTACCGTACGGCAGCGCCCAGGCACTTCCAAAGGCGTGCTATTTGTGACCATTGAGGATGATACCGGATTTGCAAATGTGGTTATCTGGAGTAAAATATTCGAAAAATACCGAAAGGAGATCCTTCGGGCTAAATTGTTTATGGTTGCCGGAAAAGTACAGGTAGAGGGAGAAGTGATCCATATCATTGCCGAACGCTGTTTTGATATGTCCGGTTTATTAAAAAATCTGGCAGAGGAGGATGAGCCGGTGAATGATGTTTTTTATAAAGGACGGAATTTTCATTGATCTTCCATTTATTAATCTCATTTTTGAATATCATAAAGAACATAATATAACAGGAATCAACTGAAAGAAGATACAAGCAGATGAACAAAACTATTCTCGTCAACAATGTCGAAATCGATAAAGAAATAATTATAGATTTAATTAAGCAAGACAATTACGATGATGCTATTAAACTGATCGCCAATCGCGCAAATGTAAAATTGAAAACGGCCCAAGATATTATCCAAATGTTCGAAGATGGACATATTGATCTTTTCGATGGTAAAGACCTATTTTTAGTTGATTATGACGAGGTTCCTCACAGCAATTCCACTGCTCGTCAAGAGCCTGTCCCATCTTCTTTTTTGGAAGTAGAAAAAGACAAAAGCAAAGGGGAAGGGAGTAAAAAGGGCTTAATAATAGGCTTATCTGTACTTGTGATAGGTTTTGTTTTTTTACATTATGTTGTTGGTTTTAACCATATCGGACATCATTTGTCGGAACTAGCTCAGGTATTTGGTAAAAATGATGGTGGTTCAGCGGCGTTGGATGCTGATACAGCATCACGGGGATCTTCCTTAGAACCCGGTGCCACCCGTGTAACTGATGTGGAGGACTTTCGTCCTGTCGATACCAATCTTCTTGCCCCAGAATTTAAATCAGCAGAAATGGCAAAGATTAAAAATGCGCAATTTGACAAACTGATACCTGCCAGGAAGTCTCCCACAGATGAAGATGCACAATTGGCTTTAATCTATCTCACGAATAGACGATTGACAGATGTTATTATTGAACAAAAGCTGAATATCAAAATTGGTAAATGTTATGAAAACCCCAAGAAAGAGGGGAACGAACACTGTGTAAGCTGCATGATATTACTCTATAATAGAGAAAAAAAACACTGGCAGGAAGCTCCTGATGGGGAGAATTTCCTTGACAATGCTTATGACTTTTATCTTCCCGAAGGTGGAGATACATGGGAGGCCAAGTCTTTAAGTATGCACATCCCATATGACTACGCGTTGTTTAAAAAATACGAACCAAAAGATTAATTCAATACTTCATCGGCATACTTATACTTCACGGTCATACTGCTGCTGAGCGTTAATAAAGTTCTCCTTCGGTTTCCGAATTGTCGGTAAGCAGACAATGCAAAAGGCCACTAGAATAAGTAACAGCATAGATACCGTAGTCGCATAACCATAAGCAGCAGTAATATGACGCAGTTGGAAAAAGCTGTCTCCATTTTGATGTAAGAACAAGCCGACAACAAACGCGATACCTAGACAGATAGATAGTTGTTGTATAGTGAGATAGATGGCGGACCCTACACCGATTAATTCCTTGTTGACATCTTTTAATGCAAGTGTCATTAGGGAGGGTAGCACACTACCACAGCCAAGCCCATAAAAGAAGAAGAGCAGATGAAGCTGATCAGTCGTGACAGTCACTTTGTTGAGAACGAGCAAATGAAAGAACAGACCTATAACCATTGTGCCCAATCCGGCCAGGACTACTGCTTTCCCATAGCGCTGAATCAACCTGCTCACCATCAGGCTGGCAACAACGTAGCCTACACCCTGATAAACAAATGCAATACCTGTCATTGTTGCGGTATAACTTTTGTGATTCTGTAAATAATTGGAATTAATAATAAAATAGGCATCTTGGACCATGTAGTAGGCCAGTGCAGCGATTAACCCGAGGTTGAAGACCTTGCTGCGAAAGAGTGAGAAATTAAAAAGTGCCTGTTGCCCCGTTTGGTCGAATTGCTTCTGTTTTTTCAGGAACAACAGTGTTAAGATGATGGCAGTCCCTAACAATAATATACACCAGATGGGCCAATGCAATTCAGGTCCCATGATCAAAGGGTATATCATTCCTATCATGAGTATAAATAAAGTCAGCATCGGTATAAACGAAATTGTGGATTTGGGCTTTGCCTTATCGCTAGGGACATAGTGATAAGCGGCAATGCAGGCAAGGGCACCAATAGGGATATTGATGAGGAAAATAAGGCGCCAGCTTTCCTGTATCCAGGATTGATCCGGAAGCAAACCACCGAGTAGCTGGCCGATAACAGAAGCAATACCCGCAATACTGCCATATACCCCCAAGGCCATCGATCGTTTTGCCGCATCTTCAAAAAGTAAGGTAATTAATGCGATACCCTGAGGTACCATCATACCTGAACTAATTCCCTGGAGCAGCCTGCCGAGTAATAAGAAATAGATATTGGTTGCCATTCCGCATAATATCGATGCAACCGTAAAACCGGCCATACCCAGTAAGTATAATTTCTTTTTGCCAAAATAATCTCCGGCATTACCCGCATTGATCAGCAGGCTAGCATATCCAATGATATATAGAATAATAATCCATTGCGTTGCACTATTACTCAGGTCCAACGCATGTTGTATGGTCGGTAAGGAAACATTGATAATGAATAAATCAATGACGAACAAAAAGATGCCAATGGATAGGATAGAAATATGAAGCAAATCTTTAATTTGGAAGCGCATATAGAAAGTTTTTGATAATTTTATAGTCAAAAATAGTTTGGAAATTTTTTGTGATCAAGTAGTTATAAATGATGTACTTAGTATGGTTTTATGAACTAATGGTCAGTATGAGGTGATTATGGACGAAAAAAAAAGTGAGTTTTTTGGCAGTTGCTGCGATGTCAATGGTATCTTTAAGATTATAGGTGGAAAATGGAAGGTTTTACTGATCAAAGCCATTGCAAAAGAGTGCCCTAAGCGGTTTGGGGAATTGCGAAGAGAAATGGATGATATGGCGCAGACTACATTAACTGTTCAATTGCGTGAACTGGAGCGCGATGGCATCCTGTGCCGACAGATTTATGCAGAATCACCACCGCGTGTCGAATATAAACTGAGTGAAATAGGCAAGACTTTGCTTCCGATTATCGAGCAACTGGATGAATGGTGGTTAAGCTATAAGCAAGAATTAAGAGATCAGTAGCAAATCAAATGGTATCATTTGATCCCGTATGATACGTTGATTTATGCCTGTAATGCTGCTTTCATTTTTTCGATGACCTGTGTTGAAAGATCAAGGTTTTGCTTCTTCTTTTTTCGATGTTCCCAATAAGACAATAGTCAGAATAATACATGCAGTACCCATCCAGTCGGTAAAGGCAAATGGGGTGTTAAGCCATAATACCGCCAGTAATGCCGCTGATAAAGGTTCTGCAGAAGCGAGCAGGCTAGTTTTTTGACCGCCAATTAACTTGACTGCTGTGAGGTATGCGTAAAAAGGAATGAGGGTTCCAAAAAAAACGATAAACGATGTATAAGAATAGGTTTGCATATCCCAGACACCGGCAACATCCCAGGGAGCCCTGACAAAACAAAATGCAATTCCGCCGATGAGCATTCCCCAGCCAATGACAACTGTTGATTTATACTTATTGAGGAGATGAACAGGTTGTAAGGTATAAAAGGCTAGCGTTACTGCCGACACTAATCCAAAGAACAGCGCAATGCCAGAGATGGACAATGTTCCTATTTTACCATGGGTGACCAGCAAAAACGTCCCTAATACGGCCAGTAAAATTGCCAGGCATGTTTTGCCATTGGGAAATTTCCGCTCTTTTAACGCAATATAGATCGCGATCATAACCGGGCCAGTATATTGCATCACCGTTGCCGTAGCAGCGTTGGAATAATTGATCGCAGCAAAATAGGAATATTGAACAGCAAGTACGCCAACAATGCTAAATAAAAGCAGATCAATGGCATCTTTACGGTTGTGCCAGATAGACCATAGATCCCTGCGGTTATTTGCTCCTGCTAAAATGAGCAGGACAGCACCCGTTACCAACATTCGAATGGTAATCAGCCATTCGACATTGAGGCCTCGTTGTTGAAAAAGAAATTGACCAAAAGTTCCGGAAACACCCCAAAGTATGGCTGCGCTAACAGCCAATAAAAAGCCTTTTAAAACTTTATTGTTCTTTGTATTATTCATGTTAAAAATTAATGATCTCTTCGGTGTGATGTTATATTAGTACTTCATTGTCTGTCGTTCCTGTGTTCAAGAGGTCAGCAATACTTTTTAATGTTCGTTGAGAAATTTGAGTGAGTGCTTCTGTTGTGAAAAAAGCCTGATGTGCGGTTACTAAAACGTTCGGAAAACTCATTAATAACTGGATGGTGTCATCTTCTATGATCGTTGTGGACAGATCTTTAAAAAACAGTTTCTCTTCCTGTTCATAGACATCAATCCCCAATAATCCTATTTTATGCTCTTTTAATGCATTAATGGCATCATTTGTATGGATAAGATTGCCTCGGCTTGTATTGATAATGGTCACACCAGCCTTCATTTTTGCCAGTGACTCTTTATTGATGAGGTAATGGTTATCTGCTGTAAGCGGACAATGCAAGGAGATAATATCTGATTCCTTAAATAATTGATCAAGATTGGTGTATTGGACTCCGGCATTGGCCAGATCCTGGTCAGGATATAAATCGTAGGCAATGACCTGTGCACCAAATCCTAGTGCGATACGGATAAATGCCTTTCCAATTTTTCCGGTTCCAATTACTCCAATCTTTTTTTGATGGATATTGAAGCCCAATAAACCGTTTAAGGCAAAGTTTTGTTCGCGGACACGGTTATAGGCTTTGTGGGTTTTTCTATTGAGTGTCAATAACATGGCCATCGTATGTTCAGCAACAGCTTCCGGGGAATAGGCTGGAACACGACAGACCTGAATACCAAATTCTTTTGCAGCTTCCAGATCAACGTTGTTGAAACCCGCACATCGCAAAGCAATCAGCTTTATACCTTTATGTGCAAGAACTTCGATTACCTGCCGGTTTAATTTATCATTTACAAAAACGCAGACAACTTTCTCGTTTTCAATTGTATTGACAATATGAGGGCCAAGGTGGGTTTCATAAAAATTGAATTGAAAACCATAATGTTCATTTTCCCGTTCAAAAAAGACTTTATCGTAAGGTTTTGTCGAAAAGAAAGCTATTTTCATAAAATTATTTTTCCTATGTAAATATACAGTATTAATTTTTTATGCGCTTTAAATTTTATCGAATAAACTACGCTAACACCAACGCCAAAAATTGTCATGGAGATCAACGCGGAACCTGATCCATGAAGTTTAAAATTTTAATACTAGTAAATCGGATTAACTGACACCTTGCTTTTATAATAAGGTCATTTTTTTGTCATTTTGTGAAATAAATTGTATAAAAGTTGGTTTTAAACCGTTTAAAACGGTTTGTAGTGCTTATACTACAAACTCTTTCCTTTTTTTTCTTGAGCTTTGCTTCACTATGAAAAACTAATTGATACTATTATGTGGAACGAAAAGAAAAGGATCCTTGTTATCGAAGATAATGAGATTCTATTGAGTACCATGCAATTTGTCCTACTACGTGAAGGCTATGACTTGTTGCTTGCTAAATCGGGGAAAGAAGCACTAGCACTTGTTTCCGATGAGACGATTGATTTAGTGATTACCGATCTGGCTTTACCCTTCGCCAACGGGTATGAAATCATCGACCGTATTCGGAAAAGTAGCATTAACAATGAAGTTCCTGTAATCATTATTTCAGGTTATCGTGATGACAACAGCATTGTTGAAGGTTTTGAGGTTGGGGCAAATGATTACATTAAAAAACCCATATCACCTTCTGAACTTATTTCCCGTGTCCGTTTAAGAATAGGTCATGCTTAGCATATTTAACGATATCATCCATGTTGTCCGCACTTTCTTTGAAGGCAGGGGATGGCCATTATTGGTTACTGTAGCGCTGATATTGAGTGTATTGTTCTGGACATGTTGCCTTATCGGAATCGCAATATTTTACTATCGCGACTATCGGTATCGGATTTGTTATTCACGAATTTATCCAATTTTAAGGGATTTTATCTATGAGCAGGTCCTGGTGAAAAATAACGTTAGCCATTTTCCAATAGACAAGCTAGGACTGAATTTAGAGAAGAGATTAGAGGTTAAAGTTGTACGCGATATTTTACATGAATTTATCAGGACCATTGGTGGGGAAAAAGGGCGCAGTATGCGGAATTTATTTAACGAACTGGGTTATGATAAGGAAGCACAATATGAAATCAGGCATGCAGCAAAACATATGGCTCCTATAGTCCGATCTTTAAATGATTTGGCACTGATGAAAGTTGTTGTACAGGAAAATGTGTTGGACAAATTATTAGCGAGCCCAAAGATTGAAATTCGCGTTGCAGCTTTTCGGTATTTATTACAGGTGCAAGGGGAACAAGCTTTTGACCGGGTGTTTAGCCAGCTTGAGGGAATCAATGAATTGCACGCTGTTGATATCTATCAAACTATCGTGCTGACAGATTTTTTTGGAACGTATTCTTTTTCGCAATGGTTGGATGAATCCAAAACATTTGCGGTAAACAAACTCTTAATGGATCTGATGGTATATTATCAAGAACTGGAGGCTAGTCAATTATGGAAATTAATTGTAGCTAATAAAGATATGAATACGATTATAAAGGCTGTAAACTCATTGGGAAAATTGCTTGCAAGAGAGAGCGAGGATCAACTACGCGATTTATATGATCAGCATCAGAGTCTACATATCCGAATTGAAATCTTAAAGGCCATTGGTCGATTGGGGCAAGGGAAGTCGCTCGATTTTTTAGCTAATATTTTTGAGAATTCAGAACTGCCGGTCAAATTGCGTAAACATGCGTATCGATCTTTGATCACTCAAAGACCTTACAGTACAATGTATTTGCGGAGAATAAATGATAAAGCGGATGCTATGACCGATAGGCTTATACGCTATATAACGAATCCGATGGTTCATTATATTTAATTGTTCTTTTGACCATTTAAAAGAAGCATCTTATGAAAGATTTTATTTCATCCATAGAATTTATATTTGGTTTCTATTGCCTTCTGCTTTTGATTGTGTACGTTTTGTTGTTCCGAATGTCCTCGATCTCAATCCGAAAAAATTTACGCACGCGAAATTCAAGATCTGTGCAAACCCTGATGGAATCAGAAATTGCTCCAGGTGTGAGTATTGTTGCACCAGCTTATAATGAGTCGGTTACAATTGTCAATAATGTGCGCTCGTTGATGACACTTTTCTACTCGCGTTACGAGGTTGTCATCGTGAACGATGGTAGCAAGGATGATACTTTGGAAAAATTAATTCATGAATTTGACCTCGTGCAGATAGATTTCCTGGTAGATTATTTAGTTCCTTGTCAGGAGATCAAAGCTATTTATAAATCAAGGGATATTTCCCACAAAAGACTGACCGTTATTGATAAGGTCAATGGTGGGAGTAAGGCTGATGCTGTTAACGCGGGCATAAATGTTGCCGCTTTTCCGTACATCCTAAATACAGACGTTGATTGCGTGCTTGCCAATGATACACTAGTTCAGTTGATGGAGGCTGTATTGGATTCAAAGGAACGTGTTATAGCGGTTGGTGCAACATTAAGAATGTCTAACTCAAGTTATGTAGATGCGGGCATGCTCGTCGAAGCTGCTTTGCCCAAAGCTATTCTTGCACGATTCCAGGAAATGGAGTATATACGGTCTTACCTGCTTGGTAAAATGGGATGGAATTATCTAAATTGTATTCCCAATGTATCTGGAGGTCTTGGATTATTTGATAAAGAGATCCTTATTGCTGCAGGAGGTTATGACTCACATTCTTTAGGAGAGGATATGGAAATGGTGACAAGAATGTGCATGGTTATGTGTGATAACCATCAAAAATATACGATTAAATATATCCCCCAAACCTTATGCTGGACAGAAGGTCCTGATAGTCTAAAGATGCTAACGCGTCAGCGCATTCGCTGGGCACGCGGATTAATGCAGATAATGCGGGCCCATCGCAAAGCTTTCTTTAATCCAAAATATAGACAGTTTGGCCTGATCGTATTTCCCTATAATGCCATTTTCGAATTTTTCGCTCCCATAATGGAGATTTTGGGCATTGTTTTTTACATCTACCTTATTGCAACAAATGGAATCAACTGGCCCATGGCGATATTACTGTTGATATTTGTGTATATGTTTTCTGTTTTCTTAACCAGCTTTTCGATTTTATTGGATAATTATGTTTACAAGTATTATAAAAGGCGACAGGATATTATTCGTTTATGCCTGACCGCATTTATAGAACCTTTTGTATACCATCCTATTATAGTGTACAGTTCAATGAAAGGCTATATACAAGAGTTGTTCGGCAAGAAGCATGCCTGGGGCGACATGAAGCGTAAAGGAACACTATCCCCCGAACCGTCAATTGAGACAAAAAAATAGAAAAATGGACAAGTTATTATATATCCTCATTTTTTTCCAGATAGCTTGGATAGCACCTCTTGAGGCACAGGTAATTTGGAATAATAAAAAATATGATGTGGACAGTTTGGTTCCTCAGGCGATACGTTACCTACATGAAGGCAAGCTGGATCAGTCTATTATGTTGAGCCGTACAGTACTGGCGACCTATCCAGATTATACCGACTTTACTTATATACTAGGATTGAGCTATCAAAAAATGGGAAAGGTTGATTGGGCTATTCCAAATTTTGAATCTGTATTAGCCAAGGATGCGAATTACAAGGATAGTTATTTGCCCCTAGCATTATCATACGAGAGTGTGGGCGATTGGTTTCGTGCTAAGCAGGTATGGCAGCGGGCTTTGCAGCGTTTTCCGCAAGATACAGCAATTACAGAGGCCTATCGGGAATTTAAAACTAGGGAGGCTCTTTATATAAGTAGCTATCACATGGATGATTGGTACAAAAAAGGACGTAAAGGTATCGCTAGTGGGGATACTAGTAAAGTTTTCTCTTATGCGGATAGTATGGAAAATTTAATTCCGAACGACAATCGTTCATTGTATTTACGCTCCGCCGCCTTTATGTTAAATAAGGAATATAGTAAGGCTAAGTCTACGTATGAATCATTGTGGAGCAGAGGGGATAGCAGTGTATTTGTCCGTGAGCAGCTGTCAAATATTGCTGCAATAAACAAAGATTATGCTTTGGCTCTGGCCTATATCGAACCGCTTCGAAGGCAATTCCCTGACCATAATCATTATGAACGGCTATCCAGGGTATACCGGGAGAATTTGCCTTATCATTTCTATCTTGGTTTAAATCATATGCAGAGTGCACAAGATAGGCCGAATGGTCATTTTTTTATTTCGGGACTAGAATATGGTCAACGGCTCAATAAAAAGGATGTCCTTATCGGTCAGTTTAATTACGGAAACAGACGCGGTGATAAAGGTTACCAGGCGGGATTGGATGCCTGGATAAATTATGGACCAAGTCTTTATGCTTATCACCACATTGCCTGGGCCGATGGAGCGGTATTTCCCACCTGGAGGGCTGCTTATAGTATTTATCGTGAAGCAGGCAGCTGGCTTTTTGATGTTGGTGGGCGCTATGTCAGGTCAGCGGATCGTATCAACAACTATGGGATGGTAGCTTCAGCCGGTCGATATATCGGTCCAACTTTCATTTACTTAAGGGGATTTTTATTGCATGACTCGAAACGGTGGAATCAAGCGTATTCATTGAGCCTAAGACATTATTATAATTCCGAGAAACCGGATTCGTATGTAACGATAATTGGCAATATCGGAACCTCGCCTGATGATCCGTCCCGTTATCAATTCTTGAATAACAGTTATGGCTTTTTGTCCAGGTCAATTAATGCAGGTTGGCAGCATCGTATAGATAGCTGGGGATTTACGTTGATGGGCGGATGGAGCTATTATAAGGTGGCTGAAGGCACATTTATGAATCAGTATGATCTGAATCTTTCCCTGAAGAAATATTTTTAAAATGTGGAAGTATATGTTAAGCTTGCTTTTTTGTGCATCAGTAGCCTATGGAAAAGAGCGAATTCAATTGGTAAAAGATGGTGTAGCCCAATATGTTATTTATGCTGATCAGCAAAATGCCTTCTTGTCGCATGCAGCTGCAGTGATTAATGATTATACAGAACAGAGTACGGGTACAAGCTTTGATTTTAAGGATTCTGATCAAAGTAAACCTGCAATCATATTAGAGCAGGTCGCTATCGACAGCGTATATCCCGAAGACAGCTATTCCATACAGTTTAGCCAAAATAATTTGTACATTAAAGGCAGCGGTCGCGGGGTAATTTATGCTGCTTATCGCTATGTACGGGAAATCCTTGGTGGTCGCAAATGGTATGCTGGAAAGGAAAATACCAGTATACCTAAGCTGCAAACAGTGTCGGTTGATGCTGACTTGCATCTTTTTGCTAAACCGCGCTTTGCATATCGGGAGATATATTTCCCGGTGGAACTGGATCAGTCATATCTCGATTGGTATGGTTTACATAATCTGGAAGAAAAATGGGGCGATTGGGGGCATACCTTTAATAAAATCCTACCACCCGATAAATTTTTTAAAACACATCCGGAATATTACTCCCTATATCACGGCCGTCGTCAACCCACTCAGCTTTGTCTTTCTAATGAAGCTGTTTTCGAACATACAGTCCACTATTTTAAAGAAAAAATGCGTGAAAATCCGTCAGCGACCTATTGGTCGATTGCCGCAAATGATGATTTAGGGAGCTGTACATGTGACCGATGCCAAGCTGTAGATAAGCTTGAAGGGGGGGCGCAAGGCTCCTTGATACGTTTCGTAAATAAGGTAGCTGCGGTATTTCCGGACAAGAAGTTTACCACATTGGCGTATTTAGAGACCGCAAATGCACCGGCTCATCTCCGGGTCGCAGATAATGTAACTGTAATATTGAGCAACATAGATGCTTTCCGTCGATATGATCTAGCGAATGAGCCATCAGCAGCAATTTTTCGTAAGCAATTGCGAGATTGGAAAGCCAAATCCGCACATGTATTTGTCTGGGATTACCTAACTCAATTTACCAACTATCTCGCGCCTTTTCCAATTGAAGGAACATTGCAAAATAATCTGGCCTATTTAAAACACGCCGGGGTAGAAGGTCTTTTTCTCCAAGGTGGTGGCGCAAGTTATACCGATATGGCTGAGCTTAATACCTATCTTTTGGCTCATTTGGTCTGGGATAGCGATATTTCTGCTGATATGCTTGTAAAAGAATTTGTACAAGGATATTATGGGAAAGCTGGTATTTTGGTATATGAATATCTTCAAGCAAGGCGAAAAGCACTACCTCCAGCTGCATCTGCACTTTCTATTTATGGCAATCCGATTGACAATAGAAGGGACTTTCTAAGCCCCGCTGCAATGGACCATTATAGTAACTTGCTGGCAAAAGCCGAGGTGCTGGTAGAAGGCGATACGCTGTTGGAACAACGCATTCGACGGATAGGCCTTAGTCTGGATTATACTTACTTACAGCAAGCCAGGTTTTATGGCCCCCGTCAACATGGAATATTTGAGGAGGTCGATGGACAATGGGTAGTTAGGCCGCTTGTCAGACGGAAAGTACAACAGTTTGTTGAAGATGCTAAAAAATTAGGCGTTTTGGAGCTTTCCGAAGGCGGCGCAAGCCCAGACCAATATCGAGATGAATGGGAAGATATATTTGTGGCTGGGCTGCGCCTAAATAAAGCGTCAGCTGCGCAAATGAAGATGCGGAATCCTTTCGACCCTTCATTTCCGGCAAATGGTATAAAAACATTGACTGATAGTGTATCAGGATATTCGGATTATAGCTATAACTGGCTACTATGGACCGGAGAACCGATGGATATTACTTTTGAGTTTAAGGAGAGCAGTAAGATCGGTGTTGTTGAGCTTAATTTTCTACAAGATCCGCGACATTGGATTTTTCCGCCTGAGGAAGTTCGCATTAGCATCTCGGTTGATGGGAAAAATGAGCAAGAGGTGCTAATGCAGCGAACGGAAACATTGGACGAAGATTATACGGTTCAGAAAGTAAAATTTAGCACAGCTATAGAAAGAGATGTGAAGGTTGTGCATATCGTGGCCAAGCCATTCCAGCATCTTCCCGAATGGCGCTATCATCCCAGACGAAAAGTCTCGATGGCTTGTGATGAAATATGGTTAGAATAAAATCGTTGAAGTTTGTTTTAAGTGTGGATATTGTTCTACAATAATTTTTTCGTTATTCTTCTTTTATATAGAAAATGAGTAAATTAGAGTTAACTAAGTTATAAACAGATTCATATGGAAATTAAAACATCTTCAAAGTTTGTTGCCGAACTAATTGGAACATTTGGTTTGGTACTGTTTGGTTGTGGCGCAGCTGCTATTGCTGGCGCTAATACCATGGGTGGACTTTCAGGGCTAGGCCTTTTGGGCATTGCGGTAGCATTTGGTCTATCGGTTGTGGTCTTCGCTTATGCCATTGGCGGCATCTCAGGCTGTCATATTAATCCAGCCGTGACAGTAGGCGTACTATTGGCTGGAAGAATGTCTGCTAAGGATGCCATCGTCTATATCATTGCGCAATTTATCGGTGCACTTTTGGGCGCATTTGTGTTGCAACAGATTTTAGGTGGTCAATTAGCTGGTTTTACAGCTGGCGAATGGGCTTACGGATCTAATGGATGGGGGAAAGGTTATCAAAATGAATATGGTACAGCTTCGGCTTTCCTTATTGAAGCTGTTTTAACTTTTCTCTTCCTTTTTGTCATATTGGCTACAACATCAAAGGTTGGAAACGGTACAATGGCAGGTTTAGCAATCGGATTTACATTGCTTTTGATCCACTTAGTGGCCATCCCGGTGACGGGGACTTCGGTTAATCCCGCGCGTTCTTTTGGTCCTGCAATCCTTGCTGGAGGAAATGCATTATCGCAATTGTGGTTATTTATCGTAGCCCCGTTAGTTGGTGCTGCGGTCGCCGCTGGCGTTTGGAAAGCCGTGGAACCAAAAGATTAATGTTTGATATAAAATTGAAGCGCGCAAGGAAATAACGTATTCTTGCGCGCTTTGTTTGTATCGTGCGCCCATCGCAATAAAATGTTCGTCTTAATTGATTACGCTTCCTGTAGATCCTTGATAAAGGCCGTCACTTTTTCTTCATCCGTTGCCCAGGAGGTGATAAGTCGGATAGCAGCATAATCAGTATTAATATGTTTCCAAATATAGAATTGATAATTCCCACTCAGCTGTTCAATGACTTTATTTGGAAGAATAGGGAACAACTGATTTGTACTGGATTCCGTTAGAAATGTATAACCTTTCTCCCGGACTGCCGATGCAATACGCATGGCTAATGAATTTGCCCTTCGGGCCAGATCAAAATAGAGATTATCTTTAAATAGTTCCAGAAATTGAATCGAAAGGATACGTCCTTTTGCCAACATCGCACCTTTTTGTTTGATGGCATAGTCAAAATCGGTCGCCAATTCAGGTTTATTAAAGACAATGGCTTCTCCTAAAAGTGCACCATTTTTGGTTCCGCCGATATAAAAAACATCGGTATACTGGCTAATAGCTTCAAGTGTCAAATCGTTATTTTCAGCAGTAAGGGCATGCCCCAACCGGGCACCATCCAAGTACAGCAGCAACTGATGGGATTGACAAAATTCAAAGAGCCCCCTGAGTTCAGCATGCGTGTAAATTGTGCCAATTTCTGTTGAATTTGAAATATAAACTATTCTTGGTTTTACCACATGGGGAGCAAGCGCATACTCCGCCAGAACATTAGCGATATCTTCGGGTCTTAATTTTCCGTCCACGGTTTCAGTAGTAATGACTTTATGTCCCGTGGCTTCGATTGCACCAGTTTCATTTGCTGCAATATGTCCGGTTTTTGCACTTATTACCGCCTCATGGACACGTAATAAGAACGATATGACCAATAAATTCGTTTGTGTTCCACCAGATACAAAATAGATACCCGCATCTGGGTTGTTTATTTTATCTTTCAAGACTGCTTTTGCCTGTTGTGCATATTCGTCCTCCCCATATCCGGATTGCTGTACGAGATTGGTTTCAATGAGTTTATCTAAAATACGGGGGTGAGCCCCTTCCGAATAATCGTTTTTAAAATTGTACATAGTAAGTGTTTTAGCTCAGGTGTCTTTTTAATTAACCAATGGGTATTGCTGCTTTTTCCAATCTCTCTAGTAAAAGGATGAACAGAGAAAAGTCAATCACCGCTTGCGTTTTCAAATGTATAAATACGTTCTTACTTTTTCCTGATTTTGAACAAAAAACACGTTCGGAATAATTGATTACCTTGTTTTTTGTTAAAGCTGCGATGCGGGAATCCTAAAAAACAGAAACCGCTTATCATTATTTTCTGACAAGCGGCTTTAGTTAAAGTATGCACCTATCTGAAACTTCATTTTACATCCAAACAAATTGCGCAATTGCAGAATATTACTGTCAGAGGAGTTGAAATCCACCGTTATAGGCTGCGGAAGAAATTAGAGATTGATACGGAGTTGTCATTAAATGATTATCTGAATGCGATTTGAGAAAATTATACCTGTAAATTAAAACGCCGATAAGCGATTTATTTAAGGCTTAATCACTACATTCGTTACGGACAACAACCGATTAAAATATGAAAAGAATCTTTTTTATTGTCAGTATATTATCAGCGTTTTGTATGGGTTATGCTTTTAACCTTATTCTTTTCTATTTTTTCTTGGATCGGTGAAAAGATCGATCCAAGAGAAAAGCGATAGCAGATCCAGCGATGTAGGCGATCAAGTCAGACCAGAGAAAGCCTTGGCCAAATAGCAGTCGTAATAGCGGATGGTTTCTGACGCTGATCAATAGTGGACGTTGTACCAACTGTAAAAACTCAATTGTAAAGCAAAATGCCAGTGAACTTACAAAGCAAAAGCTGAAAGACCGCTGAGAAAAAATAAACCGACATAACCAATAGATCATCACGGCATATAAGCCGTCGCCCATAGATAAAGGGATGCCTGTAATTTTCCGCGATAATAATCCAAAGACTATTGTCGTGCATATTAAAACTAGGTAGTGGACTCTCTTTAATTTTATCATTGGGATTATGCCTTTAAAATAAATGGTGGTATGGATTAATGGCTAAATATAAAAAGAAGTTTATAGAGCATAAGGTTATAGGGCAAAAAAGCTCTTGTAGAAGGGGGGCTACTAAACTATATTCCTCGTGCTGGGTTCATGTTGCGGCTGTTCTTTAACGATTTTTGACAGTATTTTAATGACTATTTTATATTTTAGGTCAATAATTTCATTTATGGCAAAAATATTATTTTTCCTATGTATTTTTTTTAGTTGCAACGCTCTATTCGCTCAAATCCGTATCGTTGATAGTTTAAGTGGCGAACCTGTGCCTTTAGTGAATATTTACGCTGAAGACGGGACATTATTAGGTGTAGCAAATGCGAAAGGGGAGTTCGATATTGATTCGCTTGGACAGGATGCAAACGTAAAAATCATATTACAGCATATTTCTTATAATAACTATCAGGAATCGACTTTGGAGCTGCGCAAGCAGAAGCTGATCAAATTGATTCCACGTAGTATAAAAATAGATGAGGTAGCAATCGGAGATAAGAGTCAGTATGACTTTCTGATTTTGAAGGGATATTTTAGAAATACCACTTTTTTCAATAAGCGTACACGTTATTTCTACGACGGAATAATTGAATATTATATTCCGTTGAAAAACAAAAATGGAAAGGTCTATCATCGGATTTTGGATTACCGGATTTTCGAGGATTCCATCACTACGCAGAATTTTAGAGAGGTGATGGGTAATTTTTGGCAATGGAAACCGCATGTGATGCGTATGAAGACACAGTCTGTTGCGAATGATCTTCCTTCAAAATTTGTTCTGGTTCAGGATAAAGGGCGGAAGATCATCAGGACGGGTAATCTGAATACAGGATATATCCAAGAAACGGCCCGTGGTGATGTACAGGTATATTTTGATATTATCCCACCCAATAGCCAAAAAGAAGTAAGCTTCTTCAAGATCAAAGGACAGCAATATACCGGCGTAACCATGGAAAATTATTCGCCTACAAATCTTGATCAACCTGAACAAGCCAAGTTGGTCAGCAGGGTGGTCATGAATGTCGGTGCTATTAAGAGAGGTCGTAAATCGGAATTTATCCCTTTTGATTTTTTGAGCGAGTTTTATACACAGGAACGTCGATTTATCACAAAAGAAGAATTCAAGAATATAAAGAAAGAGATTACTTCAGGTCTTTGGCTCGAATTGAAAAGTCGGTATACAAACAAATTTTGGTTAGACAATACTAAATTCGGCATCCCACCGATGAATCCCTTTATTGAGAAAAAATTCGGCAAAGAACTGCTGGAACTAAAGTAAGTTGGGATGCTGTGCTCTTGCTAAAAACAGGATTACCTATTTCTAACAATAACATTATCGTTGTTGTTATTGTAACGCAAATGTGCTAGAAGATCCAGCTTTTTCAAGCTTTCTGACAAATCTTTTTGGATTTTTCGGTATCGCCTCTTAGTAATACTTAGTTCAAGCGCTGTAGAAAGTGTTTTCACACGATTGCCGTCTTCGTCCAAAGGATAGATAAAAAAATAACGTGACCGACCCGTATATTTTGTTGAAAATGTCCGATGGGTAAAGGTGTCATAGGTTGGGCCTACGACAAACTCATGATCTATATAGTGAAATGATTGGGGCTGTTGAAAGTTTTGGCGGAGTTCGAGCCGATCTGCATAGATGATTAATTTGGTTCCAAATCTTTCGTAAAGGCAATAGCAAAAATAGAGAAAAGAAAATAAAGCAAAGCCTATAAAAACCAGGGAAAAATCCCTTTCCACAAATATGAAATAGCAAAGACCTACCCAGATGATGAGCGGGGAAATCATATAAAATGTCCATTGGTTATTGGGATAGTATACCTTCATATAATATTTTTATGCTATTAAAGACCTTGGCGTTATTTGAATTACTTAAGGGATGTTAATCTGCTTCAGTTTTAAAGCTTCCTTAAGTAGGACATAGTCTCAATAGGATTACCAAAGATCTTCCTGCTACCTTTTTCTTGGGTGAAGAATGTGTGCTGAGCGATTTCAGCAGCAATTCCATAAATGATTTGCATATCCTGTTGGGGGTGGATCGTTATGATTAACTGTCCTTGTTGATCGAAGATCTGCAGCTGATTAACCAATGAATGGTTTATCTTCATGCTATAAATGTCCTCTAGAGGGATTTCCTGATCCGGTTTCTTCTTTTGTTTGATCAGCATATGCTGGGAACCGATATGTACTTCTATTTTGGGGTTAATTAGCTGCAGTATCACAACAAATGGACCAATGACAAGTATTGCGACCAAGAAACCCAGCGCTTTAGCTGATCCAAAGTTATTGACTGCATCGGCCATCCCATTGATGCCACCGTAGATAAGGCTGAAAATAATAAAAACAATAATCAAATAGCTGAATCCAAAGATTAAGCCTTTTTTAACATTGTGTGATTTAAACTGAAAAGTCTTCATAAGTCAAATGTTAATTACTCATCTTCTATCTAATATTCATTAATTGGATAAATATAAATATCTTTATTCAATTAATGATATACAAGTGATTAAGAAAGTAATCCTTATTTTAAAGCGCTGAGACTTGAGAAATAGTATTAAAATCGAACGAAAAAAATTAGGTAAAAAGGGGGATTATGCCACTTTGGTTTTGTTTGGCCTTATTTTTTTATTAGGCTTTCTTTCCATCTTTTGGGATTTGAAATTAGGTATAGTTTCTGTGGTCTGTGTGATTATTAGCTATTTTCTGAATCGAAAAATAGACCTCATCTTGTATCTAAAATGGTTTTCCATTGCTTTGGTTCTTTTGGCACTGCTCGTATCCTGGTTATTACGGCTTTCTTTTTGGATATTTATCCTTCAATTTCTGGCATTAAGTTGTATTCATGCTGTGATAGCTTTAATAGCCGCTATTCAGGATGATCATACGGATATTATTTTTTCAATGAATGCGGATAAGTTTTCTTGTCTCTGTCCCGGAGATGATTATAAAGGCTACGCTCTTAATCCAATGGGGTATTTAAAGCACTTTAAAACAAAGGATATTGATAGTATTCAGCAAGACAAGCATGGGTTGCTTATTGTTGTAAAAGGGGAGAGTTTGCGACCACGGGAATTAACAGCATCTGAAATAACACAAATTTTAGCCTACTTCAAAGCCGAGGAATTTAACCTGGTCGAGGTTATTCCTACTCGTGATATTCATCATGCTGAGTCCGAATTAGCATGGGGGAAAATTATGGCCATTGGTGTTCCAGTTGTGTTAGGTTCGCTTTCGGCCTACTTTTTGGGTGATAACGGACGAAATACAGTCGTCAGTATGGCCAGTTTATTAATACCCTTGCTATTGATTCCACTACTGTTGAAACTGGTCAATAGATGGAAACATCGGTCGGAAAAGAAGTAAGATTTATTTTAAGAAATTTGCATACCAGTGGCCTGAGGATTTTATGATACGTTGCTGGTTTTGAAAATCTACATACACCAACCCAAATCGTGGTCGATATCCTTCCGCCCATTCAAAATTGTCTAAAAAAGTCCAGACAAAGTAGCCTTTCACATTTACACCTTCTTCTTTTGCCTGATAGACATGTTGTATGGCTTCCTGCAGATAGTTCAATCTTTTAGGATCATGTACCTGTCCGTGCTCAATGTGATCCTTAAAGGCAGCACCATTTTCGGTGACAATGAGTGGCGGTATATTGGGGTAGCTACTGAATTTTTTCAGCATTTGATAAATGGAGCTGGGGTATACTTCCCAGTTCATTTCGGTCATTTCAACTTTACGTTCCTTCGCCGTCACGATTTTTGCCTGAAGATAGGGGACAAACATTGCGTAACGGATTATCTCCCGGGTATAATTTTGAATACCAATAAAATCCATATCAAACTTTAAATCGTTCTCATCACCTGGTTTGATGTATTTTTCAATTCGATTGAGAATTTTGATTTCCTGTGTTGGGTAGCCCATACCCAATAGTGGCTCGATGAACAACCTATTGAGTAATACATCGGCTTTTTTTGCCGCAATCACATCTTTTTCTCTTGCTGTGAATGGTTCTACATGGGAGCAGGAAAAAGTGGTACCCACCTGGCTGTCCGGTTGTAAAGATTTTATGATCCTAGCGCCATGGGCTTGTGCTAGTGCAGCATGGTGAACCGCTGCAAGAAAATTGCCCAAACCTTTTCTTTCCGGGGCATGTACACCAAAGAAGTATCCTGCGGCCGTAAATACAGTCGGCTCGTTGAGCACCATCCAGTTTTTTACCCGATCTCCATAACGGGCAACACAGGTGGATACAAATTCACCAAACCAATCCTTGACATCACGGTTGACCCAGCCCCCCCTTTTTTCCAGCGCGTGGGGGAGATCCCAGTGATATAGGGTAACCCAAGGTTTAATCCTCAATTCCAGTGAGAGGTCGATCAGACGATCGTAAAAGTCCATACCTGAATGATTGGTCTGTCCAATACCATTCGGCAAGATACGACTCCAAGCTAGGGAAAAACGATAGTTAGGAATGTGCATACCTTGCATTAATGCAAGGTCTTGTCTGTAGCGGTTATAGAAATCACAGGCATGATCGCCATGTTGATTCTGAAATATACGGTTTCTTTTCTTTACAAAGATATCCCATATAGAAGGGCCTTTGCCATGTTGATCATGTGCTCCCTCGATTTGATAAGCGGCGGTAGATACTCCCCAAATAAAATCTTTGCCAAAGGCATCTTTGGTTAAATGCATTTATTGAAATATAGCTGTCGGATGTGTCATCCGACCTGAATATGAATTAATTTTTGTGAAATCTTAATGGTGAATAGAACGAACTGAACCGACCTAAAAAGATTCTAAATATAATCCGTTGGAAAAAATAGTTGATCGTTTTCATAATTGATACATTAACCTGTTGACTGCATTAACTATCCTATTATAAAGGAACGAAACTGATATTAACTGGATATGAATTATTTATTAAATATATAAAAAAATATCTACTAACCATTTTGTGATAACTAGCAATCAAATTGTGCCGTACCAATAAGCGGATATCTGCAGTGGATGGAATGATGATTGTTCTCGATTCTTCGTAATCATGTGGATTGGGGAGAGGTCGACATTGAATTCGGTATTATTTATTTTTTTTAACGATTATGGAATCCATTTATTTACTGCATCCTTTCAGAAAAAAAATGCTCATATTTAGTAGATATTTAGCGTCATATTATATGAAAAGATACATCTGGTTATTGTTAACATGTCTCCCGATCTGGGGGTTTTCGCAGGAGCTTAAGCCAGGCAAGGTGGAGGCAAAGTGGAATGAGGTCGAAAGACTTATTGCAATTAAAAACTTCACACAGACATTGCCCATATTGGCAGATATTAAAGCCGAAGCTCGACGCTCTGGCAATCAAGCCGAATGGGTACGTGCATTTTTGGCGGAAGGGAAAGCGTTGGAAGTAAACCAATCTGAAGACTCCGCTTTTTTGCGTATCCAGAAACATTTTGAAGACAATATCCGGATTGCTGAAAAGCTGGATAAATCGGTTCTCCAAAACTTTTATGCCCTTTATTTATTTTCGAATATCAACCGATATGCAAGTAAGAGCCAAAACAAATTTGTAGCAAAAGATGCAAAAGGTAAAGTCGGTATGATCGATTCTATTTTTCGTCTCTCGATTTCGGATGTAAACAGTTTAAGTGCGGAACCTGTAGCGCGCTGGAAGGGGCTGTTTGTCGAAACACGAAATATGAGCTTGAATCCCACTCTTTACCATTTTTTAGGTTATCAATATCTGGATTTTTTGAATACATTAAAAGCTACTAATGCGGCTGATAAGGATAAACTTAAAAAGCAATTGTTGGCAATCAGCACCAAGAATGATTATCCAGATGCAAGCAGCTATATCATGTCTTATGATTGGAAATGGAATAATATCGAAGAGCGGGAAGGCGACTACCTGGAGCATATAAAAACCTATAAAAGTGACTACAACGCATTTTTACTTTATCGGTTGGCGGCAAGTTTCAACGACATCGGGAAAAAGACAAAGGCAATTACATATCTTGAACAAGCGTTAAAAGATTATCCAAAATCAGCCTGGATTTCTAATGTAGATAATTTGACGAAGGAAATAAAAAAGGCTTTCATCCAACTAAATCATAAGAGAATGACGCCGACGGATGAATATGTCCCTTTCCAGATTAACCACACGAACGTGGATACTTTATATATCAGGGTTTATAATACAAGTCCTACAGTTAAGGACGCAAAAGATTTTACGGTAAAATACGATTCTGCAAGTTACCAGACTACAGTAAATGCGCCAGTAGTCTATGAGGAACAGGTGGCATTGAAAGCCTTTAAAGATTATACGACGCACAATACAATTTATAAAATTAATCCCCTTAAAGCTGGTACCTACACGATTTTGATCGGTAATAATAAATCATTTCAAGATAATGGTCAGGATCGCGATGTGGCTGTTTCTCAGCTGATTGTTTCTGACGCATTTTTGTCTGGAAATATAAATATAAAACCTCAAAATGAATTTGTATATACGGGTTTGCTATTGAACCGGAAAACGGGCGCTCCCTATGCAAATGAAATGGTGGAACTTTATCAATTGAGAAATAAAGCCCTGCCTAAACTGATCACGCAATTAAAGACCAATGCCGCGGGCGAGTTCAATTACAAATCCACCTATTCTCCCAAAAATGCGGCCTACTTACATAATCACATGCTGTTGCTTCATGGGGAAAAAACGATGATTCCTTTGGATCAGCAACAAAATAATGTTTATTATGAAGATCGGATGAGGTCTGTAGTGGAGAGCAATAAAAGAACAAATATGCGTGCGCTCAGCTTGATGGATAGAGCCATCTACCGTCCTGGGCAAAAAGTCTATTTTAAGACTATTCTTTACGATGATCATGTACAACAAGGCAAAGTCCTGGAAAAGCAAAATGTGAAAATCTATCTTCAGGATGCCAATCGTCAGAAGATTGACTCGATCAGTTTGACAACCAATCTTTTTGGATCTGTCCATGCGAGTTTCCAATTGCCTTCAAAGGCATTGAACGGAAATTATAATCTATTGGTTTTTCGCGATTCTAAACAGCTTGATCAGCAATATTTTCAGGTTGAGGAATATAAACGTCCAACATTTGAAGTAACTTTTGAGCCAAATAAGTTCACCTATACTTCGAAAGATACAGCGGTGTTCGTTGGCAAGGCGGAGAGCCTATCAGGTGTTTCGCTAGTCGGCGCAGCAGTGAAGTATAAAGTTTCGTTCTATAATGCCAGGGAAGGAAAGGATATCGTTTATAGTGATTCTACCACTACCGTAGACGAGAAGGGGAACTTTACGATACGCGTGCCATTGATGGATCGTCAGTTTCACGGGCTGAAAGATTATGTATTGGTATACAGGGCTGAGGTGATCAATCAGACCGGGGAGATGCAGATGGCATCTGGAGATTATACCTATTCATCCCGTCCATGGCAGCTTCAGATTCAGGTGCCGAATTTGATGGAAGAAAAAAAATGGCGGAATATTACCATCTTAAAGCAGAATCAAAATGGCTTTCCACTAAAATTCAGCGGAAAGGTCAACATCTATAAGTTGGAGCAGGCAAGCCTAGCGCTGACAGATGAATATCGGGGGAGTTTCGCAAGGGCTGAGTACCATTTGCTTTCAAAAGATCTCTATAACAAGTATTTTCCGCTTTATTTCGATCCAGCCTCGCTCGACAAAGAAGAGAAAAAAACGAAGATTGCCAGCTATGATTTTGATAATGCAGATACGAGCAAGATCGTACTGGATTCATTACAATTTGATTGGGGGCGGTATCAGATCGAAGCCATCAGTATACAGGAGGGGGATACCGTACGTGCTATTGGCTACACCAGCCTATATCGGTCGAAAGATAAGAAACTAAGCGACCAGCAGTTTTTCTCCTATCGGTTGGATAAAGTCAAATATAAAATTGGCGATCAGGTTACCATCCATATGCAGACGGATGTTAAAAATGCCAAGAAACTACTGCTGTTTCGCGAGCGGGCTTCGCAGAAATTAGAGACAAAGGTATTAAGTTGGAAAGAGGGTCGTATTGCCTATCAATTTGTGCTGACTGAGCAGGATGTTGTAGGGCAACTGCAGCTGAATGCATTATTTTTGGTTGATAATAAAATGACACTATCCCATATTGCTGTTCCTATTTCACAACAAAATAAGGAACTAACAATCCAAACCAAGACCTTCAGGGATAAAATAACACCCGGTCAAAAAGAAAAATGGAGCTTTACAGTAAAACAAGAGGATAAACCAATCGCGACAGAGGTATTGGCGACAATGTATGATGCATCTTTGGACGCATTCGCTAGCCACGCTTTAGGTTCTTTCCAATTTCGTTATCCGTATTATCCAAGGTCAAATAACTACTATATTATAAATGCTTTTCAACAGCAAACCTATTCAGGGAACATTTTTACTTCGAATTTCTATGGAGCTTATGCAGATAATCGGCGCGATGAAATTTACAACTATGATCTATTGTCAGCCCGCCGGGGCTTCATTGGAAATTCCCTGGAACAGGATGCCACATACGAGGAGTTGATCGACGAACAAGCTTATCGTGCTGCGGCAACACTATACTTTGGATCAGGGGAACCACGTCTTAGAAACGGTGGTTCCCGGGTTGTTCTTCGGGGTATGTCTGTGGCAGCAAAGCAGTCGGCGCCATTGCCTACTTCGGCAATTATGTATGAGCCTTTGGCTGCGGAGGATGCAGTAAACGCAGAATATATGGTGGTGAATGAGGAGGTCGCCCAGTCTGAGATGAGCGGTAGTGCGACAGCTAACGGCGGGATGGACTTACCAGCGTATAAACAGCTACAACATATAAAAGCCCGCACCAACCTACAGGAAACTGCTTTCTTCTATCCCAATTTGTATACGGATGAAGCAGGGAATATCAGTTTTGAATTTGATAGTCCCGAAGCATTGACGAAATGGAAATTGCTGCTTTTCGCCCATGATCAGCATCTGGCATCGGCTAGTGGGACGTATTTTACACAAACCCAAAAGCAGTTGATGTTGCGTCCGAATATTCCGCGCTATTTTAGAACGAACGACCAGCTAACGATCAAAGCGCAAATTCAAAACCTGAGCAAAGAGCCTATTCAGGGGAATGCAAAAATAGAGCTTATCGACCCACGAAATAATCAGGTAGTTTCAACTGCTTTCCAGATCGATTCTGCGCTAAAAAACTTTAGTGTTGAGGCATCCAATAACAGCATGGTAGCGTGGTCGTTAAAGATTCCGGCAGAGTATCCGACGATACAGATTCGTATCGTTGCAGCTGGCGGCGAGTTTTCGGATGGTGAGATTGTTGAAATCCCCGTGCTGCCAAATAAGATACTGATTGGCGATACTGAGAAGATTGTCCTAAAAGCCGGTGAATCCAAAAATTTCACAGTAAAGGGAAGTGCGAAGGATAATCTCATGGGGAGAATCCAGGTACAAAGCAATCCCATTTTAGAAATACTCTCCGCACTGGACTATCTGAAAAATTACCCTTACGAATGCAATGAACAATTGAGCAGTAAGTGGTTTGGTCTCAAGATGGCCCAATATATTCAGTTGCATTATCCAGCAGTGACAGACTACTTCAAAAAATTGAATGTCGATACAAGAAAAGGCCGATTGGAAGAGAATAGTAGTTTAAATGAGTTCAAAATGGAAGAAATGCCCTGGCTGCGTGACGTACAGGGCGATGCCGAACGATTAAAGAAAATTGCTGCGTTCTTTGGAACAGATATACAAGCGGAAATCAATACTGTTGAGCAGAAAATACGTAATAATCAATCCGCAGATGGTTCATTTCCATGGTTTGATGGGGGGGAGCCCAATACTGAAATTAGTATCCGTATGCTGGAAATCATTGGAAAGGTGCTCTATTTGGACAAAAGCTTGGTCAATAGCGATATCCGTGCGATGGCCTCAAAGCTTACCCAATATCTCGACCGGGATCCAGCTATATTTTCGCCAAAGTCCAGCACTGATATGGGGATAGACTATTTGTTTGCACGAAGGTATTGGACGGAATTTAATCCTATACCAAAGGATTCCCTGCAGTTATTGCAACGCAAATTGCTCAATTCTTCATTAAGTAGCGCTGGTCGTAGCGCGGGATTGGCCGCAAAAACATGGATTGTGAGTCAGATCTTCGGTCAGGGCAAGCAGAGCATGGAGATCAAGAATAGACTTGATCAGGAAGCGGTTATCGATCTACAAAAAGGAATGTACTGGAAAAGTAACGAAAATCAATACAATAAGATTAGTTTGCAATCTTATCTGGTGGAAGCTTACAAAATAAACAATCCGGCTAAGCTAAATCAGGTTACCCAATGGATCTATTACAATAAACAGATAAATCATTGGTATAGTACCTGGATGACTGTAGATGCGATTTATGCATTACTACTGGCCAACAATCCAAAAGATTTCGTTACTGAAAATACCGTTGCGATCTCAATTAACAACAAAAAGACCGAATTAAGCAATACTGTTTTGGGCGAAGTCAGTAAGCAGTTCGATAAAGTCGATTTGCAGACCGATCTCGATATTCAAGTTCAAAATCATAACGAAAGAACAGTTTATGGTGCTGTCGTTCATCAGTATTTTGCTGATCTTGATCAAATAAAATCAAGTACAAATGCACTTTCGGTTCAGAAAGTATATCTAGTGGAACGAAAAGGGCAATGGGTAGAATCCAAGGAGGCTAAACTGGGGGAACGTATCAAAGTTAGGATTACGGTAGTTAATGATGAGCCAATGCAATACATTCATCTGAAAGATAGCCGTCCAGCTGGTGTGGAACCGCTGTATAGTCCTTCGGGATATCAATGGCGGAAGAACTATTATTTCAGCTCGAAAGATGCTTCAACAAATTATTTTATGGATCGCTTGCCTAAGGGAAGATCTATGTATGAGTATGAGGTTAAAGCGAATAACCTGGGGATTTTTAATTCAGGAATCACGACAATAGAATCTATGTATGATCCTGGAGTTAACGCACGGAGTACAAATACAGTATTGACTATTGTGCCTTAATTGTTTTTTAAAAAGACCTAGAACTTTGGCTACTCTTGGAAATCTCTGGGAGTAGCCTTTTTATTAATATACCATGAAATAGCAAGTAGGGGTGGTTTTCTAATCTAAAAATAAGTACGCTAGACAGCTTTTTTTATCTTTTTTGTGAAAATTGGGTTTAAATTTATTGAATATAAATAAGTGCCGGTAGTCTATTTTTGTTGTTTAAGAGTGTTATGAGGAAATAATTATACTTATTAGATTGTTTTTGTTTTAGTATAGTAAATAATATAAGCGAATGACGAAAGGTTTGTTGTCAGCCTGAATTTATAAGCTTGTTTTGAATTTTAAAAATATAGATTACTTTTGTTTAGAATTTGTCTAAATAAAATATTCAATAGCATTAAAACCATTACAATTTTTATGAAAAGATCGATACTTTTTATCGTCTCAATCCTGCTGTTTTTCACAGCATTTGGCCAGAAGGCCGATCGTATATCCGGCAAAATCATGGTAGACCAGTCCGTTGTTGCCAAGGATGCCATTGTCCGGCTATTAAATACATCTTACCAGGGGCGGACAAACGCTGCTGGAGAATTTTATTTAGAGCATGTTCCTCCTGGTGATTATATTCTACAAGTCAGTCTAAATGATATCGAATTATTGCGGGAAAATATTCATGTTGACAACCAGACAACTGTCCTTCCGACGATTTATGGGACTAAAAACAATTATTATTTGGATGGGGTGACCGTGTATGGTTATCGACGCAATAAATTCTTAGAACGCGATAGCTCAAAAGTTGCAAAGGTGCAGTTGGGCTATATGGAAAACCCACAGTCCTATTCCAATGTCAACAAAGAACTAATGAAAGAGCAGTTGACCACAGATTTGTCGGAGGCTGTTAAAAACGTTGTAGGGATGGTGAAAGTGCAGGGAAGCCCAGGCCGTGGGTCAGATGGTGCTATTTATTACAATCTGCGCGGATTCCCAACGAAAATAGGTTTGGTGGATGGCCTCCCTGCAAATACGAATGGTGAAATTGATCCTGCGGATGTGGAACGTATCGAGGTCATAAAAGGTCCTTCAGGTACTTTGTATGGCGGAGCAGCGACCTCTTTCGGTGGATTGGTCAACCTCGTCACGAAGAAACCTAAGGATTACTACGGCGGCCAAGTATCTTATTTATTTGGCAGCTACAACTTAAATCGCCTGACAGCGGATGTATTCGGACCTATCACCAGCAACCGTAAGACCTTGTTTCGTTTAAATACGGCCTATCAGTACCAAAACGGTTTCCGTGATTCGGAATTTAGAAAATCATTTTTTGTTGCGCCAACATTTAACTATGAGGTCAATGATCGGTTAACGTTTAATCTGGGAGCACAGCTATACAATTACGAAGGCACCAATACCCCCATAATCTTTCTCACGCGCACACGCCAGTTTATTGCAAAGAGACCTCAAGACCTTGGATTTGACTGGAATAGATCCTATTCGAATAATGATATTACGCTGAAAGCCCCGTCCATCAATATCAAAGGTGAGGTAAATTATAAGATTTCAGATAATTGGACTTCTCAGACGTTGATCTCCAGAAATTTCAGAAAAACAGAAGGTATGTATCAATACCAATTCATTCGGGGCAAGGAAAGTGATGCGCTACTTGAACGCAATGTCCAATGGCAGAATACCGAAGGAAGTTCTACGAGTATCCAGCAAAATTTCAATGGCAGCTTCCAGATCGGAAATGTTAAGAATAAAATTTTGATCGGCGTAGATTACCTGAACCAGACCTTACGGAATAACAATTCACCTATTGTTGTGTTTGATACCATCAATGCGTTGGATTTAGAAAAAGGTTATTTGCCCATATCCAATCAACTCGCCTCACAAAAAATACAACTGTCTACAAGACCACTACAACGTAACTATTCCTCAAGCAACATCTATGGCGCTTATATATCCGATGTACTGTCTCTGACGGATCGTCTAACAACTATTTTGAGCTTACGAGTAGACCATTATAATAGCCGTGGTCAATTGAACTTAAGTACAAATGTAAGAGAGGCAAACTTCAAGCAAACGGCGCTTTCACCAAAGTTTGGAGTTGTATACCAGATTCTTAAAGATAAATTGTCGGCTTATGGTAATTATATGAATAGCTTTAGTTATGTGCCCCCAGCTTTAGAGAATCCTGAGGGACAAAGAGAGATGAAACCGCAATTGGCCAATCAATGGGAAGCGGGGATCAAAACCAATTTCTGGAATAACCGTTTTAATTTTACGGCATCATATTACGATATCGTCGTGAATAATATGACTCGTTTGGCTGCCAATGATGGTCCTAAGATAACAATTCAGGATGGGGAACAACGCAGCAAGGGTATTGAGTTGGAACTGATTACCAATCCGATAAGAGGTTTGAATATTCTTACGGGCTATACTTATAATGATAGTAGATTCCAACGGGCAGATTCTACAGTAGAGGGACGACGTCCTGCTTCTGCGGGTCCGGCGCAAGTTTTTAACTCCTGGTTCAGCTATGTCTTACAGACTCCAAAACTACAGGGACTGGGTTTTGGATTTGGTGTCAATCATGTTGGAAAGCAGGTTTCTGCTGATAATTCTACAACAGGGAAATTTGTTTTCCCATCCTATACCTTGCTTAATGCTTCGATCTCTATTGAACGTGATTTCTATCGTTTTGGTGTAAAGATGAATAACATCAGTAATGCACATTATTTTTCTGGGCAGGGGGTAGTTGTCGCCCAAATGCCACGGAATTTCGCTGCCGAATTGAGTCTCAAATTCTAACATAATTGCGGCGAAAAATGCTAAAAATATCATGTAAAGGCTGGTGGGAATAGGCAAACAAAAAAGCAGGCACTCCTAGTGCCTGCTTCATTTTATAAAGAGCTGCTAGCATTAATAAATGCTCTTCGCATAGGTTTTAAGTTGCTTTTGTAGTGACTTACGTGCCATATGAATACGCGTTTTCACGGTTCCTTCGGGAATTTGTAGGTGTTCAGCAATTTCATAATATTTAAATCCTTCTAAAAATAGAGCAAAAGCATTGTAATAATCCTTCGGTAGATTATTGAGTGCAAGCTGAATATCCGATGCAACAAAGTTATTTTCGCAACGATTACGGGTAGTCTCATTGGCATAACCAGTGCTTATGTATTCATTACGGTAATTCTCCAACCTTTTATTGCGAGTATATTGATTGATATACGTATTTTTCATAATGATGTATAACCAGGACATGAGTTTAGGATGCTTTATAAACTTCTCTATGGAAGATAATGATCTGACCATAGTTTCCTGCACCAAGTCTTCTCTTTCATCTGGATCACTTGTAAATTGAGCGGCCAAATATTTTAATGTAGGTCTCTTTTCCTTAAACAGTTGATCGATTGTTGTAGTTTCCATATTATCAATTTTTAAGTGTCTATCAGTGCCAAGATTACTACAATTAGGGTGCTAGAAAAAACGATAAAAACTCATGTTTTTAAGTTATAAATCAATCCAAATAATTTTCTTAAAACTCTAATTAACTGAAAGTCAGTGTGTGTTTTGATTTTTTGAGGTTATAAGGCCAGCAATTGCTAAATAGAAATTAAGGTGTTTTTTACTTTAACAACAAGTGTTTTCCTTGGCTAGATCGATCCTTTATCCCATGGTGTACCGTATTTATACGTAGTACTATAAACAATACAGTATCTTTTAGCATTTTATCAGTTTTTGAAAACTGTTCGAGTTTGATAATGGTTATTACTCGTAAGTAAGAAAAAAGAGAATACTATGGGGAACGATGACGAAAATTTATTCTTAGATCGATCACAGCGAAACGAGGGGGGGCGGCAGGATCTAAATCTGATTTGGGGTGGAAGCCAAGAAGAATTTTACAAATCCATTATCCGGAGTCAACAAGAAGATTTGGGACGTATCGGGCGTTATTTTAGGGATGAACTTGCGCAGGAAGTTTATGGAATGCGCATTTCCCTACAAAATTTTACGAATAAACATGGTGACTTTGAAGAGCTGCGCTGCTTGCGTGATTCGTTGACTTCTCTCGTGATCGAGCTGCGCAACAAAGCTACACTGCTGTATAACCCAATCTTGAATGACCTTGGGATTTTCCATGCGATTGACGAAGTCGTCGCCTCCTATAAACAGAAGCTGGGTTTTACAATAGATATTATTCTCGATCCCAATTTAAAAGAACTTCAGCGGCATGTCCAAGTTCGTCTTTTTAAATTGCTTACCGCATTATTTGAATATCTGAAGGAGGAAATGCCTGTTGAAGCAAGCTCGATATCTGTACAGCTTATTGATTTCGCGGTTTTCATTAAGGTGTTGCCTTATTTTAAAGAAAATAATACACTACAGACACCCAAGCGCGCGGACAGTCCTTTGCGTTTAAAAAAAATAACGGAGCTTTATAGTGCTCAGATTATTAGTGACAGCCCCGAAAAGAGTATGATACTTAAATTAACTTTTTAAAAAAACGATATGATAAAAATCCTATTGGTAGAAGACCATATGGTGGTGCGTAATGGTATTAAATTACTTTTAGAATCCCAGGACAGTTTCGAAGTAATTGGAGAGGCTTCCAATGGGATGGAAGCCTTAGATTATCTTGAATCGAACCCTGGATCAATGCCGGATATTATTTTAACGGATATCAGCATGGACGAAATGGATGGTATCGAACTCCTGCGGATCTTATATAAACAATATAGCAGTATAAAAGTAGTCATACTGTCGATGTTGAACCAAATCAACTATGTTATTGAAGGGTTCGAGTATGGACTTATGGGGTATTTGGTGAAAAATATCGGTTATAATGAACTACTTTTTGCACTCAAACATATTGCTGCTGGAGGTCGGTATATGAGTGAAGAAATCTCCATGTTGCTATTGGAACATATCCGTTCGGGTCAACGTTACGCGCAGGACTCAATAGGAATGCGAACAGATTTCGAAATTTCTGAACGGGAACGGGAAGTCCTGGAGCTGATAGCTGAGGGCTATACCAATATCGAAATTGCAGACAAGATATTTTTGAGTAAACGTACAGTAGAAGGGCACCGCCAAAATCTCATTGATAAAGCGGGTGTAAAAAATACCGCGCATTTGGTCAAGTTTGCCTTCGAGAACGGGATATTAAGTTAATCATTTAAACCCTTATTTTTTGATCGTTTTTCTCAGCTCGGTTTAGCTGCTATTTTTATTGAGCACTTTACCTCGCGTGGGGCATACGGCATCGGTGTCCAAATTTAAGCTAGTATAGCATGACAGGCAATGGCGCAACGCTCGCATGCTTTTGCGCAGCTTTGACAATATTCTTCGTGATGTTTGAAACATTCTTCGGCACAGTTGGAACATATTTCTGCACAAATTTTAATAAGTTCTTTTGCATAGAAACTATTTATTGCAAGTAACTGCGCCGTAGATGTACATATTATAGCACATTCGATATTTAATGCGATGCATTTTGCTTTTATGGCAATGTCATGCTCTTTTGTAGATGCAAGGGTGCAATGCTGACAGGCTGTAATGCACTGCCAACAGGCCGCAATACAATGCTGATATTCCTGTTTATCCATCGTTAGTTATCCTTTCTAAATTCTGGTTAATTGATAGATTTTGATGCAGCAAAACAGTCCGCTAGATATTTTAGTATATTATCGTAGTCTGATTGTGTAATCTCCCCAGCCTGAAGTTTACGTGCAGTATCATTTTTAATTCTCTGGATCGCATCTTCTTTATCCATTGCTTCTAGCGCTGTTTTGGCGTTGATACGATCCACAACAGTTTTTCCCAGTCTTGTATATAATGATTTCGCTTCTGCGTTGGAAAGTTGCGGTGCGGGAATTTTGGAGATAGCCTCGTTCGCTGCTGCTATATTCGAATAAATGACCGCTTCCGTATTTTTAGCAGCTGCGCTTTCAGATGTCGCCATCGCATCTTCGCTAGAAGCCTGGGCTTTATTTTCGGCTTTTTCCATTTGGTCGGTAGCTTTTTCTTGCGGCGTTTGGTTGTTGCATGCAAAAAATATCGCACCCATAGCCAACGACATCAAATATAATTTTCCTTTTTTCATCTTTTTTGTTTCAAATTGAATGAGCTTGCTTTTATTATAAGAACAGGTGTAAAAAATAAATAGTTTTTTTTAATGATAATTCAACGAAATGTCGCTCATCAATGTTCATCAGATAGAATGATTTTAAAATTTGAAGACAATGGGTATGGAAAATAAGAACAATTCGACCAAAAAGGTCAAAGGCAATACAGTCTTAAACAAAAATAATCTCGATAGTAGGGAGTCAACAGAAAACGAGATTAAAGCTGGAAATACCACGCACAATAAAAAAGAAACCAAAAGTGAAAATAGGAAAAAAGGGACAAATTGACCTTTGTTTATTATATACTGTATGGTAAGAGGTGCTGCGCTATACAATACGTAAGCTCGGGATAGCGCTTCAGCATGGTACTAAATAGGCTGACGTTAATCTTCATTTTCCTTTGGTTTAGTCGTTTTTTTCGAAATAAGGGACTGGTTTGGTTTTTTATTAATTAGATGCTGTCTGACATCGGAAATGTCGGACTTGTCTTCATCTGTATATTGTGTATCTTTCTTGGGACATACGATTCCCTCGTCACTATCCTGCATAGATGTAGTTGTATTTGAGGCCGGCACGCGGTTTTCTGTAAATAGACATTTACGATACCATCTATTGCTGAAATAATATAGAATAATTAAACCTTGTTTTACTATCGAATGTTGTAATGTCTTTTCCATTGTTTCAATAATTGAATATGAGAGCTATGTCCTTTAAACTATTGTTTTATAGAGAACAATTACAAACTACAATTGGTTTAAACTAATCAGATTCAAACCACTTGGAGCTGACAGGAGTTCTCTATATTTGATAAACAACGTAAATTATAATGAGAACACCCCATACTTTAGCGAATGTATTGATAGCCATAGTAACGCAACCCAGGCAAACAGAAGCATTAAATACAGGGAATTCAAATGAATGGTATACTGAGCCCGGGATTTGGCTTTTTGTCTTCATTTTTATTTTTGTGATGACTTTAGTAGTCTATCGAAAGTTAACGAAGAAAAATTAGCGTTAACTTTCGTAAAGTCTCCGCCTTCATTTCCTGTAGCGGCCTGAAGAAACCAATCCACCTGTATATGGTTAATCATTGAGCATATGTTCGGGAAAAGGGGCTACAATAGGGAAATATAAGTGAACTGTCGTTCCTAATCCGACCTTGGATTCGATTTCTATAGTACCACCCAAACGTTCCATGACACGCTTAACAAGAGATAAGCCAATGCCTGTGCCCGGAATTCCACCAACATTGTCTGCCCGTGTAAACATTTCATAAATATGTGGCAGATGTTCTTGAGGGATGCCTATACCATTATCTTGGATGCAATAATAGGTCATATCATCTTGGTTGGTACTCTCAATTTTAATCGTCGGTTTTTCTGATTGACCGGAATATTTAATTGCATTTACAATGAGGTTTGTGAATATTTGATAAACAGCGCTCTTTTCTCCCCATATGGGTAGCAATTGTCCAAAATGGGATTGACATTCCGTTGCATCATATAATATTTTGTTTTCCTGGAAGATCCGCTGTAATGTGTAAGCCATTGGAAGAGGCTCTTTATTCAGAACACTTGCCCGATTCTGGCTCAATTGAACGATATTATTAATAATGTCTTCGATATTGGAAACACTTCTGCTGAAATTTTGATACCATTTGTTGGTTTTTGAAAAATCGATGTTGTCGGAATGCTGTTGTAAAAATTGAATACCCATTTTTAAGATCGATAAAGGATTTTTCAGATCATGTGATAGGGTATAGGTAAACATTTCTAACTCATTATTCAGGCTCAGCAGTTCTTCGTTCAATAATTGTCTTTCTTTGAGCTTTCTAAATATAGATTCTTTGATAATTTGATTTAAACGCAATACGAAATTGATTTCAGCATCATTCCAGGGTTTTGCAACATCATGACGAACGTCTTCCCATAACTCTAAATGATCAGGGTGTTGTAGCCGGCTTCGATTCGGTTTGATTTGCATTACGCGACTTTGAGTTGCTTGTCTGAACCATACAAGGTAATAATCGTTTTCGAGCCCAACTTTGAGATACATCAAACCCGCGAAATTCAATTTTTCTTTAAAATGATGCTGATGATTTAAGCTAAAATTGTAATCCTTGAATAAGGCTTTATCGCTGTGTTGTTGGAGAAATTGAATGATTTTATAAAATAGGGGTTTAGGTGGTGTATAACCGTGACTGAATACATCGCCCTGATTGAATATCGATAACCCATCAGCATTCACTAACTGCGTCAAGGTATCCATGTGCTGAACTAAAGCACAATTGACCATCTTATTTTCAGATAAGCTTTTTTTTAGTTCAACTTCTGCGATATTGAGGAGTTCAGTTCGTTCAAGCAGGTTTTGTTTAATATGACTCTCATATTTGTTGGTCGCTGCCTGTATAGCAAATGTACAAAGTTTACGCTGCTGTAGGTCAACAACTTTTTCTTCAGCATGTTGAGCGATAACGAGGCCCCAAAATTCATCGTCAATGCAAATCCGGAAAAATAACGCACTCTGTACATGGATTTTTTCCAAAAAAAGACGATGGAGATGTGGAAGCGGGCAGAGCAAACTGGAGAGCGTGTCAATGCTATCTTCTTTATACACAAAATGTTGGTCATTTTTCCTAATATTGGGAACATAACGGTATGAATAGCCACTGTAATAATCCATTGCCTCTTTGGGCATAAATTCCCTGGAAAATTCCTTCCCTTTAAAATAAGGTTTCCCGTCGGCCGTGTGTTCAGCGATTACTTCACTATAGCCTGTTTCCTGAACTTGCAAAACAAAAACACGATCGTAATTCAACAATTTATTGATCGCCAGACAGACCCGATCCCAATTATTGGGTTGGATCGTGTCAAGTAAAAAGTTGAATTCGTTTATTTTTCTTGCCGATATATATTTTTTATGTTGTTGTTCCCATTCAATGTAAAAACGATTTTTATGAATCTTAAACTTAAAATAAACCCGTTCCCGGAATACTTTAATTGGAAGAATATGACGTGATTGGCCATTTTCGCGTAATTCGCTCAAGGTATTCGCTATTTTTTTTATAGCGTCTCCAAAGACGGTACCAAAACTTTCAAAAAAATTAGTCCCCAATAGGGTGTTGATCGCGCCGGCAGCTTTTTCAGCTGCAAATTCGCTCAGCGCCAGAATAGTATATTCTTCATCAAGAACGACAAGACTACCAAAATGCTGAAGTTTGATCATATTTTGGTTGTTAGATTGAAAAGCAGTACTCATAGTAACCGAAAAACTCCTTATGATATTACTTAAATGTACGAAAAAAAATAATACAAACTGAATGGTTAACTATGGCAAATAGCATATTTTTAGTTGCTGGATTTCAATCTTTGAAATTATTTTCTTTGAAATAGATTTATATTTAGCTGTGTTCGCTGCGGATATGGTTTGCAAGACCTTTGACGAGCAATTTCCATTGTGGATAAGAGGCACCTACCTTAGCTGCCATTCCGATGATTAAGTTTCTGAGATTGTCTCCAAGGTTATGATTTTCTACGTTGATAATTTCGTTTCGTCCGGCATATTGAATTAAAATGCTATTGCGTCGTTGTTCTACGAGAAACGTAGAGGAAGAGACCCCTTCAAAAAAGTGGGCAGTATCTTTATTTTCTGGATGCCTTGGATCGGGGCAAGGTTTCAAGGTTAAAGCATATAATTTATACTCGGGAGTTGAATCTTGAGTGATATTGACGACATTAACCCAATCATATCCCGCACTACTGGGAAGGCCAGGTCCCGGAATATCCAACCTAATATAGTCATGCAGCGCCAAGGGACGGTCAATAGGAAAGCCGTTATGATCCGTTAACTGAAAGGTCGTCGCCGGAATGGCGGCTAATTCATACCAGTGATTAACCTGGGAGAGATGGAAGCATGCCGAATCAAAGGCTGTATCCGCTATTATAGTACTCTCAAAGTCAACTGACTCGAAGCAATCCAGTTTCTTGCCTTCTTTTTGTTCGGGAATAATATTTTTCATTGCCTTTTTTATAGAGAACCCAATTCGATTCAATTTGGTTTGACCAGAATTTTGTGAATTTAGCGAGTTCAATTAAATATGGAACATCTAAAAATCCTGGAAATAAGCTTGTTTATCGTTATTAAAGTCAATACAGCAATAATAAGAATGCAGCATATTCGGTTGAACGTTTTAAAAGATAATCCAAAACTTTTTCCTTTTGTATTTGGTTATAAGTGCATTTGTTGGAGACTGATATGGATTTAAAATCTAATGAACCTTTTTGGTTGGTAAAAAATGGAATTATACAGACTTATCCCTCATTGCATCAGGACAAAACCTGTGATATTTTAATTGTTGGCGGTGGAATTACTGGCGCACTCATTGCCCATCAATGCATAGCCATGGGAAAGAGCTGTATCCTCATTGATAAGCGGGAAATCGTGAATGGGAGTTCCGCAGCAACGACTTCCATGTTGCAGTATGAGATTGACACACCACTGTATCAATTGAAGAAACTGATCGGTGAGGAGGGGGCTATTGCCAGCTATAGAGCCTGTAACAAAGCGATAGATGATATTGGCTCAATTGCTCGGCAGATTAAATCTAAAGCTGGTTTTCGCAGAAAGGATTCACTATATTATGCAGCACGTAAAAAAGATATTTCATGGCTAAAGGAGGAGTTTATGGAAAGGAAGTCCGCGGGGTTTAAGGTTAACTGGTTATCCGCTGATGATATTCAAACCGGATACGGTTTAGCCAAAACTTATGGAGGAATACTTTCCAGGCACGGTGCCAGTCTGGATGCCTTTTGTTTTGCTCATGAATTGTTGAAGTATAATACCAAACAGGGATTGGAAGTATTTGATAAAACTGAACTTATTTCTGTTAGGAAGAATAGGCTGCACAGTCTGGTTAAGGTGTCGACAGGGGCAACCATCCGGACAAAAAAAATTATATATTGTACGGGCTATGAAACCGCTAGTGTCATCCCCGAGAAGTTTGTAGACTTACTGAGTACTTTTGCCATCGTCTCCGAAGTGGATTCTGTATTGTATCAGCAGTATAAAGACATATTGATCTGGAACACTTCTGAACCTTATCTTTATATGCGAACGACTGATGATGGCCGATTTTTGATCGGCGGAGGGGATGAAGAGTTTCACAATCCCCAAAAGCGAGATGCATTGATTACTCGAAAGTCGAAAACACTGGAAAAGTCTTTCCAAAAGATCATCAATAAACCATTTTTTACAGATTTTAGTTGGGCAGGAACTTTTGGAGTAACCCATGATGGCCTGCCGTATATTGGGGAACATAGAGAATTTGAAAATAGCTATTTTGTTTGTGGCTTTGGTGGTAATGGGATTACATTTTCGGTCACGGCAATGGAAATGGTTGCCTGTTGGTTGGAAAATAGAAAACATCCCTTATCCGAATGGTTTAAGTTTGGGCGTTAGGGGATTTGCTCGCTTTTAATAAGAAGCGGAATAGCCGGTTTTCTAGTTTGCTGAGTGTCAGTTTTTCCTTAATGAATGGAAATACTCCTTCCAGAAATGTGATTTGTATAGCCGGATGGATATAATAATTTTGAGAGACTGTTTTGGTATTACCAAGCTGTTTGGCCACTGTTTTTATGACTTCATTAAGTTGCTTTTTTCGTGTATTTAAAGTGTCACCTTGTTTTATCTTGGATAATAGATTGAAAGCCTCGCGGCTAGCTCCCCATACGCGGATATCCTTACAGCTGATTCGGCCAGGACAATGTTGCTGCAGATAAGAATTAAAAGCACGGCCGCAGAACGTATTTTCGCATTGTGTTTTATCAAGTTGGAATACATTTTTTCCCTTAAACTGGAGCAATTCTCCAAGTAATTTCGCTTGTTGTTTGTCTTTCCAGGATTTTTTCTGAAAAACTCCTTTCTTCCCTTTATAGGTTAAAGTAATCTTGTTGTCTATTATTTTAACATGCCTTTTTTCGAGGGTACTGAGACCATAGGATTTATTTTCTAATGTGTAACGCTTGTTTCCAATCCTTACAAGTGTGCTATCCATTATTTTAAAAGCAATTGCGCATAATTTTTCCATATTCCAGTCTTGATATTTCAAATGGCGCGAGGTTATCTTTCTGAGTTCTTGTAGATACTGCCCCATATAGCGGATATTCCTAAATTTCTCTTCCTGTTTTTGTTGAACAAATTTGTGATGATAGATGTATTGTTTGCGGGCTTTTTGATCAAAACCATAAGCCTGTAGATCACTTTTCGCATTTTTTGAAATCCAGACATCTTTCCAATTTGGAGGAATGGCCAGAAGATTTATTCTTTCTAATATCTTCTTATCCGTAATCTCATTACCTGAATAATCAAAGTATCTAAAGGTCTGTCTAACTTTTCGTCTTGTATATCCTTTGCTATCCCTTGTTTTCATATAGGTTATTTAGTTTTTAACAAGCTGTTGTATTAAAAAGATCCTCATAATTGGATAATAAGGATCTTAGTTCGGTTGGATAAAAACAATATGAATTAAGAAGCATTATCCCGTAATGTTTTGATGTATTCGTGAGCTTCAAGTTGTATGGCGAGCTGTTTTTCGATCAGAAGGAGAAGATCGTGGGTAATTTCCCAATCTTGATTGTCTATGACATCCTTATAGGTCTTTTTAAAAGCATCTTCGCCCTGTTCGCAACTTGATAATAAACTTTTTTCATCGTTTCCTGAAATGGCAGATTTGATATCCATCCATATTCTAAAAAGCTTACCACTGACCATGTTGCCATCAGTAGCCGCTTTAGCTTGCTGTTCCAGATATGGTTTGAGTTCTTCAATAAATATTTGGGATTGACTCATATATTCAACAAAGATGTTATTTAAGTTACCGATATGTAATCGCTTAGCAATTTCAATAGCTTTTTTATATCCAGCGATACGGTCGTTATTGATTTGTATCAAATCATTGATTAACTTGCTATCATTTACTGTTATCGTTTCCATTATTTTTTATTTAAATGCATTATTTCCTGTCAATCTAAGAACTCATCCTACCCCAGTTCCGTTTTAAAAAAACAACGTACAGGTATTTTTACCTCCCTGCACTAGATAGCAAGTGAAAAAGAATGTAGCCTTGTTGATTGCTTAACAAAAAGAAAGACCACTTTAATCGAATAAAGTGGTCTTCTTTTATTTAATTGTTTTTTTACTTTGTTTTATTAAAACCAGTTTTTTTTTCCGCTTCTGTGTTGTCCGTAGAATGTTTTTTATTTACAGGCGTGGCTGTATTTGATAAAACAGCTGTTTTGTTATTTTTCTTTCCAATGGGACCACCACAAATAATCAGCAAAATCGGCATATAGTGCTGATTGAATTTTATAATTTTAGACTCCATATTAGTATTTTTTTGTGTATTGTTAAATTTTGTGCAGAACTAGTTCTATGTTAACAGCAAAAATGATATTTAGTTTTATTTAAGTTGGTATACTTTTAACTGTTTCTGTAGTTTTTTACGGGTCATATGTATTCTTGTCTTGATTGTCCCTTCCGGCATGTCAAAATAGGAGGCTATTTCATGATATTTATAACCTTCCAGAAATAACTGAAAGATTTGGTAGTTTTCCTCCGAAAGATTACACATTGCTTTTTCAATATCATCGGATACAAATTTGTTTTCACCTTTATTTGATTCTGTTGTATTGTAGGATTCGAGACCAATATAGGTTTCATGGATATCGTTGGTTCTTTTGGCCTTACGGTACTGATTAATGTAAACATTCTTCATAATCACATATAGCCAGGACATTAATTTGGGATGTTTAATAAAGTCATCGATCGACTTCAATGCGCGAATAAGCGTTTCCTGAATCAAGTCCTCCTTTTCGTCTGGATCAGTGGTGAATTTTCCAGCGAAATGTTTTAATAAGCTTCTTTTTTCTTCGACAAGTAAGTTTAAATTGGAATTATTCATGATATCTCTCGTTTATTGAATTGACTGATTTGTTAGCTGAATAGTACAATTAGAGTGCTAATTTTTGCTGTAATAATGCGGTTAACGCTTGTTTAAACAGCTAAATGCGGAAAATACGTATAGTCGGAATTTTATGCCTTGTAGCGGAAATACTACAAGCTAAGCTGATTTATGGGAGAAATATTACTCTTTAAACAATTCACCTTACTTTTTTTGCCACGAATGAATAGGGTATTTATTCCCGCAAGAAATGTCTTAACTACGTGGACACAAGTATGGCCGTGCATCCTAATGACTGTTCAGCTTTAGGGGCATATTAGACAGTTTTCATTTTTTTTGAACTAAAGATTCTTGAACGGGGTTTCTTTAATAAAGATTAGTAAACAAAAATAAGTCAAATATGAAAGAAGTAAAGACGTTAATCGCTATCATTGGAATTGCACTGCTCTTTGGCACATCATTATCTTCCTGTGGAAATTCTTCAAATAGTAAAGAGGGAAGCGGGCAATCGGATAACATTGCTCCGAGCGATGCTGATGAGACAAGATATAACTTAAGTGAGCAGCAGAAGATGAGTATGCAAAAAGATACAACCTTACTGGACTCCACACGAAAAGACAGTTCCATGGATGTCAGATAATTGACGGGTTATAAGCGGGGTAATAGGAAGCCGCTGACCAAAAAAAACTCCCTTTACTAAGGGAGTTTTTTGATTAGGAACGAATCGCTTTGATCAGTTTTTCTTTAGTCATTTTATGGCGCCCTTTTATTCCAATTTTCTTTGCTTCAGCGAGTAATTCAGTTTTGTTTCTTTGATCCAAATCAGGGCTTTTACCGCCTTTTTCCCCAGAATCGGGTGTGTTGGCTATACGGGCTGATTTTTCTTTACTATAACCTTCACGACGTAAAGCTTCATACTTTGCGTCATCTTTGATCTGTTTACCATGATTTTTAGTCATAACGTCTATATTTTTAATCCTTGATTATAAGCCTTTTTCCTCCACATCCTCATCCTGATCAGCGTCGGGCGTATAGATATCTTCTTCTTTATGATCTGGCTGCTCCTGATGTTTGTCGTGGTCTGGATCAATATGGGCCAGATCATCTCGATCCCGTTGTTCTTCCTCTGTGGGATCGGGGCCTTCAGCACTTTCTGGATAATATTTATCGGGTATTACTTCTTCCAAATCAGGAACTTTTGGTGCTTTACGGATGCGGGTACCATCATCGGTACCGGGATTATTGCCGATAGGATCTATTTCGTTTAATAGCATAAAAGCATCTTCGAATGTCATCGGCATACCACTACGAAATTGAATTGTTGTTCTCATGATTTCTTTTTTATAGTTGAACAGTTTTCAGCATCGAATCGTTGACTTTTTCGTGCGATGGATCCGCTATTGGCGAGATAAGATAGTTTCTGTAATAAAAATCAAATTAATAATAAATTCAAAATTTTTCAAAGAGAGAGCTTGTTATTAAATTAAAGTAATTTATTAAAGAAAGATACTATGAGAAAATTTGCACTACTTTTATTGATTACAGGCGGTATTTGTTTACAGGCGAATGCACAGAAAATCGAAACTACCCCACAGATGTCGTCAGATGTTGGCGTTGAGCCAATTCGCCAAGGGAATTGGATGGTCGGTGGATCAATTGGTAGTTTGGGTTATAGTTTCGAAGGAAAGTCATTTAATGCTGCACTGCAACCACGCGCAGGCTATTTTGTATCAGACGGTTTAGCCATCGGTGCACAGGCTAATCTTGGATTGCGAACACAGAAGGATGCGGACAATGAATGGACCTATGGTATAGCTCCTTTTGTTCGCAACTATTTTCCGAGGGGAGGCTCGTCTACAGGACGTTTTTTCGGTCAGGGTGATATCGGTATTTCTGGGAGCTCGGTTGGAAAAAGTGCAGCATTGGCATTAGGCGCTAATGTTGGCTATGCACATTTTATTACCAAAACGGTCGCTCTGGAAGCAACTTTCGGTTACAATTATAGCAAGGCCAGTATTAATACCGGTACCGGAGCGAGCGGTTTAGGGGTAGGTGTTGGATTCCAGATCTATTTGCCAGGGAGACGATAAAATTTACTCCATGGGTCCTTTAACATTAAGTTTCCATTCCGAAAGGTTTGGAAACTTTATTTTCAATCGAGCATGTTATCAGGGTATTCTCAATGAAATTGGGGAATTGGAAGCATTGGTAGCCTAGGTCGGAGATAATAGCCTACTCGCGTTAGGATCAATAGTAAGGGTAGGTAGTCAACAGCTCAGCGGACGTATAAATACGGTGGTCTTCACAGTAAACACTTGTTCTGTTTTTTTGCGTTGAATTTTTGAAACATTTGATCTTTGACAACTGTTCTAAAAATAGAAAAGACAATAACAATGGTGAAAACAAAAGACATCGGATTGATACTTAGAGATCGAATGGGAAAATGGTCTTCCTACAACATTCCATTGCTGAAGGAATGCCACCTGAAGGATAAGATCGTTAGAAGCAACGAACTTGAAGGCATATTTGTGATCGGAAATATTGCTACAGGTTTGTATATTTTTTCACTATATAAAAACCGCTTTATTGATCTAATGGGTAAAAGTATCGGAATGGAAGAGATATGTGAACATTTCGATGAATATAAACAAACGCTGATATAAAAATCTTTAATATAATAGAATATATCAATTCATTTTTAAACTAAAAAAGAAGTATTATGAGTAATTTAACATGGAAAGGACGTTGGAACGAGTTAAAAGGAAAAGTAAAGCAACAATATGCTGATTTGACCGATGATGATTTGTTATATGCAGAAGGTAAAGAAGATGAGTTGTTGGGTAAGTTGCAACAAAAAACCGGTAAGACAAAAGAAGAGGTAGAAGATTGGTTAAATAAAATGTAAGCATTCGATTAATTGTAAACTTACATATAATAAAGAGAATGCGGTCAGTATTATTTGACCGCATTTTTTGTGCGTTATAATGAAAAGATGGGTTTGTCCAATTTAATGGCGAGGCGATATACAGCGTTCATCAATCCTACGTGGCTATAGGCCTGTGGAAAATTGCCCCATTGGCTACCATTATCTTCTGTAACATCCTCACTGAATAAGCCCAGATGGTTACTGTAAGTTAACAGCTTTTCCAGTATTTCTTTTGCTTCTTCAACTCTTCCAACGCAGGCCAAAGCTTCTACATACCAGAATGCACAGACCAAAAAGGTAGATTTGGGTTTGCCAAAATCATCTTGGTGCTTGTACCGATAAAACAGTCCATTTTCACCTTTAAGTTCTTTTTCAAGCATTTGAAGATGCTGTCGGGCCCGGTCTGATTTAGGATCTAGGTAATCCATGACAATCAGCTGTAGCGTGCTTGCATCCAAATTCTGACTGTCCAATGCATTTTGATAAACTTTTCTTTCTTCGTCGTAACAGGCTTCGATATAGGCGGCGGCCTTTTCGAGCAGGACAGTGGCCCGCTGTTCCATATCCTGATAACCATTTTGGCGGGCGATAAGCAGGGCTGCCTTGCAGCCAACCCATTGGAAAAGGTTGGAATAACAGTGGTGGTTGGCAAAATTTCGAAATTCCCAAATTCCGGCATCTTTCTCGTCGATCGTTGCTTCTATTTTCTCCAGGATAAAGTTTACCCAACCCAGTACATTTTTGTTCTCGTGGATTTTGAAACGTTGATCTGTAAACAGTGGGAGTAAGGCTATCATTGCCTGTCCATATACATCGTTTTGGATATGTTCGAATGCTTGATTGCCGATGCGAACGGGGCCGCTATCCTGATATCCTTTTAGATAGGGTAGAATATGCTCTGTTAATTCGGAGGTCCCCAGTATGCCATATAGGGGCTGAAGTCGGCCGGGATTGTGATGTGTAATACCGGCGATATAATTAGCAAAACTTTCCATTTCTTCAAACTGGCCAATATGTGCTAACGCGGTCAACACATAATAGCTGTCACGTACCCAGCAGTAGCGATAATCCCAATTTCTTCCTGAGTCCGGAAATTCGGGCAAGCTTGTGGTCGATGCAGCAATAATAGCTCCGGTATCTTCATATTGGTGTAGTTTGAGTACCAGGGCCGAACGAATCACTTCTTTTTGGTATATATTGGGGATACTGCATCGCTTAATCCAGCGTTGCCAGTAGCTTAGTGTTTTATGCAGGAAATCTTCACAAGTGCTTGCAATTGCGGATTCAAAAGCGGCGTCATAAGTCAATATAAGATATTTATTCTCGCTGATGATCGTCCAGCTGTCCTGTTGGAAAAAATGGGATATCGGCACATCTGTCGTTAGGCGGATGCGTTCACCGATATCAGCACTGCTATAGAGAATATGGTTGCTTCCCCGTGTAGCTTTTAGCATATTGCGGCCATAATTTCCGGTTGGTTGACATTGAATATTGACACTAGGGGCACCGCGTAGCGGTTCTATTTTCCGGATCAACATCAGCGGTTTGAAATATCGTCCAAATTGTTCGAACCGGGGTGCGAAATCTGTAATGCGATAGGCAAAAGATTCCGTATGGATTTCTGTACAGAGGATATTTGAGTTTTTGATGTAATATTGTTTCGTTTCCACAATTTCCTCTTCCGGTTTTATGGCAAAGCGGCCCCCTTGGTTTTTATCGATTAGGCCCCCAAAAACAAAACTATCCTCAAAGGAGGGCCAACACAACCAGGAGATATTGCTGTGGATGTCTACATGGGCTATATAGGAGCAGTTACCAATGATCCCTGCTTGATATATATGTCTGTTTGTTGCCGTATTTTCCTTCATGATTTTATAATAAGTTGATTTAAAAATTGAAGCACATCTTCCTGTTGATCCAAATAGTATTTTGCAGCGGATTTATTGCTGCCAACCTTGATGCTTATGGTTGAGCGGGGCAGGTATTTGAAAAGATCTTCATCGGTGACATCATCACCGATAGCCAATAAGAAATCGGCCTTAATATGTCCCGCGATCTCTAGCGCAGCTTTCCCTTTATTGACTTCGGTATTTTTTACTTCAATAACGGCATTTCCATCAAGGAGCTGTAATCCATAGTCATTCAACATGGGATTTAAAATTTCCTTCAGTTCTGCCGCTTTGAGTTCTCCAAGTCCCTGTTCCACTTTACGGTAATGCCAGGCCAAGGAATATGGTTTAGCCTCTATATAAGCACCGGGTGTCTGATCAGCCAACTTTTCCATGAGCTTTTTGACTTCGGGCATCCAGTGTAGGGCTAAGCCCTTTTTATAAGCCCAGTTAAAATTGGGGAAATTAGACCAGATCCCATGTTCAGCGACCAAATAGTAGGAGCGTCCATCAAACCAAGAGGACAGACTTTCCTGCGAGCGCCCGCTGATGATAACTAGGGTATTGAGCGGATCAGCTATAATACTATCCAGGAGATTGTACAAAAGAACGGTTGGGCTAGCCTTTTGCGCATGATTTTGAAATTTGACCAGGGTGCCATCATAATCCAAAAAGAATAACCTGTTGTGGCTTTGTCTGTAACGTTCAGCTATACTGTTAAAAACCTTATCCGAAATCCGTCGGGCCCATTCATCACGTTGTATGGCTTTCGTTTCTGCCATACGGTTTAAAAAGAGACGAACCCAGTGTTGTACATTAAATTTCTGTATAATCTGGCGATTCGCTTCCGTACGCTCGCGAATTTCATCTGGTGGCATTCTAAGCGCGTAATGGATACTCTCCGCAGTTTCCGCTCGGTTGTAGGGATTGACAATAAGTGCATCTACAAGTTCCTTCGAAGCACCGGCAAATTCACTCAGGATCAATACGCCATCAGAGCTGGTCTTGGAGGCAATATATTCCTTGCTAACAAGATTCATTCCATCCCTTGTAGAAGTAATCATGCAAATATCGGATGCAACATAGAGTCCTACGAGTTCTTCAAACGGAAGGGATTTATAAAAATAGAGTACGGGAGTCCAGCTCAGATTACCATAAATTGAATTGATCTCGCTTACTTTTCGGTTGATTTCATCTTTCAGTTTTTTATATTGGGACACCTTATCCCTGGAAGGAACAATAAGCATATACAGTACTACTTTTGAATGCCATTCCGGATATTTTTCAAGGAAGGTGAGAAAAGCGCGCAGTCTTTCCAATATGCCCTTGCTATAGTCGAGCCGATCTACAGATATTATTATTTTTTGATCTGGAAAATGACTGCGAAATTGGGTAGCGATGGCGTTAACCTGGGGGAGGGAACTGGTGTGGGCAAACTTGTCGTAGTCTATTCCCATCGGAAAGGATTCGACAAATATATGTCTATCTCTGTATTTGAGCTGATTATGACCGCAAGGTACGTGTAATACTTTCTTACAGGCGTTAAGAAAATTCTGACTATCTGCAAAGGTGTGAAATCCAACAAGATCAGCTCCCAGTAAACCTTCGATAAGCTCCTTCCGTTGGGGAATATTCATGAATAGCTCCTCTGACGGAAAGGGGATATGATGAAAATAGCCAATATTGAGTTCCTGATTTTCTTGACGTAATAATTGTGGTAGCAACATGAGCTGATAATCTTGTACCCAAATAAAATCGGGAGATTGTTGTGCTGATAGCGCGGCATCACAGAATTTTTTATTGACAGTAACATAAGTTGACCAGTATTCCCGATCAAAGTGGATATAGCTGGGTTGATAATGGCATATTGGCCAGAGGACTTCATTCGAGTACCCTTCATAGAAGTTGCGGATTTCCTCTTTTGATAAAAAGACGGGGAGTAGGTTCATCGGTTCAAGCAATGCGATGATTTTCTCCTTTTCACGGTCATCTTTAGGGACGATTCCCGGCCAGCCAACCCAGAGGATTTCAGTTGGGTCAAAGGCTGAATTTAAGCCCGTCGCCAAACCACCAGCGCTCGGTTTGATGATAAGTTTTTCTTTTTTTCGTTCTATTTGTATCGGCAGTCTATTTGAAATTATTATTTTCTTTTTATTCTTCATAAAAATATTAGATCGATTTATTTGCAGTGTAGAAGAGTTATAATGAATATAACGATGGGTGCATATCTACATAATTGAACAAACCCTGGCGCAAAATCGTTTTGATTAATTCAAATAAAACCTATAGATGATTTTTTATTAAACTTAAATAGAAAATTTAGTGGAAGGCTGGGTACTGTTTATATTTAGATGTAAGTGGAGGATAGCTCTTACAAAAAAAAGCCTGTAGCTTACGCCACAGGCCCTTTTATAAGGTATCCAATCTTCTTAAAGACTGGGGATGTCTATTTTTTCTTTGACCAGTCGGTCACTCATAAACTCATCGAGGATCGTCCCTAATCGTCCGGAAATTTCACCAAGGATACTTTCCCAATCTTTTACTGTACCATCACAGTTATCTGAAACGATCTTAATACTGTGAAAAGGTAAATTTTTTAGCATGCAGAAATTTGCCAGCGCATAGGATTCCATATCAAAGGCCAATGGGTTCAGGTGTTTGATATCTTGATAGAAGGCCGTATTGACATTGATAAAACGATCAGAAGTCAGGAGTGCTTCCTCGTAGTTAAATTCGTCAAGAGAAACCGATTCGATTGTTCCTTGCCCTTTTAGGAAAAGTGTATTTTCTAAAAAGAATCCATCTGTATAAGCATCACCCTGTGCATAGTAGTTCGGATACAATACATGCCCGATTGGATGTCTTGTGCATCCTATTGTACCGACATTCAGTAGCACAGGGTTGATGCCCAGTGCTTTGATGTCTTCATAGAGCATTGCCAGTGACAATACTGCGTTTACTTTTCCAACACCTATTTCATAGATGAAGGTTGATTTATTTTCGGTAGTAAAAGATAATTCATTTTTATTTGCTACCAGAATGATTGTTTCAATCTCTTTGTTAAGAATCATTTAATTTTCTTCAATATAAGGGTATTCGAAAGCGAGCTCTCCAGCATTGATCAAATGCAAGAAATTGACACAGGCTTGTTTAGATGAAGGGAAATCCATGAACGTATAGTTACCACAGCTGATCGGGTTTTGGAAAGGAACTTCATAGCCTTCGGTCAAGATTGTTTCCAGGACTTCTTTCATCAATTCAGAAACAGCCTGAGGGCTTCTGTCTGTACCAGCTAAAACCACATAAAACCCGGTGCAGCATCCCATTGGACCAACATAGATAACTTCATCGCCCAAAATTGTTCGAATTTCTGTCGCAAAACAATGCTCCAAGGTGTGCATTATCTCCGGAGATAACATGCGTTCCGGCGAATTCGGTCTGATCATGCGGATATCGTAAGTCGTATAGCTTTCAATTGCACTACTGTTGGTATTGGAAGCTTTGGCATATATCCCTTGTTTCAATTTGGTATGGTCTACCGTGAAACTGTTTACTTTAGCTTTTTCTTTTGTATACATCGTATTCTGTATATAGCCATAAAGTCCGAGACTTTACAGGGGTTAAAAGTTGAATTTATAATTCCTACAAAGGTAGTAGATATTATTGAAAAAGATGGATGAAAAAACTATTTTAACACTTCATAATGTTCCACTGTCGGGAAGGGGTCATAATAGTGATGTAATAATTTTTCCCATTCCTTAAACAATTGAGATTCTCTGAAGCCTACTGTATGGTCCTCTAAAGTTTCCCATTCAACCAATAGAATATACTGATTATCCTTTTCAAGGCATTTGCGGAGTGAATGTGTGATGTATCCCTCGCTAGCGCTAATGTACTGGCAAGCAGTCTTATAATCACGTTCGAAATTAGACTGTTGTCCCTCGATAATTTGTAGTACGGCTACTTCTAAAATCATAATTTGTTTTTTTAAATGTATAGTCAAGTAAATATATCAAATATTTCTACGATAAAAAAGGTCTACGTTTCCGTAGTGAGGCCTTTCGGGCCCTGAGAAGCAATAATATCCAAAACGAAGGGTATCCCTGGGTTACGGTTTTCGGCATTCCATACCAACGATAAAGTGGTTCGCTGTGCCAAGCTATCCAGTTCAAGAAAACGCACATCAACCTGATAACCATTTTTTAAAGATGCCGGTACAATGGCGACCCCGAGTCCCTGTGCCACCATATTAAATATGGTTAATGCATTTACTGTACGGAGCGTAACTTTTGGTGTAAATTGATGATCCTGAAAAATACTCATGACCAAATCATAATAGGAATGACTGTAATTTTTGGAAAACAGAATAAAAGATTCGTTCTTCAATTGATATAGATCAGGTTTCTCCTGTTCTAACATGGGATGATTGTTTGGCAGTACCAGACTGAAATGTTCCGTATGGATAGGAAGGCTATGCAATCCTATCGGTGTTGCGGTAAGACGCACAAAACCAAAGTCAAGTTCCTTTTTTTGAATGAGGTCCAATTGTGTTTCATTGGCAAGTTCGTGTAGTGATAGTTCGATGTCGGGTTGCTTTTGTTTGAGGGTGACCAACAACTGAGGTAATATTGTTTGTACTGCCGAGCCTATAAAGCCCAACTTTAAGGTGCTGATCTTCCCATTGGCCAAACTCTGGAGTTGGGTTTCAATCTGATCCATATGCCTAAACAGTTCTTTAACCTCGTCAAATAGATAAGCTCCGGCTTCCGTCAAAGAGACATTTCTTTTATTACGTTCAAATAGCGTTACCTGGTAGTTTTCTTCCAGCTGCTTGATCTGTCTGCTCAGTCCCGGTTGGGCTATGAACAGCCGTTCAGCAGCTTTTCTGAAATGGAGCTCTTCGGCTAATACTTTAAAATAAAGAAGATGTCTAAGTTCTATTTGATAATTCATGGTTATCAATTGATGATAAAAATGGTATTTCTGATTATTAAATATAGCGGCTAAATTTGATAAAAGCTTTATAATAATGGAAAAATTTTTATATGGCAGTGGACACTTAACAAGTTCCATTGCCTTGGCAATAGCAAAAGGGGAAGTCAAAGGAGAGATCTCGGCACAGGTGAAGGCCGATATCGATCGGAGTGCAGCCTATGTACGTCAGATTGTCGAACGCGGACAGGTGGTTTACGGTATCAATACGGGGTTTGGGCCGCTTTGCACGACACTGATCGATGCGGATCAGACGCAGGTATTGCAGGAAAACATCCTGAAGAGCCATGCTGTTGGGATGGGTGAGCCCATCGCAAATGATTTGGCCAAACTCATGCTTATATTAAAAGTACACGCCCTAGCCAAAGGGTTCTCAGGTGTTCAGTACAGTACATTAGAACGTATTATATGGCACATCGAAGAGGATATTATTCCCGTTGTACCCAAACAGGGCTCAGTTGGTGCGTCAGGAGATCTGGCACCATTGTCCCATCTTTTCCTGCCTCTGATCGGGCTTGGAAAAGTGAATGTCAAGGGCGAGATTTATGCGACGGAGACTATTTTAGCGCAACATGGCCTCAAGCCTATTCAGTTAGGCGCTAAGGAGGGTTTAGCCTTGATCAATGGGACGCAATTTATGGCGGCTCATGGTGTGAAAGCTGTTAGCGAGTTCAAAAGAGTACTTCAAAATGCAGATATTATTGCCGCATTGATGATCGAGGGACTGAATGGATCCATTAAACCTTTCTTTTCCGAATTACATCAACTGCGTCCACATGCTGGCAATCGCTATGTTGCTTCAAATATCCATTCCTTACTTTATGGGTCAGCTATTTTAGAAAGTCATAAAGATTGTTCGCGTGTTCAAGATCCGTATTCTTTACGTTGTATCCCACAGGTGCATGGTGCTTCACGTAATGCATGGCTTCACTTAAAGGACACGATCGAGGTTGAAATCAACTCGGTAACAGATAATCCTGTTGTTATAAACGATGAATTAACGATCAGTGGTGGTAGTTTCCATGGACAGTCTATTGCTTTACCTTTGGATTATGCCACACTTGCTGTATCGGAAATAGGTAATATATCAGATCGGAGGGTGTATTTATCCCTGGAGGGGCAAACCAATGGCGTGCCTAAGTTGTTGATGAAATCGACAGGGCTTAATTCTGGTTTTATGATTCTTCAATATAGCACAGCTGCTATTGCAAGTGAGAATAAGGGTTTGTGTTTTCCAGCAAGTGCGGATAGTATCCCAACATCACTGGGACAAGAAGATCATGTGAGTATGGGATCTATATCGGGTAGGAAGCTGCTTCAGGTCATAGATAACGTGGATAAAATACTAAGTATTGAATTGTTATGCGCAGCACAGGCGAAGGATTATCATCACCCGCTGCGGTCTACTCCGGCATTGGAAGCGGTTCATGAACGCATCCGGCAGTTTATTCCACATATTGAATCCGATCAGCCAATGGAAGCTTTGTTAACGAATGCATTGGAATTGGTCAAATCGGGCGAACTGATTACCCTACGTCAGCAGACTAATCCGAAGCAAGATGTTGAAGCCGCGCTGGTAGAACGTTTTGATACATTTTAGATTGGCATATCATGGAAAAAGAGTTAAAACTTATAGGTCCTTTCAGGCAATTATTGACAATGGATCATATTTCATTGAAAGGTGCTATAAAGGATGCCGAATTACAGATTATAGATCATGCTGGCATTTTGATTGAAGGCGAAATCATTCAAGAAATAGGTGATTTTGACCTTTTATGTCAACAATGGCAGGAAAGAGGTACCATCATCCATCTTGAAGGTGATCAGGTTGCTTTACCAGGCTTCGTGGATTGCCATACCCACATTAGCTATGCAGGGCAGCGGGCAAATGATTTTGCGCTTCGTAACGCAGGCTCTTCCTATCTGGAAATTGCGGAATCCGGTGGTGGAATTTGGAGTACAGTATCCCACACAAGGGCCAGTACAGAAGATGAATTGGTTCAACTCACCATCGATCGCGCTAATTTTCTATTGCGTCAAGGTATTACAACCATCGAAGTTAAAAGTGGTTATGGTCTTCAAGTTGAAGAAGAACTTAAGATTTTACGCGCTATTAAGAGGGCAAATAACCAGACTGCTGCGGATTTAATACCGACTTGTCTAGCAGCACATATGCTGCCTAGGGACTATAAGGGGTCGGCAAAAGATTACCTTGATCTGATGGAGGCAACGCTCTTCCCCGAATTGAAGGCGCAACAGCTGGCTAACCGCGTGGATGCTTTTATTGAGAAAACAGCATTTGACGCCCAAACAATCAGACCGTATTTGCAACGGGCCAAAGAAATGGGCTTCGATGTGACGGTCCATGCGGATCAGTTCAGTACCTCCGGAAGTCAAGTCGCAGTGGAATTAGGCGCACGATCAGCCGATCATCTTGAAGCATCCACAGCATTAGAAATTGAACTTTTGGCGCATTCAGATACCGTTGCAGTGGCATTGCCTGCGGCGTCTATCGGTATTGGCTGTGCATTCACACCAGCACGTAAACTGTTGGACGCTGGTGCAAGTTTAGCAATCGCAAGTGACTGGAATCCGGGTTCTGCACCGATCGGCCAATTGCTGACCAGTGCCTGTATATTGGCAACAATGGAAAAGCTCAGCAACGCGGAGGTTTTGTCAGCATTGACCTTCCGGGCAGCACATGCCCTGAATCTGCATGATCGGGGCAAGCTGGTTAAGGGAATGCGAGCAGATTTTAGTTTATTTCAGACCGATAATTATCAAAATATCACTTATTATCAAGGAAGTATGCAGCCTTCGGCTGTCTGGAAAAATGGTAGAGAAGTGATTTCAATTGAACGATGATGGACAATGTATTTAGTCGTGTAGTGGCCGAAGGAATTCCTTCGCAGCTGCCCCCAAAGATAGCGCGTGATCTGACTGTAAGTCATGCACCGCGACGCAAAGATATTCTTTCGAAAAAAGAGGAAAAGCTTGCGCTCAGAAATGCCCTGCGTTATTTTCCAAAATCATGGCATGCGGAATTAGCGCCAGAGTTTTTGGACGAATTAAGAGCGTATGGGAGGATCTATATGTATCGTTTTAGACCAACTTATGAAATGTACGCCCGTCCGATAGCAGCCTACCCGGCAAAAAGTAAACAAGCAGCAGCCATTATGCTGATGATTCAGAATAACTTGGATCCTGCTGTTGCCCAACATCCCCATGAGCTGATTACTTATGGTGGTAATGGTGCTGTATTTCAAAATTGGGCACAATACCGCCTGACGATGCACTATCTTTCCCGGATGACAGATGAACAGACCTTGCATATGTACAGTGGTCATCCAATGGGCTTATTTCCGTCTTCGGAACATGCGCCCCGGGTTGTTGTCAGTAATGGTATGATGATTCCGAATTATTCGAAACCCGATGATTGGGAGCGGTACAATGCGCTGGGTGTCACCCAATATGGGCAGATGACTGCAGGTTCCTATATGTACATTGGCCCACAAGGTATTGTGCACGGAACAACAATTACGGTCATGAACGCCTTCCGTCGGCAGCTTCCAGTTGGAGAATCTATCCAAGGAAAAGTGTTTTTGACCTCCGGCCTTGGGGGGATGAGTGGTGCACAGCCGAAAGCAGGCAATATTGCTGGCTGCATTACCGTCTGTGCTGAGGTCAATCCAACAGCCGCGAAAAAAAGACACGAGCAAGGTTGGGTAGATGTATTGGTGGAAGATATTGCCCAATTGGTGGATCAGGTTCGCGTAGCGATGGATAAAAAGCAGTCGATATCTTTTGCTTATATCGGCAATATTGTGGAGGTCTGGGAAGCCTTTGACCGCGAGGATATTTATGTGACTGTCGGATCGGATCAGACTTCGCTCCATAATCCTTGGTCAGGAGGTTATTATCCGATGGGTTTATCGTTTGATGAATCCAATGCGCTGATGGCCGCTGATCCTGTTAAATTTAAACAATTTGTACAGACAACATTGGTCCGTCATGTAGATGCCATTAATAAACACGTTGCCAAAGGGACCTATTTCTTCGATTACGGCAATGCATTTCTGCTGGAAAGTAGCCGCGCTGGGGCAGCAATATTGGACTCGGATGGGGATAAATTCATCTATCCGTCTTATGTTCAGGATATTTTAGGTCCCATGTGCTTTGACTATGGTTTTGGTCCTTTTCGTTGGGTGTGTACTTCGGGAGAACCTTCGGATCTGGAAAAAACAGATCAACTTGCGATGGATGTACTGACATCGCTTCAGGCGATAGCGCCAAAAGAGATCCAACAGCAAATGTTGGACAATATCCAATGGATCAAGGAGGCCGGAAGGAACAAGTTGGTTGTTGGATCGCAAGCCCGTATCCTGTATGCAGATTCTAATGGCCGTATCGCTATTGCCAAAGCATTTAACGAAGCCGTTCGAAATGGAGAACTTGCTGGTCCAGTTGTATTGGGACGAGATCATCACGATGTCAGTGGAACGGATTCCCCTTATCGGGAGACGAGCAATATCTACGACGGAAGTCAGTTTACCGCGGATATGGCGATACATAATGTGATCGGTGATAGTTTTCGGGGTGCAACCTGGGTTTCCATTCACAATGGTGGCGGTGTTGGCTGGGGCGAAGTAATCAATGGTGGTTTCGGAATGTTGCTTGATGGTTCGGTAGCCGCAGATGGTAAACTGGAGAAAATGTTGTACTTTGATGTGAATAATGGTATTGCCAGGCGTGCCTGGGCGCGTAACAAAGAGGCAAACCAAGCCTTGGATAGTGCGATGGCAAGTAATCCAACGTTACAGGTTACCCGGGCACAACTTGTGGACGACCATATTATTGATGAATTATTTAATGAAAACGAATGAACCTTTTACTTAACCAGCAGGACTTATATACCCCGGGGGACCAAGCCGTCTGGAAAGGACGGATCGATGGCGAACAAAGGGATTGGATGCGCTGGCATCAATTAATGGAATGTACTGACCTGATGGTCAATCCAGATTTGAGTCAGTCAGTGGTGTTTCTGGGATTTTGCAGTGACGAAGGTGTCGTCCGCAACCAGGGGCGGATAGGCGCGAAGGATGGACCTGGTGCCATAAGAAACGTACTTGCTAATCTTCCGGTTCATTTTTCATCTAAACTTAAACTTAAAGATGCTGGTGATATTTTTCTAAAAGATAGTGATTTAGAATCTTCACAATTAACGCTAGGATATGCCTTGTCCTCTATTCTTAAAGCTGGCGGATTTCCGATCGTTTTGGGTGGTGGACATGAGGTAACTTATGGCCATTATCTCGGAATAAAAGACTATTTACGTGACGGTGGGCATAAGATTGGTATGATCAACCTAGATGCGCATTTGGATATGCGTGCGCTTGCTGGGGGAAAGGGAAATTCAGGAACCGGGTTTTATCAGATCGAAGCGGACCGAAAAGATACGGACCAAGCGTTTCATTATATGGCGATAGGTATACAGGAGATCAGTAATACAAGTGGACTTATCAATTATGCAAAGTCTAAAGGTACACAGATTGTTGAACGCAAAGACCTGGTTCCAAGTAAACTCAATGCTATTAAGGATCAAATTGAAACATTTGCCAGCGAGGTTGATTATATCTACTTAACTGTTGACCTGGATGCTTTCGCGGCTCCGTACGCACCCGGCGTAAGTGCGCTAGCCTTTAATGGCATTGTTCCGGATGATCTATTTTTCGATTTGTACAGCGCTATTATGGGGCTGCCTAATATGAAATCCATGGATATTGCAGAGTTAAATCCATATTTTGATATCGATGCCCGTACAGCAAAACTGGCGGCAGATCTTATCTTTAAATTTGTAAATAGATTTTAGTCAGGTGTATCCGGATTAGCTTCGGTAAAATAATAAGGTTTATCTAAATGATAAAAGCAGGTTGGATTTTTTTCCAGTTAGATTCAACCTGCTTTTATTTTTCCCATCACGCTAAAAAAGCACATCAGCCAACGCTGCTTCTTTGTCAAACACTGACTTTGCAAAGGGGCAGAGGGGGAGGATTTTAAGATTTTCTTTTCGGGCAAATTCGACTGCAGCCATTAGTAGTTGCTTGCCTAATCCCTTGCCCGTATAGTTTTCGTTGACTTCGGTATGGTCAATGATAAATTTTGTTGGTCCAGCCCAGGTGTATGTCATTTGTGCAGCTGATTTTCCTTCGTCTACTGCCTCAAAACTGCCATGTTTTTCGTCGTTTTTATGTACTATTTCCATTGATGATAATTTGATATGTTATATAAAAGTATATCCAAAATAAGCAAAATCTTATCAACATTATTTTTAAACTGCTTATCCTATCAAATATGGCTGAAAATTGACCAAATGATAGTAGGCTGATCTTAGTTATTCTGCGATATAACATTACTTTAAGCTCTTTCGTTAAATAAATGCTAAAATACATAGATATACTAAATATGTTAGTATATTTGTTTTAGGAATGACTATGAATCGGAGCAAAAAACAAGAATTTGCCATTGTGGATATAGAAACCACAGGGGGTAATGCAAAATCCAGTCGGATTACTGAAATCGCAATCGTTATACACGACGGTAATCGCGTGTTGCATCGTTGGGAGACTTTGGTAAATCCAGGCGTTGAAATTCCAAATTCTATTTTTGCGCTTACCGGTATCGATAATGACATGGTTGCGGATGCACCTTTATTCGAGGACGTTGCAGCAGAAATTTATGCATTATTGAAAGATCGGGTTTTTGTTGCACATAACGTCAATTTTGATTATTCCTTCGTTCGCTTTCAGCTTCAGGAGGCTGGAATAGACTGGTCTTCCATTAAATTGTGTACCGTACGCTATGCCCGTAAGATCAAACCAGGGCTTTTATCCTATAGTTTGGGCCGTTTGTGCGATTACCTCGATATACCCATCGAAAATCGGCACCGGGCAGGCGGTGATGCCGACGCAACAGCGATTCTGTTCGCTTATCTTCGTGCGCTTGATACAGCACAGGTGTTTCAGGAAATGATCAAACATAAGGCTATCGATCAGCGGTTTCCGCCGCATCTAGATCGGAAGGAATTCGAGCAATTGCCCGATACTGCCGGTGTTTACTATTTTCATGATAAAGATGGAAAGGTGGTCTATGTGGGGAAGGCGGTCAATATCAAGAAAAGGGTGTTATCCCACTTTACAGGTAACAATATTCAGGCGCAGCGACAAAATTTTTTAAAAGAGATCTATCACATTAGTTATGAGTCCTGTGGCACAGAACTGATGTCCCTGCTACTGGAATGTGCGGAGATTAAACGACTTTGGCCCAAATATAATCGCGCACTAAAACGGTATGAACCAAAATTTGGTTTGTTTTGCTATGAGGATCAAAGCGGGTATCTCCATTTGGCAATAGGTAAAATGAATCGGATCCAAGATTGCATTCAGCTATTTCAACGCGAATACGATGCCATTCAATTATTACAGTCCTTTATGAAAGAAGGAGAGATTAGCGCTCAATTTTGTCATTTTGGCACTGCTAGTTTGGCAGCTAAATCTGTCAGTCGAGCTGATTTGCCTGACAAAGCATTGCATAACACACGTGTCGAGCGTTGTATTGATGAATGGTTGAAACAAAGACCATCTTTTGTATTTGTCGATAAGGGGCGGAGTATAGAAGAAAAGAGCTGTATTGTCATTGAAAATGGCCGATTTTACGGTATGGGATATATTGAGCTATATGGCCAGTATGTAGATTTTGAAGATATCAAAACCCAAGTAAAAGTTTATCCAAGTAATCATTATATGATGGAGCTGGTCAGGCAAATGGCTGAACGCTATCCAAATAAGGTGCATTTTCTGACGCAAAATCCGGCTGGACTTGTCGCGGCTGAAGCTGACATGGATTATGACAAAATTACCACAGAAAAGCTCTTCCAATAATATTAAATATCATAGTTTGTAGTGCCCGAAAGAGGAGATCCGTCATATCAATCTCAGCAATGTGTTAAAAAAATGTGAAATATAAAATCGACACTCTTTTTGGTCTAATAGTTGAAATATTCCTTGTGTAGAATAATAAAAAAAGACTTTTCATAATTTAGGTTAATAATTGGTTAGTTATGACCTGGGGCTCCCAACCTCAGGTCTTCTTTTTTATATGCTAAGACACGTCTGTTTTTGATCTCGTAGATGCAAAGCGCTTCTGATTTAAAATGGAATCCTGTTATTTTTATTAAAAACATACTATTTGTGATTTTATCGTGTAACAGTAATAGTTTGTATATCAATTTATTGTAATTTGTCCCCCTTTTGTCCCCCTTGTTTTTTTCTCTAAAGGGTTAATTTGACTTACTTTAGTACATGCGTACTGTAATGGCGGAATTAGTAAACAAATATGGGGCGTTTTCTAAAAGTAGCTACGGTATATCTTATCCATATCTTTATATATAAAAAGGGCTTAGGCCCTTTTTTTGTGGCATACTGCTGGAGCCCGCTCCTTTGTTCTCCAATAAATCAACCTGCTGTTGCGCTTCATTAGAAGATTTGATGCTACTTTTTTGTACAGCTATCTAGGCTTAATTGTGTCGGGTGTGCTTATCTAGTAGTTAAAATGAATAGAAGTGTCTTTTTTTCTATTTTCTCCGTTTTCAGGAGTTCAATACCTCGTTTAAAGTACTGCTAAAGTACATATTGTTTTGTAACAAAATGGTACTTTATCTGTGCTTTATCTGTACTTAAGAGGTGCTATATCTGTAGGGGGGAAGTGGGACCTCCGTTTAGCCGCATTGAACGAATAGATAAAGTGTACTTTTTTAACTTTTGTATTTAGAATATTTCTTTATGTTTAAGGCTAAAATGCCGCTTACTTATGTTAAACAAACACGAAGTGAAGTAGTCGTATGAATGCACAAAAAAAGTAACAATGTCGGGGCAGCCCTGATTTTCATTAGGATGGAAGGTTGTGGATAGATGGCGAGTGCACGAATACACAAAAAAGAGTATCCAATTGCTTAGATACTCTCTTTTTTTTTGTATTATTTAATGTTATAGCGATTAGAAGTTCGGTTTTAACAGATACTTATCATAGAAACGGAAGATATGATCTGCTGCTTCTTGAGCAGTATCGACAATACGGAAAAGTTTCAGATCTTCTTCACTGATATATTTGTTTGAAAGCATGGTGTCTTGCACCCAGTCTATAAGGCCCTTCCAGTACGCTGAACCAACCAATACAATTGGGAAGCGGGCAATCTTACCTGTTTGAATTAAAGTAATCGCTTCAAAGAGTTCATCCATTGTTCCGAAACCACCAGGCATAACGATATAACCTTGGGAGTATTTCATAAACATTACTTTTCGTACAAAAAAGTATTTGAACTCAAGCAGTTTATCGCGATCAATATATTTGTTGTGAAATTGTTCAAATGGAAGTTCGATATTCAAACCCACGGATTTTCCGCCAGACTCATAAGCACCTTTATTTGCTGCTTCCATAATCCCCGGGCCACCTCCAGATATAATACCGTAGCCACGTTCCGTTAGTAGTGCGGCGATATCTACAGCCATTTGATAATATTTGTGTTCACGTGGTGTGCGTGCCGAGCCAAATATGGATACGCAGGGACCAATTTTAGCCAACTTCTCGAACCCGTCCACAAATTCTGACATGACTTTAAAAATCTGCCATGAATCTTTAACCTTAATTTCCTGCCATGTTTTGTTCTCAAAAGCGCGGATAATTTTATCTTCTTTTGTAATGTCCATATATAACGTTATACATTTAATTTCTAAAACCCATTTTTTTTCAAAAAGGAATACAATATAGCTATTTTTTTAATACTAGCTACTTTTTACGATTATTCTTACATTTGCATTATGAATTTTTCTTCTAAACTTCTTGAGAACGCGGTTGCGGAATTTGGTAAATTACCAGGTGTGGGACAAAAGACAGCATTAAGGCTGGTTTTACATTTATTGAAGCAATCTGATTCCGAGGTGGCGCGTTTTACGGCGTCTATTGACCGTTTGAAAGAAGATATTCAATATTGTCAGGAATGCTTTAATATTTCGGATCAGGCGACCTGCGAAATATGTGGATCATTTAAACGCGAAAAGAGTTTAATCTGTGTAGTGGAAGATACGCGTGATGTGATGGCCATCGAAAATACAAATTCCTATCAAGGTGTGTACCATGTACTGGGAGGACTGATTTCGCCAATGGACGGTATAGGACCCGCTGACCTTAAAATTGAAGGATTGCTTAACCGTATTCAACGTGGTGGTGTTGAGGAGGTTATTTTAGCCCTTTCAGCGACGATGGAAGGGGACACAACCATCTTTTATCTGTACCGAAAATTGCGTGAGTTTAATGTCAAGATTACAACAATCGCGCGTGGTATCGCATTTGGCGGTGAACTGGAATACGTGGATGAGCTCACCTTGGGCCGGTCAATCGCTACCAGGGTGCCGTATGAGCGTCATGTTGGGTAGTTGTATGTCAAATAGATCTGTTTGACTCTCTCGTGGACTTTTCGGCCTTCCCGTATTTGTTGCTGTCGAACCTCATCCTTTAAGATCCGGCTGTTTTCTTTTTTGTTTTTAAGAATGTTGAAGTAGGCGATCTTACCGATGTTCGTCTTTTCCAGTCCCAATAGATTACAGGAGTAATTGCCCAGTAGATAATGGTTATAGTACAAATGTACTTCCCGCATTAATTTTCTGCCAAACTTGTTTCTTGGATAAGCTGCATGTATGGGTTCTTCCATGAGGGCCTGGGCTAATGCAATGCTATCCTGATCTCCTTCTTTTTGGGTCATGGTCCAATAATATAGGGCTTTGATGGCTTCTTCCTCAGTGTCTGGAAGCAGATCCAATGGGATACCCAATAGGCTTCCGATATATTTCCAAAGGTGCATGATTCCATTTATTTCTATTTCTAATAAATTGAATTTCATTTGTTTAAGACCTACCAGATAAACTAATGAAAAACCTAAGTTTGTTGCCAACATATCCCAGGTATTTAAGGGGATACCCCATTTATCAGTTCTCCAATCGCCATGTTTCAATATATTCAAGCGTGCGAAGGAATGGATACATCGTGTCAATAGGATGGCTTCAATGCCCATACCACCTTTTCGTAATGCCTGGTCAGCGGTGATGTCAACCCAAAATGTTACCGTCTCGGTTAAGCGCTTGACTGCGCCTTTTTTAAGTGCTCCGGTAAAAATCAAGGGTTTATTGATCGCGCTGGATTCATAACCACCCATGAGGCAATAATCGCGTAATACAATGAGCCCAGTCAATCCCGAACGCTGACTGAGTGCAATTCCCTGTTGTATCTTTTTCCAATCGAGCCACTGGGGCTCTATTGGAAATGTGTTCATAAAATCCGAAATCAGTTTATCGTAAACGCTGTCGATGGCTTTGCCCTGCAAATAATCCCGAATCAATTGTTGCCCTTTTGCAAAGCCGATTTTCAGGTGTAAATGTTCTACCAGTCGGTCGCAGGCCTCATCGTACTGATATAACAATGGAATATATTGATCCGCATCAGCCAGGTTTGGTTTATTGGGCAACTTATCTAACAACTTAGCACCGATGCCCTTGGTCCAATAATAGGAAAAGGAGCTTGCGTTAATTTTATAGCGCTCGGGGATGTTCATTTTTAAATGGGGCATGTCTAACTCGAAATCAATTGATCTATTATTGATCTTGAATGGCTAATTTTATTGAATTGACCACGTGGTATAACTTCCTGTACCGTAGATTTTTTTATCTTCTTTTATGAAGTTAAAGTCCATGTAGTCTGTCTGACAGGAGGATATATCGCTACAGCAGAATTGTCGGGAAATTTTGAAATGAAGGCGAAAGGAACCCTTTAGTGTAACGGGATCAAAGATAATATTGCTGATACTAAAATCTGTCAGTGTCGGAGCGCCATCTTGATCATCGAGCTGACCAACAACATGATCATCAATCAGTCGCTGCTGTTCGGTGCCTAGTAATTCTGAGAATTGTATTGGATCATTTTTCAAAGATTCAAAGCTGCTGTCTCCTGGTATTGTTAATTGTATGCTGATGCCTGCCATGTCTTAATATACGTTTAATGCCCTCCAGTTGGGGATGTACAAGTTATAGATCGCTTCTGACTCTTTCCTGTTTTTTTTGGAAAATTTACAAAATGCTGCTAAAACAACCAGATTAATCTGTTCTTTATCGAAATCAATCAATCGGGGTGAAAAATAAATTTCATTGCCCTTGATTTTATAATTCCTGGTTGATAGCTTGCCTATACGGATAGCTGAAATAGCGTAGTTATCCAGCTGTTCTTCCCAATAGCTTATCCTTTTGATCAGTTCATTGTACAACAGTTCATGACTCCAGGCTTTCAGCAACTTGAGTGTATTTACAGCCTTTCGTTGATGAACGCAGATACTGCTTGATTTAAGTTCAATAATTGCTGCTGTTGAGGTTTGAAAAACCTTAACCAGGTAGGGTTTTGCAAATAAATAATAGGGGTCTTCCAAGTAGGAATAGGACTGATCATGTCCGGAAGATGCTGGTGGATTGAGCATGATATATTGCTTGAGGGAGGCAACATCATAAAAAGGTGGTGCATACACCCGAAAGGGGGAACAGGTACCTTGGATTTGGATATAATCTTTGTCCCAACTGACTATTTCATAATAATTGTGATCAATTTCAATCTGCATATGAAGGAAGTGGTGTTTTATAAAACAAGTTCAAAGTAACTATATTTTTGTATTAAAAACAGGATTAAGTGAAAATTCATGCCGAGTTCATATTTTATGCCGCAGCCATAATATTTACAAATGTTGTGATAATATCTACAAATCAAAAGGGGCTAAATAGCTTAGCTTTGAAAAAAATGATATTTTCATGAACGAACTCAATCAGCACAACGAACAGTATACTTTAGAAAATGTACGATTGGAAACAGGTTTTCTCTATAGTGAAGGGAAAATTGTTGGAACCGATACAGCACTCTTTACGGTAACAATCGCGGGCGGAAAGATAAGGGAAATTCGGCTGGGTCAGACGACAGTTGGGGCCGGAGGATTCGATGCGAAGGGAAAATTGGCCTTACCCGCCTTTAGGGATATGCACATCCATTTGGATAAAACCCTTTATGGTCTACCCTGGAAAGCTGTATTTCCTAAAAATAGAACCGTGAAGGATATGATTGCCCGCGAGCAGGAAATTATTCCAGAGCTGCTTAAAACCTCGGTGGAACGGGCTGAAAAGCTAATCATGCTGCTACAGGGCTACGGAACTAATTTTGCAAGAACACATTTTAATGTCGACCCAACCTCTGGTACCAAATCATTGGCAAATCTATTGCTGGCATTGGAACATGTGAAAGATTCCTTTGGCGCGGAATTGGTCGCTTTCCCACAACATGGCTTATATTATACGGACTCTGTCGGGCTGATGAAGGAAATTGCCGCTTGGGATAAGGTTGATTTTATTGGCGGTCTAGATCCCTTTAGTATCGACGGAAGTATCGAAAAACCCATGGACTTGACTATTCAGTTAGCTTTGGATAACAAAAAGGGAATCGATATCCATCTGCATGAAGGGGGTGAATCTGGTGTCAAAACGATCCATTATTTAATAGATAAAGTACTTGAGAATCCCGCGCTGCAGGGACGGACATTTATCAGTCATGCTTTTGCATTGGGCTATATGTCTCAAAAAGATCTTCAATATACAGCTGAACGCTTGGCTTCCGCCAAGGTCGGTATTGCGAGTTCAGTACCGTTTCGCAATATGCTAATGCCATTGCCTCAACTGCGGAAAGCAGGAGTGGAGGTACTTACCGGAAATGATAATGTGCAGGATCACTGGGGGACGTTTGGCAGTGGAAATATGTTGCAAAAAGCGAATCTTGCTGCACAGCTCTATGGTTATGAGACGGAATTTGATTTGTCCCGTTGCCTACACTATGCGACAAATGGAAAATTACCTTTGGACGACAGTGGTCAGCCGGTATGGCCAAAGGTAGGAGATGAAGCGAGTTTCCTATTGGTGGATGCAAGCTGTTCTGCAGAAGCTGTATCACGTATCTCAGCTGTCGATGGCCTATTGCATAAAGGGAATATCGTCAAGTGGAGCAATTCGTCTCCAATTTAATCGGCTTACACGCCCCATTTATTGTTTTATTATATGGCCACTTTTTATCCGTTAGTAATAGAAGGTGGCTTTTTTTCGAATTGTCCGGTTTTTGTTGATTCGTTTTTTTTCATTCAGTTATCCATCAGTTTATCACAGTCTGTTTAATGATTAGGCAGAACCATCCGTTGATTATCCTCGCTGTGGTACGGAAGGCACGAAGAGTTTATTGTACAAAGCTTGTCTTGCAATAATCAATTTTATAGTTACTGTTTTCAAGAACCAGCTGAACCTCATTTTGCGTTTTTATATTGTTACCATAATCTATAAATACGCTGTACTTGTCTGTGCTTAGCTTCTTTATTTCGACGGTATTAATGGCCAGGGCATCATCATTACCTCGGCCGAATAACCACATTTCCTGCGTGTAGAGCGGGTAAATTTTTCCCCACTTCGCTTTGTATTGCGCTTCCGCCACCAGTAATTCTGCGTCTGTTAGATTGGAGGGGCCATAGATTTCATTGGCATCTGCTAAGAATTCCATAAAACGTGCCGTGCAGAGGGCTTCTTCCTTGTCCAAATAATAACAATACTTCCCTGATTTATCGTCATCGCAGTGAAAAATTCGCTCCAGCCATACTTTGGCCGGATCAAGATCTGTTGTTGACTTTACCTGATCGCTGGCTTTGGCAGTATCAGCGCTACTTTTTGTTGTTAGGCTGTCGCCAGCGGGCTTTACAGCATTATTTTTAGGATTTGAACCCGTGCAACCTGTAGCGACAAAATAGATAGCCAGTAGAACCAATAATGTTTTTGCTCTCATTTAATAAATTCCAGTTAATTATAACGCTGTAAAAATAGCACTTCTATCAGTTAGCTTTCTCATGGTAATCAGTGATATTTATTGTTATCTCATGATCATTTAGGCAAATCTCTCGTCTAGTCACTGTTAATCTACGCAATATAAATGCGCAATTTGGTCCCTAATTTTTAATGCTAACATTTGTTTTTAAATTTTTATAGCTTATTATCAGTATGTTGTGTTTGTTTTTGTTATTTTATTTGTGTTTTATTTCATTGCGCAAATGGTCTGCACGTTAACAGAGTGATCTTTGTAATGTCAGCAATGATAAACGTTCTTTGATGAAACTAGCAAAATGCTTTTAAGATATGTACTTCTTTTTAGGAGAAGTATAAAAAGACTCTTATTCTTTGATTTGCATCCTAGTCTCCTGTTTCTGTATAGCAGGATAGTATTGTTCCCGATGGGACTCAATATACTGATAAGAAGAGGAGAATGAGAGAAGGTTGCCACCAGGGTTGAAGGTTCGAATCCTTCCCTCGAAAGAGGTAGCTCAAGGGTAGAGCACGGCAGTTCCGTTGTAGGTCGCAGGTTCGACTCCTGCTCCTGAGCAATCAGGATAGTTCAGCTTGGTTAGAACAACAACTCAATCGTGTGGGTTCGAATCCCACTTCCATTTTCGGATGGAATAGCATAAGGGTATTGCACAGAATTTAGGTTCTGGTTTTGAAAGTTATGCCTTCTTTAAAAAGGTTATTAAATAAAGCTTGCTATAGTCTGTCCGGCACTGAAGAGAACTTCGTTTTTCTTCATCGCAGTCGGTGGTGAGCCCGTGATCGGGAACATCTCATACAGAGACGATACAGGAAGAGCGTTGTTATGAATTGCTAAGGCGGCCATTTCGAATGCTTCTACGGTAAAGCTCCGTATGGGCTCTTTTTGATCCCGCTCGGCATCGATGGACAGCTCATAGCAAGTTTTGTCATTGGTAAATAGTATAAACAATAAATATGATGAAAAGAGTACAAGTAAATGTCAATGAGATTGGATTGGTTGTTAAAAATAACCAAGTTATCCGTGTATTGGAAGCCGGTAAGTACTGGTTGGGTTTCGGTGAGAAACTGGAGACATACAATAGGGCAAATTCGTTTCCATCTAACCATAACATTGATGTGCTCTTGCAGGTGGAGGGCTTTCGTGAACTGGTGGATATTGTCGAAGTGGCGGATACGGAAATTGCGTTTGTTTTCTTAAGCAATAATTTTGAAAAGACCTTGGCGGCAGGTAGACATGTGTTCTGGAAAGGGTTGCAAGTGCGCAAATTTCAGCTGGAGGATATTTCGGAGATCGAAATACCAGTTTCTGTCAACCGTCAATTGTTTGAAAAGCAAACGTTGGCTTATTATATCCGTCAATACAAAGTTGAACCAAATGAAAAAGGATTACTTTTTGTTGATGGCGTGTTTACAGAAATTTTGGATCCAGGAACGTATTATTGGTGGAAGAACGCAAAGACCATTGCGGTGTCAAAGGCAGATATGCGTGTGTTAACTTTGGATGTGGTGGGTCAGGAGATTCTATCGCGGGACAAAGCACAAATACGGATCAATTTCACTTTACAATATCAAATCGTTGATATCGTCAAAGCGTTATTGGATAATAAGGAATATGAGAAGCAATTGTATGCTGTGATGCAGTTAAATCTCCGGACCTATATCGGTCAGATGACGCTGGATGAACTGATGGACAAGAAGACAGAGATAAGCACTTATATTTTGCAAAATACGATGGAGTATATTGCTGGATTAGGCTTACGTCTATTAACTTGCGGAGTCAAAGATATTATTCTGCCAGGGGATGTTCGTGATATCATGAACCAGGTGTTGATTGCTGAAAAGCGCGCTCAGGCAAATATTATTATGCGTCGTGAAGAAACTGCTTCTACTAGAAGTTTGCTTAATACGGCAAAACTTATGGAGGAGAATGCGATGCTGTTTAAATTGAAGGAAATGGAGTATGTGGAGAAAATTGCCGAAAGGATCAATAACATCTCTATTTCGGGAAATGGGCAGATTGTAGATCAATTAAAGCAGTTGTTTGTGAAGTAACAATAAAGGGAAGTTAATAAAATTGAGGACAAAAGAGGTGCGGGTAGCAATTGTAAAGAGGTATTGCTACCTGCTTGGGATTGGAAAGATCCCCCTCGTTAAAAAAGATAAAAATGGAAAATAAAAGAATTAATGGCAATGATCTGATTGCTTTAGGATATAAAGAGAACCATACATTGGGTGCTGCGTTGAAAATCAACAGCAAGCGGCATGGTTTTACGCGAGCAGAAATGTTGGCCAAATTTAAATCAGTGCTGGAAAATCCAACAGCGTATACTGAGGATACTATTTTCAGTGTATTGGCGCAGGCCATATTGGGACAGGATGTTGTTGATGCTACATTAATTGCTTTGAATGAAGATCCTGTGGAATATACGATTTATGGCGCGTCCGGAATAGAAGCGGGAGCTAAAGAACAGATGAAAGTAGCCATGAAGCTGCCGGTTACGGTTGCTGGCGCTTTGATGCCGGATGCCCATCAAGGATACGGACTGCCGATTGGTAGTGTATTGGCTACCGATAATGCTGTAATTCCTTACGGAGTAGGCGTTGATATTGGTTGCCGAATGGCTTTGTCCATCTTTGATCTGCCAGCATCCCTATTGGATACAGATACAGCGACATTAAAAGAGACGATTCTGAAACATACGCGATTCGGTGCCGGAAATGGCTATCTGAAGCATGAACGTGTGGATCATGCGGTACTGGACAATAAATTGTTTGCAGAAAATGATCTGCTTAGATCCTTAAAAGACAAGGCATGGACACAGTTAGGTTCTTCCGGCGGGGGGAATCACTTTGTGGAATTTGGGATTGTGGAGTTTGTTGAAAAGGATGAGGTGCTGAACATTGAGAAAGGACTTTACCTGGGTTTGTTGACACATTCGGGATCCCGGGGTCTAGGCGCAACTGTGGCTGCTCACTATACCAAATTGGCGAAAACTTTATGTAAGTTGCCCTATCAAGCTCAAAATCTGGCTTATCTGGATTTAAATACAATGGAAGGACAAGAATATTGGTTGGCAATGAATCTGGCCGGTGATTATGCATCAGCCTGCCATGAGGTTATTCATGACAAGATCAAAGATGCTTTGGGTGCTGAGTTGCTAGCGAAGATTGAAAACCATCATAATTTTGCATGGAAAGAGACCTGGAATGACCGGGAGGTTGTGGTGCACCGAAAAGGGGCTACTCCTGCGGCAAAAGGCGTGATGGGAATTATCCCAGGTTCCATGGCTACTCCTGGATTTCTGGTGCGCGGAAAAGGGGAGATGGCTGCTATCCAATCGGCATCTCATGGTGCAGGACGATTGATGAGCCGTACACAAGCAATCAAGACGCTCGCTGCTACTGAGTTGAAAGATATGCTTGCTGATCGGGGGATTACGCTTTTGGGAGCCGGGATGGATGAAGCACCCATGGCCTACAAAGACATCCATACCGTCATGGCCTCGCAAGAGGAGTTGGTGGACGTCGTCGCAAAGTTCTCACCAAAGATTGTCCGTATGGCTGATGATGGTAGCCGCGAAGATTAGCGATATTTTGAAGCTTCATTGAATCAACTAAAAAAGGATCAAATTCTTAGTGAATTTTGATCCTTTTTCTTGTTTGTTAGTATTTTCAAAGCTGTTGCCCAAATTTAATTTTGGTTTACATTTACAATTTTCAATTTGGAGACAGCCCCTTGAAGCCAATGCTGGCTGCTAGTTATGGGCGACTTCCTTGTAGGTATATACATTATAAGGATAGATCCTTTGGGCAAGTATTTTAGCGATGACACAGACCACCAATAAGGGTGCAAATAGTAGATAACCTGAAGGGACGATGCTGGCAATAATGAAAATTGCAGTAAATGGCGCATGGATGGCAGCAGAAAGCATCGCTGCGGCACCAAATAGCGCAAAATTAATGACAATAAGATGGGTGCCCAGATAGTGATTGCAAAGTTGCGCAAAAAGTACACCTAAAAGTGCGCCTGTGACAATACTGGGGGCGAAGACACCACCATCACCACCAGCCCCTAAGGTAAGTGCTGCTGCAAGCGGTTTTAACAGGACTAATAGCAGTAACGGCAGAAAGTAGAGCCAATTGATAGATCCATGTAAACTGCTTTCCAGGATCTCTCCGAGACCGTGATAGCTGTCGCCATATAGGGCAGGCAAAAAGAAGATCAGGATTCCCACTGTAACGGCTCCCAAATTGACCCGGATAAAATTATTCTTTATTCCGGCAAAGAAAGATTTTGCGTAGATCACAATTTTTGTGAAATACAAGGCTAATAGACCAGCGATTAAGCCTAGTACCACGATAAAAGGGACAGCCTGCCATTGCCATTGCTTCGCTGCAAAGTTGAACAAAGGATTGTTATCCATATAGTGTACGAATAGCGCGGCGACCAGCATGGAGCTGATGCCACTGATCAATAGTGTTTTGTTGTATTTTCTGGCGATGACTTCAAAGGCAAATAGCAAGCCCCCAAGCGCACTGCCGAATAATAGTGTTACACCGGCAATAACGCCCGCGCAGATCAGTTCTGTTTTATAGGCCCAAGCAGGGTGAAGACGCTTATAGGCCTGGTTTCCCACGGTGGCTGTGGCTACTACAGTAGAAACTTCAATCCCGGTTGATCCACCAAAAATAACGGTCAAAAAGCCGTTGATATAGTGGGATGGTATTTTGAAAAAAGGCAAATGATCCTTCCGGGTTTCCAGCGTTGTGTAAATTTCCTTGATTCCTTTGTTTTTCCGGTTTTGAAAAGCATACTTTCGTAGAAAATATATTGCCGTAATACCTACACTTGGTAAGAGGATAAATAGTCTAGGATCCCAGTTTAAAACGCCTTCAGCTATTTTTTCCTGTACATATCCGGTCATATGTTTCAGGCTATAAGCGAGTAGGCAACAAATCAGGCTTACCAAAACTGAACTTCCGATTAATTTTATGTAGCTGTATCGTACGATTTTCTTACGGTGGGCTGTGGTGTCCTGCATTTTAGTTTAATTAAATCGGCACAAAGGTAAAAGATATTTTGGCCAAAATAAATGCAAGAGAGGTCCGACATACGTTTTGTTACATTCACAGGGAAGTAAATAAAAATTGTCAGGGCTTCAACAGGTTTGAATGTTGTTGCCCTGACGAATAGTGTAACAGAATTCTTGACTATTGAAGCGCAATGAAAATATCAACCTTCGCCTGCTCTGGGTTTTGTGCTTTCTCACCGTATATTTCAAAATCTGCTGAAAATGCTCTTGGAAGACCGGCTTCCCAGATGTTTAACCAGGCATTGTAAACAATACCTGCCGCCAGGTTGCCTTCAGCCTCAACATGATGATACAGACTTTCTTCGATGCGTATGCCATCCATATCTTCCGGGAGATCATCAAGATGAGCAACCTTACAACCCAATAAGGTGGTGTAGGGTAAGGTGTGATCCCTTTCATATTCTGTGTAAACACAATAGAGCTCATTGGAAACTTTATTTGGAATCCTGCTCATGATATCGTTTTCAAAAAATCTGGCCCATAGTTCAGGAATATCTTTGGCGGCTTGATTATTCTGATTGCTTGTACGTATAGCAATTCCAATAATATTAAAAGAAGGGATAGATCTATTTTCCATGTGTTTTTATATTTTTCTCAAAAATAGATCTGACAGCTGACAGCAGTTTGTCATTAGTAAATGCTGGATCGAAAAAAAATGGTTCTTCCCAATGGACTCAAAATCTTATGCAGGCTAGTCTCAATGTGCTTTTTTCCATATTTTTTCAGAAAAAGGTAGGTATTCGGGTAATGCTGCTGAGCCGTACCAAGAATAGTATAAAGCTTCCAAAAGGCCATTTTTAATAGCCGGATCTGTCTGAAGTAGTTCTTTGGCCTGTTCAATTGTTGCGACCTTATTGAGGATAAAAAGACCTCGAAAGCCACTGTCATTTTTTCCAAATGGGCCGGCTACAATCAACTGCCCATTCTTGACCAAACGGCCGATGTTTTCCATATGTCCTTTAAAACTTTCGCTGATCAGTTGTTTATCTACGGTTTTGTTTTGGCCAGTTTTTAGCAGTACGAAAATATAACTTTTCATTCCATAATCGTCAGCGCCCAACTTGGCTGCTAAGTCGCGGTCATAATTGGGGTTGTCACCCGCACTGTCATTTTTTATTTTGTGGACATAAAAAGCATGTGGCTTTCCGGATTTCCCTTCAACTGAAATATGAATACGGTCTCCGGCAAGTTGTTTATAACGTATTCGATTGGGAAAATCGTGGCGCTCATTGACAAACGAATAGGTGCTATCCTTAAAAGTCAATTCGAAGTCTATTTCTTTTCCGTTATTTTGACCGATTACTAAAGCGGTATAAATAACTCTGTCGCCGACTTTTTTGATTTTCAGATACTCACTGACGATCTTTTGGTCATTTTTAATGCTGTAAGAAACACCCTTTAATTCACTGTCACTGATACGATCCCAGTGTTCATAGCGTTCTTTATCGGCTACTTTCCAGGTGCCCTGGAGAAATGCGGGAAAGGGGGATTGCGCGAATACTGATCGCGAAAGCAAAATGCAGATGAGGCTAAGCCATAAAATAATCGACTGTTTCATTTTGGATGTAATCTATTTTAAATTAGCTTGTTGTTCCTTGTGAATTAAACGTATAATACCGCCCGAAAGCCACGCGCCGCATAGTAGGAGATGGCACCATTGTGATAGGTAAAAACATGGTCATAACGTCGGTCACAGAATAGGGCGCCTCCGAGTTTACGGATATCGGCCGGTGTCTGTATCCAGCTTGAAGTTTTCAGGTCAAACTGCCCCAGTGTTTGTAACTGTCGATATTGTTCTTCCGTTAGCAATTCGACTCCCATCTGTTTAGCCATTTCCAGAGCGCTGCCTACAGGTTTATTTTCTTTTCTGGAGTCCAAAGCAGCTTGGTCGAAACATAGGCTTCTTCTTCCTTTTGGGGTTTCCTCGGCGCAGTCAACAAACAAATAAGCTGCATTAACCGGATCTATTCCAATAACATCAGGTTCGCCGCCACTCTGTTCCATTTGATGTAGGCTCCAGACCCTGGCCGGATTTTCTTCCAGTTTATGTTGTATATGTTCCCAAACAAGAAGCTGATGTCTGTTCATATTGGTCTCAAATCGCTGCTTTAGTACTTCGTATAATGCGGCCTGATCGGTAGCTGAAAGTGATTTTTTCATATTTGGTATAATTTGAATCTAAAATACACAATTAAAATAAATCTGTTTGTAGTCTATTATTGTCATTCAATTAAATTACTTATTTGGGAATTGAATTAAATTTATATTTTTACGTTCAAATTTTTAATAAAATATGGCTTCAGGAATATTTGCAATATTAGATGATATTGCGGCTTTAATGGATGATGTTGCAGTTGCTAGTAAGATAGCAACCAAAAAAACAGCTGGAATTTTGGGTGATGATTTGGCCGTGAATGCGGAAAAAGCGACCGGGTTCTTGGCATCTCGGGAATTGCCCGTTCTGTGGGCGATTACAAAAGGTTCACTTATCAATAAATTGATTATTGTCCCGATCGCATTGTTATTGAATGTCTTTTTTCCGATCGCCATCAAATATATCTTGATCTTGGGTGGATTTTATCTGGCCTTCGAAGGGGTAGAAAAGATTATTGAGTATTTGTTTCATCGTAAACATCAGGAGGGCGAATCTAAGGTTGAGGAGGTTATTGAGGAGAATGATATGGAGGCTGAAAAGTCAAAGATCAAGGCAGCTATTACGACTGATTTTATTCTTTCTGTAGAAATTGTGATTATTGCATTGGGGACGGTACTTGATAAAAGTCTGAGTTTGCAAATCATTACCGTCTGTGTGGTTGCTTTACTTGCGACAGTTGGTGTATACGGCATTGTGGCATTGATCGTCAGAATGGATGATGCTGGATATAAGTTGATTAAAAGCGGGAAAGAAAAAGGTCCGTTGGCCAGTTTAGGTAGATTACTGGTTCGCGCTCTGCCTTTTATTATCAAATTGTTGGCTGTGGTAGGTACGATTGCCTTGATTTTGGTTTCGGGAGGTATCTTTTCCCATTATATAGATTTCCTACATCATGCCTTGCCTAATTTCCCAGGTATGGTTAAAGAGCTCTTGTTCGGTTTGGGAGGCGGTATTATCGCTGTGTTACTTTTTACGGTAGGTAAGAAAATTTTCGGCAAGAAGAAAGCGGTAAGCACAAATTAATAGCGCAAATAAGTAAAACAATAGGGGTTGGTAATATTACCAACCCTTATTTTTTTGAATGCCTTGTTAGGCCTTAGATTTCTTCGGCTGCTGCTTCAGCAGCTGCATCCAATTCAACCTGTTCCCCTTTTGTATTGATTAGAATGACGTCATCTGAACCTTCTTTTGTAACGGATGCTATGCCGTCGCTAAATGCTGTAGCACCGCTGTAGATAAAAGGAATGGCAATTTTTCCCTGATCATTTAAATAGCCGTATTTGCCGTCTTTACTCGCAAGGAAAAGATTCGGCTCTTCGGTTACTGAAATAAAATCATAAGCGGGGGCTAATGCTTTGTTTGTTTTAATATCAATGAGACTATATTTGTCATTTTCGACACTAATGAAATGGGTGCCATTATTTTCAGAAATGAAACTATAACTAGCCGGTACAATGATTTTCCCAGCTTGATTTAAAATACCATATTTTTCATTTTGCTGAAAAACGGCATAACCACCATTGATAAAGGAGATCATATCGTAATTTGCTGGGATAAGGACTTTACCTACCTTGTCAAGTAGGCCATATTTTTCATTAAGGCCGAATAGAAATTGTCCCGAATTATCGTCATAGCTTAAATATTCGTATCGAAAGGGGATAATGGCTTTTCCTGCAAGATTGATTGCGCCATATTTCTCATCTTTAAATTGCACCACACTGATTTCACCTACAAATGGTGTAATGTAATGATATTGAGCCGGTACGACGATTTTCTGCGCATTATCTTGCAATCCCATAAGACCTGAAGTACTATCTTCAAATAGGTATAAATTTTCGGCCATTTGATTGCTTTCCTCACCTTCCTGGTCTTCTTCGTAGATCGATTCCACTTGATCATAGTCCTCGGGAACGATAAAGTCATTATCATTTAACTGACTGTTAGCTACACTTTGTGCTACAATATCCACACCCAGAGGTGTGGTTACCTGAAGCACAGCCCCAGGAATTTTTTTGAAGATATCAAATCCTTCCCAATAGATAACTGGTAGCTTCTCGCTGTACCAGATGGACAAGTTGGTATTACCTTCGATATCTTCGATATTCGGGAGCTCAATCTGTGCCAGTTTGCAAGCATAACCCGCAATGGTTTTAGTTTGACCGGGAACCAATTTTATAGAGAAGGAAGTTGCTTCATCTTCGTGCACGATGTATTTCGATAAAGACGGATAAAGGATGGTTGATTTATCTTCATTCTTTTTCGCAAGAAAAATGGACTCTTGTCCCTCCGTCGAAGAAATGACTTTTATCTTGTCGTTACTGACATAGGCTTCATACAGCGACACAGGGGATTCTTGTTCCGAAGCTTCACTGTTGTTTGCGAATACGATGGCGTAATTAATTTTAAACGCTTTATTGACCTGCCCGAAGGATATTGTACTAGTAGCCAATAAAATTGCGAATGATAAGAATGTTTTTTTCATCTATATAAATTTGCTTTTTAGTGGTGAAGAAGCGATCATGAACCCATATACATAGGAATATTCACTATAATAAGGTCATTATCCTTTCATCTACCTAAAATTGATAAGCAAATATGATGATTTAGAGCAGGCTCTTTTATCCCTGAAATCCGTTATTTCGTAATTTATCGCTAGAGATTTCTTCTGGAATGCTCTCCATCAATCGATCAGCAATTGATATTTGCTTAGCAAGCCGGGCAGTTGTTCTGATTCAAATTTGCTCTTTTTCATACGATTGTTTTCTGGATCCAGCTGGATATTAACTGAGGTACGAAAATCACAGCCTTCCAGATTGCATTGTTCAAATCGGGCACGGAGAAAGTCGCAATCTTTAAAGATCACCTGTTGAAGGTTTGCTTTTTCAAAATCGACATGCTGTAGTGAACACTGGTCAAATTTGAATTTTTTCATATTCCGTTCGAAAAAAGAAGCATAGTCGAGCGTGCTATTTTTCACTTCGATATGGAAAGCGAATGAGCTACATTCGTTGAACTGTATGCCCAACATCTTACAGTCCTGAAAAACGATATGATCCAATTGGGTTCCCTGGAGCTTAATGTTGGATAAATTACAGGATTTAAATTGACAATCTGTAAAGATCATGTCTACCAATGCGGCATTTTGGAAATCGCAATATTCAAATGTGCATTTATAAAATTCTTTAATTTGCTGCAATTCACTATTGAAGCTTACTTTAGAAATCGTCTGTTTTACCAGTTCATCCATGATTTATCCTTCTACGTAAATATTGTGATCGATAGCCTGCGAAAATACATTTTTAGGCTCGATAATGGAAGCATAGCTGACATAATTGCTTATTTTGCCGAAAAAAAACACCTGACTTCAGGGAGTAAAAACGATTGTTATGGGATGTAACTTTGGAGCAGTTGCCGAACAATATTGTATGTTGGCCGGAAATATTTTCCATTGAAACTCTGGTAGGTTTTATATAGGTTGTGGAAAGGGGCATAGTTTTTATCTTGCCCCTTTTTATCTGTAAAATGTGCTGTTAGTCAGTTGGATTTATTATTAATTGTTCTTCAAATATTGTCTTAGCACATATTGTAATATACCATCATTCTTGAAATATTCAATTTCGATGGCAGAATCTAATCTTGCTTTGACTTGAAATGTTGTCGTGTTCCCGTTGTCATGTACAGCTTTTACGTCTAGCAGTTTATGTGGTATTAGTTCTTTTGCTAAGCCGGTGATGGAATAGACTTCAGTGCCATCAAGTCCAAGTGTTTCTGCATTTTCTCCATTGATAAAGACTAATGGAGCGACACCCATACCGACAAGATTACTTCGATGTATACGTTCAAAACTTTCGGCAATTACGGCCCGTACACCAAGGAGAAAAGTCCCTTTGGCTGCCCAGTCACGGGACGAGCCCGATCCATATTCTTTTCCCGCTAAGACAATTAAAGGTGTATCTGTTTTGCGATACTCCATTGCCGTATCGTATACTGTTTTAACCTCATTCGTTGGGAAATACCTGCTATAGCCACCTTCCCGGTCTGTAATTTTATTTTTAATCCGCACATTGGCGAAGGTGCCACGCATCATGACTTCATGATTGCCCCGTCTGGAGCCATAGGAGTTGAAGTCTTCTTTGTTGACCTGGTGCAACTTGAGGTATTTTCCAGCAGCAGTATCTTCTTTAAAAGATCCGGCCGGAGAAATATGGTCTGTGGTGACTGAGTCGCCCAAATAAAGTAAGACTCTTGCGTCCTGGATGTCCTGAATAGGTGCCGGAACTGCCTGCAAGTTTTCAAAAAATGGAGATTCTTTGATGTATGTCGATGTGTCATCCCATTGATAATTCTGATCAAGATTGACTTCCAGATCCTGCCAATCCGTAGAACCGTCAAAGATGACGTCGTAGACCTCTTGGAAATCAGATTGTTTGACGCATTCGTTGACTGTTTTCATAATTTCTTCACGACTTGGCCAGATATCTTTCAAATAAACGGGCTGTCCATTCGGATCATAATCCAGCGGGTCTTCCATCAAATTGATATCCACGCGGCCAACAAGGGCATAGGCAACAACCAGCATCGGAGACATTAGGAAATTCATTTTTACCTGTGGGTGAACCCTTGCTTCAAAGTTTCTATTCCCTGACAATACTGAGGCAACGATCAATTCCCCTTTCTCCACTGCTTCTGCAATTTGTGGTGGGAGTGGACCTGAATTACCGATACAGGAAGTACATCCGTAGCCTACAGTGTGGAATCTGAGTGCATTAAGATCTGCATTGAGCCCCGATCGTTCCAGGTACTGTGTGACTACTTTCGATCCTGGTGCCAAGGAGGTCTTTACCCATGATTTTGTCCGTAACCCACGTTCAATAGCATTTCTGGCCAATAGCCCAGCGCCAATCATGACTGTTGGATTAGACGTATTCGTACAGCTTGTAATTGCAGCAATAGCGATACTACCGTCACTAACAATATATTCCTTGTGATTGTGTTTGATGCGTACAGCATGTATGGACTCCGAAATGACTTGATGTGGTGAATCATGTTCTACAGGTACTTTCCCAAAAGTAAATTCGGTACCCGAGCCGCCATCTGCCAACCAGGCTGATTCGGAACGTTGTGGCATCGGTACGTATTGTCTATGGTGTTCGCTATCAAGAAGCTGTGAAAACTTATTGTTTAAATCCTTGACCAAAATTTTGTCCTGTGGACGTTTGGGGCCCGAAACTGTGGGTTCGAGTGTACTTAGATCGAATTCGACAACGGCAGAGTATAAGATCTGTTCTTTTCCTGTGCGCCAAAGCAGATTTTGTTTGCAGTACTCTTCCACAATCTTGATTTCCTGCTCGGTTCTATTGGTGCTATGCATATATTCCAATGTGCGGTCATCTATCGGAAAATAGGTGACCGTACAGCCAAATTCTGGCGACATGTTGGAGATGGTGGCCCGGTCTGTTACAGAAAGGGTATCTAATCCTTCCCCAAAGACTTCGACAAATTTTCCGACAACACCTTTATCCCGTAGAATTTTGGTGATGGAAAGAACCATATCCGTAGCTGTACAGATATCGGGAATACTACCCGTCAGCTTAAGTCCGATAACCTCTGGACAGGTGAAGAAAATGGGTTGTCCCAACATTGCTGCTTCGGCTTCGATACCGCCAACACCCCAACCCAGGACACCGATACCATTAACCATAGGCGTATGGGAGTCTGTACCGACTAAGGTATCCGGAAATAACCAATTATCACGGGAAATAACACCTTTGGCGAGATATTCTAGATTTACCTGATGGCAAATTCCCATCCCCGGAGGAACAACAGTGAAATTTTTTAAGCCTTTTTGGGCCCATTTCAGAAGCTCATACCGCTCACGGTTGCGTTCATATTCCAATGTTACATTTTTGTCGTAGGAATACTCGGTGCCAAAATAATCCACCTGTACGGAATGGTCAATAACCAGGTCTACTGGGATCGCTGGGTTAATTTTTTGGCCATCCTTGCCATGCCGAACAAATTCCGCCCGTAAAGAGGCCATATCTACCACCGCAGGGACACCGGTAAAGTCCTGCATGAGAATGCGCGCTGGCTTGAATGGGATATCTTTATCGACAGGCTGAGGTGTCCAGTTGATTAATGTGCTGACATGCTCATCCGTGATACTAAATCCATCATAATTACGTAGCACATTCTCCAGGAGAATCCGAATACTGAAGGGCAGGTGCCCGATCTCACCTTCAGGCAGATTTCTTAGCGAACTATACTGATAAACTTTTCCATTGATCTCGATTTCCTGGATTGATTTTTCCTTGCTCATATTGATTTACTTATTATATAGTATATAATAATCATATCTGCCAATTTGTTTGTAATAACTTTTAGACAGATCACGGCAATCGATCGGTCGTTTCACCAAAAAAAATGGGATTGTGAATAAATCGCCATTTGGTTTTGTTGGGTTTAGATCCCCGTTGGACAACTTATTATGTCTTTATTTTATAGTTGGTTGCTTTTGTTAAAAGACAGTTTAAAATCAGCTTGATGTATTTAAATCTTCAAGTTTAGCCTTTTGTTGGCATGGAGTTTTAGTTAAAATGCTAGGATAAATTAAATTTTATTGTAGTTTGGCCTGATGAACACAATCAATTTATACAATAAACGTTGATTGTGTGTCCTTCATGAAAGAAACAATATGCAAAGAAAAAATAGAATTGGATCTGTTACGATCAGCATCTTATTGTTGTTGGCATCTGCCTACACATCTTGTTATGCGTATGGAAATGATCCGACAACACATCCTAGCTTGCGCCTTAAGTATGAGGAAGTCAGTTTCAAAGATAGTAGGGGCAGGGTGATTTCGTTAAACCAGCTCAAGGGTAAAGTTGTTTTGATCAATTTTTGGGCGACGTGGTGTCCACCTTGTTTAGCAGAAATGCCCTCTCTGGATAAACTATATAAAGATTTTCAAGGGAATAGCCGAATAATATTTCTGTCAGTGGACGTTGACGGTAACCTGAAGTCTTCGGAGAAGTTTTTAAAGAAAAGAAAATATAGTCTTCCGGTCTATCAGTTAAACTCTGCATTACCAAAAGATCTTCTTACGACGAGTATTCCCACAACCATCATTATAGATAAAGCAGGCAAATTGGTCAATAAGCACGTGGGCGGGATGAATTTTGGCTCGACGAAGTTTCAAAAGGCCCTACGACAATTGACCGAAGAATGATCTGAATGGGAAAAGTTATGATTTGATGCAAACTTAAATTTGCGGTTTCATTTAGTATTCTGCCATTTTCTTGTTAATTTTGCATGCTAATTGTATAAGGAGAAATTTATATATGCCAGTCAAACTTCCTAATAACCTTCCTGCGATCGAGCTTTTAAAAAAGGAGAATATCTTTGTAATGAGTGATCTAAGGGCAAATGAGCAGGATATTCGACCATTACGTGTGTTGGTCCTCAATCTGATGCCGCTTAAGATCACAACAGAGACCGATTTTATCCGCTTACTTTCCAATAATCCTTTGCAAGTTGAGATGGAGTTCCTTCGATTGGAAACTCACGTTTCAAAAAACACACCCGAGGAACACTTAGAGATGTTTTATAAAAGCCTAAGTGAAGTGAAGGAGAATTTTTATGATGGTATGATCATCACAGGAGCTCCGGTTGAAATGGTCAGATTTGAAGAGGTAACCTATTGGAATGAAATTCAGACGATATTTGACTGGGCAAGAACGCATGTAACTTCAAGTTTGTATATCTGCTGGGCGTCACAAGCCGCATTATATCATTTTTATGATGTGGAGAAAAAACCTTTGGATGAGAAGCTTTTTGGTGTATTCAAACATACGGCTCTCGACAAAAGACATCCGTTGTTTCGTGGATTTGACGATGAGTTTTTTATTCCCCATAGCCGGCATACAACCATTGAAAAAGATGATCTGCTTGCTAAAAATGAGGTAGAAATTCTTTCGGAGTCTCTTGAAGCGGGTATTGCCATCGCATCCTCCCGTGGTGGTCGTGAATTTTACCTGACTGGTCATTCTGAGTACGCACCATTTACTTTGGATGAAGAATATAAAAGGGATTTGGAGAAAGGTCAGACTATTCGTATGCCAGCAAACTACTATAGAGATGATAATCCGGAAAATCAACCTTTGGTGCGTTGGACGAGCCATGCGAACTTGTTATTTAATAATTGGCTCAACTATTTTGTATACCAGGAAACGCCTTTTGATTTAAAAGATGTCGTTCATCTGGGTGAGATCAGACAAAAAGACTGAATACAAATTTTATCTTAAGCAAACAAAATAGGCTGGCGGAGCATTCTATCTATATAAGGTAGATCATATGAAAAGAATGTTTTTACTGTTTTGTTTGCTATTTTCCATTATTAAACTTCATGCAGAGGTGCCGATTGAAGAAAATCAAAAGCTCAAGGAGGCAAACGGCACGTTGTGGTATGCCAACCCCTGGATTTGGCTGGGTGGAGTGGCACTTTTCCTAGTGATTTTCCTTCTTTTGCTCCGTAAATCAACACAAAACAAAACACAGACATAGGTTAATATATATTACTTCAATTGTCTGCAAAACTATGTTTTGTATTAGGAACAATAGCAAAACTTTTCTTAAGTTTGTTTAGATACATAACAAACTAAAATTTATATGAAGAGAAATATACTTTTGGCTGCTTTGTTGGCATGTGGTTCTTTGGCCGGCCATGCGCAAAATAATGCAATCAATGTAAATTACATGGATAAAAGTGTTCGTCCACAGGATGATTTCTACAATTTTGTGAATGGTCAATGGATGAAAACGGTTAAAATTCCGTCTGATAAGGCACGTTGGGGTTCTTTTGATGAGCTGCGTGAAAATACAGACATCGCTACATTGAAAGTGTTGCAGGAATCATTATCGGGACAATTTACAAAAGGAACTGATAACCAAAAAATAGGGGATCTTTACCGTTCTTTTGTAGATATGAAGACGCGTGATAAATTGGGATTAGAACCTGTTCAGCCCTATTTGACAAAAATTACTGCGATCAAGAATTTTGACGATCTTTATAAATACCTGGTCGAGGTGGCACCTATCGGAGGAAACCCTTTCTTTGGTGGATATGTATATGCGCATCTCAAAAATTCTAATGTCAACACGGTTTATTTGGGCGGTGGGAGTCTAGGCTTAGGCCGTTCTTATTATCAGGTTAAGGATCAAAAAAATGAACAGACATTAAAGGATTATTCGGAATATATTTCCGCGCTTTATGCCAAATCCGGGCAACGTACAAGAGATCTTAAAGGTCCTAAAATTGTTGCATTTGAAAAAGAATTGGCTGCTAATCTAAAAACTGTAGAACAGTCGCGTGACGCGAATGGCCGCTATAATCCGGTGGCGGTTGCTGATTTGAAAAAGATGGTAAAAAACGTCGACATTGCTAAATATCTAAGCGATGTAGGATTCAAAGCGGATACTGTTATTGTACCCGAACTAAAATACTATGAAAATTTAGATAAGATCTTCAATCCGGCGAACCTTCCGATTATTAAAGATATCTTGACATTTCATTTATTAAATACCGCTGCATCGTATACAACTCAGGAATTAAATGACCTTTCGTTTGATTTCTGGGGCCGTAAGTTAAAAGGGCAGAAGGAACAACGCGCACTGGACAAAAGAGGAGTAGAATTTGTTAATTCTATCGCTGGAGAACTTTTGGGCAAACTATATGTAAAAGAGAATTTTCCGCCAAAAGCCAAAGCCGATGCGGAGGAGTTAGTAAGTTACCTTGTAAAGGCATTTGGACAGCACATCAATGGTCTAACATGGATGTCTGCAGATACAAAAGTGAAGGCGCTGGAAAAGTTGTCGAAGTTTAAAGTGAAAATTGGTTATCCGGACAAATGGAAGGATTATAGCAAACTTGATATCGGAACATCACTTTACGATAATGTTTTATCATCCAGCAGATGGGCCTTTTATGAGAACCTTGCAAAACAGGGTAAGCCAGTTGATAAATCTGAATGGGGAATGACACCACAGACCGTCAATGCTTATTATAGTCCACTTTTTAACGAAATTGTATTCCCCGCAGCAATTCTACAGCCGCCATTCTATGATTATAAAGCAGATGCGGCCGTGAATTTTGGTGGCATCGGTGCAGTCATAGGACATGAGTTATCTCATGGTTTTGATGATCAGGGTGCAAAGTATGATGGTAATGGAAATTTGAACAACTGGTGGACTGATGGTGATAAGGCTAAATTTGAAGCTGCAGCGGACGCGTTGGTCAAACAATTTGAGGCTTATGAACCAGTTCCTGGAGTTTTTGTAAATGGTCGTTTCACTTTAGGTGAGAATATTGGTGATTTGGGTGGTTCTTCTGTCGCTTTCGATGCACTACAACTGTATTTAAAAGACAAAGGAAATCCTGGATTAATCGATGGTTTTACACAGAATCAGCGTTTCTTCCTTTCCTGGGCTACCATTTGGAGAACCAAGACAACAGATGAATTTGTTGTGAACCAGGTGAAAACAGATCCACATTCTCCGGCGCAATATCGTGCTTTCGCGCCAATCATCAATTTGGATGCATTCCATGCTGCTTGGGAAACGAAAGATGGTGATAAAATGTTTATCCCTACGGATAAACGTATTAAAATCTGGTAGGGAAATCCACCGATCTTATTTAAAAGATAAAAGGGACATTTCATTTGAAATATCCCTTTTATTTTTTATCTCATCCATTTCAGCACAAGGTAAAAACCGAGTCCTGTAAGGGAGAGGGTCAGTGCTGTGGCCCACCACAATGTTGTAAAGCCAAAGGAGTCGACAATAGAAGTTCCAAGCAGCGGTGAAAAGATATTTGCTGCAGAGAAAGCGAGTGAGTTGAATCCCATGTATGCTCCCTGAGTTTTGGGCGTAGAACGATTGACCGATACGGTTGCCATAAAGGGTAGTGTTAGCATTTCCCCGAGACCGAAGATGAAAAATGTGAAATATAGCCAGCCAAGTCCTCCCATATAGTTTAACATGGCATAGGAGAGCGCACATAAAATCGTTCCAAACACCAGGGTGCTGATCAGCGAAAACCTCTTTTCGGCAACATGGACGACAAACATCTCCAATAAAACGATCACAAAACCACTCCAACCCAGTAGAAATCCGATCTGATGATCGTCCAAGTGGTGTACTTCGCGATAAAATATAGGTAAGGTCGTAATGAGCTGGAAAAAGCAGAACGAGAAAATGCAGCAGAATATATTAAATAATATAAAGGGAACGTCGGTGTATGGATTACGACTTTGTTTTACGGTTAGATTGCCGTCTACCAATGCTTCTTTTTTTGCTTTTACATCTGTTCTTTTTTGCCTTTTATTAAAAAAGATAAAGAAAATCACAGCGGCACACATCACTGCAAAGGAATTTCCATAGAATATCCAGTTAAACGAGATCGTCGCCAGAAAACCTGCGACAGCGGGACCGATTGAAAAACCCAGATTAATCGCTAAACGATTGAGTGAAAAGGCTCGGGTAATGTTCTCCGGTTTAGCGTAACTGGCCACTGAAACAGAGTTTGCAGGTCTAAATGCATCAAAAATTAGACTTAATGTAAAGATCATGACAGACAGGGATTGAACCTCTTTAAATAAGGGAATCAACAGAAATAGGGGCGAGGCCAATACTAAACTTCCGAATTGTACCTTAAAGCTGCCAATCCGATCTGTCAACCATCCACCGATGTAGGAGCCGCAAACGGAGCCTATGCCATAGCTCATTAGTACGATCCCAACTTGTTTGATATCAAAATGAAGGACCTGTGTCATATAGAGTCCAAGGAAAGGGATGACCATACTTCCCATTCTGTTGATCAACATAACAACTGCCAAGAGCCATGCGGCCTGTGAAAGGCCTTTGAAGGAGTCCAAGTATATGGATATGATTTTTTTCATGCAAATAATTTGCTTTTTTAAAGCTGGTCATTTATGATGAGCGTTTCCATTTTTCCGGTATGGGCTGGTTTTGGCTCACAAAAACTTCAACGGATTCTGTCAAAAAAATGCCAAATTGATTTGGTCAATTTGGCATCTATTATAAATGGATAATATTATGCCAGTTGCGATTCTGCTATTGACGGGTTTACCTGATAGGTGCTTGCTATCATCTGCTTTTTGCCTGATCCCGGTTCCATAATAAAATCGATGCGACCAAGATTGATACCCGCAAAACCAACCTGGTTGACCACGGTCTGCGTACCTTTTAAATTTGTGACCAAGGTCGGTTCATTTAAAAAAGTATGGGTGTGCCCGCCAATGATCAGATCGATATCTGATGTTTTGGCTGCCAGAACCAGATCTGAAACTTTATCATTCTCATATTGATAACCGAGGTGTGAAAGACAGATAACAAGGTCGCACTTATGTTTTTCTTTCAGGATTTTAACGATTTTGTTGGATATCTCAATCGGATCCAGGTATTTCATCCCTTTATAATTATTGGGATCTACCAAACCTTCGATATCAACCCCCAGCCCAAACACACCTACCTTGATACCGCCCTTATGAAAGATTGTATAATCCTGGGTCTTTCCTTCAAGTACGGTACCTTTGAAATCATAGTTGGCAGTCAGAAATGGAAATTTGGCGTGATCTAGATATTTCACGAGTCCATCCAGGCCATTATCGAATTCATGGTTGCCAAATGTCCCTGCGTCGTATCGCAATTTGGTCATCAGATCGAGCTCTAATTTACCGCCAAAGAGGTTGAAATAGGGCGTTCCCTGAAACATATCACCTGCATCCAATAATAGTAGATTATTTTCCTCGCTACGGATCTTATTGATCAGTGTGCTACGGCGAGCTACACCACCCAGTCCCTGATACTTACCACCATCCATTGGAAATGGCTCAATGCGACTATGCACATCATTGGTATGTAAAATGGTCAATTTGATCTTTTTACTTTTTGCCGCTGCCTGAAAAGGTAAGGAACCCAATGCAAGTGCTGCAGAAAATCCACCGGCCTGTTTGATAAAGGTTCTCCGATTAATTGATTTTAATTCTTCCATCTAATTCCGCATTTACTTGTTTACCTGCTTTTGTTAATTCACTTACATATTCTATCAAACCTTCACGCATCCGTTGGGGATAGTTGGTTCTAGCGATCGATTGTGTCAATAGGACGAGATTATCGCCACCATTGGCCAGATAATCATAGGTGACGAGTTTGTATGTTTTATTGTCATCTATTGCCTGTCCTTTAATTTTGATCTCCTGTACCTTATTTCCCGTTATTGTTAAGGTCATACCTGCAATAGGCTGGCCGTGTGTTGTTGCGATATAGTCAGCAAGCTGGCGTATCTGGCTGCCTTTTAGTTCAATAATCGTCAATGTATTTTCAAAGGGCATGACTTCAAAGATATGTCCTACCGTGATATTCCCAGCTTTGAGATCATTGCGAATTCCGCCTTTTGTTGCAAAGGCAAGGTCGGCGGGATTGTGGGCAAAATGGTCACTCATCCATAACAATGCTTCACAAAAGAAATTACCCATTAATGTTTCAGGGGTCTTCTCTTTTGTCAATGCCTTATTGGCATGTCCGATAACGCGGTTCATTTCAGTTTCCATTTTTTGCTTGAATGGTTCATAGATGGAAACGATGGTGGGATCTGCTTGTACGTCCTTGTTAATTTGGTATTGTTTGAAGTCCTTTTGTGTAGGGTGGAGTTGCTTTGAACAACCCGTAACCATCAAAAGCGCAGCTACTCCAAAACTACCCATAAAGGCAATTTGCTTTGATATATTCATTCTAGTTAGTTTAGCCAAATACTAGGGCAAAGTTAGCCAATTTAATATGAAGAAATCTTATTCATCCTGGTCTAATTTTGCTAAAAAGATAAAAACAATAAAAGCTTAACATAGATCTACGTTAAGCTTTATCATATAATTAGAAAAATAACAACCTAGTGTACTAATTCTGCTTCGGGAAGATCATCTATAGTGGATTGACGATCATCATGCTTTGGTAAAGTATCCAATGTACCTCCTTGCAGGATCTTTTTGTTTTTATTTTTAGCTGACAATTTGGTGCGGTAAGCCTTCCAGTTCATCAGTAAAACAGAGAACAAAATAACGGCCAAACCTACAATCTGTAAGGACGTCACGGCATGTGAAGTGAAAAAATGACTTAATATTAACGCAATGATGGGATTTACGTAGGCATATGTGCTTACTTCCATCGCTGGGCGCACCTGTAAGAGCCAGATATAGGAGCTAAATGCTAGGATAGAGCCAAAGGTGATCAAGTAACCCAAATTAAACCAATCAACAGGGGCAACGCTACTTAAATCAAATGATGCATATTCGCCTGTGAAAAGGGCGGTAATATTAAAAAGAATACCTGCAGTGACCATTTGCCAGGCTGTTTTGACCATAACGTGCAAATCTTCTTTTTCTTGTACTTCTGATTTTTTGAAGTATTTAGATGCCAAGGAACCTACTGTCCAGGCAATGGAGCCCAATACCAAAATACATAGCGCAATGATTTTCAAATTTCCATTGGCATTGTCGTTGGAAGCCATGATCTGTTCTGCAAATAACATAACAACCCCAATGAATCCGAGCACAACACCGGCTACTGTGGTGACACTGCTAAAATTTTCTTTCCATTTGGGTTTGTCAAGTAAAATAAACCAGATTGCGGCTGCTGCAGCTATAATCGCGGCTACTCCTCCCGAAACATATTGTTCGGCCCAGATGACGCCGGCCATATCCACAAATAGAAGTAAGAATCCTACGAAGGCAGCTTCCAATATGGAACGTTTATTAAAAAGTTTATAACCTTTTATGGCACAATAACTCATCAGTATGGCACTTGCGGTAACAAAACGAAACGAACCTAATATAAATGGTGGAAAGCTATGCAACGCTTTTTCTATAAAGAAAAAGGTGGAGCCCCATACCACATAAATAATAAAATAAGCAACTACAACCATTAGAGGGTTTGCAGCTTTTTTGTTTCCTTGCAACATAATTAAAGCCTCCTTTCTGTTATTCAGGTATGACAACCTGTTGATCTTCTTTTACCGTCTGAAGTACGATTGTGGTACGTGTAGAAATTATACCTTCTATTTTACCCAGTGTATTCCGCATTAAATCGACCAAAGCTGTTGAATCTGCCGTTCTAACTTTGATAAGATAACCGTCATCTCCAGCTATGTCGTGTACTTCTTGTACTTCCGGAATTTCCGCAAGCGCAAGGCCCACGCGTTGTTCACCAATGATATCATTGGCTTTGATGAAAATAAATGATAAAAGTTTTTGATCAACAGCCGCAGGATTGATCTTGGCGCTGTACTTTAAGATCACATCTTTCTGTTCGAGCTTCTTGACCCGCTCCAGTATTGCTGAAGGAGCCATGCCTAATTCTCTGGCAATATCAGCATTGTTGATACGCCCGTTATCCTGCATTAAACGAAGGATTTTGTAATCTACCTGATCTAAATTATATTCTACTTTTGTCATTTCGACTGCAAAGGTAAGGAAAAAAGTAGAATATTCAAAATATTGGTGTTAATAATGAATATTATTCTGAACAATTGGTTTTCGTTACGAATTTTATTCGATAGATAGCCTTGCTAATTCGCTGGGTTCGCTTTAATTTATTGGTTGAAAAGAAGTTACCTATGTGCTCTGGTTTATGCAACTCAACAATTATACCGATTTCTCAATTTAATAATAATATTTCGGGTGGATAGGATGACACCTAAACCGATCAAACATCCTACACAAACACAACCGAAACGGTCAAGAGCGGCAAAATAGGAGCGACTTTCCTGCTCATGTAAGTAGACAATAATTAACGCCACCATAGATGTGCGGGCCACAGCCATAATATTTAAAGCCTTGCAGATAACCAAAGATGCGAGTATACCAATAATCATAGCGTAAAGTTGTGGAATTGGCACGAAATATAGACTAAGGCCGATGGCGGAGCCAATAAAATTTGATTTTGCACGGTCAATGGCAATTTTTTTTGACTCATTTTCCTGCGGGGATATGACCAGGATAATTGAAATGAGTGTCCAGGATACGGAGTATTGTGGAAAGCTAACAAATAGCATATAGCCAGGCAGAAATCCCAGTAATACCCTTATTGCATATATAATAAAATCTGAATGTAATGTGTATCGGAGGATAAGATTACGCATATAACGGAGAAGATGTTAATTCGTTAAAACAGTGTTGCTGTAGCAAAAATACGAGCAAATGAGGAAGATGCGAAATAAAATTCAAGTTTGTTGCATTTTGCATTTGCGTCTTTATGCGTTTTGCATTAAGAAGTTGTGCGTTTCTTGCAATTAAGCCTTTTCCCAAAGAAGAAATTTCACTAGATTTGTTTTCTACATTTAAAAAATTATATCCAGTGAAAGATCAGAGTCAATTAGCCCTATTGGCAACTCAACTAAAAGGAGAGTTGTATTATACAGATGAAGCGTCACACCAAACGATGTTGTTTGCTTATTCGACGGATGCTTCGGTATACCAAGAGAAGCCGTTGGCTGTCGCTATTCCAGCAGATATAAATGACATCAAGAAGCTGATTGATTTTGCCCGGACAGAGCAAACAACCTTAATTCCCCGTACAGCAGGTACATCCCTAGCTGGTCAGGTTGTCGGAAATGGTATCATCATGGATATATCGCGCCATTTTAACCGAATCCTGGAATTGAATGTGGAGGAGAAATGGGTGCGTGTGCAACCTGGAGTGATTCGTGATGATCTGAATAGTTACCTGAAGCCTTTTGGACTGATGTTTGGCCCGGAGACATCCACGGCAAGTCGGGCTATGGTGGGTGGAATGATTGGAAATAATTCCTCAGGTCTCCATTCCATTGTTTGGGGTGATACCCGTCATAACCTCATCGCGGCAAATGTACTTTTAGATGATAAATCTGAGGTAAGTTTTGTTGCACTGGATGAGGCAAGTTATTTCAAAAAACTTTTACAGGCAGATCGTGAAGGGGATATCTACCGTCACATGAATGATCTATTGACAGATCCTCAAAATTTAGCGGCGATTGAAACTGGTTACCCCAAACGTTCGATTACCCGACGAAATACGGGCTATGCCTTGGATATTTTGAGCGATCGCGCACAACCGTTTAATATGTGTAACCTTTTGGCGGGTTCAGAGGGGACTTTGGCGATTGTAACGGAGGCAAAGCTTCGCTTGATGGATTTACCGCCACAGGAACTTGGACTATTATGTGTTCATTTTGCTGATATGGTGGAATGCATGCATGGAAATGTCATCGCGTTGAATCATCAACCTGCGGCATCTGAGCTGGTTGATAAATATATCATGGATTTTACGGTCGGGCATCCGACTTATAAATACAACCGCTTTTTTATTGAGGGTGATCCTCAGGCACTGTTGATCGTAGAATTTAGAGCTCATACTGCTGCGGAAACTGAGGCCAAGGCGATGGCTTTAAAGGCTGAACTGATTGAGAAAGGTTTGGGCTATGCCTATCCTTATATTACCGGAGTGGAGCAGACTAATCTTGTCTGGGATGTTCGAAAAGCTGGACTAGGGCTTATTCGTAATCTTCCCGGAGACAGCCAACCGGTCAATTTAATCGAAGACTGTGCGGTTTCTCCAGAGGATCTCCCAGCCTACGTCAGTGACATCCAGAAACTTTTGATTGAAGAGGGGGTGCATGCCTCTTACTATGCACATGCCGGAGCGGGTGAGCTACATATCGAGCCTTTTGTCAATCTGAAAACAGCAGAAGGTAAGCGCACTTTCCGCTCCATATTGGAAAAGACAAGTGACCTTGTGTTAAAGTATAACGGGTCCTTGAGTGGGGAGCATGGTGACGGACGTTTGAGGGGCGAATTTATTGGTAAAGTACTCGGAGAAAAAGTTTATAAACTTTTGGAGGAAGTAAAGTTAATCTTCGACCCCCTAGGAGTTTTTAATGCAAATAAGATTGTAAACACTCCACCAATGGATGCCCATTTGCGTTATGACAATGAAAAAAATAGAACGGACATAAAAACCTATTTTGATTTTTCCAAAGATGAATCCATTCTCCGTTTGGCTGAAAAATGTTCGGGCTCGGGTGATTGCCGTAAAACAGAAATTACCGGTGGCACGATGTGTCCATCTTTTATGGCGACACGGGATGAGAAGGATACAACACGAGCACGGGCGAATATGTTACGTCAATTTTTGACCAACTCCACGAAAAAGAATCGCTTTGACCATGAGGAAATCAAGGAAGTGATGGATCTATGTTTGAGCTGCAAAGGCTGTAAAACGGAATGTCCGTCGAGTGTGGACGTTGCCAAGATGAAAGCCGAGTTTTTACAGCATTATTACGATGAACATGGGGCTGGGTTCAGGACCAAATTGATCGCGAATTTTACTGATTCCCAGAAACTGGGATCGCTCGTCGCTCCAATCTATAATTTTGTTGTGAAAAATGACTTTTTATCCGGGTTGGTAAAGAAAACCGTAGGGTTTGCGCCAAAACGCTCTCTTCCTACGGTGAATGGAACGACGTTGAGCCAATGGGTCAGGAAGCAAACGACAGTGCCGCAGACCAAACGCAAGGTCTATTTATTCGCAGATGAGTTTACGGAATATAACGACGCTGAGATAGGTATTACAGCTTACAAGCTGTTAACGGCATTGGGCTATGAAGTGATTATTCCAAAACATGTACAAAGCGGACGGACTTACCTCTCCAAAGGATTTGTCAAAGAAGCAAAAAAGATTGCCAATCAAAACATTAATTTCCTAAAAGGCCTGATTACCGACGAAACACCGTTGTTGGGTATTGAACCATCTGGCATCATTACATTTAGAGATGAATATTTAAGTCTGGTTGATGAAAATCTTCGTACTGATGCACAGTTGGTGGCTAAAAATGCACTTATGATTGACGAATTTCTATTGGCGGAAATCGAGGCGGGCCGTATTCATCAGGAGCAGTTTACAGCTGTGGAAAAGAACATCAAGCTGCATGGACATTGCTATCAGAAAGCTTTTCATCTGGTGGGCATTACCCAGCAAGTCTTAACGTTCCCGTCCAATTATTCCGTTGAAGTGATTCCGTCGGGCTGCTGTGGTATGGCGGGGTCATTTGGATACGAAGTTGAACATTATGATGTCTCGATGAAAGTCGCCGAACTGGTTTTGTTGCCGGCTGTACGTAACACAGATACAGCGACTCTAATTGCTGCTGCGGGTACCTCGTGCCGTCATCAGATCAAAGATGGTACTGGAAGAAAATCTTTTCACCCCGTTGAAATTTTATACGACGCTTTATTGAAATAAAATAAAAACATTGCGAATAGTTGTTTGTTATCAGTAATAGTAGTAATATTATAGGAACAATATTTCAATGATTACTGATAATAAACAATTCACCATGTACAAAATTCAATCTATAGCCCTTCTTGCAACAGCTACGATGATGGTGGCTGCTTGTGGAAATTCCAATCAGAAGAAAACTGATGGAAGTGATACTGCGACAGCGAATACCATTGAGCGGGTGCGCATCGAACAACTGACGAATGGTACTCCAGGACCTGAAAAAAAGAACTTTTTTCTACGTATTACCGACGAAGTTAAAACCGATTCAAGTCGCATTTATACAACGAAGTCAATTTACAATAAGGATACAGTAGGTGCTAAAATTGAAGTCGTTGATTTTATCCCAGCAGGTATTATCGATGGTCAGCCAAGTGATGATGTGGGCTTTACGAAAGGAAAAATTAAAATTACAACCTTAGGAACGCAATCTGATAACTTAGTTAAAGCTTTAGGTGAATTGTTTCAAATGCCAACTACTGATGGTTTTACGAAAGAAGTAGTTCTGCCAAATGTATTTTCATCCAATAAAGTGAATGTTGATCTATCAAAGAAAACTGCCTATAGTTTCAAACTATTTTTAGAGAATAAAAAGGCGGAACCTGCGGAGTTATTTTTTAATGTGGATACCTATAAACACTCGATTGAGTTTTCCGAAAAAGATCCATCGTTCCGTGCTGGATTTATATCGGCTTTGACTGGAAAGTAAATCTTTAACTGTTGAAAGAGATTAAGTAACCGGCTTTGACCGGTAATATATTGAAATAGCGAGAAGGCTGTATAATCACACGATTATACAGCTTTTTTTATATTCGGTCATTATTGGTCTGATTTCCTGGTTTTACATGCTACTGATTTCCTTAGGCATGTATAGGGTTTTGGTGTTGTAAGTGATAAACCCCAATGCGCTGGATCTCTTGTTTAACAAATAAAAAGCGCTACATTTGTACTAATATATTTAGTTTTATTTATGAGGCATTCAGGAACGGCGGATTTGCCGCTACACTATGGAAAGGTACCGGCTTGGCTGTATGAACGGATGAGTTCACTGGGCAAATCCATTGTGGAGGTCATCCTGATGGATTATGGACAAGACGAGGTGCTCCGGAGATTGGCAGATCCGTTTTGGTTCCAAAGCTTTGGCGCTGTACTCGGCATGGACTGGCATTCATCAGGTATTACAACATCGGTTATGGGCGCTTTAAAACGAGCGATCAATCCCTGTGCGGATGCATTCGGGCTCTATATATGTGGCGGTAAGGGTAAATTTTCTAAAGACACACCACAGGAGCTACTTTATTTGGCAGATAAAACCGGTTTGGACGGGAATAAATTGGTTCGAACAAGTAAGTTAGTGGCCAAGGTGGATAATACGGCGATACAAGATGGTTATCAGTTATACCTCCACAATTTTATTGTCAGCAAGGACGGTCACTGGGCTGTGGTACAACAGGGTATGCATCATCATGATGGAACTGCCCGCCGCTATCATTGGCATTCAGAGAAAGTTCGCTCTTTCATTGACGAACCTCATGCTGGTATTGAAGGGCGTTCGCAGGGCCTTATTTTGAATTTGACAGCTTCTGCTGCAGCCCCTAACAGGACAGGCATTATGGCTATCGTTAACGAAGACTCTTCCCGTGCATTATTGGACTTTAAAAAATTGGTCATGCCTTCCCATCACGATGTACGTGCTGCAGATGTCGATCTCAAAAGGTTAGGAGCAATGTTATATGTGGCGCGGGAAAATCAGCCTCAGGATTTTGAGGAGCTCTTGCTGTTAAAGGGCATGGGGCCGCGTACATTACAATCCTTGGCATTAGTCAGTGAGGTGATTCATGGCGCTCCGGCGCGATTTAAAGATCCCGCGCGCTTTTCTTTTGCCCATGGCGGAAAGGATGGTCATCCTTTTCCTGTCCCTTTGGATATTTACGACCAAAGCATTCAAATCTTACAAAAGGGTATCGAAAGGTCAAAACTGGGGAATAGCGATAAATTAAAATCCATGCATAAACTCCATCAGATCATATTGGACGCTGAGCGTAATTTCACACCCCAGTTTGATATTCAACAGGTCATAGCGGAAGAACGTAGAGACTCCTGGAAGTACAATGGTCGAACCGTATTTGGTCAGGCAAAAGCTCCGAAGGATGGCGACATAGGGCTACAGTTGTCGCTTTTCTAAACATTATTGTTGGATTGTAATCATTTTGTTAAATTGTGTTAAACCCTATTGAAATTGTTTATACGCTAGTATATTTGCCCTCAAATGAAAGTGGTTATTACAATTCTATGTTTTATAGTGTTCCTATTGATAAGGAGCGGTAATAGCCATGCTGTGCTAAACGAATCTGATCGCCCTACGGTCAGTTTTATGTACCAGCACAATGATGCCAACCTGAAGGACAGGATTAATACGCTAAGTGCTCACATCGATCCTTTAAAAGCTGGAAGCGTACATGATGAGAATCCCGTTATCGAAGAGTTTAACAGTGAGAATTTCCAGTTGACCAAAGACCTCGAAGCAGCTTCCAATTTTGTTGCTTTATTGTTCTGTGCGGTTGTACTTTTTATCTTTGTATTTCGTTTTGCAAAAAAGATTCCTTTTTGCAATTTTGTCGCTTATTTACACCCCCAAAGGTATATTCTTCAACAAAACTGGAGGATTTAATAGCCAATCCCCGAAATAACCCAACTTTATTTTCGTTGTATTCCGAATAATTCACTTTCATCGAGAGATGAATAATCCTGTGTTTTTACGTGCATTACAACGATCTAAGAGTTAGTTTATTTCAACTACCATATCAACAAACAATCAAACTTATTTTTAATTAGACGCTTACAAATGAAAAGAGTATTTATGCTCGTTAATTTGGCTATGGTATTATGCCAAATTGGGTGTACTTCCAAAAAGGAAGAGAAAGAAGAAAAGGAAAAATTCAATGTTACCTCTCCCGTACAGGTGGATACTACAATCCGTAAGGATTTTGTTTCTCAGATTAAATCATTTCGCAATATCGAATTACGTGCTCAGGAGAAAGGATACCTGGAGCAGATTTTTGTGGATGAGGGACAATTTGTACACAAAGGACAGCTACTGTTTCGCATTATGCCCAAAATGTATGAAGCAGAGTTTAAGAAATCTATGGCGGAAGTGAGTGTCGCCGAGATTGAAGTGCAGAACACCAAGAGCTTAGCCGATAAAAATGTCGTATCCCCCAACGAACTTGCTATGGCGAAAGCCAAACTGGAGCAAGCCAAAGCGGCTTCCGCAATTGCCAAACTGCACCTTTCTTTTACGGAAATAAGAGCACCATTTGATGGTACAATTGACCGTATCCCGCTAAAACTAGGAAGTTTGGTGGATGAGGGCGAGTTACTGACTAGCCTCTCCGACAATAGTCAGATGCTGGTATACTTCAATGTGTCAGAACCGGAGTACCTCAATTATCAGACAAACGTGAGTAAACGCGGCGATACCCATGTTGGATTATTGCTTGCCAATAACGAATTGTTCCAAGAACATGGTGTGGTTGAAACCATAGAGAGTGAATTTGACAGCGAAACTGGTAACATTGCTTTTAGGGCGAGATTTCCAAATCCCAATCGATTATTGAAACATGGTGAAAGTGGTAAAGTCGTAATGAATTTTCCATTGAAGCAGGCATTGATTATTCCACAAAAGGCAACCTACGAGTTACAGGACCGGAAATATGTTTATGTCGTGGATAAAGCGGGCAAGTTAAAAGCGCGTTATATCACAATCAGCAATTCCCTTCCTGATCTTTATGTGGTCAGCAGTGGACTTCAAAAAGATGATAAATTCCTATTGGACGGTATACAGAAAGTGAAAGAAGATGAAAAAATCAGCTATAGTTTCGTTCAGCCCAAAGAGGCCATTTCTAATTTGAAGTTAAAAACAGAATAAATTCCCATACTCTTAAATTACTATGTTTAGTCGTTTTATAAATAGACCTGTACTTTCGATTGTCATTTCATTGATCATCGTGTTTCTGGGGGTTCTTTCGATGGTACAACTTCCAGTAACTCAATTTCCATCCATATCGCCACCTAAAGTAAACATTACAGCAGAATACCCGGGTGCGAATGGGGAACTCATGATAAAATCTGTTATCATTCCACTTGAGCGCGCCATCAATGGGGTTCCGGGAATGAAATATATGGCTTCAGATGCCGGTAACGATGGTGAAGCCAGCATACAGGTGGTATTCAATTTGGGTACAGACCCGAACCAAGCTTCATTGAACGTACAGAACCGTGTGGCTTCTGTTGTTAATAAGCTTCCACCGATCGTTGTACGCGAGGGGGTGAAAATTACAAGGGAAGAATCCAATATGTTGATGTATATCAACCTATATAGCAAGGATAAAGACCTTGATGGAAACTTTATGTACAACTTTGCCGATATGAATATTGTTTCGGAGTTACGACGTGTGGACGGGGTTGGTGTGGCAAATATTCTTGGAACACGGGAGTTGGCAATGCGGATCTGGTTAAAACCTGATCGCATGACAGCCTATAAAATATCCGCTGAGGAGGTGATGAAAGCTCTCTCAGAGCAAAGTTTGGAAGCATCTCCGGGCAAGGCCGGCGAGTCTTCCGGGATTACTTCACAGTCTTTTGAATATGTCCTGAAATATCCGGGACGTTTCACAACAACCGAAGGCTATGGAAATATCGTATTACGAACAAATGCAAACGGTGAAATGTTGCGCTTGCGCGATGTTGCCGATATTAAATTTGGATCCGCCATGTATGATATTTATTCTACCTTGAATGGGAAGCCCTCTGCCGCTATTGTCCTGAAACAATCCTATGGTAGCAATGCTTCTCAGGTAATCCAGGATGTTAAAAATAAAATGAAGGAACTAAAGTCTTCTTTTCCGAAAGGACTGGATTACGAAATCAGTTATGATGTTTCTAAATTTTTGGATGCTTCAATCGAAAAAGTGATCCATACCTTAATTGAAGCCTTTATACTGGTGGCAATTGTTGTCTTTTTATTCCTTGGGGACTGGCGGTCTACCTTAATTCCAACCATTGCCGTACCGGTTTCCTTAGTGGGATCATTCCTGTTTATGCAATTTTTTGGTATCACAATCAACCTGATCACACTGTTTGCCCTGGTATTGGCGATAGGTGTCGTTGTGGATGATGCCATTGTCGTCATCGAAGCCGTACACGCCAAGATGGAGGAACTGCATATTTCAGCCTATAAGGCAACGAAGAAAGCGATGCATGAAATCAGCGGTGCTATTATCGCTATTACATTTCTGATGGCGGCCGTATTTATTCCTGTTGCCTTTATGTCGGGGCCTGTCGGTATTTTTTATCGCCAGTTCTCCATTACGATGGCGACATCTATTATCCTTTCCGGTGTAGTTGCATTGACGTTGACACCAGCGTTGTGTGCGATTATGCTGAAGAACAATCATGGCAAACCTCGTAAGAAATCCATCGTGGACAAATTTTTGGATGCGTTCAATAGATTGTTTGATAAGATGTCCAACAAATATGTTTTCTTACTGAAAGGTATCGTTGATAAGCGTCTTTTTACTTTTGTGGTATTGATCGGATTCTGTATTGGCGCCTACTTTTTAAATAATTCCGTACCAGCAGGCTTTATTCCGAACGAGGATCAGGGGATGATTTATGCTATTATCCAAACGCCACCGGGATCGACCTTAGAACGGACAAACCTGGCCGCTCAAACTTTGCAGAAGGAGGCGGAGGACATCGATGGTGTGCAATCCGTTTCTTCATTGGCCGGTTACGAGATATTGACTGAGGGAACCGGTGCGAATACCGGAACCTGTCTGATCAATTTAAAAAGTTGGGAAGAGCGTAAGGAATCCTCGCAGGAAATTATCGAACAGCTGGAAAATGCAGCGAAAAATATTCCCGGAGCTTCCATCGAGTTTTTCCAGCCACCAGCAGTACCGGGATATGGTGCCGCAGGGGGATTTGAGTTGCGGCTTTTGGATAAAGCGGGTTCGGGTGACTATAAAAAAATGGAGACCGTAAGCAAGGATTTTGTCCGTGAATTGAATAAACAACCGGAGTTGTCCTCAGTTTTTACATTTTATAGTGCTAGTTTTCCGCAGTACATGCTCCATATCGACAATGATATGGCCCAATTAAAAGGGGTCACTATTGACAACGCACTGAATACGCTTTCTACGTTGGTGGGAAGTAACTACGAAACCAATTTTATTAAGTATGACCGGCAATATAAAGTCATGGTACAGGCATTACCGCAGTATCGGGCTCTTCCTGAGGATATCTTGAAATTATATGTGAAAAACGATAAGGATGAGATGGTGCCTTTTTCGGCTTTTATGCATATGGAAAAGGTATATGGGCTCTCCGAGATCACGCGGCACAATATGTACATGGCTTCTGAAATTTCAGGTTCTGCCGCTCCTGGATATAGTAGCGGTGAGGCTATTGAAGTGATCAATGCCGTAGCTGCGAAAACCTTACCACAGGGCTATGGTATTGATTGGGCTGGTATCTCCAAAGATCAGGTGGGACGTGGTAATCAAGCGATCTATATCTTTTTGATCTGTTTGGGCTTTATTTATCTTATTCTTTCAGCACAATACGAAAGCTTTATCATGCCATTTGCGGTTCTGTTATCATTGCCAATTGGTATTTTTGGAGCCTTTTTCCTGCTCAAAGTTTTGGGACTGGAAAACAACATCTATGCACAGGTGGCCTTGGTCATGCTCATTGGATTATTGGGTAAGAACGCGGTTTTAATTGTTGAGTTTGCCACACAACGACATGCGCAGGGACTCAGTATCATCGAAGCAGCTTTGGAAGGAGCCAAGGTGAGATTTAGACCTATCCTAATGACATCATTTGCGTTTATTGCAGGTTTGATTCCATTGGTAATGGCTTCTGGGCCAGGAGCGATCGGCAACCGGACCATTGGTACCGCTGCGGCAGGAGGGATGCTGTTTGGAACTGTCTTTGGTATCCTTGTCATCCCAGGGCTCTACTTTATTTTTGGAACAATCGCATCCAAACGTAAGCTTATCAAACATGAAGATGAAAATCCATTAACTGAAGAAATCGATAACAATGGCTAGTCAAACAAATAAATATTGGGTAGTAGGGGTTTTGCTGTCCGCAGCAATGACAGGCTGTAAGGTTCCTAAAGCGACTCAGATTCAGGAAAACAAGCAAGTGCCACAGCAATTTGCTGAAGCACTTGCACAGGATACAACGAATTCGGCCAATATGAAGTGGCGTGATTTTTTTAGTGATCCTAATTTAGTTGCTTTAATTGATACGGCATTAAAAAATAATCAGGAGCTGAATGTGACCTTGCAAGAATTGGCTATTGCCAAGAATGATATATTACTGCGAAAAGGTGCATTGAAGCCGAGTGTGGGTTTACGTGCCGGTGGCGGTGTGGAGAAGGTCGGACGCTATACAAGTCAGGGAGCTGGGGATGCCAGTACAGAGATCGCACCAGGGAAGGAAATGCCCGATCCACTGGGTGATCTAAAGATAGGTGCCTATGCAAGCTGGGAAATCGACGTCTGGAAAAAACTGAAAGATTCTGAACAGGCGGCATTGAACAGGTATCTTGCTACGGTGGAAGGTAAAAACTTTGTTCTGAGCAGTCTTATCGCTGAGGTTGCGCGATCTTACTACGAATTGTTGGCTTTGGATAACCAGCTAACTATTATCAAACAGAATATCGAGTTGCAGGACAATGCATTGGAGGTCATAAAGCTACAGAAGCAGGCGGCGCGTGTGACAGAACTTGCTGTTCAAAAATTCCAGGCAGAAGTGTTAAAAACCAAAGGAATGGAATTTGAGACACGCCAGCAGATTAAGGAAACTGAAAACCGAATTAATTTCCTTTTAGGACGTTTTCCACAGGAAATCAAACGCGATAAAAGTAACTTCGTGGATATGGTACCTGCGAAAGTACAAACGGGGATACCGAGTCAACTCCTGAGCAATAGGCCTGATATCCGTGAGGCTGAATATGAGCTGGCCGCAGCAAAATTGGATGTACAGATTGCGCGGAAGGAATTCTATCCTTCTCTGGAAATATCAGCTGCGCTGGGTTTGCAAGCTTTTAAGCCATCCTATCTGTTTAAAATGCCCGAATCGATGTTGTACAACATAATAGGAGAGTTGGCAGCTCCGCTGTTAAACAAAAATGGATTGAAAGCGGAATTGAATACCGCAAATTCGAAGCAGATACAGGCAGTCTATAATTATGAGAAGGCAATTTTAAATGCCTATTTGGAAGTGTCTACCCAACTGTCTAATATCGAAAACCTTGGCAAGAGTTATGATTTCAAAACCAAGGAAGTTGAAGTGCTCAATAATTCGGTGACGGTATCAGACGATCTGTTTAAGTCGGCACGCGCCGATTATATGGAAGTGCTGATGACACAGCGCGATGTATTGGATTCAAAACTTGAATTGATTGAAACTAAGAAGCAACAGCTTAATGCGGTTGTTAATATCTACAAAGATTTGGGAGGAGGCTGGAAATAAGTTGTTTGTTTGAATGGACCCTGCTAGGCGGGGTCCTCTTTTTTTGTATCAATGCGATGTAATTCGACAGGCTCTGCTTAAATTATTTATTGTGAAAATCGAATTAATGCTTATTTTTAATGTATATTAATACATTTTATTTAACTGTTTATGGAATCACAAGAGTATTTACTTGTCAACGATGAGGCTGAAAGAGGCGTTTTCTATAAAAAAACGTATCTACACGTTGCTCTTTCTATTTTGGCATTTATCGTTTTGGAAACCCTATTGATAAAATTAGTTCCATACGATCTTATTGTATGGATGGTCAGTGGGAAGTTTATTTGGTTGTTCCTTCTCGGATGTTTCTGGTTGGGAGCTTCATTGTCCTCTCGATGGACATTAGCGCAGAGCCGTCAGACCCAGTATCTTGGACTGGCATTTTACATTGTATTGGAAGCTATTATTTTCCTACCGATGATTTTTATTGCCGCTTCGATGACTGATGGTGCGGGTATGCTATATCAGGCAAGTATAATGACGCTGGCCCTGTTTACAGCACTTACAGCTGTTGCTTTTATGTCAAACAAGGATTTCTCTTTTCTGAAAAACATCCTTGTTATTGGTGGCTTCCTAGCATTGGGGGCCATTGTCGCGGGCGCATTATTTGGATTTCAATTGGGACTTTGGTTTTCTATCATCATGGTGTTGATTGCTTCAGGAAGCATTTTGTACCAAACACAAAATCTGAAATATAATTACGGCAATGAACAATATGTAGGGGCTGCATTACAGCTATTTTCTTCTATCATGTTGTTGTTTTGGTATATTTTACGTATTCTGATGAGTCGTCGTTAATTTAATCCGTTTTTTGAAGAAAAGGTATTTAAAGATCATTTGATTATGCTTTAAATACCTTTTTTTATGATGTATGAAACTATTTCAAGACATCTTTTAAGTTTTTGAGCCCCTGATCAAAATCCTTATCCATATTCATAAATAGGCTCATTAGATTCCAGGGGTAAGGTGACTTACCGGTAATGCCCCAGGTCACCGCTGTCTGGTTCGGTGATATTTCCTTCAGCGTAAAATAACCTTTTGACGGTTCGCCGAATCCAAAGTCAAGTGATGTTTCGATCGTTTCTCCATCTACGATGCGCGTAATGGTTTGCGAACCTTTTCCAACTTTCTCGCCATCCCAGCTGTATTTAAATCCAACCTGACCATCGGTACCCTGTTCGGATTTCTTCATTTGTGGATCGGAAAGCTGCCATACTCCAAAGTGATCTTGATTTCGAAGCATTTTCACATAGTTGAAGACCTCCTGCTTGGGTTTGTCAATGGTAATCTCACTTTTTGCTTCAAAATCTTTAGGAACAAAAAGAGCCACGATTAAGGGAATGGCAATGAGAATAACCAAAACAATTAAAAGTTTTTTAATGATTTTCATTTTTCTGCGTTTAATTGGTTTAATAAACTTTTTCGGATTAAAGATAGCTGATTATTGTGATTTGTGGGCTGGTGGATTTAAGATTTTATCGACTGGTTATTTTAAACGAAAATGGGGCCGTTCGTGCTAGACCGCCCCCATTTTTATAGATTCATTTACATCCTATCGGGAGCGATTGAATTCGCATCCTGGCGGATATGCCCCTGGTTTACCTACTTTAATAATTCCAAATGTGTGCTTATACCAATTCTATTCCAGGCATTGATTGTAATAATAGCCATAATGATCTGTGCAATCTGTTTTTCGTCAAATTGTTTCTTCGCTTTTTGATAAGTTTCCTCTGTCAGGCCCTGTTGATGAATTAGGGTAATCTCTTCAGTCATCTCCAATAAAACCTGTTCTTCGGCATTAAATAATTCAGTCTCACGCCAGGCGTTCAGCAAGAATATACGCTGTGGAGTTTCACCATACTTTAATGCATCTTTGGTGTGCATGTCAAGGCAAAAAGCACATCCATTAATTTGGGATGCTCTTATCTTAATAAGTTCTTTCTGGATAGGGGTAAGAAAGATACCAGTGAGGTAGGTTTCTAAACCCATCATCGCTTTATAAGCTGTTGCATCTAATTTTGCAATATTTAATCGTGCTGTCATTGTTTTATATTTTGATACGACAAAGTTGCAGGAAAGATTGAATAATAAACTTAAACTGGTTTAAGAAAGCACGCGTCAAATTAATATCTGTTAAATCTAACCAACGCATATTGTTGCGGACGAAACTTCTTATTCTGAAATAATCAGGTAATAATTGTCAGGATCACGGAGGATAAACTGATTTCTTAATGAATTTTCATTGTAGTGAATTTCTTTTTCGAACATGGCATCGAGTTTGGTGGCATTTTCAAACACTTCCTGGAGATTATCTACCCGAAAGAATAGGATTAGACCATTCCCGGCATTTTTGGGTTGGAGCATGGTGGGATGTGCGTGTTCACCCCATTTGTGAAGGCATAAAATTACATTATTTTCAACTGTTAGAATTTCAAAAGTCTCGCCACCATGTTCGCTGGTACAACCTAGCAAATCCTGGTAAAAGGTTGAACTTTTAGAAACACTTTCTACAGCGATTATTGTTTCTGTTCTCACCATTGGTTTATTATTTTGGTATTTTAATTTTTCCTAAGCCCGCATATAGCTATGCTGACTTAGGAATTAACAAGCAAAACTGGAATTCGGTTTTGCAAACGATTTAATTTAAGGGATCTGATCTATTAGTCAAATAGGCTCAAATGGTTGGCCTTCACCAGATCTAGGATCATGTGATAACCTGCAAGTGAGTTGCCGTGTTGGTCCAACGCCGGACTAAAAGCGCCTATTCCCATACTATGGGGAACGCTGACTACGATTCCGCCACCTACACCAGATTTACTCGGGAGCCCAACGGTACGGGCATATTCACCACTGAATTCGTACATGCCGGCAATCAGCATTTGTGACTGAATAAGCTGTGACAGATTAGCATCTTGAAATTGTTTGTTTCCATCATATCGGACACAGTGATTGGCAAAAAAATAACCTATTTTGGCAAGATCCTCTACTGTGATTTCGATGGAACATTGCTTGAAGTAATTATTGAGCTTCTCTTCTCCTTCACCATCAATTAACCCACTATTTCGCATAATGTAGAACATACCGCGATTCCGATGACCTGTTTCTCTTTCTGAGTTATATACCGCATGGCTATAATCTATCAGTTCATTGTTTGTAATGAAACGTATCATCTTGAGGATTTTAGCGAAGGGTTCTTCAGCATTCCCTTTAATAAGGGCGGTGGTCAATATAGCACCTGCATTCATCATGGGGTTAAGCGGTTTACCCATTGTTTCTAAATTGCCAAAGTGATTGAAAGGTTTGTCGGTTCCAAAATATCCCATTTTCTCAAAAACAGCTTTTTCACCATTCTCCTGTACCGCAATCATCAACGCAATTATTTTTGATATGCTTTGGATCGTAAATTTTTGATGTATATCTCCGGCACTTACCAGCGTACCATCGTTATTTACAACAGATAGTGCAATGGATTGTGCATTTGCTTTGCTCAGTTCTGGAATGTAATCTGCTACTTTTCCCAGTTTAAAGCGCTGACTATTCTTTTCAAGAATGCTATTTAATGTTGCTTGATCGATCTTTTTTGCATCCTTTACCGTTGCGGTGCTTGTCGTCTGCTGCGCCCGGCATACGTCTGTCCCCCCTGTATAGCTTAGGATAAGTAAAGCTGTTATCAAACCAAAAGTTCTATTCATTTCTTCAATCTATTTATGAAAGCCCAAAGATAGGAAAGTGCCGATACTTTAGCTGTTCGAAGGTGCAGGATCAACATTCCAACCCGAAAGTATGTCACCATAGAAAAAGAAGGTCACATAGAAGTTTTTGTTACTGACCTTATCCTTTACAAGATATTTTTTTGTGACATCGTACGCATCAACTTGCTTATAATTAGATAATACCACAGGATTTGCTGCCGGATTTTCAGCTTTTACCATGTCTTGAATTTTTTGGGTGATCAATTTCATAATCCCAGCTTTCTTAAAAGGGTCGTTTTCTACTTTATTGGTTGAAATACGAGGTAAGGTTCCATTATTTTTTTCTTTTTTGGATTTAGCTGCTGTCGTATAGGCTCTGAAGCGCTCTTTAATTTTTGGATCTCGGAGACTGTGAATGGTGAAAATAGAGATTCCTTGAGCACCATTATTTAAAGCCTCATCCATATCGACAAACATTTCATCATTGTTTTTAGCCATCAATCCACAGTATAAAGTGGTATTCGCGGCCTTATCTCTGACATTTTCTATAGTACAATCTTTTATAAAGCTTGGGTCCTCGGTGTAAAAGTTGCTGTATACCATAGGGAATACAACGTCCAGTTTCCATTTACCCCAATCTTGACGAACCATTCTCGAAGCCATTTTTGGTGTAGGAAAAGGTGAGGCTGCCATAGTCTTTCCATGGCTGTGGACAACATCAGCAATCATATTAGCGATGTCAGTGATCTGGTCACAGCGAAACTGCCTCCATTTCAGATCTTTTGATGGGTCTTTTTGTGTCCTAGGATCATAACCATATTGTTTTTTGAATTTCTCTATGGCAAAGGGGTGATATCCATAATCCCATGCGGGGTATTCGCGATCTTGAACGATATTATACTTTGGCCACAAGGTGGTTGGTAATACAACATCTACATAGCGGTTGTAATCTATTGATATACCATCGAGACCTTCAACTTCGCAATAAGACTGGATTTTTTGTTTAATATATTCTTTTACTCCTGGTACAACAGGTGATAGGAATTTGTAGTAGCCAACATACGCAGTGGTATCAGCCAGACTTTTTCCATTTCTATTGACACTAAACCAGTCTGGATGCTCTTTTAGGATCTTATCCCGATCATGCTCCAGGTTCATCGTCCATAGCCAGGCAATTACCTGTATCCCATATTTCTTTGCAATAGGAATGGCGACTCTATATTCATCCGGACTAGCTGCATTCAGCATAACCCCGTCAATACCCAGGTAATTCATCTCACGGCAGATAGAATCAAAATTTGTAGTTGGATTATAATCAAGCCAAGTCCAAAACATTGCCAGCTTCTCCCGTTCCGCCGCGTTGGAAACAGGGATGAAAAACCCATAAATAATTAGTACAAGGCAAATACAGCATTTTCTGATTAATTGTTCTTTCATATGATTTATTGATTCTAAAATTTATCTACAATCTGTTCTTTGGATATTTGGTATCTGTTTCAATCTTGAAATTTTTACTAATTCAAAAATTGAAACCTGGATATATCCAACCGTGAAAATACACAAAAACGTGGAATTTAATCAATTTGAGCTCTCTTTGGAGAAAACTTTCTTTTAGTTACAAAATTTATAAAAAAAAATAAAACCATCTATCAGTTAATATGTTATTAAAGCGAGAATAATTTTGAATAGATCATTTATTGACGGTGAAAAGTGTGCTGGGCTACTAGCAAATAGTTAATTATTTTAGATATGAGGAAACTTTACATTCCAATTTCTGTCTTATACTTATTGTTATACACGGCTGTAAAGGGACAAGAACCGGGTCCAGTTGAGCCGATAAAAAGAGATTCTGTACAGCAAATCAAAGAAGAAATCACCTATCCCAAACTGCAGATAAAGGGGCTTTTTCAGGCGCGATACCTTGTGAGCACAACTAAAGATGTTGACGTGAATGGGCTTCACCATAGTGATGGTTCTGGAACCGACAATAATTTTATGGTGAAATATATGCGGGTGCAGATGCGCGCACAGATCAGTAAACGAACTGAAGTAGCTGTTCTGGCCAATTTAGCCGATTTTAAAAGTGACCCAAAAACAAAGGTACTTGAAAATGCATATTTAAAATATACGTTTAGCCCTAAGCTGGCCATTACAGTTGGTCAGTTTCGACCATGGTTTGGCATTGAGGAAACTTATCCAATAGACATTATTAAATCGTTGGATTGGTCAAATCAATACCTTGAGTTTGGTAAATTAGGCTGGGCGAGTTTCCAGATTGGAATGGCTGCAACAGGGGAGGTCAGTTTAGGAGATATGCCGTTCAGTTATTCTTTTTCCGTGGTCAATGGAAATGGTAAAAACCAAATCGTCGACAATGACAACGGAAAGCAATATTCAACACGCTTGGTATTTGGGCTTTCAAAAAAATATGGAGTCAATCTTGGGTTGAATGGCGGTGTGGGTGAGGTCATGAAAAAGCAAGTACATGCGCTGGGAGTGGATCTGAGCGGAAATGTAGATTTTGGCAAACGTTGGAACCTGGATATGCAGCTGGAAGCAAAACAGGCTATCAATCATAACTTATATTATGCGTTGGACGAGAGTTCGCGTACCTCAAAATTAAGTGACTATCTCGTCCGGGGTATCTATTTCCTGCCGAATTTAAGGTATGAAGTCAACTATTATAACCTCAGTGCATTTGAGCTTTCCTGTCGTTATGAGTATATCGACCCAAATTATAAGTTAAATGCAAATGCAAGGCAAACTTTTACGCCTATGTTTGGTCTGGAGTTTTTGAAAAATTATGGCGCCCGGATACAGCTCGGTCTTCAACTCGATCGCTATAAGAAGCAGACTCAGAATACCAATGAATACAATAAAAACTTATTTATCGTACAAGTACAAAGTAGATTCTAGTCTTTTAAACCTCAATTATTATGAAAGAAATTAGTATCAAAAATGTAGCCATCACCTTTATTGTTGCGCTCATTTTGTGGTTTATTCCAGTTCCTAAGGGCGTTAGTCCCGAAGCGTGGCATTTGTTTGCCATATTTGCTGCGACCATACTCGGGATCATTCTGAAGGCCGCGCCAATGGGTACGATGTGTATGATGGCGATTGGATTTACGGCGCTGACACAGGTTCTAGCTCCAGGAGATGCGGGTAAATCTATTACGAAAGCCTTGACCGGCTTTGGGGATAAGGTGATCTGGCTGATCGGGATATCTTTTTTTATAGCACGCGGGTTTATCAAAACGGGCTTAGGCAATCGTATTGCATTTCTTTTTATTCGGGTTTTCGGAAAAAGTTCGCTTGGGCTGGCTTATGGTTTAGGCTTGGCTGACGTGTGTCTGGCACCCGCGATACCTAGTAATACGGCCAGAGGCGGTGGTATCATTTACCCGATCATGAAATCTATGGCCATCAGTTTTGATTCTGTTCCAGACAAACCAGAGACGCATCGAAAGCTGGGATCCTATCTGACACTGAATAGTTACTACATGAATTTGATTGCATCCTCCATGTTTTTAACCGGGACAGCGAGCAACCCGATGTGTCAAAAGTTTGCTGCTAATCTAGGTATTGATATTACGTGGATGTCTTGGGCCGTTGCAGGATTTATTCCGGGCATCGTTGCTTTTTTTGTTGTTCCGCTTGTACTTTATAAACTGTACCCACCTGAATTAAAAAAGACAGGCGATGCCCCCAAAATGGCTGCGGAGAAATTAAAAGAAATGGGACCCATATCCAGGAATGAGTGGTTGATGTTATTGGCATTTTTTATACTTCTGGCACTTTGGATTTTTGGAGGATCGCTTTCGATTGATGCGACGACTACTGCATTTATTGGTTTGACTTTGCTTTTGCTGACATCGGTACTGACCTGGGAGGATGTAAAAGCAGAGAAAGGGGCTTGGGATACCATTGTTTGGTTTGCCGTTTTAGTCATGATGGCCAGTTCGCTGAATGAACTTGGATTTATAGGTTGGTTTAGTGATTTGATCAAGGTACAGATTGGCGGGCTGAGTTGGCAGATTGCATTCCCCGTAATTGTTTTGGTGTATTTCTTTAGCCATTACATCTTTGCGAGCGCGACAGCCCACGTTGCCGCAATGTATGCGGCATTATTGGGAGTAGGTGTATCATTAGGTATCCCGCCCATGTTGTTGGCTATGATGCTTGGGTTTCTGGGTTCCATATATGGCGTGTTAACACATTATGGTCATGGTCCGGCACCCGTATTCTTTGGTAGCGGTTATGTTGACCTTAAGTCATGGTGGTTGCGTGGTTTGGAAATCGGGATCGTGCTGCTGATTATCTATATGGGTGTAGGTGGTTTATGGATGAAAGTTATTGGTTATTATTAAATAAAAGGCTTATGCTATCGACCTTATCAAAGAAAATACTTATGTGCTTAACGGGGTTATTTCTCGCTTTCTTTCTGCTTATCCATTTTCTGGGAAATTTGCAGCTATTTTTACCTCAGGAGCAGGCACATCTACAGTTTAATGCCTATTCACACTTTCTCTCCGGAAATATCCTGATTAAAATTGTTTCTTATGTCCTTTACCTGAGTATTGTACTGCATGCTATTGATGGATTGGTCATCACTATAAAGAATAAAAAAACAGGTGGGGATTATCAGTCAGACCAGCGTGGACGCGCGAGCAAGTGGTATTCCCGAAATATGGGAATTCTGGGCACGCTTATTCTGATATTTTTGGTCATCCACTTTCAGAATTTTTGGTACGTATATAAGTTTGGAGCTCTACCACTGGATGCAAAAGGAAATAAGGATCTCTATGTATTGGTTATTGCAGTGTTTCAACAATGGTGGTATGTGCTTATTTATGTCTTGTCCATGGTGGCCTTATGTTATCATCTTATCCATGGGATTCATAGTGCGGTGAGAACCCTCGGACTGTATCATCCAAAATTTGTCCATTGGTTTAAGGTAATTGGTACAACCTATTCCATTGTCATCAGCATAGGGTTTGCGTTAATGCCAATTTATATATTTTTTACTGTTAACTAAAGGCGAAGATATGATTTTAAACTCAAAAATACCAGCGGGACCTTTGGAGCAAAAGTGGACACGCTATAAAAAAACTGCAAAGCTTGTCAACCCTGCCAATCGCAAAAAATTGGATGTGATTGTTGTGGGGACGGGTCTAGCGGGAAGCTCAATAGCGGCATCTCTTGGCGAAATGGGCTATCAGGTCAAATCATTCTGTTTTCAGGACAGTCCCCGAAGAGCTCATTCTGTAGCAGCCCAAGGTGGTGTCAATGCTGCGAAAAATTATAAGAATGACGGCGATAGTGTCTATCGTATGTTTGTGGATACTTTAAAAGGGGGTGATTTTCGTGCGCGTGAAGCGAATGTCTATCGAATGGCTGAATGTTCGTTGAATTTGATAGATCAGGCGGTGGCGCAAGGTGTCCCTTTTGGACGTGAATATGGAGGGTATCTAAATAACCGTTCTTTTGGAGGGGTGCAGGTAAGCCGAACATTCTACGCAAGGGGGCAGACCGGACAGCAGCTGCTATTGGGAGCTTATCAAGCCCTGATGCGGCAGGTTGGTAAAAAAACTGTTCAGCTCTTTTCCCGCCATGAGATGTTGGATGTCGTTGTCATTGACGGGAAAGTGCGCGGTATTATTGTTCGCAATTTAGATACTGGAGAGATTGAACGACATGCAGCGCATGCTGTTATACTTGCAACAGGTGGATACGGCAAAATCTATTATCTATCTACCTTAGCAATGGGTTGCAACGGCTCGGCAATTTGGCGGGCACATAAAAAAGGTGCATTGATGGCATCCCCAAGTTGGATTCAGGTTCATCCGACCTCTTTACCGCAATCAGGCGATTATCAATCCAAGCTGACGTTGATGTCAGAATCCTTACGTAATGATGGTCGCATTTGGGTTCCATTAAAACAGGATGAAAACAGAGCCGCCAATGATATCCCAGAAGAAGATCGAGATTATTACCTCGAACGTCGATACCCCGCATTCGGGAATCTTGCACCGCGGGATATATCTTCTAGAGCGGCCAAGGAGCGGATTGACGCTGGTTTTGGTATAGGTCCTTTAAAAAATGCCGTCTACCTTGACTTTGCGAAAGCAATCAAGGAACAAGGGAAGCAAAAAATTGAAGAGAAATATGGTAACCTCTTTGATATGTACCATAAAATAACGGGCTATGATGCGTATTCTGAACCGATGATGATATCTCCTTCGGCCCATTTTTCGATGGGTGGACTTTGGGTTGATTACGAGCTGATGACAACTTTGCCTGGGCTATTTGCACTTGGTGAAGCTAATTTTGCAGATCATGGCGCTAATCGCTTAGGGGCAAATTCGTTGCTTCAAGCCTCAGTGGACGGTTATTTTATTGCGCCTTATACCATCGCCAATTATTTATCGAATGAAATTCACACTGGAAAGATTTCTACAGATCATCTGGAGTTTGAAAAAGCGGAGTTAGCGGTTAAAAAGCAAATTGATGAATTATTACAGATTAAGGGGAATAAAACCGTCGATTATTTTCATAAAACACTTGGGAAGCTGCTGTATGATTATTGTGGCCTAGCCCGGAATGAACAGGGACTTAAATATGCAATAGCGGAAATCAAGAAGCTTAAGCAAGAGTTTTATCGTAATGTCATGGTTAGCGGGCAACCAAATTCTTTAAATACCGAATTGGAGAAAGCTGGACGTGTTGCGGACTATTTTGAAATCGGTGAATTGATGTGCTATGATGCGTTGACACGTGAAGAATCCTGTGGCGCACATTTTAGGGAGGAATATCAAACAGCTGATGGAGAAGCGCTGCGGAATGATGCTGAATTTCAATTTATATCTGCTTGGGCCTGGAAAGGAGAAGGGGAAGAACCAGAATTGATCAAAGAGCCATTAACTTTTGAAGAAATACAACCTACTGTAAGAAGCTACAAATAAAATGAACAATTATGAATCTACATCTTAAAATCTGGCGGCAAAAAGATAATCAAACAGCAGGGAAACTGGTAGCCTATGATCTACAGGACCTTAATCCACACATGTCTTTTCTTGAAATGTTGGATTCCTTGAATGAAAAGCTCATTGTGAGCGGAGAGGAGCCCGTTGAATTTGACCATGATTGTAGGGAAGGGATCTGTGGACAATGCGGTGTGATGATTAACGGTATAGCACATGGTCCGTTAAAACATACGACTACTTGTCAGTTGCATCTACGCTCGTTCAACGATAATGATACCATTGTGATAGAACCGTTCCGCTCGTCTGCATTCCCGGTGAAAAAAGATCTTAAAGTGGATAGATCTGCTTTTGACCGAATTATTTCACAAGGGGGCTTTGTATCTATCAATACTGGCCAGGCACCAGATGCCACAGTTATTCCCATTTCACATGAACTCGCTGAAGAAGCATTTGATTCGGCTGCTTGTATTGGATGCGGTGCATGTGTTGCCACCTGTAAAAATGGGAGTGCAGCGTTATTTACTTCAGCAAAGATTACGCATATGGCCTTACTGCCGCAAGGAAAGGAGGAAAGAAATCAACGTGTACTCAACATGATTAAGCAAATGGATGCGGAGTCTTTTGGACACTGCTCAAATACAGAAGCTTGCGAGGTCGAATGTCCACAGGGTATATCTGTCCTAAATATTGCCAGGATGAACTTTGAATACAATAGAGCTTTGATTTTTAAAAAAAGATAAACTGTTGTAACATGTTGACCATCTCTCCGATGATAAATGTGATATTAAATCTCTTAGATAAATATTTTGGTTGCTTTTGTAGCTGTTTATCACGGAAAACAGGGATTTATAAAATATTATACTTTTTAAGTTGGTTTTTATAGTATTTTTGAAAAGTAAAAAATCACTTAAGTTATTAGGATAGATATGAAGTGTAGAAGGTTATTGGTTGCAATGTTCACATGTGGTGTGATTTTGGGTAATGTGTCGTGCAAAGATTTCTCCAATAAAGTATTGGGTAGTGGTAAAGAGGCCGGTAGGGACACTTTAAACGAAAAGTTGACCCAAATGGAAAAAGTACCTGTTCTTTTGAATAAATGGGATTCTCTTCAAAAAAATCAGCTACATTTTACAGTCGATAGTTTGCATCCTATTCCTGTAAAACAACAAAAACGCAACTTGAAAGACTCCTTGAGGAGAGCTTTTGATGCCCATCCCAAACATATCTATTTGACATTTGATGATGGGCCTTTGATCGGAAGTGCGGCGATAGATTCATTGGCAAAGGAGAAAAATATAAAAGTAAGTGTTTTTCTCATCGGTAAGCATGCAAACATGAGCAAGGGCAGAAAGCGGGATCTTCAGAAATATGAAAGTAATCCATTAATTGCTTGCTATAATCATAGCTATACGCATGCAAATAACCAATATTCACGATTCTATAATAATCCGGAAAAAGCTTTTGCAGATTTTGAAAAGAATGAAAAGGATCTTAATCTTCAGCATAAAATTGTTAGACTTCCGGGTAGAAATATCTGGGTGTATGATGATATCCGCAAGATAGATTTAAAAAATGGCTCTACAACAGCTGATATGCTTCATAAAAATGGTTATCGTATTTTTGGCTGGGATGTGGAATGGCGTTTGAATAGCGTTACCGGTAACCCGATTGTGAGCCAAGAAGCGACTTTATCCCATATACGCAACTTTATGAACAATAAAAGTTCAATGGTACCCAATAATGTGGTGTTTTTAATGCACGATGATATGTTTCAGACTAAAAAAGGGCAACAACAATTATCATCATTGATCGATGCACTTAAAAGTGATGGATATCAATTCGAGTTTATGCAGGATTATCCCATTAAATATTAAATAAGAAAAGGGTTGGCTGCTACATATGGCCAACCCTAAGTTATACCAAACTCTTTTGGATAGACCACCATTCCCTTAACTCCGACGAGAGCCTCCGGAAGGAGTTCGATAATCATACAATTTTCATCCGGAACGTCAAATGGCATTTTAATACCATATTTGACCATTTGCACATAGCCATATCTCGGATAATAATCTGCATGCCCCAATAAGATAATAGATCCGAAACCGAGTTGTCTTGCAATCCGATGAGCTTCCTTAATGAGTTTGCTTCCAATCCCTTTTCCTTGAAAATCAGGTAGTACTGCAATTGGGGCCAAAGCAAGGGAGGAATGTGCCTTCTTATTTTCTTCATCGACGATTTTGATCTTTGTAACTAATATATAGCCCACAGGTCTACCATTGATCTCCGCGATCAGTGCGAGCTCAGGTATAAACCCGCTCGATTGACGTAGTTTTTGAACGAGAAACTGTTCTTGATGATCCGTATACTCAGCATGTTCGAATGCTTTCTGTATAAGTTCAAAAACGGTTTCATAATCTTCTGCACTTTCTTGTCTAATATGTATTTTCATTTTTTAGCAGATTTTTTTGAGAAAAATATATTTTCCAAATTACTGTGGTTGTTGCGGTTCGCAATTAACAAATAAATACGTTGATAATAAAAATACGTGTTTTTATATAATTATTGCGCCATTCTAATTAAAACTTATAATATGTTTTTTTAATAATACAACTGTTCTTTTTTAAGTAAAATGATGACACATTATGTATTTGAACGGATATTTTCGATGACTTTCAGATAGCAGGATTTATATTATATATTGAAGATAGGAGGCCTAGACACGATGACATTTAGAAAGATTCTTTTAGCACATTTTTATCTATGGTATGATTGTTAATTAATTGTAAGTAAGGTGATTAATGTGTAGTTTGTAAATAGTGTTAAAATAACACTTGCATTGTTTATTTATTTTTGTATTTTCATATATTCAAAATTCAATTATAAACCGCCTTTGATAAGATCCTAAACCGAGCATCTTGTGGAAGCAAATAAATAACTAATAAACATACAATTTTAAACCATTAAGCAGTTTTTATGATTAATTGCCATTATTTCTCAAATCAATGGAAGAGAGCATTTTGGACCGGATCAATATGCTCTTTAGTAGCATTAAGTCCCCAGTCCGTGAATGCCGCCGGTTTCGCGCATTACGCAAACCTCTTTCAACAAGAACTAAGTGTTACCGGTGTTGTCCGAGATGAAACAGGAATGCCAATTTCTGGAGTAACCGTTTCGGTTAATGGAACTAATTTGGTGACAAAAACAGACAATGAAGGTCGTTACAAATTAGACAAAGTTCCTTCTAATAGTACTGTCAATTTCCGGATGGTCGGTAAACAGAGCATGGACGAAGTAGTCAATGGTCGACGTGCCATAGATGTGACATTGCTAAACTCCCAATCCAGCTTGGATGAAGTCATTGTGGTTGGTTATGGCAAACAACGGAAAGAAACCGTAACTGGTGCAGTCGCTACGGTAAAAGGGAGTGATCTAGCACAATCGCCAGCGTTGAATGTTTCCAATGCGATGACAGGCAGAATCCCGGGTGTAATAGCGACAAATGGTAGCGCGGAGCCTGGATATGATGGTTCTACCATTAAGATCCGTGGTACGAATACCTTGGGAAATAGTAGCCCGCTCGTGGTTATTGATGGTGTGCCAGCCCGTGAAGGGGGAATCGAACGGCTTAATCCTCGCGATATAGAAAACATCTCGGTGCTAAAAGATGCGTCAGCAGCGATCTATGGTGCAAGGGCAGCGAATGGTGTTATCCTTGTGACAACCCGTCGTGGAAAGACAGGTAAGCCACAATTTTCTTATACCTTCAACCAAGGATATTCCCAACCAACAGTAATTCCAAAGTTGACGGATGCCACACAGTTTGCGGAAATTCGCAACGAGCTCGAGATCTACAATTTACCTGTGGACGAATGGTCAGCAGCATTGACCGCTATAAACGGGACAGGATCTTATACAAAAAAGGACGGAACCGTATTAGGGGCACCTTTTAAACCTGATGATATTCAGAAATTTAAAGATGGTTCAGACCCCTGGGGACACCCGAACACGGATTGGTATAAATCTACCCTAAAAAATTGGTCGCCCCAACAGCGTCATAACCTTCAGATCAATGGTGGTACCGAAGATGTAAAATACCTGTTGTCCCTGGGTTATCAAAATCAAGATGCTTATTACAAAAATTCTGCAACCGGTTACAAGCAATATGATTTACGGATTAACCTGGATGCGAATATAAGTCAATATATCAAAACACAGTTTGGGGTTTTGGGAAGGCAGGAAAACCGTAATTTCCCTACAAAAAGTGCGGGTACTATTTTTAGGATGTTGATGCGCGGAAATCCGACGCAACCAGCGATCTGGCCTAATGGAAAACCTGGTCCTGATATTGAGAATGGCGAAAATCCTGTTGTCATTACAACGAATGCCACCGGCTATGATCGTGATAAGCGATATTACTTCCAGACAAATGGACAGGTAGATATCACGAATCCATGGGTTGAAGGACTAAAATTGACGTTAAATGCATCCGTAGATAAATACGTAAAGAACCAGAAAACCTGGGTAACTCCCTGGACCTTGTATTCCTGGCCGGGCGCCTACGAAGCCGACGGTAAAACACCTTTATTGCAGGCTGGCCGACGTGGCCCAGCGGACCCCAACTTAAATCAAAGTAATGAGGATCAGCTCAATATCCTATTAGGAGGAATTTTAAGCTTCGACCGGAAATTTGGAGATCATCAAGTGAATGCAATTGCAGGGGTAAATAGAGAAACGATAGATAACGACAAATTCAGCGCCTATCGACGTTATTTTCTGTCAAATAGTATAGATTATCTATTTGCAGGTGGGGAACAGGAGAAAAATAATGACGGAGCAGCCTGGAAGAGGGCGCGCTTGAATTATTTTGGGCGTTTTGGTTACAACTATAAAAGTAAATATATCGCAGAGTTTCTTTGGCGTTATGATGGCTCCTATATGTTTCCTGAAAGTGAACGTTTTGGATTTTTCCCAGGTGCAATGGCTGGTTGGGTAGTATCTGAAGAGAATTTCTGGAAAGAAAATATTCCAGTTATCAACTATTTTAAAATTCGCGCATCGTATGGGCAAATGGGTAATGACAATATTTATTGGGAAGATAAACTGCAAGAGTATCAATATTTTTCTACCTATTCATTTGGAACCTACATTGTGGATGACAAGCTGGCCAAAACATTATTTGAGAGCCGGGTGCCAAATGAAATGGTTACCTGGGAGGTTGCCAATAATTATAATTTAGGTTTTGATTTCCAATTCCTACAAGGCAAGTTAAATTTTGAGTTTGATATCTTTAAAAATCGTCGGAATTCGATCCTATGGCGAAAAAATGCTTCTGTTCCGCAAAGCACGGGTATGACGCTACCTGCTGAAAACATCGGTAAGGTCGATAATAAAGGTTGGGAATTTAATCTTGGCTATAAGGGTAAAGTCGGCGAACTTGGATATACTGTCGGAGTCAATGGCGGTTATGCAAAGAACAAGATTATTTTCTGGGATGAGGCTCCTGGAGCTCCTGCTTGGCAACAAAGTACAGGTAAACCTATCAAGACCGATATCTACTATATTTATGATGGTGTGTTCCGGGATATGGATGATATCGCCGCTAATAAACTTGATTATAGCGCCATTACCAAAACTTTGCGTCCCGGTGATATGAAATATAAAGACTATAACGGCGATAACAAAATTACTCCAGACGATAAAGTAAGAAGAGACAAAAATAGTGACCCAACATTCCAGGGAGGATTTAATTTCAGTTTGAGCTATAAGGATTTTGATTTGTCTGTTTTGTTCCAAGGAGCAACAGGCGGAGAAATCCGTGTTGGTACCGATGAATCGGGTTCTATTGGTAATTTTCTGGAAGAATTCTACGATAAACGTTGGAGTATAACTAATCCGAGCAGTGAACACCCTCGATTAACGGATCGTAGTAATCAATATTACTCATATAACAATACCTATTGGATGCGGAGTACAAACTATCTGCGTCTAAAAAATGTAGAGTTGGGTTACAATCTTCCGTCAACAATCTGTGATAAGATTGGTATCGGCTCATTGCGTGTATATGCAAACGGGATGAATCTGATCACTTGGAGCAAAATCAAGATGTATGATCCAGAGGCTGTAAATGCACTGGGACAATATTATCCACAGGCAAGACTTCTTAATGCGGGTGTGTTGTTATCCTTTTAAATACTAAAGAATATGAAAACAAATGAAGGGCTAAAGGGGATCGCTTCTGTATATGCAGGCTTCAAAGAGAATGAAAGGCCTATGAAAACTTATTCTCAGAAATATAAATTAGATAAGAAAATGAAAAAAATCGCAAATATATCCCTATTATTAGTTGCATTATCGGCTGGTTTTCAGTCTTGTAATGACGATTTTGTAAATACAAAGCCACTCAGCGAGGTGCCAAATGAGCTGGTTTGGTCCGATGCCGGATTGTCGGAGGCTTTTGTTATCGAAATATATAACGGTTTTGGTGCTGGCGGTTTCTACGAGCAAGAAATGGCTTCAATGACAGATGAAGCACTATTTACCCACCCAAATCGGGGGATTAATACGGTAACTGAATCACGGTCTAATCCGGCTGATCAAGGCTATATCATGGATACCTACGAATATGGACGTATGTATGTACGTATCCGGGCAAGCAATATGGCTATTTCAAATTTGAGACAGGCCAAGTTTGATCAGGAAAAAGCGAATAAAATACTAGGCGAAGCATATTTCTTGCGCGGATATTATTATCAACAACTCTTGCGTTTCTACGGAGGTGTACCAATAGATAATAAGATCTATACCTTAAATGATAAGGATTTTATGAAGCCGAGAAATAGCTATGCCGAATGTGTCGATGCGATCGTGAAAGATCTGGATAGTGCAGCGCTACTTTTAAAAGATGTAACGCCAGCCAAAGGGAGAGCAAGTGAAACGGCAGCTTTGGCGCTGAAATCCCGCGTGCTGTTATATGCTGCCAGCGATCTTCATGATGCGAATAAAGCTGGTATGAAGTCCGCACTCTTAAAAGCTTATACCAAACCGGAATACCTAATGTACACGAGTGGGAGTCAGACCGAACGTTGGAAAAAAGCGAAGGAAGCAGCAAAAGCAGTCCTGGACCGGGCAAGCTTTGCTTATAAGCTGGATCTGTCCGCTCCCGTAGCTGCAACAGAAGGAACTGCAAACTATATGGCCTTGTCCTTAGGTGGAGGAAGTAAAATTGCCGACGTCGCAGCAGCAAAAGACATTATTTTGGGCCGTTTTTTTATTAATGAAAAAGACGAACGCGGAGGATGGGTTGGACGTGACAATGGACCGAATGGATATCATAACTGGGCGGGGAATACGCCGATCCAATTACTCGTTGATGACTATGAAACGGATAAAGGACAAAAGTTTGATTGGTCAAATGCTACGATGGCCGCGGCGCCTTATCAAAATCGTGACCCGAGAATGAAGGCAACAATTTTATACGATGGCTCCGACTGGAAACCGAGGACAGCAGATGTAACAAAAAGGGATCCCAGCAATCAGATCCAAACCGGTCAGTACGAAATTGTTAATGCCCAAGGTAATAAAGTCACACATTTCGGCTTGGATACCAGAAAAAGCCCTGTTGAAGACTGGAATGGTTCAAGAACAGGATATTATATGCGTAAGTTTGTCGACCCAGATCCTGCGCAGGAAGATCAAAATACTAGACAGCGTATCCCTTGGCCGATGTTGCGCTATACTGAAGCTGTATTAAACTATGTGGAGGCTTGTATCGAACTAGGTGAAGAGGCAGAGGCAAGAACTTGGCTAAACCGAATCCGGTTCAGAGCAGGGATGCCCGCGATTGCTGTTCAAGAGACTGGAGTAGCACTTAAAAACCGATACCGTAATGAGCGCCGTATTGAACTCGCTTATGAAGAGCATCGCTTTTTTGACGCAAGACGTTGGATGATAGCAGCCGAAACGATCGGGCGCAAAGCGAATATCATCAATATCACGGGCACGCTGAAAGATAATAAAAAAGTAACTTTGTATAAATACGATCCGACTAGTTACACTTACAGATATGTCGTGAGTAATATTGATCCGGGAATCGAAAATAGAAACTGGGATGATAAGATGTATTTTACTTCTTTACATCGTGACGAAATCAATAGAAATACCCAGCTCATCCAGAATCCTGGATACTAAACTTTTTAAAAATATCTCACCGATAATTTTCGGTGAGATGTTTTTTTATCGGGCTTTTTTGTGATGCTCAATGTTAGGTAATAATCCCGTCGCAATACCGATCAATGGGAGGTAGGCGCAGATGTCAAAGACATGTTCAATGGACGTTTTGTCGGCTAGCCACCCCAAAAGGGCAGAGCCAATTCCACCCATCCCAAAGGCGAGTCCAAAGAAGAGTCCTGCGATCATGCCTACTTTGCCGGGAATCAATTCCGTGGCGTAAACCAATATAGCTGAGAATGCAGAGGAAATAATCAGTCCGATCAGGATAGACAGTATCATCGTTAATGTCAGCCCGACATGTGGCAAAAGTAGAGTAAAGGGAGCCACACCCAGTATTGAAACCCAAATGATGAGTTTACGTCCATAACGATCACCTAGGGGACCGCCGAGTATTGTTCCGATAGCCACTGACGCGAGAAAAACAAAAAGATAAATTTGTGATTCTTGCACAGTAATGCCAAACTTGTCAATAAGATAAAATGTAAAATAACTGGTCATCGATGCCATGTAGAAATACTTTGAAAATATAAGGATTAACAAGACCACTAAGGCAAAGATGACTTTAGATTTGGAAAACCTCGAATTTACCTCGGTATTATGTGTTACTGCAGTAGATTTTGGTTTTAGATGCAATTGATACCAATTTCCAACATAGGTAAGAATTAAGATGGCTAGAATTGCCAATACACCAAAAACGCCGATGTATTGTTGGCCAAATGGGATAACAATCAGCGCAGCTAGGAGGGGACCTATGGCACCACCAGCATTTCCGCCGACCTGAAAAATAGATTGCGCCAATCCCTTTTTGCCACCTGAAGCTAAATGCGCAACACGGGAGGCCTCGGGGTGAAAAATAGAAGAACCCATACCAATTAGGCTCACCGAAAGCAAAATATAAATAAAACTCGAAGCGAAGGCAATACAAAGCAAGCCTGCAAGTGAAAATAACATACCGATAGCTAAGGACCGGGGCGTAGGATTCTTATCGGTGTAAAGTCCAACAAAAGGCTGTAGAATGGACGCTGTCAGTTGAAATACTAAGGTAATAATGCCAATTTGAGTAAAACTAAGGGCATAATTAGATTTTAACAGCGGATAAACAGCCGGAATAACTGATTGAATAAGATCATTCAATAGATGAGAAATACTAATTGCAAATAAAATAGGGTAGACTGTCTGGGAACTATTCCAAGAACCATCTGCTTTTAAGGATTCTGTTTTCATAGACTAATACATCAGGTCATCTGATGTTTTGTTTTGTGATTACTTATATTTGATTGTCGGGATGGCAAATTAAAAGGAACTTAAGGGATTATTTGTGCTGGATAATTTGATTGGCTACTGCAACAGCTTGTTGGATATTCTTGTCTTTAATTGCGTCCATTAAATCCTCGTGTTGCTTCTGCGAGACAAGAAATGGGGTAGTGTCCTTATAAATTTCAAGGAAAAATTTGTTAACGTGAGTGGATAAGGTATGATACAACGCTGTCAGAATGTTATTTCCACAAGATTCAGCTATAGCGCTATGAAAGGCAATATCCGCCTCGATACAAGCGATTAGATTTTCAGCAGCGGCATATTTTGCTCTATTTTTAAGGGCTATAGCCATGTTTTTGAGACCTTTTGCTGTTCTATTTATTGCAGCCTTCTCAATAATTTTCAATTCAAGAACATGGCGCACCTCAAAAATATCGTTGAAATTACCCTTTTCAATTTTAGCGTCGAGCGCATGATGTCCGGTCACACTTTTAATAAATGTCCCCAGTCCCTGCTGCACATGTAAATAACCAGACTGACTTAAATACTTAACGGCTTCACGAATTGTTGATCTACCCACTGCAAACTGTTTCATTAATTCCGGTTCAGTAGGTAGTTTTGAATCTAAAGGAAAATTGCCCAATTTGATCTTTTCTTCAATTGCGGCAGCTACCTCTTCAGCCAACGATCTTCGTACGATGTGTTCAGTCTTCATATAGTCATATCATCTGATGATTTCAAAGGTAGGATAAAATTCCGCTTACACAAAAATAATTTTCAATTTCCATCTAAGTGTACTCATCGTTCTCAAGGTGTTGTACTATTTTGAAAAGAACAATTTTTAAGATTAATCAAATCTCGTAATGCTTTAGCGGGAACCGAATTTACTGGTGCGAGCACAAATGTAAATTTCTGAGATGCAGATATACTTTAATAAGTTTTTTCTAAATTAGATCTTTAAATTGATCCCATGAAAAAACTTCCGATTTTATTTTTTCTACTGATTTCTAAAATACTCTATGCTCAAAATATTACACCCTACGAAAAAGGTAATGGCAATCAGTCAACGACTTTTGAGGAAATGCGTGAATTTTATATAAATTTGGCGAAGCAATTTTCCACAATAAGTTATGAAACAAAAGGGGCAGACGATAATCAAGCTCCGATTGATGTCGTGATTTTCAACCCGTCTCAACAGTCTTTAGAGGAGGGGCGAAAGGACAAATCAGTGCTGTTTATAAATAATGGTATTCATCCGGGGGAGCCGGATGGAATTGATGCAACCATGATGCTCATGAGAGATTTGGCGACCGGAAAGATAAGCGTACCTAAGCATGTTATTATCGCTGCAATTGCGAGCTATAATGTAAGTGGGATGTTAAACCGAAACGGTTTTTCCCGAGCGAACCAAAATGGGCCAGAAGAATACGGTTTTCGAGGAAATGCAAGAAATTATGATCTGAATAGGGATTTTATTAAAACAGATACTAGAAATTCGCGGAGTTTTCAGCAAATCTTCCAATGGATAAAACCTGATGTTTTCATTGATAATCATGTTAGCAATGGCGCAGATTATCAGTATACCTTCACCTATATTTCGACTAATAAGGAGCGTTTGGGAGGAGTTTTGGGTAGTTATTTTAACAATGAAATGCAGAGAATACTGCTAGGAGATCTTGAAAAAGATGGGTTTATCTCTGTTCCCTATGTCAATATCCATAATGATGTTCCCGACGCGGGATTCCCAGTTTTTATGGATTCCCCAAGGTATGCAACGGGCTATACCAGTCTATTCAACGTCATTGGAACAGTGGTCGAAACGCATATGCTAAAACCCTATAAACAACGTGTAAAAGCGACCTATGATTATATGCTAAATACGCTCAATTTCATTGAGCGCAATTATAAAGTTATTCAACAGAAAAGAGTGGACAATCTAAAACAGTATAAGATAGGGAGTAAATATTCCATTGCTTGGAAACTTGACACAACGCAATATGAAAATATCGATTTTAAGGGGTTTGAAGCAAAATATAAACCAAGCGATATTTCTTCAGAAAATAGGTTGTGGTATGATCGAAAGTCCGCATTTTCAAAACAGGTCAAGTTGTATAACACTTATGTTCCTACAAAGGAGGTGATTATTCCAACTTACTATGTCATTCCGCAATCTGAATGGAAGGTGCTTGACTTATTAAAAATTAATAATATAAAAATGTACCCGATTCAGCGGGATTCTGTGATAGCTGTAGAACAGTATAGAATCAAAGATTTCAAAACTACTTCTACTCCTTATGAAGGACATTATGTACATTACGATACCGATGTTATCAAAGAAGAGAAGGAAAGGACCTTCAGAGCTGGGGATTTTTTGGTTCCGCTGGATCAAGAAGGTGTCAAGTATCTGATGGAGACGCTTGAGCCCGAAGCGATAGACTCATATTTCAACTGGAATTTTTTTGATGCGATTCTTGGACAAAAGGAATATTATTCTGCGTATGTTTTTGAAGACACAGCGGCTAAACTTTTGAAGGAAAACAACGAAATAAAATCCGCTTTTGACAAAGAGAAAGCCAGCAATCCAAGATTTGCTACCCACGGGCGTGCCCAATTAGATTGGGTGTACAAACACTCAGATTATTATGAAAAATCACACTTATTGTATCCGATTTTCAGGGTTGTACATCAATGAGGTTTATATCAACTAAGTTTACTTTAGAAAGCCGTATATAAACTGACCAAATGAAATATTCAAAGCGATCCATTAGACACAGGTATTTTCACCTCTTTTGAATGGAAATTTTTATATGATGTTTATTTGTCCTCAGGACTTATAGGAAGATTTGAAGGAGTGATATTTTTGATGTCAAAGTCCGCATTGACAAGAACGACAGACGTTTCAATCTGGCGGATTGGAATATTCCAGTATTTTCGCAATAGCATTTCTTTTTCCATATAACTTACTTGTCTAAAGCCATGTTTTACGTAAAAACCAATTGCCCAAGTGGCATCGGCCCATGTTCCGATCAAGATTGGCTGATCAGTAAGACGCGACAAATAAGTCAATAATTTTCCTCCAATTCCTTTATTTCTCGCGATTGTTTTCACGTAAGCGTGGCGGATTAAAGTTACATCTGATCTATGCTGTATCCCCATTACACCAAGTATTGCCTCATTTTCGAGATAACACCAAAATTCAATTCCATCCGCAATTTGTTCCCTAAGTTCATCTTCATCCATATACGGTTCTTTCCAACAGTCGTACGGTATTTTACCTTTATAAGCCGAAGAAGCGTCGTTAATAATTTCGTAAATTGTATTAAAATCAGATTGTTGGCTTTTTTGTATCATGCCATTCATAATTTGATTGTATGAAATGTTGCTTTATATTATTGTATTTATCAAAAATACAGCGTTAAGGTGGTATAGTATTTTACATATGTTGAGAAACTTTATTTTAGCTGTCTACGAATCCTGCTTAGTTGGGTTGGGGTAATTCCCAAATGGGAGGCAATATCCTGTAAGGGCACATATTTTTCGATATGTCGAGTACTTTTCAATAATTTCTCATATCTGACCTGAGCGTCTTCCATAACAATGGATATTTCTCTTTCTTCTTTAGCAATGACCCAATTCTTTTCCAGATAATAAATATAAAAAGATTTTAGGTCATCAGTTTTGAAAATCAGCTCCCTGAATTTCTTGTAAGAAAGATGAAGCAATGAACAATCGGTTATAGCCTGAATAGTAAATTTTGACGGTTGACCCAACAGACAGGAAACTGTCGAAGCGATGAAATCACCTTGAACAGCGATATTTTTTGTATATATTCGCCCTTTTTCATCGCTAATATAAGCACGCAGATAACCGTTATATAAAAAACAAAACTCACGTGCAATGGTATCTTGATGTACGAGTATCTCATTTTTTTTCAGATGTACAACTGTTGCAAGTGCTACAAGCTCCTGAAATGATTCCTCTGAAATAGGATGATAATAGTTTATCTTTTCTTTAAATTGTTGTATCAACGATGTTTCCATATGAATAAATAACAAATTTTAGAGGCTGCTAATAGAATTTACTTTGAACATTTAAATATGTTTATTTTTGGTTCTTAAAATGCATAATGGATTCTATAAAAACTTATCCGTAAACAGAATAGTCTTCATAACAAACGTAACAATTTTTAAAATGGTGAAATGCCATTGACTTCACGTTGTAATTCATCTAAAATCAGCTTTATGAACTGTTGAGGAACTAACACCCCATTCCAATAGAAGGGGTGTTTTCTTTGGGCAATCCGCGCCGATTTCTTATGCCTGTTTACAAACTGATGGCGCGAGTTCCGGTCTACTTGTCTCGTCCTCGGTTTGTGGCTGTAGGAAAGTAACAAAACTCATGGCAAATGTTATTGCTAATAATAGGATACTCACCCATAAAACATTATTTATGCTGTAATGTACGCTTATCATTCCTCCAAGAAAAGCCCCTAAGGAAATTCCAATATTGAATGATGAAGTGAGTAAGCTATTCACAAATTCAAGTGCATGATGAGGGATTGATTGAGTTGTCCGAATATTTGAAACCAAAAATCCTCCTGTATGAATCATTCCCCAAATGGATACAATAATAACCATTGGTATAAATATCCCACCTAAATAGTAAGCGAGCACCTGTACGGCGATCAAAGACGTCAAAAATAATCTCGCTGTCAATAGTACATTTCTGTTTAACGCTAGACCCATCAGCCAATTTCCTACCGTTCCCATACTGCCGAAGAGAAGTAACATAATACTAATCTGTGCGCCATCCATTTTAGTAATTTGTTCAAGATAGGCGGTAAGATAGGTGTAACTGGAGAACATCGCTGCTAATGTGCATATGGTAGAAATCAAGTTAAGCCATAGGAGAGGACTTTTTAGTATGGTCATCTGATTCTGTATAGTTTTCGTATTATCCGCTGGAATAGAGGGTGTAAAAAGCAATAGGCCAATAAAAGCAATTAAACTGATTGCACTACTGAGAAAAAACGAGGCTTGCCAATTATTGAAAAGATCTACTGCGTAAGTTGTTAATGGAATTCCGAGTACAGTCGCTAAGCTAAGTCCCAGCATAACTGTTGAGACACCCTTTGCTCCATTATTCTTAAATGCAATAGCGATAGAAATATTCCAAAAGAGGGGATGTAATATTGCTGGTAGTATACGGGCTACCATCAGCATTGCGAAATTTGAAGAAAATGCGGAGATCAAGTTGGAGAGAACAAATATGCTCATAACCAGGCATAAAAGAAGCTTTCGGTTTATTTTTGTTGTAAAAGAGGTGATGAAGGGAGAGGAAACTGCGACTGTTATCGCAAAAGCACTAAGTAACCATCCAGCAGTATCTATTGATACTTGGAATTCCCGGCTTATGGTTGGAAGGATGCCCACTATTCCAAACTCAGTAGTAATTATGCCGAATGCACCCAGTGCCAGGACGTAGATCGATTTTTTCATTGATGTCTAATATTTATATAGCAAAGTTGAACAGAAAAACTCTAAAAAATCAGTATATTTTAATGATAAAAAAGTATTTTTACATGATGAAAAGAGAGAATATCGATCAACTGGTTAAGGTAGAACATCATAAAGAGGTAAACTGTCCGCTAAGAGACAACCAGTTCTCTTTTTTTCAGATCATATATGTTATTTGTGGAAAAGGCTTTCTGAGGATAAATAACAACACAACAACCTATAGTGAAGGCAGTCTGATCCTCCTTACGCCCAATGATCAGCACCATTTGGAAATCGTTGAGAAAACGGAACTTTTGCTTATTAAATTTAGCGAACGTTATGTTAAAGATTACAAGTGGAACAGTATTAATTCTATGGAATGTTTACTATATGGCGCGTCCTATTTGTCGGGTTGCATTTTACAGAATAAGCCAGATGTTATTTTGGTTGATTCGATCGTATCGTCACTTCTTCATAACATAAATCATCCGGATCTCTTTCATGAAGAACTCACATTACATTATGTGAACGCTATAATTGTAATCGCTGCACGCAATATTTCAAAGATGCGAGTAGAACATGTGGCTTCCAACACAGACAAAAGAGCTCTGGATATTATCAACTATATTCAGGGAAACATCCATGATCCGGCCTTGTTGAAAGTATCGTCGATAGCACAAAAATTTGGATTTTCCGAAAGCTATCTTGGAAGTTATTTTAAAAAACAGTGCGGTGAAACAATTCAGCATTATATATCGAATTATAAAATGAGGTTAATTGAACATAGACTTCTTTTTAGCGATATGCGGGTTAACGAAATTGTCTCCGAGTTTGGTTTTTCCGACGAAAGTCATCTGAATAAATTCTTCAAAAAAAGGTACTTAATGAGTTTGACTGAATTCAGAAAGGCAAAAGGACAAATAGAATTATACCTTTAAATAGCATATAGATATTCTATCACCCAAAGAGGTTTAATAGCTATAGCAGGCTATTTGTTATTGATGGCAGAGTAGATTTTAAGGATTTTATTATTTTCTAAACTACGGATCGCATATAAACATACCTTAAAGGCGAATTACAAATGGCAGCCATCGAATATGTAATTGTGGTTGGTTACAGCAAAGAATACAATAAATTTAATTTGAATTTAGAACAGATCGGGCATCGAAATGTTAGAGATATGGATAAGGATGTTTGAGTTGATAGCATTTAAAATGCAGTTTATAATATAGATATTTACCAGAGATTATATGAAAAAAATAATATTTAGGTTCGCACTATTTAACCTCCTAATAGGTGTAGTACTATTTATTCTTTATAGAGTTGTTATTAGCGGACTAGAGCCTGTCAACACGAACTTCTTTGAGCGATTTCTTAGTATTATGGATTTATTTCTAAGTCTTGGTTTATCAACTATATATGTTATCATTATTGCTGTTAGTACCCTGTTGTTTTTTCTTAATCAAATTGAAAAAATTAGAAAAAGTTATTTTTTGTCTTTGCTGACATTTTCGGGCATACCTTTCCTTTGTATTATCATTCTATCTATCAATATTTTGACAGATTTTTATCAATATAATATAACACCTGTTTCTTTAAAAATATTGTTAAGCTTTTCAATAGTCTATTTGCTATGTACCTTTATTGAATTTCTGATGTACAGAAAAAAGATGCGAAACCTAGCTAATATATGATTTCAATAGGACTGTATGCTGTGAATATTTTAAACAGTAAATGAATAGAGATAAGGCGCAATTTCTCTGATTCAGTCCTTGGCTTTTAGGTAAAGAATTGTCTATTTTTAGATATTAAAATGACGAACATGATTTTATCTCAAAGGAGCTTTGCTGCTTTCATTTCCTTACTATGTTGGACCGCCATTGTTGCTCAATTTTTAATTAGTTATAGTAATTCCACAATAGCAGTTGGCGAATTGGTTGTTAGGTTCTTTAGTTATTTTACAATCTGGACAAATCTGATGGTGGCGATCTGCTGTACTTGTATCGTACTGTTTCCAAATAAAGCAATAGGAGACTTTTTTACCAAGCCGACAACGATCACGGCAGTCACACTTTACATCCTAGTCGTAGGACTAATTTATAATATTGTACTTCGCTTCTTGTGGCAACCTATAGGAATAGCACGGGTTGTTGATGAAATGCTTCATTCAGTGGTTCCTATTTTAGTTTTAATTTTTTGGTGGCGTATGGCGGATAAGCGAATTGAACATTGGAGGTCTATATTTAACTGGCTAATATATCCCTTTATTTATTTGCTATACACCCTATGGCATGGAGTGCTGTCCGGATTTTATCCATATCCTTTTGTAGACGTTTCTGTATTGGGAATTAATCGCGTACTAGTGAATAGTGTGATGATAACTTTTATCTTCTTGATAATAGGATTGCTTTTAATTCAAATAAATAGACGGATCGCCAAAAAACGCTAATAATGAATGTTTCTGTATTAGGAATGAAAACAAACAGCAAGAAATCAATCCACTATCTAAACAGTGGAAGTTTTGTAATTTTAGAGGATAGGATAATTAAAAACAATTTTAATTTTATATAAGTTGAAATATATGTTTGATATGAGTGAAATTCTAAAAGAACAGTTTCAGAAGATTATTACCATAGAACCAGCGGATTTCGAATATATATTGGGCCATTTTACCTATAAAAAGTTTAAAAAACACCAATTTTTAGTACAAGAGGGCCAACAAGTTACTTTCGATTATTTTTTAATTTCAGGATGTGTGAAATCTTATTACACTGATGAGAATGGGAAGATGCATATTCTACTTTTTGCACTAAGAGACTGGTGGATTACCGATTATGAAGCATACTATTATCAGAAACGTGCAATTGTCAATATTGACTGTTTAGAGGACACGGAGGTGCTGTGTCTGAGTAATGATAATAGAGAAAAATTATGTCAGGAGTTCCATCAGGTTGAGCATTTCTTCAGAAGGAAAACCAATCGCAGGAATGTTGCTCTGCAGAATCGCGTTCTTTCTTTATTGAGCAGTAATGCAAAACAACGTTATGAAAAATTTCTTTTAGAATATCCCTCGCTTGCACAAAGATTGCCAAAGCATATTTTAGCATCTTATCTCGGCGTTACCCGCGAAACACTTAGTCGATTGTATGTACAAAAATAATTTTGATCTACGTCACATTATTTTTGTGCGGTAGATCCTTGTATACCTTAATACTTACAGCGAATTTTATCTTGTTAAATGATAAAAATGAAGACAATGTGGAACGATACAAAATTTACACGATTATTAGGGATTGATTTGCCCATTGTTCAAGGACCTTTTGGAGGAAAAGTGTCATCTATTGATCTTACTGCTATTGTTTCCAATAGCGGGGGGCTGGGTTCATACGGTTGTCAGCCTTTTGATGCAAATGAGATCGTGAAAATTTCGGAAGGGATTAAGAAAAAGACAGACAAGCCTTTCAATCTCAATCTTTGGGTAAAAGACCGAGATGATAAGATAAGGGATTTTGACGATTTAGCGCTTCGTGAGGTAAATCAGCTTTTTAAACCTTATTTTAATGAGGCGGGAATCGAATTACCACGCTTTCCATTTGCCGATAGCCCTTCATTTGAAAACCAAATTGAAGCTATTTTTACAATAAAACCTGCAGTATTTAGTTTCGTTTATGGTATACCATCTGCAGATATTCTAGAAAAATGTCGTCAATTAAATATCAAAACGGTGGGTGCCGCTACGACGCTAGACGAAGCCATTGCTATTGAAAATGCTGGCGTTGATGCATTAGTCGCTACAGGTTTTGATGCTGGGGGGCATCGGGTTTCATTTCTTGATAAACCTGAGGAAAGTCTCATCGGAACATTTTCGCTGATCCCCCAAATCGCTGATCACGTGAATATTCCGGTTATAGCAGCCGGCGGGATCGTAGATTCTCGAGGTTTAAAAGCTGCTTTTTCACTAGGTGCTGATGCTGTGCAGATGGGGACAGCATTTCTAGCTACCGAGGAGTCAGGTGCAAGTCAAGCACACCGCAAGAAATTATTCTCTAAGGAAGCACGATACACTACATTAACAAAGGTATTTACAGGCAGATTATCGCGAGCAATAAAAAACAGGTTGACAGAAGAACTTAAAGCTTATCAGGAGCAATTAGCCCCTTATCCATTACAGGGTAAGATTGTAGGAAAACTTGGTGCATACCCTGCAAATTCTGAATCCGATCCGGAGCTAAAATCATTTTGGTCAGGGCAGGCAGCGTCAATCTTAAAATTTCATCACGCCAAAGATTTAATTGATCATATTATTGCTGATATGGGAACATCTTAATAGAAAAAAGAAATCGCCAGCAATTATCCTGTTGGTGTGGTGATGCTAATCATGACTCCGACATTCCGCCACTTTAACCCCAGTCTTTCTCAGGTAGAAAAGCTCTGGAGATATCATTTTGTGAGCCGGATAAATGTTGAGTGTTATTTATTTATTTATTTAGGCTTTAAATAAGCTGCGCCAAAAGACTTGGCGCAATTCCAAATTGCTTCTTAAAAGCATAGGAAAAATGGGAAAGGTTTTCGAAACCTACTTCATAACATACTTCTAGCGGCTTTTTTTTCTTTTCAGCAAGTTGATAATAGGCAAGTTCCAGACGCTTAAATGTTAGCCACCGTTGTGGAGTCATTGTAAAAGCTTTTTTAAAATCACGTTTGAATGTTGTCAGGCTTCTACCTGTCAGATAGCCAAATTTCTCCAGTGGAAGATTGAACATAAAATTCTTTTCCATATAATTGGCAAGGTCGATTTTCCCCGGTGCTTCAAAATTTGCGAGGACATGATCGATCTCCCTATTCAATGCCCTGAGAATACTTATCGCTTCCGTAATTTTAATAGATGCAATGTCGTCAGGGACACTCGCCATCTCAAAATAAGGCATAAGTGATAGCAGGCAGCTTTCCAACAATGGATGGTTATTGAAACGGAAAATCTTGGATGATTCTTGTGATTGACAAACAATGTTCTTGCCCGCGTAAAAATTCTTTAATATTTCCAAGGATAAATGCATGACCACTGTTTTGTGGGGCTCACCGTCTTTAGGATAATTAATAATGGTAGCTAACTGGTTTCTCGGGATCAAAAAAATGTCTCCTTTTCCAAATAAATATGTATTATCTGCTTGTACGATCTTTGTTTCACCTGAAAGAAACCATACTAACATATGTTGGTCAAACATAATGTCTGACCTGAAGAATTTGTCTTCATAGCTGGAGAGTTTTATATCTTCTGTAATATATCGGGCTTGGTATTCCATGATTTTTTAGCTTTTTGCAGGAAATCAATAAAGTAAAGATAAGAATTTTTCACCTTCTTATAATTTTAAGACAAGTGATCCGAATAGGCCAAAGTATATTCAAACCACTTGTCGACGTCAGCATTTATGGCCTAAACACAATTCCGCTCATCTCCTCACTCAACTTCCACAGTTTCTTTGCATAGTTTTCATCTAACGAATATGGATTTACACCTTTTTTATGATTGATATCCGATGATACTTCGGCAATATCACCATCTTCACAGTATACGCCACCGATATGATCCAATAAAGGGCTCGTTGCACACCATACCGTTGTTGCTGCTCCTTGTGGTACGGATTTTAAAGATGCAGCGATTTCAGGTAGCATATGACCATCTGCATCTACAAATCCCATTTTTTGAAACATCTCCAAAGGAGCCTCTCTGCCCAACTCTGTTCCACTGATAGAACCTGGATGAACAGCATACGTTCTGATATTGGAGGATCGCCCGCGGATGTCCAACTCGACAGAAAAAAGATTAACCGCTGTCTTGGACTGTCCATATCCCAGTAGGGTTTCATATTCTCTGTTGAGAAAATTAGGATCATCAAAATCAAAAGGCGCAAAATGATGACCATGAGAGGAAACATTCACCACTCGCGCGCCATTAGCTTTTTTTAATGCAGGCCACAATCTTGCGGTTAGTTGAAACAAAGCTAAGTAGTTGGTAGCAAGTTGTGATTCTATATTTCGTTCATCTCTACGCAATGGAACCCACATAATACCGGCATTGTTGATCAATAAATGCAGAGGTCTTCCAGAAGCAATAAAATGATTGGCAAAGGCATCAATCGACAGGGGAGACATTAAATCCATTTCAGTAATTTCTACATTGGCCAAACCTTGCAGATTCTGTTTTGCTTTTTCAATATTTCGTGCAGGTACGATTACGGTAGCCCCAGCTGCTGCCAGTACTCGCGTGGTTTCTAGCCCGATCCCCGTGTTCCCTCCTGTGACGACCACTGTTTTTCCAGTAAGACAAATGTTATTAACAACCTCGTTCGCTGTTGATTTTGCATTAAAGCCTGATCCTATAGCTTGCTGTAGAGTCCCTTGATAATTATTCTTTTCCATGTTGACTATATTTAACTGTTATTGAATAATACAAAGTTAAGGTAGATCCTCAGGTGCCGTTTTGTTTAAAAGGCCTAATTCACTTTGTTCAAAAGGTCAGATTATTTTGAACGGGTTAGCCGTATACACATCTCTGATTTTAGAAAACCAAATTTCAATAGCCTCAGAGCTCGCGCGATCAGCTTTATCAAAAAAGAAATGCTCCCTGACCTCGAAGCCACAGTAGGTATAAATGCCTTTATCTGAGGTTAGCAATAAGGCCTTATCCATACCAATTGCAGCATACTCTTCATTGGATTTCCCATGAGTATTAATGATTATAGCCTGTTTCCCCCTTAATAGTCCTTTCTGCATTCCTTGATCATAGCTATAAGCAAATCCATAGCTAAATACCTTGTCAATGTACCCTTTCATTATTGCTGGCATACCTGTCCACCAGATCGGATAGATAAAGGTGACGAGATCCGCCCAAGAAATGTATTCTTGTTCTTTTTTAATGAGGTCATTGACGATGCCTTTTCGCTGTCCTGTCATATCGTCCAGAGACAGTACTGGATCAAATCTTATACTGTAAAGATCTCGGACGATTACTTCTAATCCCCGCTGTTCCAGCATTTTTTCTATACACTGTTTAAATTGAGCATTCAAGCTTTCTTGATTTGGATGCGCGTAAATAATAAGATGTTTCATACTGTTATTTTAATTGATTGAACAGTACAAATTTAAAATAGGGAGCACCGGAAAAATTGTAAGAAAACGAAAAGGCTATTGATCGATAGGTTGGCAGATATCCCGCTGAAACTTTAGGTAATTTCTGGGTGATAGCCCTATAAAATACTGAAAGTCATGGATAAGTTGGCTTTGATCATAATAACCACATTGGTCAATGATTTTAAACCAGTTTATCTTTTCATTAGACAAATTAATCTGTTGAATCAACTTTATGGTTTTTAAAAAGCGATGGTAACGCGTGATCTCTTTTGCACTGAAACCAAAGTGTTTTTTATGTATCAATTGGATGTTTCGTTCACTTTGTTGCTCTTTAGCTGCTATAGATTTGATTGGATTTATTGCGCTCGATTTAAAGTTGGCTAAGAGCTTGGAAGTGGCATTTTGTGAATTGAGGTAGGGTCGGCAGAAATTGATTATATACGCCACCTTTTCCTGAACGCAATTTATGCAGTTCAGTTGGGTCCATATATAGGTGAAACAATTCTCATTAAGGGCTTCATCGGGATGAATAGGCAGATCGTTTGATAAAACGGCTTTACCGAAAAAGCGGTAGAATGAGTCATCTTTGAAATTCGCAACCAGTATGCTGGAATTTTGGGGGATACCATATTCAAATGCAGACTTAATAGGCCCCAGGACAATACATTTCCCAATTTCAATTTTCTTTTTTTGCTTAGAAATCAAAAAAGCAGCGGGCCCGAAGCTGAAAACCATTATGGTTTGGAAAGACGGTAAAAGCGTTTTGGTGATTGTTGTTTTAGTCTTATTCTCGGCAAAATAAAAATGAGAGAATATTGCTTCAAACTCTTGTGGAACAGGAATTCTATGATCATCATATTTTAATTTGTCTGAGTCCATTTATTGGTCACAATTTAGGAAAAAACGAACGTTATCTTGGTATATTAAAATGTATTTCTATAAAACTTTTGGTTGTGAAGACTTGTTCGATAAATAACTATTGGATTGTAAGGTGAGCTTTAATAAGTTAAAATAAACAAACGCAGTCATACGAATTCTTTTGGAAGAGGAATAGCCAGGATACTGCAGGTAACGTATTAATATTCATGAATTTATATTCCAATAAATTTAAAGAATTACCTTACTTGCATTATAAATTAAAACTATAAAAATATGAGAGCAATCTGGAATGGAGCAATAGGTTTTGGATTGGTAAATATACCAATCAAACTGTATTCAGCTAGTGAATCGAGCACGTTAGATTTAGATATGCTAGATAAAAGAGATCTCGGCAACATCAGATATAAAAGGGTAAATGAAAATACCAACAAAGAAGTTCCTTGGGAGAATATTGTAAAAGGCTACAAAATAGAAGATAACTATATTGTATTGGATGATGATGATTTTGAGGCAGTAAGCCCGGAAAAATCAAAAATTTTGAGCATCAAACAATTTGTTAGCGAAGATGAAGTAGATGTGGCCCTTTTTGAAACACCCTATTTTCTTGAACCTCAAGCACATGGTGATACTGCCTATAAATTATTGTTAGAAGCACTTCTGAAAACCAAAATGGCAGGCGTGGGATCCTTTATCCTTAGAGAAAGGGAAATCCTCTGTATGATTCGTCCTTACCAAAAGGAAATTTTGATGGTAAACAGAATGCGATATCCTGAGGAAATGAGAAGTTATGCAGACCTGAAAATTCCAAAAGGAAAAGCACCTAAAGCCGAAGAACTGCACATGGCAGAAGCTTTAATTAAATCATTAGCGGAGGCTTTTGATCCGTCGAAGTATAAAGATACCTACAATGAAGACCTACTGAAAATTATAAAACAGAAAGCAAAGGGTAAAAATATAAAATCTAAAAAAACAAAAGAGCCAGAAGAAAAAACAATAGATCTTATGGCAATGCTAAAAGCTAGCCTGGAATCTGGGAAGAGAAAAGCAGGATAGATTATCAAAGTTGGACATTTGTAATCATCATTGCTTTAACTTTTAAGATGGCACTAGAAGAATCTCCTATGAAGAGAAACTTTAAGTCGACTTGCTGCTTTCGTCAAGGTTTTTAAACATAAACCTCAATGGTGTGGAACTCAATAGTCAACCCACCTTTGCCTAACATTTGTCCAATATCACACCCGCATTACACCCGGTCGCCTTGCCAATGGCAAAACATATTCAGGCAGATAAAGAATATTTTGTCCACTTCAGTCTTGAGCTGTCCGCAGATAAACCTTGGATCATGAAAGGGCAGTGCTTGCCGCCGAACAGATTCAGTTGAGCGGTCCTAGCTATCCCAAAAAGATTACCTTTGCCGACTTAGGCAAAAATGGCTCCTGGAAAAATATTCGTTCGGGAGCCGTTTTTGTTTAACGAAATACGAAATTGTATGTTAAAATAAAGTTCGGATACTTTGCTCCACCTTGGGCATAATCATTTCACTAAGCAATTTTTATCTTTTATACTTTGATTTTCGTTAGTTTTGTCATTCATCTAACATTGAAAATAACCTTTAATGGATAATATCATTACATCTATACATAAACATTTCGATATAAATAGCGAGTCTTTGGAAATATTGCTTAAGAATTTAAACCTGCTAAATGTCCGAAAAAAGACAAAACTGATACAGCCAGACAGAACTGATAAAAACATTTATTTTGTCGAAAAAGGTATTGCCCGGGCCTACACCATACTCGATGGAAAAGAAGTTACTTCGTGGTTCAGCGAAGAGGGAGACTTACTTTATTCAACAAATAGTTTTCACGGACCTGTGCCAGGGTATGAGACAGAAACAGTGCAGGTTCTCGAAGATTCGGTGTTGTATTATATGGCAATTGACCAATTGGAAGTACTTTGCCGCAGCCATATCGATATTGCCAACTGGATGCGGTATGTGCATCAAAGAGCTTTTGTGCAGATGGAACGTCGGCTAATCAACCGCTTTTATCTTTCTGCCGAAAAAAGATATGAAGATTTTATGGTTAACCATGCTAAATTGATCCGTCGGGTAAATTTGGGATATATAGCGTCTTATCTTGGAATATCACATGTGACCTTGTGCGCGCTGCGAAAATAGTGCTATTTCTTTAACTACTTAAAAATTACTCAAAGCCAGATTGTTTATTTTTGCATTTTAACCAACTATTTTGAGCATGCAAATTTCTAATGCTAGTATTGATCAGGAAAGAAAGGTCTGGGTTGATGTATTGCGTTTTGTCGCTATATTTATGGTGATTGCCATTCATTGTTCGGACCCATTCAATGTATCGGCCGAGGCAAGGTCTAATCCAGATTTTAATTATTGGGGATCCATTTATGGATCAGTGCTCAGGGCCTGCGTACCTATTTTTGTGATGATTACGGGATTATTGTTGCTGCCTGTGAAAATGAGTATTGGTGAGTTTTATAAAAAGCGTCTGCTGCGCATTACTGTTCCGTTTTTATTGTGGTCCGTACTTTACAACCTTTTCCCCTGGATAACAGGGTTATTAGGACTTCCGTCAACGATCATTTCAGATGTATTTGCCTATGCAGCAAAAGATTCTTCACAGTCTTTGGAAAGCGCACTTGTTCAGATTTCTTTAATTCCGATTAAATTCAATGTCTATACCGTCCCAATGTGGTATATCTATATGTTGATCGGTTTATATCTTTACATGCCCTTCTTTTCTGCATGGGTTGAAAAGTCAACCTTAGGCCAGCAGAAGGTATTTTTGGGAATTTGGTCATGCACACTGGTTTTACCCTATGCTTATTCGTTTTTCTCAAAAGAGTTATTTGGACTCGGTACATGGAATACTTTTGGTACATTCTATTATTTTGCAGGCTTTAATGGATATTTATTACTCGGATATGTATTAAGCCACAGTTTGAAAGCATGGTCTTTTCGCAAAACACTTTTAGTAAGTATACCATTATTCACTGTCGGTTATGCGATTACATATATTGGTTTTAAATGGATGGCATCTAATCCGAATTCTAGTGAAGAACAGATCGAGCTGTTCTTTTTATATTGTTCCCCCCAGGTTCTTATGATGGCTTTAGCTGTTTTTTTGTTGGTCCGCACCATTAAGCTAACTTCAGATAATTGTAAGAAAGTTTTCTCAAATATTGCAAAATGCGGATTTGGCATTTACCTGGTGCATTATTTTATAGTTGGCTTTGGCTATTGGCTCGCTAATGTATTTTCCATCCCCATATCGCTAAAGATTCCCATTACCGCTGCGATTGTCTTTTTGATTTCTTGGGCATTTGTTGCATCGTTTTATAAAATGATGCCAAGAGTATCGAAATGGATATTCGGATAACGAATTGTACCTGATGTTTTATAATTAAATACTACTTAAACAGCAACTAGCTGGGGCTATAATTAATTAATGATCGAGATTTCCATATCTGCCAACATATTCAATATAAATTAAATAATTAGACTAGGAATAACAATGTAAAGATGTAAATTTGAGGCATCACCAATAATAAATTAAAGTTATGATATATCTAGGAATTCTCATCTTTTTCGGACTTATAACATTATTTGCTTCTTTTTATACCGTCAAACAGGAGTCTGCTGCTGTGATAGAAAGGCTAGGCAAATTCTTAAAAGTGAGCCATGCAGGTTTACATTTGAAAATTCCGTTTTTTGATCAGATATCTAAACGTCTGAATCTTAGGATAAAGCAGTTGGATGTTATCATTGATACCAAAACGCTAGATAATGTTTTCATAAAGATGAAAGTTTCTGTTCAGTATCAGGTAATCAGAGAAAATGTAAAAGATGCATACTATCGTTTGGAAAATCCTGAAAATCAAATTACATCCTATGTTTTTGATGTGGTGCGTGCTGAGGTACCAAAAACAAAGTTAGATGATGTATTTGTCAGAAAAGATGATATTGCAATTGCAGTAAAAAGCGAATTGCAAGATGCGATGCAAAGTTACGGTTACGATATTATCAAAGCTTTAGTAACCGATATTGACCCGGATGAACAGGTAAAACATGCAATGAACAGAATCAACGCTGCCGAACGTGAAAAAACTGCCGCAGAATACGAGTCTGAAGCCCAAAGGATACGAATTGTTGCAGTAGCTAAAGCGGAAGCTGAATCCAAAAAGCTTCAGGGACAAGGGATTGCAGATCAAAGAAGAGAAATCGCAAGAGGATTGGAAGAATCTGTAAAGATGCTGAATGCCGCTAATATCAATGCTCAGGAAGCATCTGCTCTAATTGTGGTTACGCAGCATTATGACACCTTGAATGCTATCGGAGCAAATAGTAGAAGCAATTTGGTTTTACTTCCCAACTCGCCAACAGCAGCGAGTTCCATGCTGAATGATCTAGTTGTTTCCATGGCAGCAGCACAAAAAATAGACGAAGATGCTAAAGGTCAATTCCCTGTACTTCCGAATGATAGGGGACAACAAGAATAGAAATCCGCAGGAGTTTCATATGCAAAAAAAATAGCCAGTATTGAACTGGCTATTTTTTTTTAACCCTTACTCAATTAAGAATACCCTCCATTCATGTTCATGTTTCCATTTTACATTCCACATTCTGCCATCCAACTGGTCGAGCAAGATGAAATTATAAATATTCACGGTTGGATAAAGCATGAATCTACCATTTTTCTCATCGTCTTTATTTACTAGGGCGGCATCCGATACCGGATTTACTTTTTTATTTTTCGTATCCCACTTGACTTGCCACATCTTCCCATTTCTTGTATTTAATTTGATAAAAGTATAGCCATTTTCCGTCGGAAAAAGTCGAAATACCCCCGTACTATCAGTAGCAGTATGCTGAAAAGGTAGATTCGATGCCTTCTGAGCAAAAGATGTAATTGTAAATAATATAAATAGTAGGGTTACCAATCTTGTTTTCATAATAATTGTATGCTTAAGAACTTAATAAAAAATAAAATAATTGTTTTGAAATTACAAATTGTAGATGGATTATGCAACATATTGTTTTAGAATTACTGTTAATAATATTAGTTTTACCCTCTGTTGAAAATCGATTTTTATTTTAGGGATTTAAAATTGCTTTACAAAACCAACTGTGAACTGTCTGTTGCTATAGCCCGGAAACAAAGAAATCGTACGCTGATCATCTCCGCCGATATGGATTTTATCGTAAAGCCAATAAGAGAGTGTCGTGGATAGGATACCGACGCCAGCCCCGGCAGCAACATCACCCAGCCAATGTTTATTATTATACAGGCGCAGAATGCCCGTTCCGGTAGCCACGGCGTATCCCCCTACACCTATCCAGGGTGATACATGCCAATACTCCCTACGCAAGAATTCAGCAGACGCAAATGCCAGTGTCGCATGTCCCGAAGGAAAAGACCGCCTATCACTTCCATCAGGTCGTTCTTGACGGATCAACCTTTTGGTAGAAAACACAGTTGCCGTTGAAATTCCTACAGACATGGCATATACAACCGCTTCTTTTTTTACAGAGCTTTCACCTTTTATACCAAATGCCTGAAGTGCGAAAACCGCTGCTCCCGGCACAATTCGCGTATAATCATCGATCTTTGTTTTGAAATTGGGGTGATTTGCTACGATCTCATTTCTGACATCAAGATTTATGTTTTTAAAGAATTTAGCATCTGTTGCTAGGAGACCATACCCGATTAGCGCGGCAGGTACAATAAATTGTTTTGCCTTAAGTTTAAATGGAGATGAATTAAAAAGACTATCGGTATTGTTATTCTGTATAGTTAAATCATCATATTTTGGCAGACTAGCCAAGGAGTCAGTCTGTGGGGAGACTGTGAATGGTAGTAATAGTAATAATAGAAATCGCATCATTCGGTACATTTTAAATAAACATTATTTAAAAGAGGAGGAAAAATAATTAATAGAAAGAGCAAAGCTACCAAAAATTCTATATTACAGCAATTGATAGAGGAGAGAATGAAATGGTCGATGGATGGGTAAATTCTTTGATTTTAAACTGTTCCATACTTGTTCATTCAGCTTTTGCGGAGCCACATTGCCAGGGGGCTAATATAAAAGTCAGTCCCCGAAGTATTCGAAAGAAAGGGCTGAAATTACTACTGTGACTGAATAGCAAATCAATATCCGAAAGTCCAAGCTTCCATTTTCTGAATGGTTAAATTGCGTATATTTGAGTGTTAGCTGCAATAATTTAATCAAGATGATGTCAAAAATCTTTTATACCTTTTTAATAGCTGCATTACTACTATTTCAAAATTGTGGTGGTCGAAAAACAGAAAAGAAAACTACGGAAATAGAACCAACAATCGAAGAGGTTGCAAAAGACAGTACCTATCTAAAATCAGATATCGATTCCTATGCTGATAGTGGTTTGCTGTCAAAACTCCCTGTACGGGATTTTCCGATAATAGACAGCACCAGATTTGAGAGCTTTGAAAAGTATGGTATTCGTGACAATGATTTTCTGAAACGAATTAAGTTTGATGCGGGGCACGCTAATGCGACAAATTTTAGGATCAACTATAGAGTTCCTTTCTCTGAGAATTTCGGTACAGTAGTCATATCCTATCAAAGCGGTGAGCACGAATTATTCACCACAATGATTACTATAGATAAGCACAATAAAATAATCGATAAACTAGACATTTCCTATGACGAAATAGCTGAATCTGCGTTCAGTAAAACTGGTAAAATAGAAAAACACAAAATCACAGTAATAAGCAATAATTGGATGAATGAAGTACCTGTTTTTGAAAGTGAAACGTACATTTTAGATAACAATGGTAAGTTTAAAAAAATACAGACCGATCCGAGAAGTCAATGAATTTACACTGAGAACCTAGTAAATCCAATTAATTTAAAGATGTTAAACTGATGCCAACAAAACTAAAGATTATATCGCATGAATTTGTGAACGAGAGTTATCTTCGGCTCGTAATAGTTTCAGATAATCAGCCTTGCGGCACCATCGATTTGATTACAGAAAAAGCAAATTTCAACATCACTGGCAAATATTTCTTTAAGGGAATGGAAACTATTAAAAATATCCAATTGGAATATAAAGGCAAGGAATTGGTTTTTACATTTAGCAATAAAAAGCATCTATTGTTTACTTGTGATAGGACGATGTTCACAATAATCAGTACGTACACGCGAGCTTTTCAATAGCACGCAAAAAAATAATAGAATTCACTAGGATTAATCTGGTTTATAGCGATAATAACTAAAAACTAAAGGAGGCTGTTTTTTTATTAGGGACAACCTCCATTTATCATGAATAGTAATTTATGAGAATAATGCTTTTTTTAATGCTAGCGCAGCAAGCTCTGTTGAAAATTTAACTGCTTCTATACTATCCAAAGGATTTAGTAATCCATAGTCATGGATAAAGCCATTGAATGTTTGGATGGTCGTTGGAACTCCAGCTTCATCTAATTTTCTTGCATAGGCTAATCCTTCATCGAAAAGGATATCGTTTTCCGCCAAATGAACTAGGGCAGGGGGAAGACCTTTCAGTTTTTCCAATGCTGCATTGAAAGGAGTTGCATAATACTCTTTTCGCTTTTCGGTATCAGGCAGATAATTATCCCACATCCATTTCATTAACGGCGCGGTAAGGAATCTTTCTTCAGCATATTTTTGCCAGGAACCGCGGGTAAAATCAGCATCAGTCACTGGCCATAGCAACAATTGGAATTTGATTTCCGGTCCCCCTTTATCCTTGGCCATCAAACAGAGTACAGCTGTCATATTACCACCCACGCTATTTCCAGCAACGGCCATATTCTTCCCGTCCACACCAATTTCAGCGCCATTTTCCGAAACCCATTTCGTGGCGGCATATATTTGATTGATTGCTACTGGATATTGTGCTTCGGGAGAAGGGCTATAATCTGTAAATACTGCTGCTGCGCCACTATTTACAACCAGGTCTCTCACTAATCTCCTGTGAGTGGGGTAGTCTCCCAAAATCCAGCCACCTCCATGGGTGAACATAAACACCGGAAGATTTTCAGAAGTAGCATTAGCTGGTTTTACAATATGGATATTGACTGTAATGCCGTCCTGGGTAATCTCTCTTTCAGATTCGATAATACCCGAATAATCCACTTCTACTGACTTTTGGGCATCAACCAATACCTGTCTGGCCTCCTGGGGTGTTAATGTTTCCAATGGTTTTCCGCCGCTGTTATTCAAAGCCTTTAGAAAATCTCTAATGCCGGAAAGGATCTGAGGATCATTTTCTGCCTTAATGTTCTGTGCCATAATTTAAATATTTATGATTAATAAGTAATAACCATATTCAGGTCATCAATGTTTATATTTTTTCCAGTTGCTCAACAAGTACTTTTGCTATTTCTTTAGAACTGAATGGATTTTGGCCTGTAACGAGGTTCTTATCCACTACAACATTTGAGGTCATAGGAATAAAAGCTTTTCTTAAATTGGCGCCTCTGTTTTTGATCGCTGCCTCGAGATTGAAGGGAACCTCGCGTTTGCGTCTGGCAATGGTTTCCTCGAACCAATCAAATCCGGTGATTGATTTCCCTGTGATCATATTTTCACCATTGCTCAGCCTTACATTTAGCAATCCACCTACACCATGACAGATTGCGGCGACTAATTTGCCATTTTCATATTGTTGGCGAATAATTTCTTGGATATTCTCATTGTCTGGGAAATCATACATGGTAGCGTGTCCACCAGCAAGATAGATACAGTCAAAAGGTTCATTAATTACTTCATTCAGATCTTCCGAATGGTTCAGTTCATCCCTAAATAATGGATCTTCATAATAATTTTTTGATATTTTGTCCAGAACTAGCGGTTTCAGGCTTTCAGGCTCAATAGGCACATGACCGCCCTTTGGACTTCCTATTGTTATATCCCATTTTTTCTCTTTTGCCTTATGATAAATATGGGTCAGCTCACTGAGCCATAGTCCAGTTGGTAGACCACTTGCATATCTATCGATGTTGGTAACTACTAATAAAAGCTTTTTCATGAATCAATAATTTGACAATCCTAAATTCGCAATATGCTTTGATCTGACGGTAGCCTGATTACTGGAATTAGTAACGGAATCTCTGTATTTCAATTTTTCTTTTAAATCGATCTCATTAATTTAATGACGATCTGAATTCAAGTGGGGAAACTGAGGTACGGTTTTTAAAAAGACGGTGAAATGACTGGGGATGTTCAAAACCAAGTTGATAGGCAATCTCTGAGACCGACATTGAACTGGTAGAAAGCAGTTCTTTTGCTTTTTCAATCACTCGATTCTGAATATGTTGCTGTGTGGTTTGTCCTGTTTGCACTCTTAACATATCGCTCAAATAATTTGCGCTCAAGTGTAATTGATCAGCAATGGAGTGGACTGAAGGTATACCGTTGATGGTTAATTTATCATTTTTGAAATAGTCATCCAATAATAGTTCTAACTTGGAAAGAAGATCACTATTCACTTTCTTTCTGGTCAAAAACTGGCGATTGTAATAACGATCACAATATTTTAACAAGAGATCAAGGTTAGAAACAAGTAGATCCTGTGTAAAGGAATCCATATTGATACTAATTTCTTGTTCAATATTAGCGATGATATCAAAAATAGTTTTCTCTTCTTTTTCGGAAAGATGCAAAGCTTCATTGGTTGTATAGGAAAAATAACCGTATTCCTTAATCTCAGATGCCAGTCTATAACCATGCAGAAAATCTGGATGGACCACCAAAACGAACCCTCTTACTTTATTAAGCAGTATATCGTCAAACTGAAGGACTTGATGTGGGGCAATGAAATACATAATACCTTCGTCAAAATCATAATATTGCTGGCCATATTTGCATTTTCCGCCAGCACAGTCTTTTTTTAGAGCAATAACAAAAAAATCAGTAGTTATTGCACTAAGTATAGTCTCCGGTTCGAGTTTAACATCATCAAAATTAAATACGCTTATCAGCGGGTTAGCGGGTTTCTTTAATCCCAGGAATTGATGGAGCATACTTATTGATGATACTTTTTCAGGAGTTTTCATATGCTGATTTTCAGATTTACACATGACTAATTTACTTAAATATTTTGTTTCCTGAAAGCTGTTCATCTTTAATGAAGCTGATTCCCTGTTTATATGATGTGACTTGAAAATCCGGAAATTTCCTTCTGAATTTTGAGTCATCAAATACATTGTCGTGCTCATATCTGGGAAGGAGCTCCAGAAGCTCCTTTACACTTTTGTTGAAAAATGAGCCTATTTTGAATATCAATTTTGGGACAACAGAATATTTCAGGTCTCTGTCGTAAATTCTTGAAGCCATTCGGATAAACTCTTTATAGGTTGGATGGCTCTTGTCCACAGGCAGATGCCATGTCTGGCCAAATGCGTCCGGGGTATTCCCGATCAAAGCAGTGGCACGGCTCGCATCAGGAGTCCATATCAGACTTCTCTTTTTGCTCACGCTCAATGGAACCTTCAGCTTTTTATCTTCTCTGATGTTGTTAAAAATCAAGGTATTGGTAATACTCTGTGTTTTGCCGGGACCGTAAAATTCCGGAGCGCGGCAGATCACGGCTTCAAGTTCACCTGATTCAATTTCCTTCAACAGCATTTCGGCCATTTTTCTTCTGACTCTTCCTTTTCTACCCACAGGTGCAAAATTCGTTTCTTCTGTCAATATGCGATCATCCTGCGGGTACATATAGGTGTTGTCAAAGAATACGAGTTTTGTACGGTTGATCTTACAGGCTTCAATTACATTACCAAGGATCAGTGGAAACTGATTCTCCCAGATCTCCGAACTGATCGGAAGGCCTAATGTGAAATAGACAATTTCACTGTCTTTTACCGCTTCAATCGCTTTTTCTCGAATTGAGAGATCCGCAGAAAAGACCTCGTCTGTGTCATTTACTTTTTTCGCATTCCTGCTGACAATTCGTATAGATGAAGTAAAATTTCTTTTAAGCTCTCTTGCGAGCTCTTCGCCAATCTGACCATTAGCTCCTAATATGGTTTGCATATCTTTTGCAGTTTTAAATTATTATACAAATTTCAGAAGATCTGCAAAGATCTGAGTAGCTCAATTCAGGTAAGATGTAACGGAATCTCTGTATTAATTAGAAAAGTCTCATTAAAATGTTTTATAATGTATATAAAAATTACCCCCTTCCATGATGTGATGTTGGCTATTTCGAGTAACCTGTTTTATTTATGTATTGTGTGCATTACCGTCTATGTGCTTAAATCAAAACTCAGCTTTTTCAAGTATTATTGCATGTTCTGTTTGTTTATATTTTACTTTGCAACATATTTGTATATTACAGGACAGTGGGGCTTGCTATCATTAATACAGAAAATTAATAACGGCCGCACCATTATATTAATTATAGAACTCGAATATTTTACGGATCAAAGCGATTTTTCCATAAGGAGGTTTCAATGAAGAAATTATATTTAATCATATTCGTCGTTTCGGCGCTCTTTTTTGTTATCCTATTTTTCAGTCGTTTTATGATTGCTATTGTGCCAATTATTGCTGCAATTACAATCTGGTTTGCTAGTAAAACTTCTATCAAACTAATTAAAACCAAATTTACCTCGATCAATGCTGTAAAGGAGGGGTCGGTTAAATTGCATGGTACTATTACAGCTCCTGATACCTTTATCACGCCATATTTTAAGCAAGAATGTATTGGCTACCATTATAAAAAAGCAAATCTAACTTACGACAGCGAAACCGGCAGTGACTATGAGATCAATGCAATCATTGATGAAAAATTCCAGGACTTGTTTATTGCCGATAGTACGGGAACCATCAAGGTGACTTCACAAAGATTTAACCTTTCATTTTTACCGGTTAAAACAGCTACCCTTCATAGCTTCGAACATGCCGTAGATGATGTAAGACATACCGAAAGAACCTTGAAAAATGGTGACAGGATATCGGTCATGGGCTATGCACGAAAGAATGCCAATGATGGCTTCGAAATTATTGAACAGCCAAACAATCCCGTGGTGATCAGCAATGCTTACTTTGAAAATAAGAGTCGAAAATCATTCCAGGTTTTCAAATATTTACTGCCTTATATCGTACTGATGTACTTATCAGTCAACTATTTTATGTTTTTTGCTCCGATAAAGCACTGGCCGCAGCATGACGCTTTAGTGGTATTTGGCTTCTTTGGTGTACCTATCTTAGGGCTGATCTTTGCTGTTTTGGGCAAACGAGTAACTGGATATCCGAAGGTATTTTTTACTGTATTAGGAGGAACCCTTCTCTTCGTATCTTTACTAACTTTTCCGTTATTGTGCCTACTCTTGATCACCAAAACTGCCTTCTACACTATTGTTTGCGTATGGCTTTGTGTCTTCAGTTCTACATTGCTAGGGATAAGCATCAATCATAAGAAATTGTCCGATCTCAACGAATAAATACACATACAGCGAATTGTAAATTCAGTACGTACTGATGAATCAATCGCTGAGTTCTTTTCGGACGGAAGAACAATTGTATGATTGGGTTTTACATAACCGCCAAAACGGGCAATTTACCGACTAATTCTTCTTATTCACCGAAAACTCTTGGTGAGAATATTATCAAATGGATATAATGCAATAATTTATTCTTAAACTATATTTAAAATATGAAAAAATTAATTGCAGCTGTATCTTTGATTGGATCGTCAATAGCAATAACGAAAGCGCAGACGATGGAAAATACTATGAATTTGGAAAAATTGATTATGAAAGCATACCATGCAGACCAAGAAAATAGGACCATTGTCGAGAAGCTTCTTCTAGATAAATCAACTCCCCAAGATAGCTTGAAGAAATATGCACTACAATTGAAAAAAAGTGATATGATGAATCAGAAAGTTGTGTTACCTATTTTAGATAAATATATAGCGAGTGAAGTTAAATTATCTGATTCCTCATTGAATGCTGCATACTATATTGTTCAACATGCAAGCAAAGAAGATCAAGAGAAATATTCAAATTTTGTTGGAAAATTGTATAAAAATCAGGTTATCAATAAAAATGAATATACTCGATTTATCGATAGAGTACTAATAAGGAACCATAAGGCACAAGTCTATCTAAAGCAAGCTCACATGGATACAGACATTAAAGACATCTATCCATTTCCACTAAAGGCGAATGCCAAAGAGATTGCAAAAAATAATAACCTTCTGGAAGAATTGGAAAAAGAAATTGACATTAAAGCCAAAAGCTTTCCTGCGGAATATGCTCCTGTATTCGTTGTTGATGATGAGTTTGTAGTGTTTGGTCATATCAAGAAAAAAGAAGAGCAAAGCAATGTACCAGTCAGCGATGTAGAAATTTCTTACGGAGGTAAGGTATTGACAAAAAGTAACAAAAATGGCTTTTACAGTTTTAAAATTATTAAATCAGCTACGATAGGTGATATTTTATTTACGAAGGGATCTATTTTTATGAATAAGAAGCTGGATAGTATGGATAAAGACTGGCAGATGATAGATGTTCTTTTTTAAATCCGACTTCACGTTTTTCATTTAATCAATATTGAACCTTTTTTTTGCTAATCGCTCGAGAGTATCAATAGGGAGGACGGTCGTAGCCAACCCCCTGAAACCGAAATCCGTTAGATGGTAGATAAATTTATTTCATTCTGTATTAATTAGTTAATTAATACAGAATTGCTGCGTACTGAAATTTTCTTTAATTTGCCGTTTTATAATTTCTAATTTCTTCAATTTATGCTTTTCATTTATACGCGTTACGAATACGTGCTAGGAAGTAAAGATATCACGGCAACATTAAAAAATGAGACTAAACCGCAGCGTTTTAATCTTCACATCATTACACCTGCGACTAAATTTTTAGGATTTCCTGTTGGAGGCGGCTTGGTAAAAATGTCTCGGCTAGTGAATCAACAAGGACAGGTTATCCACGCTAGAAATTATTCGCCTGAAATAAAAGAAGAGGTGAAGAATTTTAAGAAAACACTCACGATTCCATATTTCAAATTATGGAAGGGGTATTTGTTTATTGCCTCGATAGCGATTGTTGGATCTATTATTTACGGTATTAAGCTCAATTCAGATGGCAAAAAATACCGAAACGAAAAAGAAAATCTTGCTAAATCAGCACAACAATTACAAACAGGCCAACTCTATGGAGCTAATTTCTTTACCGATGCAGAGGGAAATAACATACAAGGCTTACCTGCTGGCTGGGTTAAAATCGTAAAGATAGAAGGCGATACCGTTTTTGTTCAGCGTTCTAAGAAAACGTCAGATCGCGCCATGTTTGAAATGAAAGATCTGGCATCGATCAAACCCACATCAGACGCAGATTGGAATGATCATATAGAAAAAATGAATTATCCATTATTTAAAGAAGCTATCCAGAATAAAAATTTATCAGGCATAGATTTGTCATACATTGGTGTAGACCATGATAAATATCCTGGAGTTATTATGTCCTTTAAAGGCGTTGAATAATAGTTTTAAAAAATAATAAAAGAAAGAATAGGGGATAAAGCTTGTCTATAAACAATTTGGATGGAAGCGGCTGCTTTTTTCTCTATTCTGAATTTTATACCGATATCCGGTCTATTTTCTTTTCTTCTTCGCAGCTTTTGCCATGGGGTTATAATCAAGACAGATTTGTATCCAATGTTCGAAATCATGAGGTTTTTGAAAACCGATAGGTTCTACATAACAATATCCTTTTAATTGCTTTCCTTTCATAGTCATCGGTAAGAAGCCTTTTCGTTCCGAAACTTCATCTTCTAGTTCAGCATTATAACGACACATCAGATTGTCATGGCTGACATTGACGCACATTTTTCCATTCACAAGAAAAGATAATCCGCTAAACATTTTCTTTTCCTCGACTTCGATGTTTTCTTCCATTGCAAGTCTTTCACGGACTCGGTTGGCAAGTTCATTGTTATAAGCCATCACTTTAGTTTATCTGATATTTAATTAAAAGAATTCGAGGTGCATTTTTCATAAGTATTAAATACTAATATATTTTTTGAGTACTTCAAGAAGGTCTGCCCGCCGTATAGGTTTGGGGAGAAAGTCATTCATACCTGATTCGAGGCATTTTTCTTTTTCACCGAGCACATTTCCAGCTGTAACGCCTATGATAGGTATATGTTGATATTCAGGCAACATTCTAATATTTCGTGTTGCCTCGATACCACTCATTATCGGCATCTGTACATCCATAATAATAATGGAGAATAGCTTTTTACCGCATTCTTCCAAAGCCTGTAAACCATTGGCAGCTTCCGTCAGATGTATATTGGGGGCGAGAGATTTCATGATCCTATTATTCAGTACCATATTCACCGGGTTATCATCAACCAAAAGGACCTCTAATCCGGGGGCAAATAGATCTGAATCTTTCCCAGACTCATCCTGAATAATTTCTACTGCACTGCTTTGGTCTACCTTTTTAAGGGTTTTGTACAGATCATGTGATTTTATAGGCTTCAACAGTAAATGGGTATTTTCTATTTTCCTAACTGAAGCAAAAATATCCAGTTCTTCCGAAGAAGATGAAAGTATGATAAATGGAGCAATCTCATTTCGCTGACTTAACAACCCGATAATTTTATCTATTGTTTCCAAACCAGACATAATAGGCATATGATAATCCATTAGGATTACATCGAACCGTTCACCTTTTAGCATGAGATCTAGTGCTTCCATACCATTGGAAGCCAAAGTAGATTTAATGTTTTTATAAGTAAGCATGTGTTCAAGAATGATCCTGTTGGTTTCATTATCATCCACCACTAAGGCTGTCTTGATAGACATTGCATCCTCTTCTCTCAGTTCGGCAATTTCGTAGGGCACCTCAATATCAAAGAAAAATACGGAACCTTTTTCCATTTCGCTGGTCAGCGACAATCGGCTCCCCATATATCCTAATATATTGTTTGAGATGGTCAGCCCAAGCCCCGTGCCGCCATATCGTTTGCTGATGGAACTGTTTTCTTGGGTAAAGGCATCGAAAATATATTTTTGTTTCTCAACAGGAATGCCAATTCCTGTATCTCTTACCGAGAAGCGCAAAGCAATAGTATTATCATTCATGCGCAATTTCTCTACTTTTAGCTCGATCTCGCCCTTTTCAGTGAATTTTACAGCATTCCCCAGGAGATTGATCAAGATCTGTTTTAACCTTGCTTCATCAATGAAAAGTATTTTTGGGAGGCCCGGCTCAACATTGAGCAGGAGTTCTATATTTTTTTTCTGGGATTGATAAAGAATAACATTAATGACTTGGCTTAACATATCATATATATCACTTTTTTCAATCAAAAGTTCCATTTTTCCAGACTCTATTTTAGAAAAATCCAGTATATCATTGATGATGCTAAGTAGGTTTTCCCCTGATTCATTGATGTAATTCAGATATTGTTTTTGTGTTTCATTCAGCGGTGTCCTGAGTAGGAGGTCTGAAAAACCGATAACTCCATTCAGAGGAGTACGGATCTCATGACTCATATTGGCCAGAAATTCGGATTTCGCCTTGCTGGCTATATCCGCAGTTTCCTTAGCATTTTTCAGTTCTTCATTTATTTTTACGGCATTTGTAATGTTCTGAATGGAAATAATTATACCTCCAATGTCATCGGTCGTGAGATACCAGGGGCCCACCTTAAGGTCATAATGCTGGATTTCTTCTTTTCCTTCAACGTTCAGCGCAAAATCCCCGTCATTATACGTTTTTCCCAAAAGTGCATCCATGTAAATCTTCTTTCTTTCTTCGGGAACATGGGGCGATATTGTAAATAGGTTATTGCCGATAAGATCTACATTATTCATACCAAATTCATCTTTCCATCTGCTACTTACAGCAACGTAGTTAAGGGCTTTATCAAACATGGCCAAAGGAATGGGAACATCATGGGCAAAGGACTGCATCATAGCTTCCTTTTGGGCAACTTCCAGAAACATTTTTTTGAAGGCATCAATGTCCTGAATAATTCCAAAGACCCTGATGCAAATGTCATCTTTAAATTCGGGAATACCTTTTACTCTTACCCAGATCGTAACGCCGTCATCACGTAGAAGCTGAAGTTCTTCATCAAAAGAAATCCCTTCTTGTATTGCCCTATTAATGAGATATCTTATTCGCTCTCCGTTTTTTCCTTCGTAAAATCCAAGGGCATTTTCAAAAGTTGGCTGGAAACTATTGTTGACTTTGTGAATTTCTCTTGTACTTTGGGACCAGAAGACCTTTCCGGTCTTCATATTGGCTTCCCAGCCTCCCACTTGGGCAACTGCATTTGTTTCCTCAAGCATTTCCTTCGTGTAAAACAGATCTCTTTCCAGCTTATCCCGGCGGACAAGGTCAGATTTTACCCGTATATAGACGAAGACAGAAGCACCGATGGCGGCAATGGCCGAAAAGATAATGAATAAAACGGTCCGTTTGGAAGATTCATTTAGATTCTCATTTTTTATAGCAAGCTGAACTTCCTCGTGTTTTACAAATTCCCGGACGAGCATTCGACATTTATCCATAGCCCTTTTGTTATGCGCGAGTTCTTCCGGGCTCATTAATATTCCCTTTTTACGATTCTCAACGAACAAGTCGTATCCTTTCATCAACAGATCCGAGGTATGTAACAGTTCACTAAGAGTATTAATCTGGTGTTTATCTTTAAGACTAAGCCTATCTTTGTTAGAAATAAGCCGTGGGTATTCATTCCTGCTTTTATTTAAAGGTTCAAGGAAATTTTCGCGGCCAGTCAGCTGATAGCCACGATTTCCTGTTTCCGCGTCCAACAAGTTGTATAAGATATCTTTGATTAAGCTGATAGATTCCCTGCTTTTTAATAAGCTTTGCCTGTTTTCCATCTGTTTATGTATGCTGATATAAGATGCTATAGAACTCGCAATCAGCATTATTAAGAAAAGCACTAAGCCTATCTGAAGATTTCTTATAATTTTTTTTGGCATTGGATGGTAGTTTGCTGTTAAGATAATAAAAAATATGAAAGTGAAATAATGTGATATCCACGTTTGATTGGTAAATGGTAAAAATTATATTTAGTTTATCATCTCGGATGACCCTAGGGAAATGAAACCTGATGCCAATGCATTATTGGCAGGTAGCACTCATTATTTGGAGGAGGATGGCCTGAATAGCGGTAAGCCGCATTGTCTGTTTTAATGCCGTCCATAATTTAGTTGCAAGATAGCTTGGAATAAAAAAATACACGATGAAAACAGGCCAATTGATAAAGGATTTAAGACTTAAAAAGAGCATGTCCAGAAAATAGGGAATACACGATCAAAAAGTGGGAAATCGTTTGGGTTTCTTGCCAAAATTTCTTTATATTAACGACAGACCGGCTATTAAGGACAGTTTTAAAAACGGTCAATGAAAAATGCTCAAGAAACTATTTCAAAAAAAGAAAACACCTGCGGAGCAATACTTAAATCATTTGAATAGGATATTTAAGAAAACACCACTTTTGTTCAAAGAGGGTAGTTTAGATGAAGGTCTTCCGGATGTCACCACTATTGTGTATGAGAACACGCCCGAAAAGGGCATGATTACAGCATTTACATATGGTCTTTCCTTGGGACATCATCCCGATTGGCGAAATGGAAGGCCAGAACTTACATTAACCGTAAGATCAGATGATTTTGCCTGGGGGAGAGTGTCAGGTTACTTAGCAAACTGGCTGCGAAATAAATGCCCTTTTTCTTATGGAAATCCTATCGACTTTGGGGAAAAGATTGCTAATGATTCCGAAATGGATGGATTTTTAGTATTTGCTCCCTCGATTTTTAGAGACAAAAGAAACTATGAAAATATTGATATTGGTGCAGGATATAAGATTTATATCAAAGGTATTTATCCCATATATGCAACGGAAATTGATGTAATTTCGAAACTCGGATTAGAAAAATTTTGGAAACATCCAAAATTTGACTTTTATAATATTCATAGAGAGCGAATTTCTGGATAAAGTAAATGAATCACTTGCCTTCAATCAAGTTCAGAAAATCCTATAGTCCTAAACAAATTCAAAAAACTTGATGCACATTCCCCATATCCTTTGGTTGTGAATAGAAATGAATATGGAAATATTTGGACGAATTAGAGGCTTGACTATGAAGGAATAAGGCCTTAATTAGATACGAAAAGATTAAAACCTTTTTCAGCCAATTGGTATACCAATTGGCTGAAAAAGGTTATTTGAAGTTGCTACATTTGACTGGAGTAAGGAGCATGGCCTGCTTCTCCGTATCGATAGGATACCAATGGTAACAATAAGCTATATATCGCCTTCCAAAACCATGGAATTAAAGTAAGAGAAATGTTAATGCTTTAAAGAATGCTGCTGTAAAGCGTTATATCTATCGTGCGGTCCTTTGCTACTTGGTGAGTGCCATATCCCCAGCCATAGTTACCGTAGAGCGTGTGGTGAACAATAAAATCAAAACTTTTGTTGGCAGGTACTTTTAGGCTTACGTATCCATTTTTGTCTGTGAGCCCCTTTAGCGTCGAACTTTTTACTACATCAGCGACATTATCAGAGGTGACATGGATCTTATCGACAGGAAATGCGACAACCCCCTGACCGTGAATAGGGGTACCGTTTTGGTACGAGAGTAAACGAATTTTGAGGGTACCCGAAAAATCGGTTACCTTTGTTGTCTTTTTACGTTCTACACCCGCTGTAATCTGTACATATTCATCGATGCTGTAATCATTGTTATTTAATTTGATATCAGTCTTTAGTTGATAATTATTAGGTAACAAATCACTAAAAGAGACTTCGCCATCACTGTTCGTAATGGCTGAATCTATCCGTAAATTAGGTTCTTGTTTGCTCCCAGGGTCATAAAGGTAAACGTTGAGGCCAGGCAATCCCTTACCGGTATCGTCTGTTAATTTGTAGTTTAGCTTTCCCGTAGTTTCACCTTCTACCAGATTGACAATGACTTCCTTTTTACAGGAGACGGTTGCAATCAACAGCGTGAGCACAATAAAAAAATAGCCTTTCATATCATTAAAGTTTCCTATCAGCTATTTATTGATAAAAACCTGCAAAATAGTTCATCGTCGTACCTTTTTGGACGGACGTTGTACCCGAGCTAACATTTGAAAGTGTTGTTGTATTGTAGAGGCAGACAACATAATCTTTGCCAGATGCAATCTTAAATGTAGCGATACCATTCTCGCCGGTCACACCTTTAAATTCTGCGGTGGCTAAGGATTTTGAAATATATTGCTCATATTCGTAATTACTAGCAGGAATAATAAGTACACCTACATTTTTTGCAGGTTGATTCGTGTAATAGGAGGTTACTTTAACGACTAAGGTTCCTGAAAAGTCTGTCACTTTGGTCTCTTTATTCCTTGTCATACCGGTAGTGACCTGAACATAATCTCGAACAATATAATTTACATTATTTACTTTCGCCGAATCAGCGACTATTAGATAACTTTTCGGATTTAGATCGCCAAAATCAACTTGACCGTTTCCGTCGGTACGACGCTCATCTATTAAGATACTGTTGCTTGCATAATAGCTATCCAAGTGATCGAACAAGGATACCTTGACATTAGACAGACCTTTACCATTTGCGTCGGTTAATCTGTAACTAAGTTTTCCACTATTAGAGAGCGACATTTCTACCTCAGTGGTTTTCTTACAAGATACAAATGCTAACGACAAGAGCATTAAATAGGCTAATTTTAATTTCATAAATGTTAATAAATTGTTTGAAGTTGCAAATATATAATTTTAGTTGTGATGTCGCACTTTTCAAATGACGTCGCATAAAATAATTTTTGTGATAATAATCTGCAATTTTCCAATCATCTTTTTTAAATGATCTTTATTTATGAATATATTCGTTCAATATTAAAATCTGTCGCCTTGAACACTAATGTGATAAGTCTCCCTCTGATAAAGAACTGAATTTTAAAAAGAAGAATGAACAAGATATATTAGAAGATATACCTTTAAGACAGAGGGGAATAGCTGTATTGCTTCATGATGAATAGACTGCATAATACAGGTATTCAACTATGAAGAAGAATACCTGTAATGCGTAAATGGTTAACGTTTTTTCATTTTCTTAACCTCTTCTAAAATTCTGGCGAAAGATTTATCCCTTTTGCGTTTTTCATGCTCCGAAGTAGAAAAATGCCAAGATTCTTTCTGCAGCTTGAGGTAACTATTGTATATTTCAGGTTCTAACAGGCCATTGTTTACTGCTTCTTTGACAGCACAGCCAGGTTCACTTACATGTTTACAATTTTCAAAACGACAGGATTCTGCAAAATCAGCAAGCTCGAATATCTCTGCTAATGTTTCAGAATTGTCTGAGGCTAAACCAAATTCCCTAACACCAGGCGTATCTATTAAAACTCCACCATCCTTCATCAATATCATTTCCCTTCGGGTCGAGGTATGTCTTCCTTTACCCGATGATTTGCTTACCTCAGAGGTCGAAAATATGGTCAGTTCACACAAGGCGTTGATCAAAGAGCTTTTTCCGACTCCAGATGATCCCACAAATACGATAGATTCTCCCTGCTTGATAAATTTTCGCAACGGATCTATTGTTTCAGGAGATAGCATGCTGGTGAAAAGTATTGGCATTTGACGTCTTATATGTTTCAGCGATTCCTCTACTTTATGGCGATTGAATTCCAAATCCGATTTAGTGAGGATCAATATCGGATGAATGTTTTCTTCCACAATCTGGACCATAAATCGCTCCGTTCGGCGAACGCTGAAATTGGCATCAAGGCTTTGTACAATAAATGCTTTGTCAACATGGGATGCTAAAGCTTGCCTATCGGTCTGCGTGCCACTCTTTCTTCGGTATAACGTATGCTTGCGGGGTAAAACATCCACAATTATTCCTTTGAAATCGTCAAAAGGTTGAAAAATAATCCAGTCACCGGTACAGGGAAGTTCAAACGATGATCGTCCATAAAGCATATTGCCTGCCAGTTCGCACAACAGCCGACCACTCTCGGCGACGACCTCATAATTGGTTTTGTTTACCGCAGCCACACGACCATGAAAAAGATGTTTATATTGTGAAGCTTGTTTGAGTTGGAACAGCGTGTCGTTCCAACCATATAATGATAAGTTATTCACTTCTTAATAATTTAAAATGATGAAATAAAATTGCTTAATTCTCTGTCATCCGAATGGTTTGTTCCATATCAACGCCTTTGGTAATACTTAAACTACCAAACCGATGATTTAGAAACAAGACACCCGGAATTAGGCAATCATTCCAATCGTCAAACTATAATATGTGAATAGTTGTCTTTGCATAAGATACAAAGATATAAAAATTTAATTCAATACGTTAATCAGTTATTTAAGAAGAAGTTGCTTTGGATTTTTGTAACTTACCCAACCTTATCGTCTGACTTTACTTGGCGCCATGCCAAACTTTTTCTTGAACGCCTTACTGAAGTGCTGTAAGGAACAGTACCCCAATTCAAATGCTATTTCAGTGGCTTGCTTTTTGCCCTCCAATAGCTCATTTTTTGCCAGATCCAAACGTAGGTCAGCTAAATAGGAAAAAGCAGTTTGATTAAATATCTCTTTAAACCCTCGTTTTAGTTTATATTCATTTACCCCGGCTATTCTCGCCAATTCTATCAACGTTGGGGGTGCCCCGATATTTTTAACCAGATAATCACGGGCATATACAATTCTTTCTTTATCATAATCGTGTTTTATGTATCTTGATGTTGAATCCTGAAGGTTATTTAAAGACTCTGCTTGCAAAACAAGCAGCTCAATGGTCTTCGAAAGAAGAAACAGTCTCTTTAACCCTCCGGAATAATCACATTTCAAAATCGAGTGGATACAGGTTTGTATTGGCAGGTCAATATTTAGACTAGAATTTGAAAAAGCAACCGGAGTTCCCGAAACTATTTTATCAGCAAACCGCTTTAGGGATTCGTTTCCATCTTTTGATATTGTTAAAAAAGAGTCTTTTTGAAATTGCACCATAAATGATTTCATCTGCAAACCATCAAATTTCATTTTACCATTAGCCTTGGTTCCATAGAATAAATTGTGCTGATTAGCATTTAATTCAAAGGAATTGCTCATGCCATTCTGTACTATTGATGTTCTTCCTTGCAAATTAAAGTGCATGGTTACCAGTTCAGAATCTCCTTTCCAATCCAATTCGGTCGGTTTATCAAGGTCAGTTTCGGAATATAAGATCTTAATACCGTCAAAAAGCCATTGTTTAGCAGTTAATTGTCCGAAAGGGATATTCGTTTTAAAGGTGTTTTCTTTAAAACCATGATCACCAAGATCATTCTCTTCAAAGGCTATTTTAAAAGCCTTTTTATCATTTTTCAGTTCAAATCCCATTGCGCCCGAATTTACCAGTTTAACTCCTTTTTTTGCAAGCGCATTCTTTGACAGCGCGGTACTTTTGCTAAGTGAGATAATGTAAGAAGTAAATTTAAAAAAGTTTATACAAATGGGAAATACATACCAATACCCGAAAGCTACTCGATGGCTATTTTATTCAATCTGCGCATACTTTATAATGAATGGAGCCCAGTTATGGGAAACTGCTATAATGGTACCTGCATGGACATCAGCTCCGCCTTCTTCATTTATCTTTTTTCAAAAACCTTACGGGCTGGATTTTAAAATGTTTTGGATAATAACCCATGGAATTCATGAATCGATATTTATTACAGCTTTGATTTTTAACTGGAGGATAAAGACCCGTAGGAAGTTGATATTACCGGTTCTTGTTGCGCATATTGCAGTTCGGATATGGACATTAATGTATTTCGCGCCCCTTATCACGGAATTCCAGCAATTACCATATAGCGATACCCTTGATATAAACTTGCAGGAAAAAGCAGCTCAATGGCGTAATTTAAATTATGTGCGCGTTTTCATTTTTTTTGCATTGAACTTATTACTGCTGCCCGGATTAAAAATAAAGGAGGAAAACAATGCATAAAAAAGTACTCATTATCAGTGCTGGCTTAGCTGGGCCAATACTAGCTTTACAACTGAAAAAAATAGGTTTCGATGTTGAAATATTTGAAGCGAGATCAGAACACAATACCAAATGCCTTTTTACAAAGAACATACTAGCTTTATTTGTTATAGAAAACTTTAAATTAAATGGGAATTAGCTATATTTTTGAATGAAGTTTATCAATGTTTAATAAAAAGGGAATAATTATTGTACCTTCAAGTGGAAAAGATTATTTTAAAAAGGGGAGAGCGATTACATCGTCTCCCCAACACTCAAATACTATTGACTTCATCGATTTTTCTTCCATTTTATTTCTCCACGCTGTATCATAGCAATGTACTTTTTTATATGGTCATCGGTCAGTGCTGTATCATCCTCCAGATGATATTTAAACTTCTTTGAAAATTGGTCATATTGAATGGAAGCCACATAGGTAGTATTAACATACACATGCCAGATACTTGCTTTTTTAGCGCTTATCCTAACGATATTTCGTTTACCGCTGTTATAAAACAGCTCGGGTGAATCGTGGTCGTATCTCAGAATGAGTGCGTCGATACAGGCCTCCCGAACATCGTCCGGCATGACACCGTCGACCAATTCCCAGATACCCTGCGACCTTCTGAAGATATAGTATGATCTGCCATTTTTTCCATACAGATAATAATCACGCATACCCATCCCTTTATCCGCTATAGTCATTTTCACGAACATGATACGATTACGGCAGTGAACTTCTAACGGTTTCATAAAAACAAAAATACTAATATAATTAGTATTTTCAATTTATCATTGTATATTTGACTGATAACCAATTCATAAAAATTATGGCTAGATCAAAAAAACAGCTCGGTAAGTACGTCGATCCGCGTACGGATTTCGGCTGGAAATTTTATTTCGGTAGAGAGGACAACAAAGTGTTACTAAACTGCTGAAGATGTTGCCAAAGCCGTTATTTATCTGTCAGATAACAATGTGGCAAGCTTCATGACCGGAACTGAAATCCTTATGGACGGCGGAATGGTATTATAACCTTCCGCTCCTAAGGTCGTCCATCCGCTCGCATTAAAAAAATCGGACAAATTGCAGATCCTTTTTGATTTCATCAAATTTCCAGATAAGGCCGATTTTGAGAATAAGTAATAGGGCTCGAAATAAAAAAAATTTTTTTGATCTAGATCATCGTTTTAAGCGATCGGAAAAATTGAACTTTGAATAGTTTTCAATAATTGAATTCTCTCAGATTAAATCAGTAATTATGGAAATAGGAATAGATAGTTTTATAGCTACCGGGGCATACAATGGTAGATTGAGTTCAGAGGAGAATATGACAGCCATGGAAGCCCTGTTGTCAAAGATAGCATTTGCAGATCAGGCAGGATTACATGTCTTCGGGCTCGGGGAACATCATAGAAAAGAATTTTTAGATGAATCACCGGCAGTCATACTGGCGGCAGCGGCAGCCAGAACTCAGCATATCCGTCTAACGAGTGCCGTTACTGTGCTGAGTGCGGCAGATCCGGTAAGAGTATTCCAGGAATATGCAACATTGGATATTATTTCTAAAGGGCGGGCTGAGATTGTAGCCGGAAGAGGATCATTTATTGATGCTTTCCCATTATTTGGATTCAACACACAGGACTATGACGCACTTTTTGAGGAGAAAGTCAAATTGCTCCTTGAAATACGTGATCACGAAACAGTAACCTGGAAGGGTAAATTCCGGGCAGAGCTCATACAACAGGCAATATATCCGAGGCCGGTGCAGGATCAGCTACCTGTCTGGATAGGAGTAGGAGGCACGCCACAATCATTTATTCGCGCCGGAAAACTGGGGCTCCCATTAATGGTCGCCGTCATCGGTGGTGAAACCCGTCGCTTTCGGCCTTTAATAGATTTATATTATGAGGCCGGAGAAAAAGCCGGGCATCCTCGGGAGAAGCTTAAAGTAGGATTACATTCACTCGGTTTTGTTGCGGATACAACATCGAAAGCTAAAAATCTCTATTTTCCGGGATATCAGGAAATGATGGGCAAAATTGGAAAGGAGAGAGGCTGGTCGACGCCCACAAGGGAAATGTTTGAAGCCCAAGCTGAGCCGGCCGGCGCCTATGTTATTGGCAACCCCGAAGAAGTTGCAGAAAAGATATTGCGGCATAGTGAGGCATTGGGTGGTATCTCAAGATTTACATTTCAGATGGATAATCCAGGACTGAGCAAGGACGATATATTCAGAGCTATTGAATTAATCGGAACAAAGGTAATTCCCCTTGTAAATCAATCCTGATTATTTTTTGACTGCCCGGGACCTGATTCTGCTCAGCGTTTCTTTGGTAATACCTAGATAAGATGCAATCAGCTGCTGTGGAAATCGCTGTGTAAATTCAGGATAGCTATCAATAAGCATATTATAGCGTTCTTCAGCCGTCATACTTAGGGCGGCATTGATCCTTTTTTGGCTTGCATAAGAATAATTTTCGTCCAATCGGCGTGTAAGTTCATTCATGATTGGAAGGGAAAATACCTCCTCTGCGGCGTTCTTGGTCAAGATAAGCAAATCAGTATCTACACAAGCTTCTATATTGAATGCGGAGGGTGTGATTTTTGCAAAACTTTCACGATCACCGACCCACCAGCCTTCAATATAAAGGCTCATGATGTGCTCGGTACCTTTCGCATCTATACTGTATTTTTTCATAGCACCTTTAACAAGAAATCCCATGTAATTACATATCTCACCTTCCTGCAAAAATGCCTGACGTTTTTTGATTCTGCGGTGGACAAAATTATTTTTTAGGATCCCGATTTCATCTAAGGTTAGGGGGCTGGAGACCCGCGAATTGACATAGTTGATTAAAGTATCGTACATGAGCCGTTGTTTTACCTGACACAAAAGTAAATATACCTTCTTTCATTTTTATGAAATTTTATTTGTTTGGAGTCTTCGGCTTTGATTGACTTTTCGAAAATTGTTTATATTCGTTAATGTTTATTTATCAATTAGATATAATAAAATAATTAAAAAGTGGAACAAATTAAAAATAAACCTATGTGGCAATATTATATAATCCTGGGAATAGGTATAGTGTTCCTTTTACTGGCAATATTTAGCTTCCGCAATACAATGGTATTTCTAAAAAATGGAGAAAAAACCATTGCAACTGTTATTGACCTTCACAGGTACGAATCAGAAGGCGAAGTATTTGCGCCGATCTTCACTTTTCGTACAAAAGATGATCAGTTAATTACTTACGAATTAGCCGAAGGAAACGGTCCTCCAACCTGGGAAATAGGGGAGACAACAATTGTCATCTATGATCCTGCCGATCCGTCGAAAGTAGTTTTGTATAGTTACTTCAGAGTATTTATATGGACATTGATTCTGCTATCAATAGCACTTCCATTATTAGTTATTGGGGGCGGGTATTTTATCGCAGCAAGATTTATTCTTTAATACCCAAACTATTCCAATAGCTTTATTTAAGGAAGGTAAACCGCTTTCCATTTAAGCACTTAAAAATTATGGACTTTTTTCCTATGCCATTTGAAATGAATACCGTACTAATCGCTTAATAAAACTTCAACATATTTTGCAAGTGTTTTAAACCCGACGGCGAACCATCCAGCCATATGAGCGTACATAATAAGAATTTGGTAATTTTTAATGGTACCAAGAGGGACTTCCTTTTAAAATTAGTAATTCATCACCGAATTCATTACTTTTAAATACTTCAGTTTTTTGGTGAGAGGTCACAAAAATAGAATTATGCATGGATATAAATTTCATCAAAGAGAAATTACGCTTTCTACAGGATAACCCGAATAAATTAAATAAAATTACACCAAAAGAGTTTTTTCTTAATCCTCCTATTCCCGAATCCGAGGTTTTTTATATTGAACGCAATCTAAGGATTAGGTTTCCTGAAAATTATAGAGACTTCATTACCAAAATAGGGAATGGTTGCAGTGGACCAGATTATGGGCTTTTGTCCTTAGAGGAATCAATGATAGACTTTAAACTTAAAACAAAACCTGCTATTGATCTGACAATGCCATTTACTTATTCTGAAAGCTGGAATGAAGACTGGGTTTTTGATATTGATTGGGAGAGTGGAGAGCGACCGGATGAAAATCAGTTAAATTCATATATGGATACAGGGCATATACATGGATGTTTGCAAATTTGCCATATTGGACATGGTTGTACTTATCTTTTGGTTGTAAATGGAATTGAATACGGCAATATTTGGACAGATGAGAGGCCTGACTATGGGGGAATAACCCCTTTATTAGATACTAATGGCTTGAGGGTGTCTTTTGAAGATTGGTATACCAATTGGTTGAAAGAGGTTATTTGAAGTTATCACGTGCCGGTATTTTCATAAAGAATGGCCTAGTTAATGGAAGGATAACCCCTCACTAACATGGATGGAGTGAAAATGAAAGTTTGACCTTTTTCATAAATTTAAAAAATAACAAAAAGCTGTTGTTAAGGAGCTTAATGCAGTATGATTTTTTTGGTGCCAGATATATCTGATATAGAACAATACTTGAATAACTAAGTGAATTGCTAATTTTTAGAAAAGTATGATGATACAACAAGCATTTGCATATAAGGCAAAGGAAATTTTAGAACCGGACGACAATGTGATTGGTTTGGCAATTGCGGGATCCTGGCTAACAAATGAAATAGATGACTTTTCAGATCTTGATCTAGTTTTGGTAACGAGACAGCGAGTTTCCGAGGACAAAAATATTATGCTTGACTACGCAAAAAGATTAGGAAATTTTCTATCCGGTTTTACCGGAGAGCACGTCGGAGAACCAAGATTATTAATTTGTCTTTATGCCGATCCTCTTTTGCATGTTGATATAAAATTTTTAACAATTGATGAATTTAAAGTCCGTATCGAAAATCCAACACTGCTAATCGATAAAGATAAACAATTGGAAAAAATAATTTCTCAGACAGTTGAAAAGTTTCCCTATCCAAATTATCAATGGATTGAAGACCGTTTTTGGACCTGGGTACATTATGCGTTGTTGAAAATAGGACGGGGGGAATACTTTGAAGCATACGACTTTATGGCATTTTTACGGGCGGTTGTTTTTGGTCCATTGTTGCATATCAAAAATGACAATTTACCACGGGGTGTTAGAAAAGTCGAATTGGACTTGCCTTCCGCAGATCTCGAAATACTAAAACTCACTCTCCCCATGTATGATAGGAAATCTTTATTTGATAGTTTGAGAAATGGAGTATTGTTATATAGACAATTGAGGAGAGATCTTTTTGACGATGGAGTTATTTTGCATAACGAAACCGACAAGAAAGTAATGTCGTATTTTGAAGAAATTGAAAGGCAAAGATAAGTCTCGTTCCTAATAAGCGAATTATGCTCATAAGTTCAAGATTAATAGAATTATATTCATGAAGTACAAGATCTCAAAGAAAAGAGCCGAATTTTTAAGCGATACATTTTTTGAATACAGTTTTAAAGAAAATGTATTTGATATAAAGTTGCTAGCAGAAATTACCGAACCAATTGAGTTGGACTTTATTGCAAAAAAACACAATTACGATGACGGAAATCATTTGCTACTTTCTATTGTAAACCATCCTTGCTGTGATATTTCGACCGCTAAGATGATCTTACATAGGGCTGATGTAGAGGGATATTTAAAAAAAGGCGAGGGGTCAGGTGATTACAAGTTGGTACACACCATTATTAGCCATATGAATACTGGATTTTATAAGCATGAAAAATTTTATTATGATCCTAAGAATGACCCTGAAACATTAACCTTTGATGAAGAGGAGTTAAAGAAATTCATTAAAAATGATTCAGTTATATTTGGTAAACCAAAAGGAAAGAAGTGCGAAATATCATTTTCAGATAATTTTCATCGCAGAAATTTAAAGTTTTATGATGGAACTATAACAATTGTTAGCAATTCTGATGGTCTTTGTGTGAAAGCTGCTAATTATAATTTTACTTTTCAAGTTCCTGAAGGAGGTTTTAGAAAAGTAGAGGAAAATACAATAAAGGATTTTATAGCTTGTTATACATTTCCATCAGGCCTAAAAGATCTGTCCGGAGTAAGTGAGAGACAATTGAGAAAGGTCATTATAATGCCAAATCTGGTCATTGAGAATGATGAGATCCTACTTGTTCTATTTCTTTTTAACAGCCGCGCGTTACAGTTAGAAAATGCACTCGCCAATGTTTCGACAATGATGCGCAATGAGTTTTTTTATATTCAGGCTTTTGTTGAAATAGTAGCAGTTGAAGCAGACTTTGAAAAGATCATTCGCATTAAAAAAAACGATGTATGGTTTGCAGTCAGTAAAGTAATGCAGGTCAAAATAAGTAATGTAGAAAATTTAAAATTCCTGAAATTTATTTTAGTGGAAAAAGGAGGTATCTTATTTTCGTTCTTGGTTATTTCAGATCAGCTTGAAAAGTTGGAAGAAAAGGTGATTAAAGATCTGATACATAATTGTTCATTCGAAACGCTCAGGATGTGAGATAGTCCCATTAAGTGTAAATAAAAATTGCGGAATTTAGTGAATCGCTAATAACATATGCGAGCCGGTGATGAACGTCTGTTGACGTTTTCCTTAGAGGTTGTAGTTGTTTAGTATTATTTAACATTAATTATAGAAGTATATTAGCTATCTTGTCTTTGCTAATAAATCTATATTATGAGGAAAGTAATCATGCCTTTGCTGTTGACCTTTGTTTTGGCTGTTTTTATTTCAGTTTTTACCCATGCGCAACAAGTCAAATCCTATAACGTTGATCAGCAGATTATTAAAAACGGGCTGCCAGCAGGTTGGTTCAAGGCGGAATCCCGAGGCTATTCTTTCAACATTGAAAAGCATAGCACGCAGCCCGATAAAACGCAATTAAAAATTAGCAGTATAGCCGACAGCAACGGGTATTCGGGTGTCTTGATGTTGAATATTCCTGAAAACCTAGAAGGTGAGCATATCTTTTTTGAAGGAAGAATCAAGACAGAAAATATAGCTCCTGATGGATTTGCCGGATTATTCCTCCAATTAAAACCCAAAGTTGATATCGAGAATATGGAATCCCTGAAATTGAATGGAACGCATGACTGGGAAACCTTTGGTGTCAGGCTCAAGCTAAAGCCAAAGGAAACACGGAGTATTGCCATTGCGACTTATATCATTGGTAAGGGAACAGCCTGGTTCGCTGATCTTAGCCTTAAAATAGATGGTAAGGATTATACTCAGGCGCTGAAATATCCAAGTATTAACAAAGCCGATACCATCTATAATTTTAAGTCACAGTTGAAAGAAATACCACTGACAACAGATAATATTACCAAATTAACCCATACGGCCCAGATCTGGGGGATGTTAAAATACTTTCATCCAGCCGTTACTGCAGGAAAATGGGATATGGACACCGAGCTTTTCAAATTCATTCCACACCTTTTAGCCAGCAAGGATCAGTCCACTACCGAACAACTTTTCGATGAATGGATTCATCATTTTGGGCCCTTTCAACCAACTGTGAAGCAGCCGGCCATTGCTCAAGAGCAAATTGCAGCATCGACCAACGATGCATGGATAGAAAAATTACCGTATTCGAACAAGCTCAAAGAAAAACTTGCGGTACTGTCCCATGTACTACCGCTATCACCAAACCGATACGTAAGCTATTATGATGGTGTTGGCAACCCCCAGTTTTATGAATACAATTATAAGACAGTTCCGCTTTCCGACGTAGGTTTTCGGCTTTTAGGTTTATTCCGATACTGGAATGCGATACAATATTTTAACCCTAACCAAAAGCTTTCAGCACAGCCATGGGACCAGGTACTGACAGATTTTATACCGCAATTTATCGGAGCGACAACCAAAGCATCGCTGGAGGGAACTTATCTTAAGCTTTTTTCCAAAATCAATGATACCCACGCGTTTTCCTCCTTTACAGATTACTATTATAAAGATATATTTGGCCCACGTGCTGTTGGGTTTAAGGCCCGTTTTATCCAAAATCAGCTGGTAGTCACTGCGCTGTCAGATGATCAGTTCAAAACAGGACAGGAGTTACAGGTCGGCGATATCATTATGGAGATCGCAGGAAAGCCCGTTTCTGCTATGATTGATTCATTGGGACAATACGTCGCTGCGTCTAATGAAAGTGCCCTTAAGCGCGACCTTCCGAGCCGGATGTTAAGGACTGCAGATTCCCTGTTGTTGTTGAAAGTTCAGCGTGAGGGTAGAGAATCGGATGTTTATATTCCCACGCGTGCCGTCGAATCCATAAAGTATGCGGATGAAAAACCCAATCCTGCGATCCGGAAATTGAAAGATGGCATTGTGGTGGTCGATATCGGTGTGTTTAAGGATTCAGATACCCAACGGCTAAAAGATAGCCTTCAAGGACAACGTGGGCTTATTTTGGACTATCGTACTTATCCATCAGCGAGCATGCATGATGAACTGCGTGATATAGTCTTTCCATCAGAAAAAGACTTTGTCATCTTTTCGACGAGTAATGGCATGCGTCCCGGATTGTTCAGATACACTGAGCCGGTCAAGGCAGGAGCGGTAAATCCGAAAGCTTTTACCGGTAAAGTCGTTGTCCTGGTTAACGAGACCTCCCAGAGCGCATCTGAATTTCAGGTGATGGCATTTCGTACTATACCCGGATCTCAGGTTGTTGGCTCTCAGACCGCGGGTGCGGATGGCAATATCAGTTCGGTTCCACTTCCATTGGGCTATTCCACTGCATTTTCTGGCATAGGGGTTTACTATCCTGATAAAAGCGAAACACAGGGTATAGGTATTGTACCCGATAAGGTTGTATATCCCACAATTGACGGCATCCGGAAGCATCAAGATGAGGTACTCCAAGCAGGTATTGATCTGATATTGAGACCATAATTTCCCCCTGTAAGTAGAGTATACTTTCATTTTTTTCTTCCAAGCGTTAGGTCAAAAAAATACTTGTTAATTTTTCGGTTGTAGATGGATTCCAGCACTAGTAAATTTGTTCTATAATCATAGGTAATTGTATTATGGAATTAAGTTTTGAGCAAATGTACCAGGCAATACTAGACAAAGATATCAAGTACGAAGGTGTGTTTTTTACTGCCGTGAGGACAACGGGTATTTTTTGTAGGCCGTCTTGTACAGCAAGAAAACCGAAAGCAGAGAATATTGAATTCTTTAGGTCGACTAAGGAGTGTATCCTTCGAGGATATCGGGCATGTAAGGTATGTCATCCACTTGAAATGTTGAGCGAGACGCCTTCCTATATCAAAAAGATTATCGCTGAGTTATCCGCAGATCCGAGCTTAAAATTTAAAGATTACGATTTGCGCCAGCGTGGTATTGAGCCACATCAGTTGAGACGCTGGTTTTTAAAAAATCACGGTATGACATTTCACGCCTATCAACGAATGTACCGGATAAATTCTGCTTTTAAGAAGATCCAAAACGGCGAATCTGTGACAGACGTCGCTTTTAACTCAGGGTATGAATCACTCAGTGGTTTTGGGGATTCTTTTAAGCATATCTTTGGAGTCTCTCCCAAAAATAGTAAACAACAAAATATAATCGATCTTAAAAGAATAGAAACTCCCTTGGGCACCATGTATGCATGTGCTGTAACTCAAGGAATATGTCTTCTCGAGTTTACGGATCGGAAAATGCTGGAAACAGAATTTAAAAATTTAGCAAAAACACTAAACGCAACGATCGTGCAGGGCGACAATCCCCATTTTCCTTTGCTGGAAAAACAATTGACGGAGTATTTTGAAGGTCATCGGCAAGAATTTACAGTACCACTTTATAGCCCTGGAACGGAATTCCAGAACAGGGTATGGGAAGCGCTTAAAAACATTCCCTATGGCAAAACCAAGACCTATAAGCAACAGGCAATTGCCATAGACAGTGCAGATTCGGTGCGTGCGGTCGCAAACGCGAATGGTTTGAATAAAATTTCGATCTTGATACCCTGTCATCGCGTCGTTGGAACAGACGGAAGCCTGACCGGTTATGGCGGCGGTATCTGGCGTAAAAAATGGCTCTTGGAATTGGAGAGCAAAAAATCCTAGGCACTCCCGTTATCGATCTACAATACTAATCCTTTATTCTTATGAAAACTGTTAACAAGTGGTTTGCACTATGTGTAGTGCTTACTGCACCCCTGCTATATGTAATTGATATCTTTATTATCAATATCGCGATTCCGACGATCAAGACAAATCTACAAGCCACTGATGGTGAAATACAATTAGTAATAGCCTCCTATCTATTGGGCAGTGCCTGTTTTTTGGTGACTGGCGGGCGAGCCGGAGACTTTCTTGGTAAAAAGAGGGTTTTCTTTTGGGGAATGCTGGCATTTACAGTCACATCCTGCATTTGCGGATTATGCCAAAATGCGACACAATTAAATATCGCACGTTTTTTTCAAGGTGTTAGTTCCGCATTTATGGTGACGCAGTCTATTTCATTAATTCAAGTTTTATTCACTGAGAGCAAGGAGAGAGCGGTTGCAATCGGCTGGTATGGGATAACATTGAGCATAGCAGCCATTATTGGACAGGTTTTAGGCGGGTATTTAGCAGAGACACATTTTGTAATAGAAGGGTGGCGTTTAATATTTTTCATTAATTTGCCTGTTGGTATATTGTCTTTATTGACCATACATTTTTATCTGACCGAAACACCAACATTGGAAAAAGTGAGGTTCGATTACCAAGGAGCTTTGTATTTAACAATCGGATTGGCCTGTATCATCTATGCATTGACCGAAGGTAGAGATAATGGATTTCCTTGGTGGTTTTATACGTTAATATTTTTATCGATCCTTTTTTTGGCGAGCTTTATTGTTATTCAACAAAGAAAACTGACACGCAATCAAGACCCTTTAATTGATATTTCTTTATTCAAATTAAAAGGTTTTAAAATAGGCTTATATGCAGTACTATTTCATTTTATGCTGCACACTGCTTATTTATTGATTGTTGCAGTTTATCTACAAAGTGGATTGGGCATATCCGCATTGGCCTGCGGTATGTATTTTATTCCCCATGCTATTCTATTTATGATTTCATCGGTCTTTGCTGGAAAACTCCTCCCTCGATATGGTAAGCGTGTTCTACAATTGGGTTTGTCTATCATTTTAGTATCCTTTGTTTTACAGATGATATTCTTTTCGCACAGGGACATTCCATTCCTTTCTATGCTCTTGATAGGTTTGTATGGATTGGGCAACGGTTTAGTTCTTCCGTTTCTGTTAAATGTGGTTTTAGATAATATTGAGGAGAAAGATGCAGGTGCTGCTTCGGGAATATTTTCTACGTTTCAGCAGACAGCTTCCGCATTGGGAATAAGTATCATCGGTGGAATTTTTTATTCGATTTTGGAGCATGAATACTTCAAAGATAATTATCTTTTTGCGCTACAAGCAGGGTTGTCGACGGGCATTTTTTTTCTGATCATTGTATGGTATATGTTATCAAAATTACCTTATTCTTATAAATCCGAAAAAGCTGCTTTACATAAACTGGATTAAATCGCTCGAAGTAGCATGTTGGCGGCCGCTCATCACGTGCGGCCTAATCAACCGAACAAAACCTTATCTATTCAAGTTGGGCTCATATCCATTCCATCGCACAGGGCTTGTCAATCTGGGTAGACTATTCGCCCAGTTTCATCTTTACCGCCATGATATGTTTGCAGAGCCCTCTATTCGTCCTATTATTCGTAAACCAGGTACAAGTACATTGCAGATCATTACCTCTACCGACAACAATATAACTCAGGTCAGCACTGCCTTTCACTTCAGCCCTAATACCATTTTTGTCATTCTGGAGGAGCAGCACTGCATCTTCATGAAACAATTTAATTGCATTTTGCAACCTTGGATTAAAGCGTTTTAAGCGTGAAAGTTTAAAGGGAAGCTTTCTGTAAAAATAATTGTTGCTCAATAAATCGTAACCCAATAATCCCATGCTGGAAAGTGAGGCCTGCATGGTTTGCATGGTCCCCAACTGAATGTCATGTTCTATGGAAATCAGCGTAGGCTGAAAAACCTCATTGGTTTTAAAATAATTATTGATACCCAATAGCCATTCTTCTGGCAGTTCAACCAGCAGGTTTTCGATATGCTTACTTTCACCGGAAAACCCGCGGTATACGCTCTCCGAAAGTAGAAACAGCATTTGTATGTCCTTGAAGTCAAGTACTACTGCTGTACTTTGCTGATCTTCGTGTTTATAGAAAGAAACACTGTCTATATGCACCAATAGGTTTTCTAGTAGATTGAGCCTGTGAATGCCTCCTATTTTTAAACTATTGGGTTTGGCAGTTGCGGAAAAAGTATAGCTGTTCCCAGACCTAAATAAAAAGTACTCGGGCTTAACCGCTGTTTTAGGTATGGCTTTAAAGAGCTGCAAAGCTTCAATTTTATTCAATTTAAAGGCAAGCTCCATTTGCGATAAGTAGACCTGCACATTTCCCAAGCCCTTAATCCAGCGATCAGGCAAACTCACTTTTTTCTCAGTGCTCTCCGTGCGCGCTGTAATGATCTTCAGCTCATTGGAACCTACGCCAACGATCAATTTATCTGTCCGGCCGACGGTATTAAAAGCGCGGATCGTCATATCGTTAAAATCCACATTGGTACAGCCGGATTGGATAAACTCTCCGTCTATTCCTGTTTGTAGTACATCAATGCGAGCGTAAACACTGTTACAGGATGAAAAAGCCTCAAAATGAAGCTGATTATTCCCGACAGAAACGATCGGATCACGCATATTGATGCGCTGATCCGGGCTGATAGCAAAATGGGAGCGTACTGTTTTACCGAGCGTACTCAAACATTTTGAAGCGACAAATGAATTGATAATATTCCCATGAAAAAAGCAGGGAACCTGATTGTCCTGTTCAATTTCAGAACAATGCGCCAGGATAAAGGATTTGTCCCGTCCCCCCGTAGCGATCGTAGAAGCATGTTGATACTGATATTCAAAGTCTATATTCATTTGCGTTTTACTTTACTTAGAAATGCCTGATTTACTTCTTTATGAAGTTGGGCCGAAATCTCTATATAATAAGCGACTAATTTTTTGCTGTTTACAGGGAGATGCTGGCCATCGAGATGTTCCAGGGTCTTCTCCATACATAATAATTGGAAATCCTTGATCTGCTGTGAGACAGATGGACGATCCAAATATTCTATAAACCTATTAACAGGTGCATATCCGCCGGCAAGTAGTCTCCCGATAGCAAGAGCAAGGTAAGAAAGATCCCATTTTCTATCTATCAGTGAAAACTGAACATATTCTACCGCCAGATCCCTCGAAATCTTCTTTTCAAACAATAAACAAACCGCAATATATAGCCAACCGCTACCATGTACTTCGAGGCGATGATCCATCAAAAACTGCATGGGGTAGAGGCCGTGTTCCATTTCTTTTACTTCATTTCCCGAAGCTGTATCTGGGATATACCGGCATAGCAGCGGACCGGTGTATTGAGGTGTTAAACTGAGTTGAAAAGCAATGGCCTCCCGAAATGCCGTTGAAAAAGGCGCGGTATTATAAAAGAGTGGGGGATAATATTTGGTTTCTTCGCTTTTAAACCAACTATAATTCCAATTATGTTCCAGCAATATCCTGTGCCAGGTTGAGTATTCGTTTTTGTCAATGATAATTTCGAATGAAATCTCAAAAGGGTTAACGACGGCCGGATAATTTTTGGCCGTTGTATTTTCAAATTCCGGAAATATATGGTCCGGCTGTTTGATCCGTGTTACCTGCGTCCAGAGTGCCAATACATCCGCTGTGGGTTTAACCTCGTCTGTAGCTCCTAAATAGTATTGTATTGCAGCAGCGTAATTCCCCTTTAAGGTCTTCACAAGGCGAATGGTCTCTTCATCAGTTTGTTGATATAACAGTCTGTTACAGGCCACGATCAGATCTTCCATTTCAATAGCTACCTTTTTTTGCTCATACTCGAGCAAGCGTTTTACCAGTACTTTAGGGAGCAGATAAAAGGGTAGGTGGCTTGGTGTCGACAGAAATGGTAAGCTATTGTTGCTTGCGAGTTTTTGTCGCATCCAATCCAGCTTATGCTGTGCAAAGGGAATGCTGTCACTTTCATCGCTTGATTTTTCCAGATTATCATCGCCAATCCAATAGTGCATAAACTGGGCGAAAAAGCCCATGTAATCAATATCCCAAAATCGGCTAAACAGCTGCTTGCAATAAGGTTTCAATTGCTTTTTGTAATCTTTGGGGATATCATTCTGCAACTGATTCAGCCCTTCTAAGAAGAGATCAAAATCTAAGGCAGACTTCGTTCTGATGAAATGACCGATCTGAAATAACAGAGCATCCCAAGTTGAAGGGATCGTGACTTGTTCCAGTAGCTCCGCCTCCTCTTCAAATACGGGTTCTGCTACGGATGGAGTCGCCTGACCTAAGCCGAGAATTTCGAGGGTCTTGAGTTTTAAATTACTGCGGTGCGGTTCAACCAGATCCTCCAGTATCTCTGGCTCAGCTTGTTCCACTAAAAGTCGGGCACCTTTTTCCTGTAATTTTGGATCCGTCTGGAGTAACAGCATGGATAGCTCTGCGGAAATGTCAAGCGTGTTATGTTCTTCTTTTTTCAGAATGTATTCGACGATATCCAGGCACTGTAGCAGGGATTTTTCTATTTTCCCCTTTGGGAAAATACTGCTCACATGATCAATAAATCCAATTTCATCAAAACCATCCATTTTATAGATTGTCTTGATCTGTTTGACCGAAAAATTAATAAGGCTTGTATTCGAGGTATTCAGTAGCGAAAACAAGAGCTGTTGCTGCTGCAGATAATCGTATTGTGTAGTATTAAACAAGTTTAACAGTCGGATATGCCAATCTAAGTGTGGTTTCTTCCAGTTATTGAGTAGAGATTCCATTAAATTGGGAATAATAACGCGGTCAAATACATAGCCCTTCTCTTGCATGATCTGTATAACTTCCGTCCAATATTCAGTCACCTTTTTACAGACAAATCCTTCACGGGCTTTCCATTTGGAAATGTCGAGCACAGGAATCTCATATTGGTGGAATCGAAAAAACACCTTGTCGATAGCATCCTGATTTTTCAATAAAAAATTGGCCTCCATTTCTGTATCTCTGTCAAACATCGTTATCGTAAACAAACGAGTAACAAAATAGCTTTCATCAAAAGCGATCCAACCTTGTTCGTAAAATGCCCATAGCACTTTGAAATCGATGCCGCCAAAACGTTCCTTTTGTGAAGCCTTAACGATTTTATGCAGATAGTCGGGCGGGAACAGCTGATAAAAAGCCAGTAAGGGTTCCACACCAATAGTAGGATTGTTCAGGTAGGAGGTTAAAGGACACGAAAGCCATTCTCCTTTTAAGTATTCAATCTTTGCGATATCCTCAAATTGGCGGGTACAGGCGATAAGTGCAAAATTTAGCGTTGCATAAACCCGTTTACGGTTCTCATAAAAATCAAGTCGAGCCGGTACATCTAAGCTGTGGCCATCCTTTTCTAAAATATCGCGGTCAATATCCAGCGAATGCAAGTATTGTATAGTTGCTGCACGTTCATCGGGATTCAGCACTTTACATTGATCTAGCACTTCTACCCAATTTTTGTCTTTGATATACTGTTTGAGTTTATTCATACGGTTAATTAAATATTCAAAAATATCATAAATCTAATGCGCTTCTATAAAAAATATTTTTTTCTTTGCGATATCAGCAAGCATAGCCCGTAATTATTTTATACTAAAAAGCTCTCAAACTATCATAGCTTGGGTTCATCTGGTCGTCGCGACTATATCCCCTTGCTCGTAAAAAACGGATTTAGAGGGGATTCTATAAATTATGCCGGTTCTTAAAGAACATATTTTGGGAAATGGTGTTTCTTATACAGTCAGTAGATAATCGTTTCTATATTAATCAATTTCTTTATGGCATATAATATCCCCAGTCACCTTAAAGGTCTCAGTCAGGACGAAGTAAATCAGGCTAGGGCAAAATATGGGTATAACCAGTTGGCGGCAAGCCATAGAAGTACATGGCTGGAATTGCTTGTTGGAGTTTTAAAAGAGCCCATGCTGATTTTGCTGATCGTTATTTCACTGATCTATGTGATCGTGGGCGACTATGCTGAAGCGGCTTTTATGTTGCTGGCCATCGTGGCGGTAACAGCGATTTCGTTTTATCAGGACAACCGTAGCAAGAAAGCGCTGGAAGAGCTTGAAAAACTAAATGAGCCGCTGAGTGTGGTCATTCGAGATAGTCAGGTGGTAAAGATTGCTACGCGGGAAATTGTGGTAGGGGATCTCTGTATCACAGAAGAAGGACGCATGATAAATGCTGATGGAATTATAGTACACAGTAATGATTTTTCTGTCAACGAATCATCGCTCACGGGTGAGAGTTTTTCAGTTTTTAAGGATGGTACGACAACCGACAATTTAGTATATAGCGGAACACTAACAGTTTCGGGGCTTGCTGTTTTTCAGGTACAAAAGATAGGCAAAGAAACACGCGTCGGCAAGATCGGCGAATCCATGCGGACGATAAAAGAAGAGATTTCACCTTTGCAGATTCAGATCCGGAAATTTGTTAAAGCAATGGCAATCATCGGAATTGTTATTTTCCTGCTGGTGTGCCTATTCAGTTATATCAATACCCACAATATTGTGGCGAGCTTGCTCAGTGGACTGACACTGGCGATGTCAGTGTTGCCTGAAGAAATTCCTGTTGCATTTACAACATTTATGGCGCTTGGTGCCTGGAAGCTCATGAGGGAAGGAATTATTATAAAAAGGAGCAGTATTGTTGAGACTTTAGGAAGTACGACAGTAATCTGTACAGACAAAACAGGCACTATTACGGCCAACATCATGCAATTAAAACACCTATATGATTATCGTTCCGATACCGTTTATGCTGAAGGTGAATTTGATGACAGCGCGCTAAATGAACTTATCGACTATGCGATGTGGAGCAGTGAACCTGTTCCTTTTGATCCCATGGAAATCACGTTACATAAGATCTACGAAGAAACACAAAAAAATGATCTGAGAAGGGCTTATCAGCTTTTTCATGAATATCCTCTTGCGGGTAGACCGCCAATGATGACACATCTTTTTGAAAATAGTGAAAAGGAGCGGATTATTGCGGCCAAAGGCGCTCCCGAGGCGATAATTAGCGTTTCCCAGCTATCCGATGTAGACAAAGATAAGATAAGGGGGGTGATTGAAACATTTGCTCAGCAGGGATATCGGATTCTTGGTGTCGCCAAAACACATTTTGAAGGGAATGACTTTCCAGCAAAACAACAGGATTTTAAATTTGAGTTTTTAGGGCTTACTGTCTTCTATGATCCGCCTAAGCAGGGCATAAGGGAGGTCTTTCAGCAGATCTATGCTGCGGGCATTAAAGTAAAGGTGATTACCGGCGATAATGCTGAGACGACAAAAGCGATCGCTTTGCAGGCAGGAATTGTCAATACTTCTCCGGCTGTAAATGGCAGTGAAATCGTTGGGAATACCGAAGATGAAATTATGACTATCGCTCAACGGGCAACGTTATTCACCCGAATGTTTCCCGACGTAAAACTTGCCGTGGTCAATGCGCTGAAAAAAAGTGGTGAGGTTGTGGCCATGCTCGGAGATGGGGTAAATGACGGACCCGCATTGAAAGCAGCGCATATCGGTGTGTCCATGGGAAATAAGGGAACCGAGATCGCCAAATCAGCGGCAGCATTAGTCATCACCAACGATGATCTGCAGAAGCTTATCGTCGGCATCGCTGCTGGCCGCCGGATTTATTCCAATATCAAAAAGGCTGTGCAATATATTATTTCCATTCATATTCCCATTATTTTGACTGTATCCTTGCCCTTATTTTTGGGATGGATCTATCCGCAGATATTTAGCCCTGTCCATGTGATCTTTCTGGAACTGGTCATGGGGCCTACCTGTTCTATTGTATATGAGAATGAACCTATTGAAAAAAACACGATGAAACAGCCACCAAGGGCGATGGGAAAGACGTTTTTAAGCATCAACGAACTGGGGATAAGCATCATTCAGGGAATAGCGATCACAGTCGGAATCTTGTTTAGCTATCAGTTTACTGCCCAGCATGGCGGAAGCGAAGAAAAGACAAGGGCGATGGTATTCTGTACTTTGATCTTTGCGAATATACTGTTGAGCTATGCCAACCGCTCTTTCTATTATAGCATAGTCGAAAGCTTTAAGAATCGTAATTTTCTACTGCTAGGAATCTCTTGTGCTGTGCTTATCCTACTATTTGTCATATTATATTGCAGACCTGTCGCCTCTTTCTTTGAGGTCACAGCCCTTAGCGTATCTGAATTGACTATAGCACTCGCTGTTGCTGCTGCATCTGTACTCTGGTTTGAAATCTACAAGCTTATTAGGAGAATATAGATACGAATTTTTTGCTGCCAAAGTGTTAGGGAAATCGAGTAAAAGAAAATCTATCATATTGGTTTAAAATTAATCGGTACACTTTCCTGAATGAAAGCATAACCATTAAAGTCTTTCCTTGATGTTACTGATTTGCTAAAAGCAAAAAATTGATCGTATCTAAAATTCCTTTATCTTATTTTGCTTCAAATTTTTGTGATGCTACCACTTCGCCATTTGGGATGTAGTACATCATCCGTATCGGTACAGGGCCTTTACGAATGGTGATAGGTACATATATTTTGACAGAGTTGTTATTGTATGATATTACTTTTGCAGGTACATCACCTACGAAAACATTCACCATACTGTACATATTTGCAAATCCTTTGCCTGTTATCGTCACGATATCTCCAGCATATCCGCTAGTCGGCGAAAAGCTATCGATCCGAATACCGGGTACATCAATTGTTTCACCTTCATCAGGATAAACAGGGTAGTAGTCGCCGCCACCAATGCCAACTTGAAACCTTTCTTTCCCAAAGTTGGCATTCCATAGTTTAAATTTTAACATGGAATTCTTTGCAGCCCCACTAAAGATCTCATAGTCATTTATCTTAATAACGTAATTACAATTATCTAAAAAATTTCCTTTTAACGTGACCTCATCCCCGATATAGTAAGGAACTTTATTTTGTATCTCATATTTTAACTTCTTAATTTCTATTGGCTTTTTGAGTACAATATTGCCATATTGTGGCGTATTTATAGTCACTTTGTAACTACCGTCAGTCAATTGGGGCATTTGAAAATGCATACTGTCCGGACCATAATAAACAGGTCCGGAAGAAAGACTATCACCTACAAAGATTTTCATGTTGTAATAATCCGATCCAAAATACCGTAATAAATTGGTGAATCGCATGGTATTCATCTGCCTTGGATGCGCAACAATATCTGTCGTTTCAAAGATGTCTTGATTGGGGCGGATCAGCTCAAGCTTTTGTTTGACAATAATTGTATCCACGCCATTGTAATACCCCAAACGGATAGACTGCTGGGTGATATTAAGCCCAGAAAGATTAATTTTGTCATTGTCATTGAAATAGGATAGAATGCTGTTGCCAACGATAAGGTTAAAATTCGAAACACTCCAACTGAGCCCATAACTTTTGATAGGAATATCATCACCAAAATAATGTGGACCATTCGCGTTGAATTCCACCTTCCCAAGCAGTTTGATATTGGCCAGACTTTGTTCTCTTCCAAAATTGGAGTTCTGCCCATTGATAGACTTACTGAGGAGAATTGTCATGGTCTGGCCATGGTTCCCCAGATCTTTGGGAATCAAAATGTCCATAAACTCCTTGTCCCGTTTTACTATGCTGAGTTCTCTTTGCGGATAGATGTTGCTTACCTTTACTATAGTGTAGTTGTTCAGCTGTTCAAATTTTCCGGTTAGATGGAGTGTGTCACCCAAAGTGATCGGCAATACACTTTGCTGATCTACCCAAAAGTCCTTAACCATAAAAGATATGGATTTACTTTGGTATAACTGTTTTTCGGTCTGTATATAGTAATAGTAGGAATAATAAGCATCGGGCTCAAAAACCGATTTTGATTTATACTCGAGGTTAATTGGCCCGGCTTTTACAGTCTTTCCAAGCGATACCTTTTCGGGATTACTGTTGTTTACTCCCATGATCATAAAACCATGGTCCAAGACGACTTCATCATTGAGATACTGAACCTCGGCATTTAGGGTCACTATTGAAGCCGTAACATTTCCTGCTGGAAGCGCTTCTATCTGTAGCGGTTTGGTATCCGGGATAATTTCCTCTTTGGTACTACAACCCGTCCATACAAAGCCCATCACTGTAATGAGAAAGATTTGAAAGAGAGAATATACATTAATTTTTTTCATATAGTTACAGGATTTCAATGTATTGGTTGGTAGCAAAATCTTTATTATTGTAATTGAACCTCAGCATTAATTTATACTTCCCTGGCAGGACGGTGTAGGGAATGGGGATCTGGATTGTTTCCCCATTTATATGTGAAGGAAAGAATGCATAGTTGTTTAAGAAAACCATATCGACATCGTTCAGCCCTTTTCCTGTAATTGTTATATTTTGACCTACAGATACTGTTTTGGGGCTGACATCCGTAAACTGCGGATCCAATATTTTTATGTCCTGTTCTGGAGCATCTTCCAATTTTAATTTGTAGTCACCGGCTGGGATACGAGGGATCTTAATATCGATCTCCGTAGCCGATTTAGCTTCAAAGATTTCTGACGATTGACCAATGGAGAGTACATACCCTTGTCCGGGTATAAATGCTCCCGTCAATGTCATTTGATCGAGATGATATACTTCTTTCCGGGGTAAGGGATTGAGCGCGAATTTTTTTAACACAATCATCATATCGCTTTTGACGGAGTACATTGGCGATATGAACTCCAAAGGATATTGACCTTCGGAGATACCTTTTAAATCAAAAATTAGACTCTGCCCCCCAAAGCGAGCATTAGTAATTTTGTGCGTTCCCACCCGGATCTCAGGAAGCACAGTCCCGTAATACTTATAAAAATCAAAATCATGGATGATAATAATTCCAGTGGAATGATATCCATTTGGTTCAAACTTCAGATGTGACAGGGAAGGTGCTTTAAATTGTATGGCGTCTTCAAACTCTACTACTTCATTTCCATAATCAATTGCCCATTTGATGGTATTACCTTTGAAGGGACCAAAATCGGCAAATGCAAGTCCGGATCTGTAGTCAATTGATTTGCCATTCATCAGTACTTTCAATGAGCCTTCGACAGCGTTTTCGATACCAAGCCCAGAGATCGGCAGTGCATCGGTATAGTAAAAGGTATTGGATGCTGGTTTATTTACGCTTCCGAGTAGACCCACCGTTAATAACTTTCGTCTGTATTGGTTAAGGCCATTTTCCTTTTTATGAAGCAGATAGATTTCCAGCGAGTCACCATGATTTTTATTTCGAGCGGGGACTATAAAGGAAAGCTCCGATTTATTTTGTCCGATTTCAAACGTTGCAGTTTCATTGGACTCCGCACCAAAACTGACGAGATAACTGCCGTTCAATTGTGCAAAATCCCCCTTTATCGTCGCCTTTTGACCAATCTTTGCATAGCGTATATTATCTTCATTAATATGGATGAGATCTACAGCAAAAGTAATTCTTTCGCCTTTATAGAAGGTCTTTTTTGTTTTTATATAAAAGCTAAATCCATAGGTCTGACCAACTACAAAGCTGGTCTTCGCTTTGTAAGTATAGGCGACCTTTCCTACTTTGGCGGCATCTTTCCCCATACTGATCTCAATCGGGTTTTGAGGATCCTTACTGAGGTCGTAGAGCATAAAACCCATATCCAGGATCTCCTCTTTGTTAAGGCTGCTGATATTTCCTATAAATTGGATTCCACTCTCCGAGATTATCTTGGCTTCCAATGTCTCAAGTTCGATCGCTACCAGATTGCTATTGTCAATCGTTTTTGTTTTTTCACAGGATGCCAAAGTCAGGGCAATAAGAAAGCAACAATAGTGTAAGATGTTCTTGTGAGTTATCTGCTTAATAGAGTTCAAAATAATCATCGCTCTGGTATAGTTTTTCGTTCATATAATAATTGATACGTACTTTCCCGGTCCCATTTATTCTTGGGATCGAAAAAGTGACCTTATTGTTGTTGATGATCACAGGTCGTAAATCTTGGTCACCCAGCATAAATTTGCTGGCGTAGGCTATTCCTTTTCCTTCAATTGTCAGGATATCGCCAGACATTCCGCGTTTGGGATAAAAGTTATCGAAAGTAAATCCTTTGGACGTGAAATTTAACGTCTTATCAATGATTACATATTCATTATAGCTCTTGGGGTAACCAAGTTTGATCGCTTTCACTTGATCAAACCAGTTGGTGATCTGAAATTTCAGTTCATTATTTTGAGCGATACCATCACCAATACTTTTTCCATCTTGGTCAAATACGATATATGGTTTACCCGAAATAAAATTTCCTTGAGCGGTTACAGTCTCTCCCCAAAAACCGCCTGAACGGTCCAATGTTGTCCAAGCCAGTTCCTGAACTTTTATTTTTTGTGGGTACTTATACGTATAGAAACGACTTTTTATGACCAGTTCCTGCTCTCCGGTAGGCACCTGTGAAGCTGCCATACTGAGTAGATAGGTCCTGTAATCATAACCACCTGTAATGGGCTTTCCTCCCAGGGTTATTTCCATATCTGGGAAAAACCAAGCCATATTTCTTGATTCCAGTGAAAATTCCCCGCTCGGGTGTAATGTTGTTTGAGCCATGTTGGCGTCCATTTCAGCAACTGGGACCAGTTCCAGCGGTTCCTTAAAATATACCGTATCTTTTGCGTTGCAATAGCCGATCCGAAAACTGGTTCCCTTTAATGTCTTATGGTCAGAGAGTATGATGAAAGATGAAAATGGGAGGACAAGATCATTGATCAAAATTTTGATTCGACTATCATTTTCATGCAGCCTTCCGAGGTTGGTAGACGACATGAGAATAATATCAGACGGATAGTATCGTTTTTTTGCCAATGGATCTAGCTTAGGCAAAAACTCAATCGCTAACACTTTTTGTTGGTACACATTAGGGTTTTCTCCTTTGCGTACTAGGGATATTTCGATTTCAGTACCTCTATTTAGATTGAGCGATGGGCCTATCTCGAAATGCAACGATTTTTTATCCTCGCTTTTTACATATGGTATGTCAAAAAGCTCAAATGCGCCGGAAGCCTTCAATCTATAATCGGAATCCAATCCTTCAAAATTACCCGTCACCGTAATTGTTTCTTTACCGTAAGCATATTTTTTAGGCTGGCTGTCAAAAGCTATATTATTTAGTGTAAAGCTGCGTTCTGGTCCTTTGTAAAATGCATTGTTGGTTTTTATATAAAAATAATAGTTATAATTGATCCGCTGTTCGAATTTTTCAGTAGGCTTCAGCAGTAAAGATGTTTCCCCAATTTGGACATTCTTACCTATACTATAATTTTTTTCGGCAGATTTTTTGCCATTGGCATCCACTGTGGTTACCATAAAGCCAGCATCCAAAATGGTTTCTTTATTTAAGCTCTTTACTGTGGCGAGCAGGGTGACCTGATTAGCCGTGATGCCGGAGAATGAGCCAGTTTCAATCACAATTGGCTCCTGAATGATTGCTTCTTCGTTGGGCAACGGTTCCTTGTCGCCACAAGCAGATAGCGTGCATATGATCATACTTATAATCAGTGCATATAGATGTTTCATGTCTACTAATATTTTAGCTCGAAAAACTGTTCAGAAGTGAACCATTCTCCATTTTGAAAAATTGATATTTTATATTTTCCTGGTAGGATATACATGGGCATGTAAAGATAGGCGTTTCCATAATCATCAATCGATGGGAACAGGACGTTCTCGCCGATGTGGACTGTCGCACCTCTTAGCCCTTGTCCTTGTAAGGAGATTTTAGTACTATAATTGCCGCTTAATGGCGAAATCCCAGTAAAAGTTGTAGACTTTATCGCAACTTTAAGATCGGTATCTATCCAGGTTGGGGGATTCCAGTCACTGCTGTATCCGATTTTTACGATTTGGAATTCCTTTGTATTTGAAACAGCATACACCTCAAGACTTCCATTGCGTGCAATGTTATCGTAGGTATATCCATTTTTTTCTACTACAGTATATCGTTGACCTTCCATAAAGTTGCCGAAAACTTTTATCAAGGCCATTGGTTCCACTGGCCCCGTACTTATCCCAGTAGGTTTAAGTTTTTCAACACGGAGTTTTTGCGTGCTTGTGTAGTTATATAAGTCCGTAAGAATTTCAATAGGATAGCTGCCTTCTGCAACGTTTCCTATTGTCAGATTGTCGTCCTGGCCCCATAGTATTTGCAGCTGTGCTATTTTACCTGCAAGATTGACCTTTGACTTATCCCAACTCAAGGGCAAATATTGATCTAAATTTGCTGCATCCACACGGAGAGTGCTTCCAGGGTGGGCAAATGTGTTGTAGAACTGGAATGCCGATTCAGACGGGATATTCAGTTTTATTTTTTTCGGAAAGATAATCGTGTCGGCACCATTAAAGTAACCTATTCTAAATTCTTTTCCCCTTTGTCCGCTCAGTAAATCACTTAAATGATATTCCACACTGTAGGGAAGCACTTTATTGCCAATAATGATTTGGAATGGAGCATCGGTATTCGAACTTAATCCCTGGCCATAGAAGCGGATAATATCGCTGTAGTTAAATTCATAGGTTTCGGGGGGAGATAATGTTCCGATGACAGAAACTTTTGCCAGGAAGGACGACATAAACCTGTTGTCCGCCAAAATAAAATCAATTTCATTACCATGCTTCAAGTTATGTGGTACAGCGAATGAAATACTTGTTTTGTTGGCATTCAGCGTATAGGGAACAGGATCAGCAGCAATAGAACTCTGAGAACGCATATAGATACGAAAGGTATCGTCAATTTTGGCAAAGTCGCCAGTTACAGTCAGTTGCTGTCCGATAGTCACTTTGCTATCTGCCAGCGCTTTTACTTTGATGGGTGTGGGGAGAAATTCGGTTGTATTGGCCCAATATTTTTTATCTTTTGTTTGCACATAATATTGAAGGCGAAAAGCTTGGCCACTAGGAGGAATAGTCAGGTTTTTTATCAATAAGCTATTGTTACCGGCTACGGGCTGGTCTATTATTTTTAGCCAAGTCGTGTCAGCAGCGCCTAAGCCCTTGGAAGTTATCAGCATAAAACCGTGTTCCGTAATTTTTTCACTGTTAAGTGCCAGTATACGTCCCAATAATTTGGTCCCCTGAGACCCCAAGCTCTCTGGTACAAGCGTTTCCAGCTCGATCCCTTTTTGTATCACTTCAACTTCGGGTTCAGTATTCGATTTTTTACAAGAAATTAATAGACAAATAGCGGCTATTATGGCAATAATTCTTTTCATCAATAAGTTAATTTTAACAAAAGTAAATAATTTTATGAATTTTCATATGAGGAAAGCTTAAAAACGCGGTTGATCTCCAAAGATTCATTTTCCAGCACATGGATATATATTCCCATTGGTACCTTTTCCCTTACATCAGAAACATGGATGTGGAGTTGGTTCAATGACCATAGTTTCGAGCCCAATAAGGACAGTACACTTGCTGTTATGGAATTTGGCCTCGAAAACGATTATCCAAAATTGACAGCGGGTACCTTCTCGGCTGATGAATTCGATTGTTGGGAGTTTACGGCGATATCATTAGCTACTTTGGGGGGGATAGGAGTATATAGAGCTCCCTCCGAAAAACTTCAAAGCTATCTTCTCATTACCGCTGTTTTGGAAGAAAATTCTCAGGAAGTTATCCATTTCAATCAGGCAAAAGTTGAATGCAAAATCCATGGGCGGTCGAGACCAGCATTTGTTTGTCAGCACCTTAACTTGGAGCATCCGAAGGGATTTGAAGAGGCTTTTGAAACATATAAAGGGATGGAACTTGGTGAAGATGACGATTTTCAAGCATGGTGTGACGAATGTGAAAAGGTCAGGATCAGAAATAATGGTTGGAACGAATACGCTGAAGAATTTGCAAAGATCAAACTGGTCTGTGAGTATTGCTACTTTGAACTAAAAAGCTTTAATTGCCATTAATCAGATATAGATATAATTATGTACAGTAAATTGTTTGATAAAAAGGAATTTACCGTTAATATAATGTTTGCTGATCTAAAATGCGGAAAAGAGATGATTGAAGCTTGGAAAAATTCTAAATTTGAAAAATAACAAGCACTGTGTCTAAAATTGTATTAACTAGCATGGATTGTGATGAACAGAGCAAAAGAAACAAAATCAACGATCACCGGAGTTTATGAATTTAAAGACGAAGATGGGGTCATCTATAAAATGAAAATACTGGGAAGAGGAGAAGAATTGTTTTTTCAAAAGAATGACAGCGCCCTGATTTGTGATATATCAGCAAGGTTTTCGGTAATTGATCCCGAAGGTATCAGGCAGTGGGACAACGGGAAGAAAATTTCAGATGAAGAACGAGCTTTTTTATTAGCAAAGATCATTGAATTGTATAAAAAAGCCTATAAAGATGATCTAACATGTTTGAAATTTTAGGAAGGGAGTTTTTAAAGGAGAAACATGATCTTAATTTTTGAATAAAATTTCAACACAGGCGAACAGGCAGAACACTATAAGACTCGAACGATATTTTGACGAAAAAAATAAAATCGCTCGGGATAATCGTCTCTCTTGGATGTATTCAAATGCGAAACTGTCCATATAATCAGTAGAGCTTACTAAACTGCTGTCTACGTCAACTGCTGAAGACAGGCAATTTATTCAACACCCTTTACACGCATGGGGATACAATAAATCGCTGTTGAAGCTGTGATAAATAGATCAGCTCGATCCTTGCCACCAAAACAGACATTCGATGTCCATGGTTCTTTTACCTCAATATGTCCTATCAGTACACCTATCGGACTATAGATAGAAACACCTTTCCCCGTAAGGTAGACATTTCCCTGATTGTCCAATGTCATCCCATCAGAGCCTTGGTCGATGACCGCCTTTTGTCCACTGAGCTTACCGTTAGATTCAATGATATACCTGTAAGTTTTATTTCGCACCCTATCCGCCACGTATAGGTATTTTCCATCGGGCGATCCCACAATGCCATTAGGCTTAGCTACATCATCAGCCACTACAATTGGTTTTTTACCTTTTCCCGGAGGGAGGTAGTAAACTTTTTGCCCTTCTATCTCTGGTTTTTTTCTGGTCCAGTAGTCACGCTGGTAGTAAGGGTCTGTAAAATAAATACCACCTTTCTTATCTGCCCAAAGATCATTTGGACCATTCAGTTTCTTTCCATCTACATCTGACAGCAAGACGGTAACTCTGCCATCATTGCTTATCGACCAAATTTCGTTTTTTTCGTCTGCGCAGGCAAGTAGCTGACCGCGATGGTTAAAGTACAGTCCATTGGCACGGCCGGCTGAATCTTTAAAAAGAGAAAGGTGACCTTCCGTGTTGTATTTCCAGATTTTGTTATTGGGCTGGTCAGTAAAATAGATATTCCCGTCCTTGTCCACTGCCGGCCCTTCTGTAAAGGCAAACTGCCGAGATATTAATTTCAGGCTGTCCTGATCAAACAATTGCGCCCTTACCTCTAAGCTTTTTAATGAGAAGAGGAATATTAGTAAGAATGCCGGATAGAACCTGCTGGAATTAATTAGATGTAGCATAGTAAAAGTAATTAACTAAATTATCCTTTATCCAAAAAAAATCAAGGAATGGTATTTAAGTATGGATAGTCTCTATTTCAAGTCCAATATATATAATTTTATAAAGACCCGAAAATATTACCTCTAACCCAGGTAAATAGGAGGCAGCCATCCAATTGCTGATATCGGTTGTTTTGGTAAGGAAAACTGCCTGATATAGAATTTTTAATGTGGTCTTGAGAGAAACCTGTCTTTTTACATTAGTTGTTCGTGGTATAAAATCCATAGCCAATTATTACAATGGCAATAATGGAACATGTGGTCTGAATTACCTTATATAGGTTTTCATTTACTTTCTTTTTCAGGAAAATAGGTGTATTTATAAAAGCTATAGCTAATAAATATATTGGCTTATTATCGGACGTAAAAAATATAAGTACACTTATTATTATAAAAAATAAAGGGATATAGTCTGACAAGGTTAAGTTCTTCATGAAATTTTAATGTGAGAATCTGACAGCTTATAAATAAACAGGTTGCGATGTGGCAAAATTATTTATTAGTACTAAGAAGAAAATACTTAAAAGCTTAAACGGTTTCATAAGTTATTAGCTTTAGCGTATCGTAAATCGGGCCCGAACTTATTCATATCCATTGAAAAATCCAGGTAATCAATACTCCTCACCATCAATTATAATCGTGTCTTCTTTTGATTTTGCGGCATCATCTTTCTTGCACGCGCCAAAGCCTAGCCCCAGCAATGCAATAAACATTAAAAATCTTTTCACTTGGTAATATAATTTACTAAAAAGATAAGTATTAATATCTTTGTATTTTCTTAATAAAGGGAAAATTACACAAAAGTGTAGGTTGATTAATTAATGACTCTCTTCATATATAAGAGAGTGAGCACCATATAGTGATGATATTTGAATTTACAAAATTAGGCTGGACTATCAATCTATGGCTAATATTTTTTATTATTAAATCGCAAACGGGTGGATTGAAAGTCCCCTATTAATTATTAGCTTAGTTGCCTTATGATCTTCTTTTTAGATATAGATGGTGTCATGGTACATGCCAATCCATATAGACATGTGGAGCAGGCAACCGATGGCTTTTATGTATTCAGTAGTGCTGCTGTAGAGACATTTAATGCGATATTCATTGCTAAAGAAGATCAAGTGATCCTTTCTAGCTCGCACCGTTTTAAATATACAATAGCAGAATGGCAAAAGATATTTCTTGATAGGGATATTCGAATAGATTCGCTCGCCTTGTTGGATAATGTTAAACAGCACTTAAATCATCGCTTTACACGTAAGGATCAGGTATTGGGTCAGATTGTGCGTCAAAATATCCTTCCAGATCAAATGATCATTATAGATGATGACAAATCATTAAATGATTTGCCACAAGAGCTAAAGTCAAGGCTAGTATTAACACCTTCTTATATCGGATTGACGGCAATGGATTTGCCCAATTTGAAAAATATGCTCAACAGGTAGTTTCAGACAACAATTTCTTTATATCGCCAATCAGGTAAAAACTAATGACGCAAATAATTATCGATACTTTATACATTTTACAATATCTACTATTTAGATACTCTTTTTTCAAACAACATCAGGTAGGAGTCATCAGTCTCACCAACAACCTTGAAACCCACGCTTAAATATAGACCCTTAGCTGGATTGGTTTTTAAGACACTTAATGTGATCGTTTTCTCTGATTCAGTAGCTTCCTTTATCAAATCATTCAATATTCTCGTACCGATTCCTTTGCCTTGATAGGAGGGAGCCACCTGAATTTGTATCAGTTCTATGTTATTTGCTTGTCTGTGAACCTTTAATAGACCTATGGCACATTTATTTATTTCAATTATTGTGGCGTGTACAAATTGATATTCAATCCTTTGTAAATGTGCCTCATCAGAGACCGGTAAGGAGCTTGCAATTAAATGCTGATTCATCGTCTGTATCCTGAGATCAAGCAGAAACTTCAGATCACTTTTTAATGCAGGTCTGTATTTTATTTCCCATACGTCCATAGCTATATAAAATTTAATCAAAAATTAGTAGCGGTCAGATAGCCCGATGATCTTAATCTTTCCAGGATGTGATTTGCCTCAGCTTGATCCATATCATTTGCAAATTTTATGGTTTTAAAACCATATTCAAATCGAATAGTACCTCTATTTCTAAAAATACCTAAACTATTCCCTTGGTTCCAAAAAACAAATTCAAAATGTTCTTCCTCAACATGAAATCTCTTCGCTTCTTGTAGATCATAAATCTTATGCCTGAATAGAATATCATTTTTTCTGGAAATACTTATTTGATCGCGATCTATTGTAATGATTTCTTTTCCAATGAGGTACCACATTAACGTTTTCATTACAAATAAGCCAGCTGCCGTCGAGAGGATCCACCAAACTATAAAAAATATCACCTCAAAGCTCAAACCTCCGTTTGTATCGTAAAAGTCTCCGAGTGTCGGGGCAAAAAAAATAATTGATTGTATCCAACCAAGCAGCCATAAACTAAAAATAATGATAATAGGTAAATGCTTCTTTGCCGGGACGATAATGGAATATCCCGTTGGAGTTTCGTAATGGGTTGCAATACCGCTATATGGCCTTTCCATAATCAATATGTTTTATAGGTTGTACCAATTCTAATGGTCTAATTTTCCGCTGGCTAATATGCAATAAAAAAACGAATATCCATATTATATTTCGTTTCAAATTCCATCCCACTTAACCCCAAATTCTGCGGCCACTTTTTTGTAATCATCATTAGTTAATGATCCGGGAATAAGTTTCTATTCATCCCCGCCATTTGCTTTCACTTAGGATGTAATCACGACCTCACATAATAGCAGTTTTTTCGACACCGTCTCATAAAGTGTGTAAGTTATAAAAATGCGGAATGGGAAAGGACTTCGCATTTTTTATTTATTTAACTTTATGAGACCGTGTCAATTAAAAGTACTAATGTTTTCACTTCCTAATAATATCAATAGCGTTATTAAGTATGCTATCTACTCCCATGGTCACTTCCTCTTCAGTAAGTGGAACATAGATGTCAGGTTTAATTCCGATACCATGGGTTTCTCCATGATCTGGGTATAGTATTCGAGTACCAGTGTACCAAAACCTAAACGTAGGACTTCCTATTAATGGGATTGTCACAACGTTACCGTCAGCCCCCATCGAATTTCGGCCTATTATTGTAATATCATCTGATCTCTGAGCAGCTCTCAACGCCATCGCTAGGAATTCTGGATTACTCCTTGATGCTTCCGAAATCAATACCACTATTTTTCTGCTATGACGATAGTTGGCTCCGCCCGTTGTCGTTATATCAGACTCAATTAGACGTTGAGGATAATGAGATAGCTTTTGTGTTTTTGCAAACAACAGGTCCGGAGAAATGAATGATTGTATATCAAGTTTACCGTTTGGGTAATTTCGTAAATCCAGTATTATCTTATTACTATGATTTATCCAAGCGTTGATAGCCGTCGATGTGTCAATATGTGCTGGATTTATATATGTAATACTATCATCGATATTATAAATTCCATGATGTTCAATAGACTTTTGAAGGGTTGCATTGTTGTCTTTTAGTTTGCTAAAGAGGCGGGAAAGACTAATATCTCCTTTTATCTTGATGGTTTTATCAATTTTATTCGTGGAGTAGCTTATATCTATGGTGTCCGATATGGGGATTAGACTCATGAGTTTTTCTCTATTGACGAGGTACTGATGTACATCTGGTCTAGGGCTTCCTATATAGGATGTTATTTTCTGATAGGACTCATGCAGTGGTACTCCATTTATTCTATCTATGAAACTACCTATTTGTATTCCAGTTGTTTTTGAAAACGAACTATCAATATTTGTCACAATAAAATCTTGCTTGAATTTCTTAATATGCATAGGCAGACCTATCGCGAAATTTCCGTAAACACTGTGAATAAAACCTATTGACGATGTTGGTATGGCACTATGTCCATCTTTAATGGTTGAATTCAATAAAACTAATTGTTTGTTATATTCCAGCGTAGTCGTTGCATTGATAAATTTAGGTATCAGCTCTTCTAGCAGAGAATCATTATCAAATTGCCCTGATAGTGTATATTTATATGGATATAAATATTTTATGATATTGCAATATCTGAATAGGTTGACAAGACGTTCATAAACGTTGGGTAATGTATTTTTGTGCAGTGTTTTCTCCTGAAGTTTTGTATAAACTAAATTATCAGATCGATCAATATATTTGTTCTTAAAAGCAGGAGGATTGTCTACTATTATTTGTAATCGTTTTTTTTGTATCGCGGAGAGCAATGATGACTTTTGGATCCACGAATTATCTAGGTTTTCGAGAATAAGACTATCTGATTTTAGTCCTATGGAAGCCGTATCGGGTTTTGAAGAAACATAACTAAGCAAGATATCTATGCTCTGTTTAGGTGTTTCAATATCCGCAAAGATCTTATACAACCGTTCAAATAAAATCTCATCCCAATCAATATCATTATATGAAATTGAAGGAGAATTATATTTGATAGCGCCCCAGGTTTGCGCTAATTCTACGAGATTAGACACCATTTCTTGACTTTTGATCTTCGTCACAAATCTTTCTTCCCATTGTCTCAATGTTTTGCCAAATTGTATTTCTGGACGAACTTCAATTTTTGAAAAACTAGAACTTCCTGAACTAATAAAAAACACCGAAATAGAGTCGACCTCCGCCTCAAAAGGGATATATATTTTCGAAGAAATTTTGTCAAATGGTATAGAGGTTTTATAATAGATCGAAGTGTATCCTTTATTTCCACCAGCAACGATGATGTCAAATTTTACAGGATTTACAGACAGAGGACGTACTTTTTTTAGTATTATATCCAGCGTCAGTTGGCCTTTGTCTACTTTTTTCAATTTGTAATATTTCGAATACATGATGCTATCCTTTATACTTCCATTGTTTAAGACTAGACTGCGGTCTTTATGTATTACCTGTTGTTTTATACCACTTACCCAATTTGTAGAGTATTCAATTTCTTGAGCAAAATTCATCGTATAGAAAAATGTAAGCAGCAATGTAAATACGAATCTCATACGTTGTTCTTTTTTAAATAAATAATATTTTTCGGTTATATTAATTACGACAGGCTCTTCGAACCTTTGATTCTGAATGAAAAGTCTATTTATAAACACCCATTATTGCTGACAATAGTTGCTCGGGTTTTGTTGTTTCCTCAAATTTAATGATCACCCCCCGAATAGATCCACATCGGCTCTGTTTGACCAGCTCGTTCAAAGCCGTTCTTTTTATAAAATTCAATAGCCTTACCATCGGCGGTGAGCATCTGCATATGAAAACCCTTATAAATCTCTTGCATTTTATCCATAATCAAACGCCCAATTCCTTTGCCTTGATAGGAGGGTAGCACTAGTAGATGTGGATAATAAACCACCAGATACCCATCGGAAATTGCATTGCCGAGGCCTACTAATGTTGTACCGTCCCATGCAGTAACCAGAGAATGCGAGTTTAAGAGTGCTTTGATCAGTAGTTCAGGTTTTTCGGCTGCACTCCATTTATTAGATTGATATAACTGCAGAATGTCATTTGCGTTCAAATCTCTATTTACACTAAGTTGTATGTTCATATATTATTCTGTAGGTTTTGTTTCCGCCGGAACCGTTATAGTTATCAGTTAGATTGAATGCATTTACTAATTCATAGCCAATTTTAGACATATAGTTCAATATGGAGGCATACGACTTTTTATTGGTTAATATTTCGGAAAGCTTTTCACCTTCTGCGATCTGTTCATCTGAGTCTCCCAAGTCCACTTTCACCTTTAGTTTTTTCGATAAGAATTTTCCTTCTACACGTATATACGCATACGAGAAAGTGTTATGTATTTCACTATTTGAAGAGTTGGTAGTGGATTGGGCAAAGCTACTATTTAGGCAACAGATCTTAAGGAAAATAATTAGCGATAATTTATACATAATTGGTTTTATTTCAGTAATAAGACTGTTGAATTTACAAAAGAGGATTTAAATAGACAAAATATATAACCTAATAACTATAATTTCCATACCTATTTTGTACCTTGATAGCACATGAATTTGAAATTCCAGATGAATCCGTTAGAAGAAATTGACGTCACAACTGTGAAATCATCAATATCGTGCATGTTGGTATGCTCGAAATATTATACACGGAGGAGGGAGTTGATCGGGAATGGATCAAGATGAATCTCAGTGAAAAGCTACAACCTTATTTCCAAGCTTGGTTAGAATATTATAGGTAAGATATTATATTAGAACAGCAATTTATATCATATTTACATGTAATGAGAAAAGTAGTATTTCAAAACATAGACGAGAAAACAAAAAAACTTATGCTTTGTCAGGCAGAAGGCGGAGTTTATCTTTTTGGTTATTACAGCTTACAGGATAGTTCTGCAGATTGGGATCATTTCTCTTACACTATGGAAGATGCAATGGAATGCTGCTTTGAAGAATATGGTGTTAATCGAGAGGATTGGATAATAATTGAAGATCAACCTAAAAATTGTTAACAGGACTTTATTATTCCAACAAGGATAAAAGGCAGAGAAGATGGAAATCCTGCGGTCGGACAATTACAACAATTCATTAAAGGACAGTGGGTAGACTATGAAATACCAGCGAAATGTATAAGTTTTGATGGACTTACAGGTGACCAGAGATTATTGACCACCGGACTTGTATTTGAGTATGAGAAGGCTTTAATTGAAGATAAGGAAAAAGCAATAAAAATTCTGACAGCATTAAACTTTGAAAGACCTTCGATTGATCAATTATTGGATAAACATAACACGAACCGGTTTTAAAGGATTAAAAAGAGTTTATTATTGATCATATCAAATATGAAGATAACTAACAAATGAGTTTGAATAAAATGGCAACAGAAGCGAACAGGCAGGACTATATAAGGCTCGAACAATATTTTGACGAAAAAAGTAAAATCGCCTGGGATAATATGGTGTATTGGGCAGAGAGTTACTGGACAGAATCCGTAGATCAGAAGCTATTGGAGGAAAACCTGGATAACAAGTCAGATATAGCTAAGGTAATCTTCGCAAAATTAAGAGAGGGAGGTCTGGACTGGATCGATCGGAAAATCCCAGCACTTGATAACCTGAGCCCGAAAGAGTGTCTGAACACGAACGACGGTATAAAAAGATTAAAAGAAGGATTATTAAGAATGGATATATAGGACATTTTATATTGAATGATTTTAAAAGGATGTGTACCAGGATATACCCAAAAAGGACATGATTAAATCATTTACAGACGGTTATAATTTACAACTTGTAAAAAAAAACACCCAAACTTTGATAATATTATTATGACAGACAAAAACTTACAGAAATTAAGACAGCAAATAGTTGACGAAACAGATGGGGGTAAATTTTCCAAACTGACAGAAAAATTATTGAAAAAATATTCATCAACTGACAGAGAATATGTTTTAAATATCTTAACAGATTACGCAAGGAATGGACAAATTTTGCATTGGCGAAATTTCCTAATGACTGATATTATCAAACTTGTAAACGAAGATGAAGCCAATTACGCTGACTTTTTCGAATGGTGCATCACTCAGCCTGAATTAACCTATTGGGGCATTGACGGACTATTAAAAACCAGCGGCAAACAATCATACCCGGCATTGATCGAAATTCTAAAAAACGAGAGTATTAATACATCAATACGTGCAAAAGCAATCAAAAGCATCTCATTATTTAGCAGACAAGCATTTGACAGGGAGCTACCTAAAGACCCAGGATATTGGAAAGTAACAGATTTAAGAATAGAAGAAATAGAAATCTGGCAGAAAAATGGCTTTCAGGACGGTGATGGCTATCCTAAACCGAAAACTCATAATTCGCTGGAAAATCCAAAAACAGAACTTGAAAAAATTGTTTCAAAACTTAACAGAAAACTCCAAGCACAAAGAGCTAAAAACCCAGATCTATCAAACCCTACAGACTGTCTAGTTGTTGCAGATAAAACCGACATTTTAAACATAGAGAAAAAATGGAAATTACCGGAAAATTATTTGTTGTTCCTTAAAAACTACTCGCCTTTAAACGTATTTATTGACAGCAAAAAATACTTTCAAGGTCTACATTTATATGGAGCTTCTGAGCTGATAACTAGACAGGAAGGCTATTCATTTAATCCGGTAACGAACAAATCAATTGCCGATTGGCCAAAGAATTTTGTTGTAATTGCTGATGCAGGAGCTGACCCGTATTGCATAGACATTAATGAAATAACAGAAAATGATGCACCAATTTATACAAGTATACACGGGAGTGGTGAGTGGGAATTTGAATTATATGCAGATAACTTCCTAACCTTTTTAAAAGAAATTGCAGAAAAATAATATTGACACTATGGACACAGCAGAATTCGACCATTTACCTGATGGACTTAAGGAAAAAATTATAAGATCCAGACAGGCTTTTCTTCAAGCACAAGATATCAGCGATAAGATTTCAGGCTCATTTCATATTTGTAATCTGAGTGTTTCTGCTACGGCGGACCATGCGATTTCAATAAGTGGCATAACTGACAATGAGGACGAAAAAATTGCTGTCCAAAATTTTGTATTACAAATGGAAAATGTTTCAAGTGTCTTCAATGGAATTGAAGTTCTATCAAATCCTACAGCGCTAAGCTTGGTTGCCAATGGAAAGGAGTTTTCCATCACTACGTTGGTGGAATTGAAAACTGTAGTTGAACAGTTTCATGAAACCGAATTTGTTGAATATACCCTTAGCGGACATGATGAAAGTTCAATTATATTATTGAAAAATTCAACTCATTCATTTGCAATATATCTCCGATTCAATGGCGACGCGGGTTACACTACGCATAATCCGAAAGGGACAACTAGTGAAATGAAAGACTTTATATTGACAAATGGACAAAGGGATGAGTACCCTACGGCATTGCTTGTTGATAATAAAGATGGTTTAGAAATACTACAATTTTACTTATTAACTGGAGAAATGTATCCCGGGATTAAATGGCAGGAAGAATAATTATGATTTACTAAGTCGCAAGGACATTCTACAACTGGAAGAAGAAATACGGCGGTCCGGGCGTCTCGGAGCTGTGTAGGCTCCGTCAGCTGGAAGAAGAGAACGCCCATGTTGCCGATCTGAGCCTTGACAAACAGGTGCTCCAGGAAGTATTTTTAAGAAAATCAAAACAAGATATCTACGCTTAAATTGATCGCCACATCTCCGACGCAATTAAAGCGTGGCGCGCTTCAGGGAACTGAGCTTATTACCTGATACCAAGGGCTGCAATCTTCGCACGCCACATGATGCATGGAAAAATGCAAAAAGACAGGATGTGGCTACCGATATTATTGCTTATATTCGTACCTATATGCCTGGATCCGCACTTGAAAGCTGAAAAGATCGTGTTAAAAAAGTCTTTCTACAGCTGTACCAGCAACAAAATTGGACCGTTCCGCAGATGAGTTTGCTCCAGCAGATTGAAAAGCAGATGATCGTCGAAGGCATTGTTACTTTCGAAGATCTCGACAAAGAGCCCTTTGATGAGATAGGTGGATTCGAACGGATCAATAAAAGGTTTGAAAATCACTTGCCCGATATCCAGCAGAAGATAAATATTTATATGTAAGAGAAAAGTGAGTTGGTCAGTGCCACTACCCAACTGAAACTTCTTGCTGCAGACGGGAAAAGGTATAATTCGGATATGCTGGATCATGATGGCATAATCGCTTTAGGAAAGACTTTCCCTAGCACCAAAGCAAACCGTTTTATAGAATGGTTTACCTATAGCGACGAAACCATCGACGGTAAGAGTAAAAGTAAAGCTTATGCCCTGTTTGAAAGCTCGTTCATAGAAAGCATTGAAGTAGGCACTGTCAAAGGTCTACAGCAGATACATGCCTATTTATTTGGTGGACTGTATGATTTCGCGGGACAGATCCGCGCAAAGAATATTGCCAAAGGAGGCTTTCAATTTGCGATGGCACAATTCCTACCTAATACGCTAAAAGACGTCGAAGCTATGCCGGACAAAACATTTGAGCAAATAGTAGATAAATATGTGGAAATGAACATTGCTCATCCATTTATGGAAGGCAACGGACGAAGTACGCGCATTTGGCTGGATCTCATATTCAAAAAGGAATTAAAAAAATGTGTAGACTGGAGCAAAATATCCAAAGCCGATTATCACCAAGCCATGATAAAGAGCGTAGCGAATAGTCAACCATTGAAAATATTTATAAAGAATGCGCTGACTGATGATATTCACAGTCGAGAGATGTTTATGAAGGGAATAGACTATTCCTATTATTACGAAGAGAATTAATTTAAAAAAAATGAGCGCTGAAGAAATCGCACAGAATCTTTGGAACCTCTATATGGAATTGCAACTACAAAGTGGAGAGAGACTGTAACGTAAACTGTGTCACAAGACTCCTATCAAGACCAAGATGATAGAATACTTTAATGTTTAGAGTTGATCAATATCTAAGACAAGGCGCTTAAATTGCGCCTTTTAACCTTGATCTTAGCCAGTTCGTCTTGGAATTGAAAACTGGTAATTGGAACTGAATAAAATGGATATTAGATACAGCAGGAGGGATGAAGTTTAGAATTTATTTTCTAATTTGCTGGATTGCGTATATTTGAGATTGATGCACAATAATACCAAGGCAGCGTGACAGTAGTAGAAAAATATATAACTGAACTCGACTTAGTCCGACAGAATCCAAAACTCTTGGACAATTATCGCTTTGACAAAGATGCCATAGATTCAAAACACTTTGACCGATTAAGACTAAATATTGCAATTTACAATGACCTTAAACAGACGGACTATGAAATTGTAAAATATCTTTTTGCAGAAGAAAAGGAATGGCGAAAATATGGGAAAGACGGTGATATTGATAATTTATATTTCTGTGCCTTCATTCTGACACTTTTCAATTCTCCCGAAATCGTATGGTTGTTTCTTGAAGCTAAAAATATTGATTTTGATAGCGGAATTGGATTTGACGGAGAATATTTGGTTTCGGCAGGGGTTAAAGAAACCTACCAATATTTAAAAACAGCGGACAACCCAATGAAAACTGAACTGTTAAAGTATATTGGAGAGGCGGAATATAGTTGTATCTATTCGCACGTAGACATAGACGATTGGAAAGAAATGAAAAAGTCCTATTTCAGATGTTACAAATCACCAATTCAGGATGAACTGTATTTTCTCTATTCGACAAATGAAAGAGAACTATTTTTGACAAAACTACCTGAATGGATCAAACAAGATAGAGCTTGGACTGAGGAAGAACTAGGTTTGTATAGGACATACGCGAAATATGCAGACGACAAGGTTTCAGAGATAGAGGCTTATAAATTGACACTCAAAAAAAATGATAAAGATTTTCTAACCGACATCTACAATCGACAATTGGCAGAGTTATATGTTGAGACCGGTGAAAATAATAAAGCTCTTGAAATCCTTGAGAGCGTAATAAAAGGAACAGATAACCGCAATATTATAAGAGATTGTATTGAACAACTTTGCAGAATAATTATTAGAACAAACAGCTCATCAGATGAGATAGCTAAAAATTCATATCATATTATAAAAGTTCAACATAAAAAGTACAGAAATTTTTCACCAATGGTGGACGGTTTAATTAAGGACGTGACAGAAATAATGAAAGAGGAAAAAATTACTGCACATAACAGCAGCTTGCCAAAAGCGGCGCGGACGTGGTGGCAGAGACTTTTAGGCTCCTAATATTAGAATTATGGGTAATAGCGAAATAAACATAAGCAAGTTTTTAAGTTTGGTATTACGACACCAACCTGAAACAATCGGTATTCAACTTGACCAAAATGGTTGGACTGATGTAGATAACTTAATTGAAAAAGTAAACAACTACGGAATAAAGTTAGACAGAGAAACGCTTAGTCACATTGTAGCAACAAATTCTAAAAAGAGATTTGCATTTAATGATACACTTGATAGGATAAGAGCTAGTCAAGGACATTCAGTAGAAATTGAGTTAGGCTACACAAATCAAAAACCACCAGAAATTTTATACCACGGAACAAGTGAAAAATCAGTCCAATCCATTTTAAACGCAGGACTTGAAAAACGAAATAGACAACATGTTCATTTAAGTAGCGACATTGAAACAGCAATAAAAGTTGGCCAAAGACACGGAAAACCATTTGTTTTCAAAGTGCTTGCAGAACAAATGTATAATGACAATTTTCGGTTTTTCATTTCCGACAATGGTGTTTGGCTGACAGAGGATGTGCCGATAAAGTACCTGAAACAAAATGATGAATAAAAATAAACCCCGCATAATTGGAAAGATAAATAGGAATAATGCACCACTTACGAAATTCTAATTTAATTTTTACGTTCAGGAACAGGAAAATTTTAGAGTTCCGCTGTCCGACAGAAGTCCTTGAAGCGGTCAGCACACATATTGAAACCTATAAAATCGATATTAAATATTCATAAGGTATGGAAGTTACAATTAACAGGTTTTGGAGCATTGATGACGATGAGGGTCTATCAAGAGCTTCTATTCTGCTCAAAAGGCCCCGAGTTGATGCCCAGATATCCCATTACGTTTTTGACTACACATGGACGAAAATATTGAGTCCCAAAAAGTTAATGCAGAAAGGGGATTATTCGTTTACATTATATTTTGATGTGATGAATGAGACCCATAAGTTTTTTTATGACTCTATCTACAATACGGATACGGTAAAATTTCATCCGGCCTACAGGAACAGAAAATACAATGGGATGACGACCACGGAAGTTTCTATTTCCTGTAAATGCAATCTTTTCGATGAGCAGATTACTCCCGAAGTATATGCCGGGTTCGTGTATGATATGTTTGGCTCTTATTTTGTTGAAGCCTTTAAAAAAGTCAGTAAGGAAGAGCTTGACACAGGCAAACAAAAAATGGATTTTTCTGAAATCAATAAATTTCCGTTTCCGGCATCTTTTGACAGCCAGAAATATAGTGGAGACAGCGGGGGCGTAGAAAAGAGAGTTGTCAATTTTGTCGTTGATGAATCATCTGATGCTTTTATGTTCAGGGAGACATATATTGCGCATTATGGATTTTAGCAATGAAACAAAATCAACAGCCTTGGTCGATGACCGCCTTTTGTCCGCTGAGCCTACCGTTAGATTCAATGGTAAGATGCATAGGGAAATAACTATATCTCACTTCCAAGTAAATATTACAGTTTAATAATGTTTTTAAATAATTTTCAATTCTTCTTCCGATAAGGTTGCTTATTCCATCTTTCGTTTTTATATTTGGCGGATTAACTAAACATGAAAGCGAAACAGTTCATATGGATCTTATTGCCATTGATGCTCTTACAGAGCTTCTCAAATGTATGGCTATGGTCTGTATTTGAATTGAACAGGGATTATATCGCACGCAATGAATGTGTGAATCGCTTTAATGAAAAAGCACTGTCCTGCCGTGGGCAGTGTATATTGATGAAGAAAATGCGCGAACATGAGGAAAAAGAACAAAAAAATCTTGAATCCCGTATTATTGACGTAGTCTTTATCGACAACTCCCACAATTTTTCTTTTGATATGTCTTCCTTAAACAATGAAGACTATATTAGTTTGTCTTACCCAGAGTACAAACAAGATTATTCCTACAATCCCACTTTTACAATTTTCCATCCACCATTGGTTTAAATTATTTTATAGCGTGTGAGCAATTGATAGGCTATTCGACGAGACGGCGTTTTCAATTGCAATTGTTAATAATAATTAAATCAAAATCTCATGAGCACATATTCCCGTATAGGGATAGTTGTGGCCTTATCTTCATTTTTGGCATGTCAATTTATTGCATGTACACTATCATCTCCTTCAGTTCCGCTCCCTATCTTAGGTGAGCGAGACATTAAGGAAAGGATTAACGATGGTGTTAAGGTCATCGATACTCTATACCATACAATACCCGATTTTACACTGTTGGATCAGGACAGTAGCATGGTGTCCAAAAAGACATTGAAAGGAAAAATCTACCTAGCTGATTTCTTTTTCACGCGTTGTCCTACAATCTGCCCGATCACCTCTCGCAATCTGCTTAAAGTAGCAAAGCACTTTGCGGACGACCCTAGAATCCTGATCGTATCGCACACCGTAGACCCCAAATACGATAGGCCCTATGTGTTGAAGCACTATGCAGCAGAACTGGGGGCACCATCCAATTGGCTTTTCCTCAACGGTCCGAAAACCGAGCTGTATAAGCTCGCTGGTGCTGACGGTTATTTCTCGTTTGCACAGGAAGATCCGAATGCTCCGGGAGGATTCGACCATAGTGGTGCTTTTACACTTGTCGATACAACTTTTCGGGTCAGAGCCGTATACGACGGGACAAAAACAGATTCAATTCCAAAAATCATAGCCGATATTCAGCTTTTGCTGGATAAAGGATAGCAAAAAACAATTCAATGAATTTATCAAAACAAGTATTCCAATTTCTCGTGGCACTTTCGGTCGTCCTATCTGCTATTGCCTGTACTGAACAGAATTCCCAGAAAAAACATGTTGGTGCCCATGATGCTACGACACCTGCTATTCCAGACGAATCCGACCTAATTGCTATCGCAGATACCGCGTACAATGGCTTAACATTTAAGGTCTATGCCGATGCTAAACTTTACAATAAATATCATACGGTTTATTTACAGGTAAGGGACAAAGATGGTAAACCCTTCAATAGTTCATCACTTGACTATTACCCACAGATGGATATGGGACTGATGAAGCATGGAGGACCTTTTGAACATCCTGTCGCCCTAGGCGAGGGCTGGTACCGGGGGGCAATGGTGTTTATCATGGCCGATATACCGGATATGGGACCGGGTTGGCATTTGTATACAATTCTTGAAACGGAAGGGAAAAAGGATACCATAGCCATAAAACTTCCCGTATCCGCTGCAAAGACAATGCGGACGATGAGTTCCGGTACACGGGATGATAGCCGCGTATTTATATCCAATCTGCTGCCGGATACCCTAAAGCAAGGCAAGCATCCTATCAAATTTCTGATGAGTAGGATGGAGCACCATGATTTTCCACCATTGGACGGATACCTCATCAAGCTGAAAACAAATATGCCAGCTATGGGGCATGGCTCATCGGGTAATAAGGATGCTGAATCCATTGGACAGGGTTACTATGAAGGAGAAATAAACTTTTCCATGGCCGGCCAATGGGAAATTATCGTTGAGTTGTGGAAAGACGGCAAGAAAGCAAATCAGGATGATATCAAATATCAAGTCTACATCTTTAAGTAAAAATTGGGGCGGTTACTGGCTGTCCCATATTTCATAAAGTTTTTAATCACCATAACATAAAGAGAAATGAACAAACGAATCAACGTAATCCTTTCCTGTCTCGGTATCATCGGGATAATCGCCTGCGGAGGCAATGGAGACAAGAAGAAAGAAAGCAACAGTAGTACGACAGCAAACCAATCAGCAGCTCCAACAGAAGCAGCAATATTGGATTTTAAATCAGATGGATCCAAAGGAGTGGGGCCTGTTAGCGCTGTCGAACGCAAACCATTTGACGCACAGCTAGCCAATAAAGGCCTGGAGCTCTTTGTGTCCAAATGTGCCATGTGCCACGATTTCGAACGTACCTTGGTGGGGCCTTCGTTGGATGGCGTTGTAAAGCGGCGTACGCCAGAGTGGATCATGAATATGATGCTGGATCCCGCGGCTATGCTCGAAAAAGACGCCGATGCAATAGCGCTGAGCAAAGGTTTCAGTTCTCCTATGATTAGCTTAGGACTGCAGCAGGACGAAGGCAGAGCTATTTTGGAATATTTGAGAGAACGTAACAGCGCTGCGAAATAAGCCCAGCTATGCAAACCCGCAAAATCAGATTGTTGTTAGTACCAGGATGGCTTGAGCTATATTGTTACAGGCAACAAATCTGTTGTGGGTATATATTGGTCAAATTTAATTTATTATACCCTTGAAAACGCTATACTTAAAGTCTTTTTTAATTTTTACGCTTCTATTTACAATTTTTAGCGCCGATGCGCAGGCGCACCATGCTGATACGCTATTGCCAAAACAGCTTGACTCTGTTTTTATTAAATCCCAGTTTAGGAAAGATAGGTCTAGCTATCAGTCAGCAAGGATAAACATACCTGATTACGAGAATCCACAGGTTACAACAAGTGTAGGTATCAACCTGACTAAAAATAGAAACTATTATACCCAGACAGCTATGTTGGCAAATGCAGCGGGGGTGACACCCAGCTGGGCAGGGGTTGCACCGTATTTCACTATTCGTGGATTTCGGACCAGGAGCAATTTTAGAAATGGCCTCAATGCTTACCTACACTATAGCGATGACAATAGCAATATACAGCAGCTGGATGTAATCAAAGGACCGAGTGGTACCTTGTTTGGTGGTACAAATATGGCTTTCGGGGGATTGATCAATGTTCTCACCTATATTCCCGTGGATAGTACATTTACAACTATTTCGCTCGCAGCGGGCAACAATGCCCTGCACCGTGGCAGTGTTGAAATAAATACAGCACTTGATTCAGCACACAGATCCCTGTTCAGAATGTTTGCGACATTCACCTCCAGAAAGAGTTTCCAGGATCAGGGATTGAATAAAAGCCTTTTTCTGGCACCAAGTTTTAGCTACCAGCTGAGTCCTGACCTTAAGGTTAGGATCGAGGCCGAATTCTTGCGGAGAAATACCACCAATAATCCTTTGTTTACACCTGGCAATCCCCTTATCGGCGGCGTTGCCACAAACGTACAGCATGCGAACGATCTCCATCTGGACTACTTCAGTTCTTATACGAATAACAGCTTGCTATGGCGAACCTCCTCACTCAATTTTTATGGAAAGATAAGCTATGCCATTTCGCCGTTCTGGCAGTCTGAAACAAACCTCGCCAGTACAAACAGCACGTCCAATGGCGATTATCAGACAAACCTGCTGCTCAACAATAATACTGCTGTAGCAAGGAAGGTATTACACTATGAATCCGAGGATATCAGCAACTATCAGGTTCAGCAAAACTTTATCGGTAATTTTAAGCTAGGAGGCTGGGACAATAAATTACTGATCGGTCTTGACTACCAGCGCTATAGTTATGCGGCAAATTATAAAAATGCAGGTTATGTGGATACAGTATTTCTTGCTGATCCTTCGGCTACAGCAAATTTATTTCATGCAGACCTGATCCGCGGTATCGTACTTTCCAGGCAGCCCAACAATTCGGTCGCTCCTCAGAACAGCTACTCGGCTTACATTTCAGATGTCATCAAACCCACCGATGCGTTGACGCTGATGTTCAGTGCCCGATACGACAGATTGATCAATTTGGGTACGAAGGATCTGTTGACTGCCGTTACAACTGCCGATTATAAGCAATCGTCCCTTACGCCTAAAATAGGTCTGACTTATCAGCTTGTTCCAAAAATTATAACAGTTTTTGGAAATTATATGAGCGGATTTCAAAATCTCGCACCGACAAGTGCCAACGGCATTTTATATAATTTCAAACCTCAATACGGCAACCAGTTCGAGTCCGGTGTCAAAATTGCGGTTCCCAACAATGCCCTTGACCTTACACTGAGCTACTATGATATCCGTGTACGCAATTCGGTGATTACAGATCCAGCGGATGCCACAAAATATATTCAGGGAGGAAAACAGTATAGTCGTGGTGTAGAGTTCGATATACAGTCCGAACCTCTGACCAATTTTTTTATCCATGCGGGTGGAGCGTACAACGCTAGTAAGTTAACGGTTGCTGATGCTGCCGTTCAGGGATTAAGGCCTGTAAATGCTGGTCCAAAATGGTCTTTCACCTGGTATGCTAGCTATGAACTGCCGGCAAATAAGGATAGCAAGTGGAATGTTGGGTTAGGAGGAAATTATGTTGGTCAGGATCTGATTATTAACAGTACAAGTGCTGGAAGTTTTTATACAGACGCTTATACACTTTGCAATGCTAATATAGGTTATGTTTATCGACAATTTCAATGTAAATTGACCGCCGAAAATCTATTTAATACCCGTTATTATTATGGAGGTAGGGGTTTTATCACTCCTGGTAACCTGCGGCAATGCATTTTGGCTATGGCCTTGCATTTTTAGTGCTGTGATCTTATCATCTACAATAGTTTATCTGTGCTTCTAAAACATCAGTATTTAAAAGATAAGGCAGAGAATCCGGAAAATGTAACTTTTCAGCTCTGCGATTGATTATCAATATAAATTACTTTCTTGTCTGTGTTCTTTTTTTTTTTGCTAATTATGTTAGTATTTTTAAATCTATTATTGTATATTTGCCTGATAACCAATTAATAAGCATTATGGCTAAATCAAAAAGACATTTAGGTAGGTATGTAGATCCACGTACCGATTTCGGTTGGAAATTTTACTTTGGTAGAGAGGACAACAAAATCTTACTAATTGAGTTTCTCAATAGTCTATTTCATGGAGAGAAGATAATTTCGGATCTGAGATACAAGCCTGTAGAACAAGATGGCGACTATGAGGAAATGCGTCGTGTTGTATTTGATTTACATTGTATCGGCAACGATGGCGAGGTTTTCATCATTGAGATGCAGCAGCTCTTTCAAGAATTTTTTAAGGACCGCGCGGTGTATTATACCTCACGTCTGATCAATAAACAATTAGCGCGAGGCAAGAAAGGTAGTGATTATTACCTACCGGAGGTTTACTTTATTGGTATTTTGGAGTTTGACATGGACAGAAACGGAAGTTCTGGTATATCCCGTGTCACAGAACGCCCTTATTTCTATGATGTGGCGCTGTGTGACAAATTGACCAAAGAAATATTTTATGATAAATTGGGGTATAAAATGATTTCGCTTCCATTGTTCAATAAACAGCCAGAGGAACTAAAGACAGTGATGGATCAATGGTTGTACTTACTTAAACACTTGAGTACCATGGATAGATTGCCATCATTTTTGGATAAAAGAATATTTGGTCTTATCTTTGAGATAGGAGAGATAGGTAAATTAACGGAGGAGGAACTCATGTCATACGAAGCAAGTTTAAAACATAAGCGCGATGCGGAGAGCGTATTCAATTCGGCCTTGAAATCCGGAGAAGCTTTAGGTCACGCTAAAGGTTTGGCGGAAGGTAAAGCTAAAGGTTTGGCGGAAGGTAAAGCTAAAGGTCTGGCAGAAGGTAAAGCTAAAGGTCTGGCAGAAGGTAAAGCTAAAGGTTTGGCAGAAGGTAAAGCTAAAGGTCTGGCAGAAGGTAAAGCTAAAGGTTTGGCAGAAGGGGAGCGCAAAAAAGCGCTTGAGACTGCTAAAGCATTTAAGGAAATGGGACTACCTATAGCTGATATCGCTAAAGGCACAGGGCTTTCAGTCGAAGAGGTCGAAAAACTCTAAGGTTCTATAATTGCAGCTATCTTAAAGGTTTTCTGTCTTCTGTCTTGCATAACGGAATTAATTCTATTTGCGAAAAAGTCCTTAATTAATTCCCAGTTACCTATATTTGTTATCTGCTATTTTTTTAATAAAAGTCACAGTAGAAATTCCATTCTTCTGTTTTCGCATTTTTAGCAAAATACATCGTTCCGCTATCAACTACATTCAAATTTGCTTTGTCGTCGGATGCAATTTGAAATACAAATTCAAAGTCGTTGCCAAAATATACGCCTGGTTGACAAAAGCTTGGATAACCTCCAAGTTTGTGTCCATATTGATTCTCAGCTATATCATAGTAACCTTCAATTATTCCAGAATCTTCAAGTTTTAATATTTCATTTTCCATTTCACTTGTTAAACCACCTCCATCCCACACAGGATAATCTTCTTCTATTTTTGAAGGTTTTAGGGGGAATGGTTTTAGTCCTGAATCAGGATTGTATAATTCTTTAATTATTAATTTGTCTGATTTTTTATATTCGCGCAATAGCCATTCTTTTCCGTTGGCTGTAATATCCATTGGAAGTTCTTCTGCTACAAAAACAGTAATCACCTTTGTATCAGCTAAAATATCAGGTCTAATTTCAATATCTTCTAAGCAAAGTTGGAACAAAGGAAACATTAGATTTCCATTTTTGTCTTTCGGAATTTCTTCATCTTCTTTGTATAAGTAAACTTTTCCTATCCAACTTTCAGAAATAGAATTTGTAGGCCTAAAACCTCCTGTTTTAAATTCTATAGCTTTTCTTACAATCTGTTGCTTTATTTTTTCTACTTCATTCATTGTGAATCGCGTTTGGGCAATTGCAGGTAATAACTGTATTAGCGAAACTAATATACTAAAAGTAGTCTAGGAAGTGTATCAGATCTGATGCAAATTCTTATTTTTAATCATATTTGAAACTCCAGATGAAGCCATTAGAAGAAATTGATGTTTTTATTTTTGATACATTAACAGGTATTCTGTTTGATAAAGTGCCCGAGTACAAGAAAATTGTTGAAATGGGAGAAGATAGTTTTTTCTCAGATCGTTCAACATACTTATTTATGAATGAATTTGCGACATATCTTGGTGGCCAGATCGTAGCAGATCGCACAAGCCCTTTTGTCGAAAGTTCCTTTGATTATATCAATTATATTGGGCAAAGTCACAACTGTGAAATCATCAATATCGTGCATGTTGGTATCCTCGAAATATTATACACGGAGGAGGGAGTTGATTGAGAATGGGTCAAGATGAATCTCAGTGAAAAGCTACAACCTTATTTCAAAGCTTGGTCAAATTATTATAGGTAGGATATTATATTAGAACAGCAATTTATATCATATTTACATGTAATGAGAAAAGTAGTATTTCAAAACATAGACGAGAAAACAAAAAAACTTATGCTTTGTCAGGCAGAAGGCGGAGTTTATCTTTTTGGTTATTACAGCTTACAGGATAGTTCTGCAGATTGGGATCATTTCTCTTACACTATGGAAGATGCAATGGAATGCTGCTTTGAAGAATATGGTGTTAATCGAGAGGATTGGATAATAATTGAAGATCAACCTAAAAATTGTCAACAGGACTTTATTATTCCAACAAGGATAAAAGGCAGAGAAGATGGAAATCCTGCGTTCGGACAATTACAACAATTCATTAAAGGACAGTGGGCAGACTATGAAATACCAGCGAAATGTATAAGTTTTGGTGGACATACAGGTGACCAGAGATTATTGACCACCGGACTTGTATTTGAGTATGAGAAGGCTTTAATCGAAGATAAGGAAAAAGCAATAAAAATTTTGACAGCAGTAAACTTTGAAAGACCTTTGATTGATCAATTATTGGATAAACATAACACGAACCAGCACCTATGAAATTAAATGAGATAAAAAATATACAAGATTTCCAGCGATTTCTATTCCAACAAAAGAATGAAAATTTTGTTCAGCCAGATGATTCTGATTATTCAAAAACAGTCTGCGGAACTGATTTCAGATCTGAAATTCTGTATATTTTACCATCGACTCAAACATTGGAAAATATCCGGTTTTATGACAACCTGAAAATTATCACCATCAATAACTATAAGATTGACCGTAGAAATCTTGAGATATTGAAAAAGTATAAGAATAATTTAATAGATGTTAGCCACTTACATATTTGGAACATCAAACAAAATGATTTGGATTTAATTTCATTGTTTCCAAATTTGACACATTTATTAATTTCACATGTCAAAAATGCAGACTTTTCATTTAACCGCTTAGATGAACTAATGAATTTGACCACGCTTTGTCTTTTAAGTCTAAACAAAGTATCAGACTTCAATTTCTTGCCAAACGTTTCAAAATCCAGAATTAAAAACCTTTCATTAACTTATACTTCAAACCTTAAAAGCTTGAATGGGATTGATAAGTTCGAAAACCTTGAACACTTATCCCTCTTTGCATCAACAACAGAGAGCAACAAAAAAGTGGATCTTGAAGATTTATCAGGAATTGAAAAACTATCAAAACTTAAAACATTTGAAATTGGTTATTTTCGGTTTAACAATACGGAAATGGCCAACAGACTTTCGGTTTTAACGGAATTAAAAGAGTTTGTTATTGATAATATCAAATATGCAAATAAATAACAAATGCGTTTGAATGAAATTACTGGTCTTATCTAGCGATTATGAAGTATAAAATATAGAGCCACGAATCCTAATAAAGATAACCAAGATATGAAGATACAATTGACAATGATTGTCCTGCTGACAACATTAACATTGACCAGCTGTGGACAAAATAATGATCATAAATCTGTACATAACTCGGCAGATACCACTTTTATAAAGTCATTGGAAAAAAGGGAATTAGGGAAAAGTAAATATTCTATTTCTTTACCCACAGATTATGCTATAGATGAAACCAATGGAGAAGATTTTTCCGTTTACTATTTTAATCCTGCTGACACTACAAATCATACAGGTATTTCGGGGGGGCTTGTATTTCGGTAATCATCCTAGCCAATTTCCAGCTAAAAGCAAAAGTTGCAAAACCGAGCATCTGAAAAATGAAATATTTGATCAAGATGTAAGCTGGACCATTTATAACTGTAATGGAGACTATTCAATTCAAAGCATAATGTATAGCAAAAGCGGCGAGGGATGGAATGAATTGGTTCATATGTTTGGCAATGCAAAATCGACTGAAGATCTGGACAAATTACTGTTTATTTTTTCGTCAATGAAAAAAATGGTAAACATAACAGAATTAGAAAGATGAAAATTAACTATTCGTTTGTAGTATTTTTATATACCTATTTGCACCAAATAGACCTTTCTTTAGATAGAAGTAGGTGGGAACCTCTTGGTAATCTGAGGGATTTTTATCGAAGCCAAATTTCTCCTCAAAAAGTTGCAAATTATCTCATTGATAATTTGGGACTAGATGTTAAAAAATTGAATAATTTGATTTTTATCGGTGAAGAGTCTTTGTGGGATAAAATTAAAGATTCATTATTATCTTCCTTCAAGAGAGATGTTATTTTGGAAGACGATAAAATATACTTTTTATGTCAGAAATTATTGCTTTTGGATAATTTCTTAGCAGATGGAGAACAAGTGCACAAATTAGAAATTGAGAAATTAAGGATAGAGTTTTCTAAACTAAATTATGGTACAGTCAAATTTAAACTTGCAAAAAAAGATCGTTTAAAGGCGAACAACATTGAACATTTCCTACAAAATAAAACATTGAGCACAATTAAAATTTGTGAGTTTAATAAAGGTTATTTTTAGATCAAAAGCTTATGCAGTTAAAAAAAGCACATGTGATATTTATGAAATACCATTTATTGGAATGTCAAATGAAGATTCTATTTTTAAAAATAGAATCTTTTCAGAATTTATTGAGGGGCTTACCTAATGTTTAGAAACAACTTAAAGTTTAGTATCCAACAATTTATTTCCGCAAAATAAGAGCATATGATAGAAATCAACAAACATCAAAATATGCGCACGCTTGCCATTGCACTATTTTCGGTGGTATTTATTTTTTCGTGTATCTCTTGTACTTCCCTATCGCCTAAGTATTTAGCACAAACTGCTGCGGCGCATAGCGTTTCGATGGTACGATTGAAGGAGATATACATCTTTGATAATTATCCCCAGAAGATAATAGGCCATAATAATAGAATTGAGGAGAAGAGTGCGGCCTATAATGAATATTGCCTATGGAACTATATTGAGCCTAATTACTATAAAACTGATAGTCTGCACTATCTTTACGAAACTTCATTGGAGCTCATCAAAAAAAATAAGATCCATTTCAAACTAATTGATTCCTTAGGAAATGTCGTGCGTGAAAGAACGAGGAAAGTTAAGCCCGAATCGCAAAACTTTGTTTCTTTCAGAAATACCGACCTTGACATCTATGTATTAGTCAATAGATTCTTTACCAAAACTATTTGCTTTGCACTAGATAACCATGGTGATTTAGTCGTGCCCAGTGAGTCGACAGCAGCAGGTTTTCTTATTCTCTTTCCGCTCGCCGGCGCCCTTAACCATGATGTATATACTTATCGTCGTGTGGATACAGTCGCCAATTGAAAAATATAGATCGGAAAGAAATAATTTTAGCGGATTTGTTTCCGTAATTCAACTATTCTTGAAAGACATTTTTGGTATGTCATTTTTTAGTATTCCTTAATTAGATGCAATTGAAGAAAACCGTTTTTAAGCTTCTGTCCTTCGTACCTGAACGTTGAACTTAACTCCTCATTGTTTGCTAAAATTGCTCCAGCTCCAGTGATTATAGGACTGACGTTAAAATAGATATCTGTAATCAAATCCTTGTCTAAAAAAGCGTTGAAAGTACCTGTTCCACCTCCGACGGCTATTTCACGCACTCCTTTTGCAGACATATATGCAATTGCCTCTTCAGGACTTGCTACAGTCTTGTAGCCATCAGCCGTATAAGATTTATCGGCCAATACGATGATTTCTATTCCATTAAAATGTTCTTTTACTTGATCTGGAAAATTTAGAAAATTTTCAAATGTTTTCAATCCTATTACTACATTTCCAACCTGCCTTACAAATTGTACGTAAAATTCCATCGCTTCCAGTGGTAGTTTATGATGCGGGTTATCGGATATCAAAATTCTTCCATTAGCCGAAATGTTTGCGATTACTGTTACTTTCATAACGATTTTTTTAAAATTTCTGTACCACAAAACTATTGGATATTGAATATATATTTACTATTCATTACCTTTAGGAAAGTAACTATCTGATGTGCAATAAAAATATTGATAAAGAAACTATATTGGCATTAAAAGATGGCATTGAATTGCTCAGTGGTAAATGGAAATTTTGTATCCTGCACAATTTGCAGAAACACGGCACAATGCGGTTTAAAGATCTGCAAGAAATGGCTCAGGGAATATCCCCAAAAGTTCTATCCAACGAACTTCAGGAATTAGAAGATAATTTACTGGTTAGTAGAACGGTTAATGACACCAAACCTGTGACAGTTTCTTATGCGCTTACCGGATATGCGAAAGAAACGGAAGAAGTTGCAAATGCTTTAATTAAATTTGGTCTAAAGCATAGAGATAAAATTAAAGCAAAATGACGTTTCTAAGATTTGTAGTTTGTACTGCCTAAAAGTGGCTAAGTTCTCCAACCTTCCGACTAACTTTTCAGGCTCACTACTACCTGAAATCGAAAAAGTATACTGACACAAATTATCTTTCATATCTTCTTGGAAGCCCTTGCGGTTGGGTTATATATTGGAATTGAAGATCCAAATGGAAAAACAGATATTCATAGTCATATTCCATGTTATGGGTTAGATGATTTGGGAGCTTGCGGTGCAGAATTATCATCATTTATTGAAAATATTAAAGCTGACAATTTAGTTTTATATCAAGAAGAGGATGGAAAATATAATTGGATAGAATCATTTGAATTTGAAAACCTCGATAACTGTAAAATGTTTTCATGGAGATTAATCGCGACATCACATAATATCAGTTTTTTCCCATCCACCCGAATACATACATTTGAAAAAATAATACGGTTGTCATTATCGAAGAGTGGGTTAATCTGGAGTATTCGTGAGGCTGATAACAATATCTGATGAGCTAACGCATCATCATCCTGATTCTTTTTTTCAATAATGGAATATTTCATCATCTTGACAAGACGATGAAAGATATAAATGTAAATTTGGACATGAGTAAAATTTTGCGAGAACAGTTCCGAAAATATATCGATATAACAGATGTCGAGTTTGATTATATCTTGAGCCATTTTAGCTTTAAGAAATTCAAAAAGCATCAATTCCTCATACAGGAAGGTCAGTTCGTATTAAATGATTATTTTTTGCTCTCTGGCTGTGTGAAATCGTATTATACTGACGAGATCGGGAAAATACATATTCTTCTTTTCGCTATTCAGGATTGGTGGATCACAGATTACGAAGCCTATTATTATCAAAAGAACGCAAAAGTAAATATTGATTGTCTGGAAGATACCGAAGTGCTATGCCTTAGCAATGAAAACAGAGAAAAGCTCTGTCGCGAATTCCATCAAGTCGAACATTTTTTCAGAAAGAAAACAAACCGCAGGAACGTGGCGTTGCAAAACAGAATCCTATCGTTATTGAGCAGCTCTGCAAAGCAACGTTATGAAAAGTTTGTACAGGAGTATCCATCGTTGGTGCAAAGGTTGCCAAAGCACATTTTAGCTGCTTATCTTGGTGTAACAAGAGAAACACTGAGTCGCTTATACTCGCCAAACAATTGATCTACCTCACATTTTTTTTGTGAGGTACGTCCTTTCTATCTTTAAAGAATACCCTGAATTTTGTCTTGTCAAACTAAAAATCAAGCACAATGACAACATTTAACATTCAAACAGAAAGCAGCACTGTCAACTGGACAGGGAAGAAAGTTCTAGGCTTACACACGGGAACTATTCAAATCAAAAATGGTTTTTTGAGTTTTGAAAACGATGAGATCATCGATGGAGAAATACATATTGACATGACTTCAATTGTAATCACCGATATTTCTGACAAATCTATTTACAAGGAGTTTTTTGATCATTTAAACCACGATGATTTTTTCTCGGTCGATCAATTTAAGACAGCATCTTTGAAAATCAACAATGGAAGAAAGGAAAATATGCATTACATCATTAGTGGCGATCTGACCATTAAGAATATTACACAGCCCATTCATTTTACGGCAACTGTAGAAATATTCAGCGATTTCTTGCATGCATTGGGCGAAATCAAAATTGACCGTACGTTGTACAATATTCGGTATGGTTCCGGAAAGTTTATTCCGAATCTGGGTGACAAGTTGATTTACGATGAGTTTGTACTACAGTTCAAATTAGTTGGGCAACGCTAAATTTATTCATATGTGGACAAAAACAAAATTCACTAAACTTCTTGAGATAGATTTACCCATCGTTCAAGGTCCCTTTGGTGGAAAATTATCCTCGGAGGACCTTACAGCACTAGTTTCAAATAAGGGCGGATTAGGGTCTTACGGTGGGCAGCCTTATGGTGCTGCCGAACTTATTTCTATTTCTAGAGGCATCAGAAAATTGACCTCAAAACCATTTAACATTAATCTATGGGTTAATGATCAAGATGCTACGGCAGGAGATTTTGATGAAAGGGATTTTCAGCAAGTTATCAAACTTTTGGAGCCATACTTTGAAGAGGTCGGTGCAGAACCACCCACATTTCCTTTGCCAGGCAGTCCTAAGTTTGAGGAGCAGATTGAAGCTATTTTTGAGATAAAGCCAGCGGTTTTTAGTTTTGTTTATGGCATACCCTCTGAAACAATTTTGGAGAAATGTCGGCGCTTAGGAATTATAACGATAGGAACTGCTACTACGTTAGATGAAGCTATCGCTATAGAACATGCAGGAGTAGATGCCGTGGTAGCCACAGGATTTGATGCAGGTGGGCATCGGGTTTCATTTCTGGATAAACCTGAGGAAAGTTTAATAGGAACGTTTTCATTGATTCCGCAAGTCGCGGATACCTTAAGAATCCCTGTCATAGGCGCTGGCGGTATTGCTGATGCCCGTGGGGTAAAAGCGGCAATGGCATTAGGTGCCGATGCGGTACAAATAGGAACTGCTTTTCTCGCTACACGGCAATCTGGTGCAAGTAAAATACATCGTGAAAAATTATTCTCAAAAGAAGCCCGTTATACAACATTGACCAAAGTTTTCACTGGAAGGTTGTCACGAGGAGTGAAAAACCGCTTGACAGAGGAGTTGAAAGAATTTCAAAATAGTTTTGCCCCTTATCCATTACAAGGAAAAATTGTCGGTAAACTGGGAGCTTATCCTGCAAATTCCGAATCGAATCCTGAATTGAAATCGTTTTGGGCGGGTCAGGCAGCCTCTATTCTCCAATATCATGATGCAGAAAAACTGATTGCAGCTATTATTGCTGAAATGGAAAGATAGTATGCCAACTACAGTCGGGATTTACGTATTTTACGTTGGCGGATCAGGTGTGGATGATCATGAAAGAATTTTTTGATAAAAGACCTCCCTTGACGGTTAACGAGGGAGGCCTTATTGTTTACTTTATTGTCTTATTAAACCTAAATAAATCAGCTACGGTTTCTCGTATAATTTCATCCTAAACCAACTTTAACTTTTTTCATGGTTATTGTAAACACATAGACAATGGATATATTTTTGGGATGGATTATCTTCTCGTTAGCAATAGGTGCTATCGGTGTTAATAGGAATATAAGTTTTGCAGGAGCATTCTTCCTCTCATTATTCCTATCGCCGGTTATTGGACTCATATTCACACCGGTGTCTAAATCAGACGATCAGGTTAAATTTGAAACAGAATTGCTATCCAATGCGAAAAAACTAACGCAGGGGCTTTTTAAAGCTGATGATCAGGGTAGGAAACAAGGGAAACTTTATCGATTTACCACAGGGAAGGGATAACGTTTTAGATTTCGACGTACATGCAGGCGAAGCCAAAGTAGTAATCAGTCCAACTGGAATTTTTGCTAGCGAAAAGATGGCCTATTCAATACGGACCCCGTCACAACTTCACATGAAAACATGACATCTACCGGAACAATCCATAGTCTAGGCGTCGGGTTTTCGGGTATGATTTTATTCGCATAGTTATTTTTTGTCTGGCAGTCGTCTAAAAACCAAATTTATAGTGAAATAAGAAAACCACTGACTTATTCTACTCTTTTACTTTGGATGTTCGTATGTGCAAAAAACACCATAAAAATCAAAGTATAAACCCAATGGTTAATATAAATAAACGGCTCATAAAAACTTAGCAACTATCTTTTATGGGCCGCTTTTTGATGTATATTGATGAAATTTTCCGCTCACTATTCATCCCGTAGACTGTCGACCGGATTGGCAACTGCCGCCCTAATGGCTTGGATGCTTACTGTTAATTGTGCAATCAACACCGCTGCCAATCCCGCTACTAAAAATACCCACCATTCTATGTTGATGCGGTAGGCAAACCCCTGAAGCCACTGGTGAATTGCCCACCAAGCCAGGGGCGAGGCGATGACCAACGAAAGCAATACTAATTTGATAAAGTCTTTCGACAGCAGCTCTACAATGCCCGTAACCGATGCCCCAAGCACTTTACGGATACCGATTTCCTTGGTGCGCTGCTTAGCAACAAATGTAGCCAAGCCAAATAAGCCAAGACAGGAGATAAAAATAGCGATACCAGTAAAGACCAAAAAAGTTCGCCCCATTTTTTCATCTGTAGTATATTGACGGTTAAACTCCTCATCCAGGAAAACATATTCATAAGGGCTTTGAGGAAAGAGTTTATGCCATTTCTTTTCTACGAAGGCCGTCGTTGAAGACAGGTCCGCAGTATTCAGTTTCAGGCTGATATAGTTAAACCGCCAGGGAACGACTGCCATAATTAGCGGTTCGATGGGCGCTTGCAGGGAACGGTAGTTAAAATTTTTATACACGCCAATAATCTGTCCCATTGCCTGAAAACCGGTGCTCAGCCGTTTGCCGATAGCCTCTTCTGGGGACGCCCAGCCAAATGCACTTACAGCTTTCTCATTGATCAAAAATGTAGTCTCTGCATCAGTTTGCATTCGTTTATCGAAAGGCCGACCAGCAATCATTTCAATTCCATACGTATTCAAAAAATTGGCATCCACAAACAGGTAATACATCGATTGGCTTTTGTCATCCGCTTCGCCCAATAAGGAAGCGCTATAATTAGCTACGGCTTTTCCGGGTATGCTGGAGGAAGCGGCAACGCTGACCACCGAAGAATGGCTGCCGAATTCATCCTTGAGCTGTTCCAGCCGGTCAGCAATCGATATACCACCCTTTATGGGCAGAATCAGTGTCTGCTCTTTGTCAAAGCCAAGCCGCTGATCTTTCATATGGTTCAACTGTTTGTACACGGTAAGCGTGCCCACAATCAAGATGATTGAAATGGTGAACTGAGACACCACCAATATTTGTCGCAGCAAGGTGCCTTTATTGCCCATATCTATTTTACCTTTTAGTACCGTCACCGGCCGAAAAGACGATAAAAACAATGCCGGATAGATGGCCGCGACGATCCCAACCAGCAAGGTAAGTCCCAGCAATAACCCTGCGAATTGAAAGGTGAAAATCTGGCCCAGGTGATAGACCTGACCGGACAGGTGTTCAAATAGGGGTTTAATCGCCAGGACAAGTAACAAGGCGGAAATAAGCGCGAATAGAGTAAGTAATATGGATTCGCCCAAAAACTGATTAAATATGCTGGTTTTAGCCGCGCCCACCGCTTTGCGGACCCCGATTTCCTTGACTCGGTTGGATGATTGTGCTGTTGTAAGGTTGATATAGTTCAGGGAGGCGATCACTATGATCAGCACGGCCAACACGATAAATATATACACATTCGCCGCGTTTCCCGGTGCTTCGGCTTCATTACTTAAATCCGAATGGAGGTGAATGCTTTTTATGGGTTGAAGAAAGTAGCGATAAGTAGTTCCCCAACCTTTTATCACATCCCCAACATAACGATTGGCAGCCGTTTCGATTTCTTTTCCAAAATCGGAAATATTGGTGTTCGGGGCAACCTTGATATAGGTGTAATACATAGTTGAATGCCAGTTCTGGATATCCTCATTAAACCAGCTTTCCTTTTCCACGGTTGCAAGCGAGGTAATCAGGTTAAACTTCAGGTGGCTGTTATCTGCTACATGTTCCATGATCCCCGTAACCTCAAACGGTTCATCATTGACAAGCACGGTTTTTCCGATAGGATCTTCCTCCCCAAAGTATTTTTTTGCCGTTTCTTCAGCAATGAGTAACGTGTTTGGCCGGTTTAATGCGGTTTCCATTGTTCCCTTGCTTAATGGAATGGTAAAAACATCAAATATCGAGGGATCGACCAGAAAGAAGTTATCTTCGTAGAAAGCATTTTTTTTGCCGTATTTTATCAGTTTATTATTCTGCCGCCATAATCGGACAGCCGCTTCCGCTTGGGGAAAATCCTTTTTGAGTGCAGGAGCGAGCGGCCCGCAGGTAGTGGCAAAAACCCGGTTGGTTTTACTGCTCTGGATATCCACGGCAACCCTGTAAATCCGATCGGACTCGGTATGATAGTCATCGTAACTTAATTCATTCCGAATATAGAAAGAAATGATCAGGCAGGCCGCTATGCCAATGGCTAATCCGGCCACATTCAAAAATGTATACCCCTTGTTTCTGTTCATATTTCGCAACGCGATTTTTAGGTAGTTTTTTATCATGTTTTTTTACTTTTACTCCGTCAGCCTATAAACAAAAATAAGATCGAAAGACCTAGTGATTTTCAGATAGGTCTAAAGAAGGCTTCATTCAACGGTTAAACGGTTTCAATAAGGTTGCCAATTGTAAAAGTGGCTTATATTCATGTGGTTAGTAATATTTTATTACGATAAGTGTTCGTATTTGAACACCCGTTGTTCGTATTCGGACAGCGGACTGGTTTCGGTTGGAATGCATATTTTTGATTAAAATATAGCCTGTTTTCCTCAAGCATTCGCAGCGTCATAATATAATGCAGAGTGTGTGAACGAGCTTATAAAGTTCTGTTTTTTTACCTAGTTCCACGATTAGCATTCTGTATTGCGGAAATTCTCATTGTATTAACATATAACTCAATAGCTAATTTACATATCTATTTTGTATTCTGCTGCAAGATGATAAATCTAACTGGAAGGTCGTTAATGGTTATGTTGCTTTCATCGATGGCTTTAAACATCACTCCTCTCCAAACTAGCAAAAATTTGAATCAAGGTGTAGGATGAATCGTTCAGGAATATCTCTTAAAGTAGGTTTATAGCTGTGTGAATTAACCAAAGGGATCGAGCAGGATAAAAATTATCAGTACATGGTGGATATCATGTTCTAAATGCAAGTTCATGTTAAGAAATTATGAAATCTGCTACTTTGCTCATATAATGGTGATAGGCTTTGTATTTTTGTCTGGTGAACTTATTGGAACAACTTAATATTCAATTTGGATTGTAGGGTTCTTACTAATTTTGTAGATTTATCTTTAAAAGGTAAAAGACCTTATCCAATTATGAGTTAGCTTTTAGACATCGTTTGTCTGGTTTGAATAAAAATCGTTATGAAGAAGGAGTACTTCAAAGACCTATTTAATAGATACCATAAGAAAGTATTTTTATTCGTTCAATACTATATTGAATCCCAAGATGATGCTGCGGATGTAGTACAGGAAGTTTTTATTCACCTGTGGCGTTATGTTCATAAGCTATATGGGGTATCCAATCCAGATGCAATAATTTTTAAAACCTCCAAACAGGAAATTGCCAATTTTTATAGAAAACAAAAGGTTCAATTTACTTCCCTTGATAGCGCATACGAGCTGACAGAAATCGAAGAGAGGTTTGACGAATCTGCCTATCAGATTAAAGTAGACAAACTGAATTTATTATTGTCAGCGCTGCCAGAACGCCGAAAAATAATGGTACTTGATAGTGTTGTGGATGAGTTAAGTTACAGTGAGATTGCTCATAAATTCAAAATATCCAAAACAGCCGTTGCTAAGCAGATCAACAAAGCCATGGCTTTTCTTCGCGCTAATTTTTAATTTTTTTCTAGATAGGGGGTGTACGATATAGGGGTATCGACGTAATAGTTTATAGATACCATCTATACGATATGGCAAAAGGGAAAAAAGATCCGAAGGAAATCTGGGATGCAATTTCAGAGGACCCCTCTGTGAAGCAAGAGACGTCTGAATCCTTATGGGAAAACATTGATCAACGTATCCAGAAAAAGGAACGGGCTAAAAGAAAAAAGAGGAAAAGTATGCTACTTATTCTTCCCGTATTGCTGTTAGGAACGTGGTTTATATTCCAACCCAAAAATGTAGCACAACAGTACACTTTTGTGACCATGAACAATCGTGATACTGTATACCTTAAAGATGGTAGCCATATCATCATGGAACCCTTTAGTGAGCTGACTATATCTCCCGAATTTGGGAGTAGTTTACGAAAAGTAGCTTTCAGAGGGAAGGGATATTTTGATATCGCTAAGGACAGCAATAAACCTTTTCAGATTGATGCAATGGATTTTGATGTTGAAGTGCTGGGTACAAAGTTTGATCTTATTCAAACGGATACCGACCATCGGGTGCAATTATTTGAGGGAAAAGTTAAGATTAATAAGGAAGGGAATACAACCTATTTAATGCCCGAAGAGGCCTGGTGTTTTAAAGCAGGATCGACACAAAAGCATTATATGCTACCATCCGCTAAGAGGACTTTTAAGTTTGACCACACTGAGCTAGCTATCGTATTACAACAACTGGAAGAATCGTACCAGATGAAAATAGCTTATCCAGATAGCCTAAAGGGCAAAGTTGTGAGTGGTGCTTTCAGTGGTAATTTTGAGGATATCCTACAGATTATATCTTTCCCATTAAACCTAAAACCGACGCGAATTAATGAACAACAATATAGCTTAAAATAAAAAAACACCGGTAACAGCCATTACCGGTGAATAAATCAATTCAAATAACTAGAATCAATTTTTCAAATCATTTCAAATTTATGAAAAAAAACAATTTTATAGCCTCTGCTATACTTTTTTCATTGTTTTGGTCCGGATTTCCTGAATCGGCAAATGCGGCTCCTTTCACCCTTGGTCAGCAGGCCAAGCTAAAATCACTGTCCTTACGCTCCGCGATCAACAACCTGGGGAAGCAGTTTGGTTACCAAGTGTACTATGTAGAAAGTGACCTGCAGGGGCTTTATGTGGAGGAAACAGCCCTTCAGTTCAAGACGATGAACGAATCCATAGATTTTCTCAAAAGGAATTTTCCGCTGGATTTCTTTGTTAAGGATAAGGTTCTTACGGTCAAACGTTTGATGAAGACAGCTAAACAACAACACATCCTAGTTGGCGTTATCCGTGATCAAGACAACAAACCTGTTAGTGGTGTTACGATAGAATTTCTGAATAGCAGCGTTAAAACATTGTCTCAAGCAGACGGGAGTTATCGACTAGCTGTGCCCAATGTGCCAGAAAAAGTTTTGATGGTTTCTCATGTGGGCTATGATACCTTCCGTACCACAATAGAGAGCCAAGATCAGCTTGACATTAAATTAAATACCAAAAATAGATTGTTGGATGAAATCGTGGTGATTGGGTATGGCGAGCAATCTCGGGCGAAAATCGTAGGTGCTGTCAGTAAGATTGACGCCAAAAGCCTAGAAAAGACTGCGGCGGCCAGTTTTGAGCAACAATTGGCAGGGAAGGTTTCTGGTGTTGTGATTAATCAGGCCGATGGCCAACCGGGAGCGAGCGCTCAAATTGTCATTCGGGGACGAGGCACATTGACTGCTGGGGCGAGTCCTTTGATTGTAGTTGATGGTTTCCCGTTATCCGAAGGAAATACATTAAACTCGATCAATCCTTCGGATATAGCAAGTATCAATATTCTAAAAGATGCTGCATCCGCAGCAATTTACGGTTCACGCGCTGCCAATGGTGTTATCCTGGTGACAACCAAGGAGGGAAAGATGGGGGCCGAAAAGACCAAAGTAGGCTTTGATGCCTATTACGGTTTCCAGCAGCAGACATCAGGCGTGAAACTTGTGGACGGTTATCAATTGGCTCAATTCCTGTCTGAAGCTCGAGATTGGGGCTATGTATCCAAAGATCCAATGAATCGCAGTGCTTCTGACCCAAATTCGGTACGTGTTACGAAAAAAATCAATGGCAAGAACATTGATGGGAGAGAGCTTTCGCTGGATTATCTAAGACCCTATCTTGACGGTCAGCAAGGTTTAACAAATACAGACTGGATGGATTTAGCGTTTCGAACAGCACCAATGTCCAACTACAATGTTAATATTAGCGGCGGCGGATCACAGTCAAAGTTCTACACCTCACTCGGGTATTTTAACCAAAAAGGAGTCGTCATTGGGTCTGATATGCAACGCTATTCTGCTGCCGTTAATTTGGAAACCAAAATATCAAGTAAACTTGATTTCGGGATTCATCTCAAACCAAGTTATACTCACCAAAATGCACGAGATCAATCTAGCAGAAGTGATGGCGCTTTGGGATTAATACCACTATCTTTCCCATTTTATAGTCCTTACAAGGCAGATGGTAGTTTGAATATCAGTGACCAATTGGTACAAGAGCAACGTATTCTGGAAGGGGTAGCGATTAATGGTACACCCGTGGAGAATTTGCTGGCGACGTCAACATTGGTCAAAAACCTCAACCAGCGGTTCAAAACATTTGGTAATATCTTTCTCAATTATGAGATTATTAAAGGATTAAAATACCGTTTTAGCCTAGGGGGTGATTACGATTCCTATTTAGCCGACTTCTATTATCCTTTAAGTGTAGGGGCATATCGGATTCCTGCACCCAGACCGGACGCAGATGGAACACAAACTCGGATATCAACTTATAATTATCTCGTAGAGAATACTTTGAATTATGACTTCCGGATTCAAAAGCACTCATTTAACGTGTTGATAGGTCATACTTTTCAGAAAGAACGGATCAATTTAAATAAAACTACGGGAACAGGATATGCGGATGACAATATCCAGAACATTGCTGGGGCGAGTGCAACAAGATCAGTTCCTAAGATTGATATGTGGACATTAGAATCCTTTCTTTCCCGTATTCAATATGATTATGATGCGAAGTATCTCGTCTCGCTAGCGCTACGCCGTGATGGTTCCTCTCGATTCGGTGAAAATAACCGATGGGGAAACTTTCCATCAGCATCCGTTGGATGGGTTATGAGCAAAGAGAATTTCTTTCCTGAAAGTGATTTTCTAAATTTTGCCAAACTAGCTTTAAGTTGGGGAAAGACAGGAAATAACCAAATTGGCAACTATAGTTCTTACGCGTTGGTTACCAATGTGAATGACTATACTAAATACAACTATGATTATCTCAATGGATCAACGGTTGCACCAGGGTATATTACGAGTACATCTTCCAATCCCAACCTTGGTTGGGAAATTGCCAATGCACAAAATATAGGCTTGGATCTAGGTTTTTTAAAAAACAGATTAAATCTCTCACTAGCTTATTACAAAACGAATACCAAAGGATTATTGCTCAAAGTACCTGTCCCGGCTCAATCAGGTTATAGTGAGGCGCTTGCAAATGTTGGAGAAATGGAGAACAAAGGTTTTGAAGCTCAATTATCCGGCAATAATTTTATGATTGGTAAGGTCGCTATTGGTTTTAATGCCAATGCTACGCGTAATAGCAACAAAGTGTTGGCGTTAGGGCCGGGTCAGAACAAGATAGCGACTGGTGTCGATCAAAATTTCGTAACTAAAGTAGGTGGTTCTATTGCGGAGATCTACGCCTATACCATTGATGGTGTATATAAAACGCAAGCCGATATTGATAATTCGCCACATCTCGACGGAACGCTGACAGGGGATTATCGCGTAATCGATGTCAACAACGATGGTAAGATCAATGTGGAGGATAAAACCTCAAAAGGTTCATATGCACCAAAGTGGACCTATGGTTTTGGCTCAGATATCACCTATAAGCGATTTAACTTTAGTTTTGATTTCGCCGGTATTTATGGACGGACATTGCTGGACGGTGATATGTCTTCACTGACTGAATCCGGCGAAGGCTTTGCTGTTCCCTCGCAGTACTATTTTGAAAACAGATATCATCCCGAAAACAATCCTGGAGGGTTTCTGGGGCAGCCTAATTTTGGTAACTTTTCCAATAGTCGAAAGCTGGTGCGCAGTTCTGTTGTTGTGCAGCGCAATAATGGCGACTATTTTCGGTTACGGAATGTGCGCCTCGCCTATACCTTTGATTCAAGCTTTTTGAAAAAGATAAAGTTAAGTGACCTGCAGCTTTATGTTTCAGGTACAAATTTATTTACCAAAACCAAGTTTAGGGGTTGGAATCCCGATGGTACCACCATGGGAAATATTTTAACATCAGGATACAATACAGGAGGAAACTATCCAATTGCGAGGACAATAACTTTTGGACTCAAAGCAACTTATTAAAGATAACCATAACAACATCGTGTAGACGAAATGTCAATCGAGAAATTAATTATACGAACGGAGTTTATTGAGATGAAAAAAATAATATACATATTTTTGATCGGTTCGGCCACTATGCTGAGCTGTACAAAGGAACTTAAGATCTATCCCGAAACAGAGAAGGTTGCGCAACGGTTTTACCGAAATGAAAAGGAAATCGAAGAAGCGATAAATGCGACTTATGCTTCTTTACAGTTTAAAGGAATCTATAACTTGGGCATGCTCGCCATTGGTGAAATCCCCGGTGAGGATGCCTATGATGAAACTCCCGCCAATGATAATGGCGAGTATGGCATGTTGGACAACTTTACCAATATACCACAAAGCGGCCTTATTGAGGCCGTTTGGAGAGATCACTATATGACTATCCAGAATGCAAATATTGTACTCAACAGAATTAAGGACATTTCGTTTAACAAAGAAGAATTGAAATCAAATAGGATCGGTGAAATGAAGTTTATCCGCGCCCTGCTTTATTTTAATTTGGTACGCTGTTTTGGGGATGTGCCACTTGTGGTTGATGAGATTAAAGATCCACAGGAGCTATTTGGTCAGGGGCGTACAGAAAAGGCAAAGGTTTACGACCAGATCAAAACAGATCTTAAAGAAGCCATTGCTTCGCTGCCGACACGTACAGAGTCCAATAAAGGCCGCGCGACAAAATCGGCTGCGCAAACCTTAATGGGGAAAGTCGAACTAACCTTAGGTAATTTCCAAAATGCCAAAACCTTTTTGGACGAAGTGATTAGTCCTGCCTCAGGGCAAGGGTTGCTTGATGATATCACACAGGTCTTTCCAGTGACCAATGAATTAAATAAGGAGATTATTTTTGCTGTTCAGTTTGCTTCAGGTGTTAATTCCAACAGCGAAGGGTCCGACGCTTATCGGATGTTTAATCCAACTGGACGTGTGGAAGGAAAGATGACCGGAACCAAAGGTCATGGTGTGCTGAGTAGCAAGTTCTATGGGCTATTTACAGATCAGGACAAACGTAAAGGAAGCTATGTCAAAAGCTTAGCTTCAGGTTTGGCTTATAGCAATAAAATTGCCGTTCCGGTGACTGTCGTTGAAGATGCCGGCAGTGATTTTGTTGTCTTGCGTTATGCGGACGTATTGCTGATGCTTGCTGAAATTGAAAATGAATTGGGCAGTACCACATCAGCCTTGAAATACCTTGATCAAATCCGGATGCGCGCAGGTATAGGCCCTTATGGAGGAGCTTTGACAAAACAAGATATTTTTGAGGAAATTGATATACAGCGTCGCAAAGAACTCGTTTTTGAAGGCCACCGCTGGTTTGATATTATACGTCGGGGACGTGCTGCGCTGCTTTTGGGATTGACAGACAACAACAAGTTGTTGCTTCCTATTCCTGCGAGCCAGACCGCGACTGATCAGCGTATCTCACAAAATCCAGGTTATACTAAATAATTAGAAAATTGAGGCTTTTAAATCCATGAAGATAAATATCAGGCTATTTTATTTCTATATGCTGCTACTTTTTGTACAGCAGTTACCAGCACAGGAGAGGGCTGCCAGCACTACGACCATCGAGCGGACAACAGCGCAACTGCGGAATTCACCCCGCGAAAAAGTTTGGGTCATTGCGCATCGCGGTGATTGGCGCAATGCGCCCGAAAACTCCATTCCGGCAATCAAAAACTGTATTTCAATGGGGGTGGATATGGTCGAGATCGATGTCCAACTGACCAAAGACGGAAAAGCGGTATTAATGCACGACTCCACTATTGACCGTACAACTACCGGAAAAGGAAGGGTTGGAGACTGGACGTTGGACAGTCTAAAGAACTTATTTCTCAAAGATGGACTCGGTATAGCCACTTCGCATCGTATCCCAACCTTAGAAGAAGCATTGTTAACCTGCAAGGGGCACATTCTTGTTAATATTGACAAGGGCTTTGAGCTGTTCCCTATCTGTTATGCGATTGCTAAATCTACAGGGACGCTAAATCAGATCGTACTTAAAGCCAATAAATCGTATGAGGAAATCAAAGAAAAACTGGGTAAAGGCTTTGAAGAGGTAAGTTTCATGCCAATTATTAATATGAACAGTTCCAATGCGATGGTTTTATTGGATAACCATCTTCGAAATTATAAACCCATCGCGGTAGAATTCACGATAAACAAGGGCCAGGAGGGCGTATTGAAAAGATTTCAAGAATTACGGCAACAGGGAATCAATATCTGGGTAAATTCACTCTGGGCCAAGCAGAATGCTGAACATGATGACGAAAGAGCTGTAACTGACCCATCCATTTATGATTGGTTTGTGGAGAATCATGTAAACATGATCCAAACCGACCGTCCGGCGCTTTTGATAAAGTATTTAAAGAGCAAAAAACAAAACCCATGAAGTTGATTAGAAAACTAGGGATGTTAGTGCTATTCTTCGCATTTGAAGCTCCATTACTGTTAGCACAGCTATCCCCAGTCAAGCATGGAACTTCAGCGCAACAGAAATTTCCGTTTTGGAAAAAAGGGTACATGGATATACATCACATTAATACAGGAGAGGGAAATTGCACCTTTATTATGATGCCTGATGGGACACGTATCTTATTGGATGCTGGAACAGTGGATAAAAAGGGCTTTGAGAAAAATAATGCGCCATTGAAAGCGATCGATCCCCGTTACACATCGACTGGTTCCATTCAGGATATGTTGATTGATTATATAGCGTGGGCCACTGAGAGCCAGGGAGGTCCAGTAGTGTTGGATTATGCTATTATCAGTCATTTCCATAGTGACCATTATGGTGCCGTAATGGATCTGCTACCGAGACTGGATGTTAAAACTATCATCGACCGTAATTATCCAAATTACGACTTTCCTTTGGATCTAAGAGTTAAATTGAAGGATGATAAGCTATTTCAGCAATATCTCCAATTGGTTGATAGTCGTTTGTATACCATTCAATCTTTGCAAGTTGGACGTCAAGATCAGATCGTGTTGACAAAAGATCCTAGCGCTTTTCCAATGGTACATATTCTGAATATCAAAAATAATGCGCAGGTATGGAATCCACAAAGTAATGAAATGACAGAACTTTTTTCGCCTAAAGATATGCTCGACTTCTACAAAGGGGGGTATAATGAAAATCCTTTGAGTATGGCTTTAAAGTTTCGTTATGGCAAGTTTGGCTACTATGCTGGTGCTGACAATACCGGTTTGCACGACGGCTCAGTACCATCTTGGTTTGATGTAGAAACTTCTATTGCCAAAGCTGTCGGACCAGTAGATGCGATGGTATTGGATCATCATGGAAATCGCGATGCTAACAACGCAAACCTTATAACGACGCTGGATCCAAAAATTGCCATTCAACAAGTCTATAGTTCAGACCAGCCCGGACAAGAGGTTTACTATAGGCTGCGGAATTTGGGGAAGCGAAAAGATAGGTTGTTATTTTCAACCAATATGCATGATGAAACTTTGGTTACTTATGGTCCATGGTTCCAAAAGGGATATCAGTCATTTCGTGGACACGTTATTCTTCGCGTATTTGAAGGTGGTCAAGGTTACAAGGTATATGTATTGGACGAATTCAACCGTGCTGTTAAATGGGAAAGCGGACTTCTAACGGCTGATGACTAGGGAACCTTGCCGATTGTATCAGAACGAATCTGAATTTATTGATAATTAGGCCACTTTGGACAATCTCAAAGTGGCCTTTCTTTTTGTTGGTATCTATATATAGCCCAGCTGCGATAGTTATAATTGCGGCAATATAATAAGTTTGCGAAATTGCATTTCAAGAGTGATAGGGTATAACTTTTCATCGCCAAATATGTCGCTGTTTTCCTTTCCTAGTACTTGACGGCAGCATTTTAGAGAAGGGCATATGTAGCTGATTTCTTGGGACAATTGCTTTTCATAGCCGTTTACCTATTATAAAAGATTAACAATATGAAACATTTATTATTACTGAATCTCTCTTTGTTTGAGATCATTGCATCGTTGGTATTTATTGTCATTATTTATCTTCTTTTCCTGAAATTTTTTGGAAAAAAATCTAATTAACTCTTAAGGGATACAGTTTCTCCCGAACTTTTATAGAACACGATAGCATCACTCTAAATGGGGGCGCACATCCAATTGTTGACATCAATTATTTTTGTAAGTAAAATACTCCTTAGAAGCTTGGTTATCTCATGATCATACTGAAAAGTATTGATTTTTTGACTTGAAAAATGAAACAGTTCATTATCGTTGATATTGTGTCATACCCAATAAGGTGTCCAGTTCGCTCAGCCGAATTTGTTCGTTTTTGTTTCCTCACTTTGAAGCAATTGCGTTCAGGTTTTAACCTTTGCATTGCAGCTCGATATTCATCGTTTTACTTTTGGCACCATCCATGAAATCAACTCTATTTTAGATTTAAGTGGTGTATTCCCAATAATGTGTAGGTTGAAGACAGACAATTTATTCTACTCCCTTTGTCCACATTGGGAGGCAATAAATTGCTGTTGAAGCTGTGATAAATAGATTAGTTCGATCTTTGCCACCAAAACAGACATTCGATGTCCATGGCTCTTTTATCTCAATATGTCCTATCAGTATGCCTATCGGACTATAGATAGAAACACCTTTCCCGGTAAGGTAAATATTTCCCTGATTGTCCAATGTCATCCCATCAGAGCCTTGGTCGATGACCGCCTTTTGTCCGCTGAGCTTACCGTTAGATTCAATGGTATACCTGTAAGTTTTATTTCGCACCCTATCCGCTACATAGAGGTATTTTCCATCGGGCGATCCCACAATGCCGTTAGGTTTAGCTACATCATCAGCAACTACAATTGGTTTTTTACCTTTTCCCGGAGGGAGGTAGTAAACTTTTTGCCCTTCTATCTCCGGTTTTTTTCTGGTCCAGTAGTCACGCTGGTAGTAAGGGTCTGTAAAGTAAATACCACCTTTCTTGTCTATCCAAAGATCATTTGGACCATTCAGTTTCTTTCCATCTACATCTGACAGCAGGACGGTAACTTTGCCATCTTGGCTTATTGACCAAATTTCGTTTTTTTCGTCTGCGCAGGCAAGTAGCTGACCGCGATGGTTAAAGTACAGCCCATTGGCACGGCCGGCCGAATCTTTAAAAAGAGAAAGACGACCTTCCGTGTTGTATTTCCAGATTTTGTTATTGGGCTGGTCAGTAAAATAGATATTCCCGTCCTTGTCCACTGCCGGCCCTTCTGTAAAGGCAAACTGCCGAGATATTAATTTCAGGCTGTCCTGATCAAACAATTGCGCCCTTACATCTAAGCCTTTTAATGAGAAGAGTAATATGAGCAAGAATGTGGGATGGATCCTGCAAATGATGCTAGCCAAAATGCAGCAAAGCCATGTCATAACTATTCTGATAATTTGCATAGTTCTATTTTTAGATTTAAGTTCCTGAATATCGATCCATTTTTCCTTCGCACCAATTTTACACGAACAAAACTGTGATCTGATTTTATGTGAAGAGATTTTCTATTTGCGCCCTGTCGTGGTCAAGAATCCAGTCTTTGTGGTTTTCGTAAATTGGCCTTAGTGTTTCAATATCACTAGCCACAAGATCAAGACCTCTGTCATCGTACATATTAAAAATAAGTTTTTTATTGATGTTTAAAAAGTAAATCTCTTTGTTCGAAATTATATGATTATACGCTAACCTCGGAAATCTTGAAGGAAAGTCTTGATTTGCAATTGCCATTAATAAGGTTTTATGATTTACTCTGCCTGACTTCAGTTTGATAATGGCAAGATTTCGAATATCAAATTTATCGCGAGGATCGTAAAGCCTTATTTCTTTCAAAAAACTTATTTCAGCAGCATGGAGATCCTGAATTTGTTTAAAAATAAAGTTCGAACACCGAATTTTTCTGCGTTTGTATTTATAGTCCATTAAAACTAGAAACACATCGTCTGAACTGTCAAAGGCACTTTGAAAAATTGTCGTTGTACGCCTGTTAACGTTGTGAAAGTATTTTTCTGTATTGGTTTCACCAATTTGTAAGTCAAATCGAAGCCCAAAATCACAACGGTAAAATAAAGGAGCTCTAAGCTTTAACCCTCTGAAGTGATTTTTTAAAAACTGTCTATATTCTTGTTTGGTTGTTTGCACAGTGAAGATTTAATTAGATGAATACTCGTCCAAATCCAAATCCAATACTAAAAGAGTTTCCTTCATATACTACGATTTCATTTATTGGATTCAGACTTTAATATCCAAATTCCTCGAAGTTCGCCCGGCCCATTGCTATCCAACTTTCCCAATATGGTCGACCAGTAGAACCCGCCCCGTCTGGATCGATAGCATAAAAGTCAGCGATTACTTCAAAATGTTTCCTTGTGTTAGTTTCGTTCAGAAAATGGGTTAAGCATGCTAACATCTTGCTGAATGACGAAAAGATAATTTCGCTCAATCCGTCGAGTTCACCATCATATTCATGGTCATAGACTCTGATTGGATAATCATTTGTTTCTACGGAGCCTCTCGTATCAAATACCAGTGGTCCAGTATCATTGCCTTCACTCGCAAATGGAATCAGGCCGAGTGGGATGAGTTGTTCAGGTATGTACCAGTCAAGATTGGATATTATTTCCGCTAACGGTTGGGAAGGTAAGGAGTGAGGTAGTCTGACGATTGAACAATCACAGTCGGCAAAGAAATAACGCCGATGCCATTCAATAAAGCTTTCAGGTAATGTAACACCAAATTCTATCTCCACTTTTTTGTAATCCGCAGGAGTCATTGTTCCTGGAATGGGTTTCCATTTATACCAGCCATCTTCGTCCTCCTCTGACGCTATCATGTCTTTTGGAATATCTTCTGTGTAAACGGAACTTACTCCTTTGGTCAAATATGCGTTAAAAAATTGTTCGATATTGTCAGTCATTTGCAGTCAGTTTTATCGCTCTAAAAGTATCGCTTTGCATCTAATATATAAAAAGAGTTTTTGGAATGGAGAATAAATTTAGCGCGAACCATCTAAGAGCTCAAAAGTAATCTCTCCAGTATGATGCCTCCTTAATTGATCGATTAATGGAATACAAGATTCATCATAAGCGATATGTGTAAGACCATATTTACTCCAATTATCTTCCATAGATTCCTATTTACGTGTTGAGCGTACTCTTTTCAATTTAAATACAGTGTATCCGATCAAGGGAAATATGGCAGAGAGAATAGTATAAATGCATTTGGCTTGGATTTAATCAAAAATTAGTAGCGGTCAGATAGCCCGACGAAAGTAATGATTCCAAGATGTGATTTGCCTCAGCTTGATCCATATCATTTGCAAATTTTATGGTTTTGAAACCATATTCAAATCGAATAGTACCTCTGTTTCTAAAAATACCTAAACTATTCCCCTGGTTCCAAAAAACAAACTCAAAATGTTTTTCCTCAATATGAAATTTCTTCGCTTCCTGTAGATCATAAATCTTATGCCTGAATAGAATATCGTTTTTTCTGGCAATACTTATTTGCTCGCAATCTATTGTAATGATTTCTTTTCCAATGAGGTACCAAATTAAGGTTTTCATTACGAATAAGCCAGCTGCCGTCGAGAGGATCCACCAAACTATAAAAAATATCACCTCAAAGCTTAAACCTCCGTTTATATCGTAAAAGTTTTCGAGTGTCGGGGCAAAAAAAATAATTGATTGTATCCAACCAAGCAGCCATAAACTAAAAATAATGATAATAGGTAAATGCTTCTTTGCCGGGACGATAATGGAATATCCCGATGGAGTTTCGTAATGGGTTGCAATACCGCTATATGGCCTTTCCATAATCAATTTGTTTTATAGGTTATACCAATTCTAATGGTCTAATTTTTCCGCTGGCTAATATGCAATAAAAAAACGAATTTAAATATATATACCGTTCCACTTCTATTCAAAAAATTTGATCAGTGTCTCTTTATTTATTTAAAAATCTGTGATGTTTTTTCTCAAATTTCTTCATCAAACGGAAAATGTAAATACCTGCCAAACCTTTCACTCTTTGGCTTTGTTCACTTTATGGATGAATTGGTAAAAACTCTTACACAAAATGCCGATTACCTCCATTTTATCAATGAAGGTTTCCAAACGTTACCGACACCATAAGACTTGGCATTTGTAAATGAAAGGCGTTCGATGCTTATTAGTTGACGTTACACATTTTGGTAATCAGAGATTGTCTGTAATTATTACTCCCCAATGAGAAGGGCAGCGATGCCAAATGAAATTGCACCAAGCTTTCTATTTCTAGCTAGAAATCGTAAATGGTTAGCCAACGAATAGCAAGATAAGCCCTTTACATTCTCATTGCCGTTTCTTTGTTCATATCTCTATAATAAGATTTTTATTAAATCCATTATACTGCTCATCAATATAGCCATGCGGGTTACATATAATTTCGGTGTTGCCGAGTTTATAGTTTACAGGAGTATGCAAATGGCCATGAATCCAGTAGGAGGGTTGATGCTTTAAGATAAAGGCTTCCATATCCGAGACATAGGCGGCGCTGATCGGATCGTCTAAATACTTCATTGGCAGGGATTGAATGCTCGGTGCATGATGCGTCACTACGATATTATGCTTCGCTTGATTGACACTAAGACTCTTCTCCAGCCATTGCCTTGAAGTTTGGTGGATTCTAAACGTATCGATGCTTCTCAATTTGGCATAACTGTCACCTAGTCTGATCTTCTTATAATCATTCATACGGCTTTGGCATAGCGATCCATATGCAGCTGGATTGCCCTTTAAGGAAAAATCAGTCCAGAGTGTGCAGCCATGGAAACAAACCTGGTCGATCTCCAAAGATTCATTTTCCAACACATGGATATTTGAGTTACTTGCGGCATCTTTGATTTTATATAATGTTTTCGGATAGGCCCCCTTATAATACTCATGATTGCCCAGTACATAAATGATCGGCATATCCAAAGAAAGCGATTTGAGCCAGTTGATCCCTTTCACCCCTAGATCAGTATCTCCAGCCAATACAAGTACGTCTGCTATATTCAGATTGATATCGTTGTATCCAAATTCTCTATGCAGGTCGCTAACGATATGGATTTTCATCTTTGTCTTTTTGTATCAATATCTAATTTTAAATTACCATTCCTAAATAATAGGGGGTATGTATATCCACATTTTACAGCACGACCATTTTGATATCCTGGTTTCCATGGGCTGGATTTTCTAATTAATTCAATTAATGCTTCCCCAGTATGATATCCAATATCCCTGGTGATCTGAAAATCACTTAGCTTACCATCTCTCTCAACCTTAAAATTGATAATCAGTCTGCCGCTTACTTTTGCCTTCTTGGCAACCGTCGGTACTTTATAGTTACTGATAATCCAATTTTTGAATCCAACTGCGCCGCCTGGGGGCTCAGGAAATACTTCATTCATTTGAGGAGGAAATTCCGCGATTGAGTCATCCATAACAAGTGACTGACCGACACCCTGAGATAATAGGCTTATTGATAAAATACATGTAAATGATAACTTACGAGCCGAGAAAATCCCCATTGTATTAATATATAAGTTAGTAGCTAATTTGATTCAGGTCTATTCCATTGTGGGATACCGATAAACATTTCATTTATAAACTGTTCTGTATATCGCTGTAGCCCGCCTTCTTCCTTGTCATAGTAAGCCTTTATTTTTGAACAAATTTTAGGGTTATAACAGAGTTTGATCCGTAGGTTTTCAATCCACTCGGCGCGGATTACAATCGTAATTAACCTTTTGGTATCCCTCGTCAATCCAATTACGGTAATATCTTTGCACATACCGGCGAACCAATCAATAATATAGACCTTGGTACCAGCGCTAAACTGTTTCGTGCCGATACGGGTCTGTCGTCCCCCTTCACCATAGCTAATTTTCCGTTTGATGTTAGCTACTAATGTCCATAATGCAGTCGGTTTTAAATTATCCATATTGATGCTGATTAATCCAAAGAGTTGATTGAATTTGCTTTTACGTTACCTTTTGACATATATAAATTCAATCTTATAGTTATCTCAAACGTGATTCGATAGTCCCTTATTATTAAATTAAACCGTGCTTTTCTGCATATTCTTTGAGGCTTGCTATTTTATATCGATTATAATTTTCTTTTGATATTTTCCTGTATTCAGCTCTGGCTTTATCCAGGAGCTTTAACTCTGCGAAAAACTTCATTTTAGCGGCGGTGTGCAGTAAGGTTTCAGAAGCTTCCAGTTCGTTGACAAGCTTTTGTACTGTGTTTAATTTTTCAAAGAATGGTAAAATAAAGCTTGAAATATTGTATTTCATTTCGGTAATTAGTTCTTCAATATCTGTCGTTGTTGTTACAGTATACCACGTATCGTCTAGCCCTCTCATCCAGCCAATTCTTTTTCTTATTAAACACTCAGGTTCAGTGGGATATGCTGGCACATCTTTGTTATGATAGTTAAAGCACGCTAACCAATACTCGGGTGAAAATATTCCAACGTTTATAGTGAAACGGATATCGTCTTTAGTGCTATAATAACTTTTTTGAATATTTATGATGTGACCGATTTTCTCAAGCGGCAAATAAAAATTGTTAGCCTTTTTTTTAAAACCAAGCGGTTTTAAGATTTCAATAAAGCTTTCCTTTATGATTCTGTCAAATTTTTCTTGAGTTTCTGTTTTCATAAATGACTGTGGTACTATATTATACTGGGCCTGTTTCAGACTATAATTGTTATTTTACTCCAAGGTGTATTCCCAAGAATGTTCTGTCTTGTCATTGCAGAGAAAACCCTCAAACAAATTGCTAGCGATAAGCTGATCCATTTTTTTATGATCTGTTGCGATGAGAAAGAAGAAGCTATCCCATTCAGTGGTAAACAGAATTTCTTTATCAGCCGAGTATAAGTAATAATCCTTACCGCCGATCTGATCACAGAATCCATATTCGGTTAGTCGATCAAGATCTACAGTTGAGGTCTGTTCATAAAACTCGTCGGTTATCATGATCTGGTCCCTTCCCAGGAGTTTGAACGCTTTATAGATAGCCATCTTTGAAAGCATACCCAAGTCACCTTCGGTCGGATGGTAGATACTTTCGCTATCCGTATAATTGTTAAGCTTTTCCATGAGGTCCGGTCTCGTAAAATTCCGGTTTAACGCACCTATTGAAGTTCGTAGGGCTGTATTGAGATCCGCATAACCTGCAAGATCAGAACCTTTCACGATATTGTGCCAACGTATTGGTTTGCCCTTCCAAAAAATCTCTTCATCGGCAGGGTATCGATCATTGTCGTAACTATAGATATCCCTATTCGCTTCGGTAAGTTTTTTTAATAAATCAATTTCCTTCAGCGCTTCTTCATGCGATAGTAACTTGGATTTTTTTAGATTAGCTTTATCAGTTTCCTTTCTGTCAAGTTGAAAGAAGGGGAGCAATGCAATGAAAACACTGTCATAATGATCTTTGAAATACTCTTTAATTGTACCTTGATGAGGGTATAACCTTTCATCGTCAAATATATCGCCCATAAAATATTGGTCAAGTATGTATAGCCTTTATTTTAAATCCAATATATGTAATTTCGTAGATAACTGAAAATTCGTTAATTGCCAACCATCATATAGCAAGGAATGTATATATCAATTTACAAGCTTCAAGGTATTTAATTTAAAAACTGACACCACGAATGAGAAATAAGATATTGACACTATTACTTTTATTATACAACTGCTCATTGTTTCGCAGAGAAAGTGCAATTGGTTTAGTCGCACTCTTTTCAGCAGAGGCCTAAAACTTTTACAAATCAAATCCAGTGAGTTCTCAATCCCATGGTCTCCGCAATAAACACTGATACTTAATCAGTTAAAGCATAAACGCCCAATTTTACACCCAAAAATGTAAAGTTGTTTTTTCTTATGCAATTTATTTATGTAAATTAGCTTAAGATTTTACGAAATACGTATATAGGTGTTGTTTTGCAAAACAGCATCGTATTTTGTTTCGTGAAAAAATAATGTTATACGCCATTTTCGAGAAGCTTAACCTGAAAACAAAACTACTGAACTAAATGTTTTTTAAATCAAAACGCTTAATTGAAAGATCTGAAGGTCAAAAGCTTCTAAATTCAATTTTAGAAGATAAAAATAAGTCATTAATTATTCATTATTCTTGTGAATCATTTGTCACTTCTCATGGTAGAACTCCAAGAATTACATCAATTTGTTTAAGATATCTAGCATCATCTCAAACTAAATCATTTTCGATTCATTTACAAGCTCAATTTGAAAATAAAGATTTTAATAATCTAACAATCGAAGAATATGATTTTTTAGAGAAAAAAATGCTAGACGAATTTTATGAATTTGCAAAATATCATAAAGATTATAAATGGATACATTGGAATATGAGAGATTCCAATTTTGGATTTGACGCTATTGCTAACAGATATAGAATTCTTGGTGGAGGACCATTTCAAATAGATGATGATAGAAGATATGATTTCCCAAGAATTTTAGGTAAAATTTACACATATGGTTATGAAAAAAATCTACCTGATGGCAGACTATTGAACTTAGCTAATAGAAATAAAATATCTATTAAAGATGCATTAAAAGGGAAAGAAGAAGCTGATGCATTTGATAATAAAGAATATTTAAAGTTGCATAAATCTTCACTAAAAAAAGTGGATATAATAGAAAGTATAATTGACCGGACAGATAAGAATGAATTAAAAGTAGAAGCGAATACAAAACAGATTTACGGTTTATCAGTATCTGGAATAATTGAAATTGTAAAAAACAATTGGATTTTAATTTCAACATGGACAATCTTGATTTATATACTAGGCGCTGCATCTGAACCATTAATTCAAAACTTTTTTGGTACTTCTAATTAATAAAAACGGCATATAACATGTGTTTTGGAAAATTACGGGTTTGAGGCGAAACTGAAATTTTAGGATTAATCCCGCAAAAGCCAATCATATTTCCTTTTTTTTATTTTAGTAAATATAAAAAAGCTGTTGCTCAAGTTAGTGCTAAATTTAAAGTTTTCGCTTTATTTTCCGCCACTTCGCAAAGCCAAGAACCGTTATAGCCAATTGTAGGACGACCACTCAACACAGACAAAAAAACTAAAAAATACGACACAGCATGGATTTCACAACATTAACAACAACAGGAAATATTGCCTTTTATGAGAGTTGTGAAGTAACCGAAATTTTCTTGTGCAGAAAAAGTGACAAAGCAATATTCAACTTCTTTACGATTGCTGTTCTTGAAGAAAAACCATACAATGGTTTTAATCGAACTTTTTTAGGCAAACGAATATCAATAAATGAAGATTTTATTTTAGGTATTCAACGTTACTGGCTTACGACAACAGAAGCAAAAACTAAATTTGACACACTTAAAGTTCAAAACAAATGGAGTGCAGACGGAACAAATTTTTCACTATTTCCACAGCTTAAATATTTGCCGAAACAGTATGTTCCTTCTGTTGATGGAAACAGAATAAACCAAATTTTAAAAAACAACTACCACAATGGTTCTTATACCATTGAATTTTTTGACGAAACAAAATCAAATCTTAGCTTTCTATTGCAAATAGAAGCATTAGATAAGTTAAACGACATATGTGCGAAAATTAAAAAAATAGTTCCGATAGACCTTTCTGTCGTTCGTGATAGAATTGGAAACTTCATATTTCAATTTCCAATAACCTTAATGGAAACACATTCCAAAGCTCTTTCAACTTGGGATGGTGTTGATATAAATTTTACTTGGCATAATTCTGTTTCTACTATTCCTGACTGTCTGATACAAGTTGAATCAACTTTTGATGAGAATTATATGGGAGCGGTGATCGAAGATTACAATAAGACCAACAATCAACAAATTTTCATTGGAAATCTTGACCAAATAAATCATATTAAAATATGGCGTAAAGAACCCTGTTTAATTTTATCTTCATTTAGCGGCTCATTTTTTCGGGATTTTCTTTTCAATATGAGCATAATAAATCCAGAACCAAGACTGTTTGAAGTTAACGGAGTAATACAAAAAATTGAGATTGCGAGTGGTGACAGAAGAGCAAAAAAGAAAAACGACATTAGTTACACAACTCACATCAACAACTATCTTTATGATGCAGAAAAAAAACAATTAGAGAAATCTCTATCATTTAAGCAATATAAAAAAGGGGGATTGAGTGGAATAGACGATTTACAAAAACTTATTCAACAAAAAGACGAAAATGGGGTTTACATTTGGGATCCATTTTTGAGTTCAACCGATATTCTTAAAACACTATTTTACTCTAAAACTGCTGGAGTTCCCTTAAAAGCAATTGGCTCCATCAATGATACTGTGAGAATGGTGTATCAACAAAAAGGTAAATCTGTGGCGGATATAATTGCAGAATATAAATCTACATTAGATAATCCAAATCACAATAATCATCTTTTAAATCTTGAGTTCCGCATTCAACATACAAATTTTGGCTGGTCTTTTCACGACAGATTTCTCATTTTCCCAAGTGGTGAACTGAAAAGACCTCAAGTATATTCACTAGGTACGTCCGTTAACTCATACGGAGACAATCATCATATCTTACAAGAGGTTTCTCACCCTCAACCCGTTGTTGATGCATTTAATGAATTGTGGGACAAATTAAATAACTCAGATTGTTTAGTATGGAAATTTCCGATTTAACATTAACACAAGCTTTAGCTAAAAGCAATTCATCTTCTATTCACATAGAACTTAAAAGTGTATTGCAAAAACTTGAAAGCAAAACACTTGAAGACTTTCTTAATGGTGAAAGAGAGGAAGAAATGCGTAGAATAGATAATGAAATTCGTAATATTGTAAAAACAAACATTAATCACAATCATAAATCTGAAAGTGAAAAAGTTGACCTAATCGCACAGATTATTGTTACAGTTACGGAATATCTTCGCAATGGTATTTCAAGTGGTGATGTAAGATCTATTCTGATTTTTTTAGGAGTGAATTGTTACTTACAAATAGAAATTGAAAAATTACTTTCTGAAAAGGAATTTGAAGATGTGTATACAAAGCTTGTCTCTGAAAAAGTTATTGAGATACTAAAAAGCATTAAACTGGAAACTAAGCCATTGCCCGATGCACCGTATCACGAAAAAGAAATGATGAGTGAATCATTAGATGGATTTTCGGAAAACAACATTGCCAAAACATATAGATTTATTGAAGCCATTGAACGTGGAGGCAGAGGGTTTCATTTCAACTTTTTATTAGAACATTTAATCTCATTTTTATATTATGTAAATTTTCCCCTTTTTATTAATACTTTGTCATGTTTGCAAAACCCAACTGATTTTGTCTTTTACTTTCAAAGTTTCAAAAAAGAAGACCTTATAAAAATATCCAATGAATCATCTCTTTCAAACAAATGGCTAAACTTTGAAATTATTCGTCAGATTGTAGAAAAAGAGAATAAGGAAAACATAGACCAATTAGAAGTGGAAGCATTAAAAAACGTCCTTTATAGAATAGGACTTAATGACTTTGCCTTCTTAAAGCAGACAGTTACATATTTCCAAAGAAGTAGATTATTTAACGCTTCATTAGGCGTTTTCTTAGCATCAGCCAGTAACACTCAAATAGAAGAAATTATATCTGATTTTGTTATTGATAAATTTTTATCAAATATACAAGCAAGAGATGCGTTAAGAGAGTACTTTGTGAAATTTGCATCTGACGAACAATTTGATTTAATCCATATTTTAATTTTCAATAAATGGAAAAACTATTTTGAAAACATTTTGACAACAGATGATTTTTATCAAAATAACCTTTTGCTAACTGACTTTGCAAATTTCATTTCAAATTATCATACACACTTGACAAAAGACAATGATTTGCTTTCCGAAATGGAAAGTTTAATAGATAATATTTTGTTTATTGACTCTCAGTGGACAACTTCTAATTCTGAACAAATAACAAAGTTTCATTTATATCATTCAGAACTCTTTTTATTCACCTTCGCTTACAGAAATAAAAGATTAAACAACTCGCTAATACTCACAAAATACGAGAAACTTATTTCTCATAAAATTCAACTTTCACGATACGTTTCAGACGAGACAAAAAACTATCTTGAACAAGGAAAAAGGAATATTGACTGGACAAAAGAATATGAAGTATGAACCACGCGACAAGAAAAACTACTGGCTATAACATGGGCTTCGACAAAATGGCTGATTTCAGCTAAGATTGAGAAACTGTAACATGAACTGTGTCAACGGAATAATTCAATAAGATTATTTATATTCATTATTCAAACGACACGGTCATGAAGGAAAAAGATCCATTCGACTTTGAACGCTTCAAGGCAGAAGCTATGCAAGGTCTTTACGAAGGTAAAAGTTTATCTCCCAATGATGGCGTCCTAACACCGTTAATGAAGCATCTGTTGGAATCGATGATGGATGGGAACTGGAAAACCACTTGAACGAAGAGAAAGCTTCGGGCAATAGCAATTGTCGAAATGGCAAGACAAAAAAGACAGTCCGAGGTCTCAATACCGGAACTTCTGAGCTGGAGACAGGCTGGGATAGATCGGGAACGTTCGAGCCTAAGTAGTACCTAAGAGACAATTAATCATCACTGAACAGATTGAGGGACACGTGTTGAGTATGTATGCCAAAGGAATGAGCACACGGGCGATAAGCGAGTTTATACGCGAAATGTATGCAATCGAGATCTCTGCCACAGAAATATCGCGTATTACAGAAAGTGTGCTTCCAGCGGTAAATGAGTGGCGTAGCAGGCCTCTTGAAGCTGTTTATCCCTTTGTATTCCTGGACTGTATGCACATCAAAGTTCGCCAGAATGGAACTGTTGAATCGAGGGCTATCTATAATATCCTGGGAGTTGGTATGGATGGTAGAAAAGATCTGATCGGTCTTTATAGCTCAGAAAATGAGGGAGCTAAGTTCTGGCTTTCAGTTCTTACAGATTTAAAGCAACGTGGCGTTGAAGACATCCTTATTGCTTGTATTGATGGTCTAAAAGGGTTCCCAGAGGCCATAGAGCTATTTTTCCAAAAAAAAAGATCCAGTTGTGTATTGTTCACCAAATCAGAACAAGTATGCGTTACGTAACCGAAAAAGATAAGAAGCTTGTCATGGAGGACCTAAACCCGGTCTATAAGGCTGTGAACGAAGAAATGGGATATGAAAACCTACTGTGTTTTGAAGAAAAATGGGGTAAGAAATATCCTCTTGCTGCCAAATCCTGGATGGATAACTGGACCAATCTTTCCACTTTCTTTGAGTACGAGGATCAGGTTCGCAAGATTATATACACTACAAATCCCATCGAGGGAATGCACCGTCAGATACGAAAAATCATTAAGTCTAAAGGGGCCTTCAACTCCGAACAGGCACTAATGAAATTGATGTATCTGATCATAAAGGATATCGCAAAAAAATGGACGATGCCAATGCATAACTGGGGCTTGACCATATCCCAACTTTATATTAGATTTGGGGATAGACTCAAGCTCGAAAGAGGTTTTTAAGTTTTAATCCTATGACACAGTTGGTGTTACACTCCCAAATTTCGCAATCTGAGACTGTAATGTAAACTGTCGTGTCAGAGGAATTATTCAAACGGCACGGTTTACGTTACAGTCTCGTTTCAAGTTCTTTAATCCCGATCCATTTTTCTTTGGCACCAATAGACACGAACAAAACTGTAAACTGATTTTATGTAAAGAGCTTGGAGGGACAGTCCTTCCGTATTTTTATTTACACACCTAGCGGGACAGTCCCAAAATAGTCATTTCAAATCAGAGTTTTCTATGTTTATATACTCCAGTTTTTTAGTGAGAAGGTCAAAGCCGGTGTTACGCTATAGAGGAATAGGACCGTTTATTATTTTAACCATGTGTGTTCCCAAAAATGAGTAAGTATTCCTGATTTGCAATATTCTCTTTTTCCTCTTATCTCATCATAGGAGTATTCAAAGATATCTTTGACAGAAATTTTAGTCTGTTCCAAATGCTTGATTTTTTGTAGGGTAGCTTTCATGCGAAAAGGCCCCGAGTACTGCGGCGTACCCATTAGCTCCCGTTCTCCGCGTTCAAAAGTAGCTACGATATCCTTAACTAGCTGAAATAAATAAGGATTATGTTTTTTTGACGAAAAGTGTTCTGAAGCTAAAGTACCATTTGTCGGATCAACTACAAAATACCCGTTTTCTTCCTTTTGTACTATTTGTAAAAATAGGTTTGGATTATTCAAGCTTATATCCCAGTCTACATAATAGCCCCCATAATGGTAAACTAATAGATAACGTGCTATGTCTGCTCGCTCCGCGTGATTTCGGGCTGTCAGATATGTATCTACTGCAAACTTATACTTAGCATTTAAAAAAGCCCATAGTTGTTCCTGGTCCCAATAACATATTTCAAAACCATGATTTTCCATTTCCAACCACGATTTTAGACAATAATGTATCGTATTAGAAGGTATCTCACCTAATGTAAGTGTCCCAAAAAATCATACAGCTTAAAACTGGACATAAATGTTTAGATTTAAGTAATA
>NZ_JBLOHD010000010.1:0-332541 GCF_047784615.1 Sphingobacterium sp. NGMCC 1.201703 | reverse complement strand
AAACAGCTGTAGCAGTACGGCTGCAGCATGCACACATCTGCACTCAGGCTGGTTTAAAGCCCGATTCTGTCCCGGACAGTACCCGAATTACAGCCGAAAAATAATCCAAAATAGGCCAAACACTCGGACTCATTGGCTGGAATCGCCGTTTTTGTAAAGTAAAAGCATTCAAAAATTGCGGATAACAAAATATAAATTCAGCAGATCACTTTCCATAAAAAGCAAAATGCGAACACCGACAAAAGTGCACAATCTCCACTAATAGCGTTGAAGAGTAGCTCAAATATAATTTAAGACAGAAACAGCATTAAGAAGAAAACGCATTGAGCCCTGTGATATCCTGGCCAGTAATCAATAAATGAATATCGTGAGTTCCTTCATATGTAATAACCGACTCGAGATTCATCATATGCCGCATAATTGGAAAATCTCCGACAATCCCCATTCCTCCCAAAATCTGGCGGGATTCACGCGCAATCTGTAAAGCCATATGCACATTATTCCTTTTGGCCATGGAAATTTGCTGTGGGGTTGCTTTCCCTTCATTCTTTAAAAGTCCCAAGCGCCAAGACAATAACTGAGCCTTCGTAATTTCAGTCAGAAATTCAGCCAATTTCTTCTGTTGCAACTGAAACCCGCCAATTGGTCGGTCAAATTGTTGGCGCTCCAGCGCATATTGAACAGCCGTTTCATAACAGTCGATCGCCGCTCCTATCACACCCCAAGATATTCCATACCGCGCAGAATTCAAACAAGACAGCGGCCCACGCATTGAGTTTACCTCAGGCAATACATTTTCAGCAGGGATAAAGACATCATGGAAAACCAGTTCGCCTGTTTTAGAAGCTCGTAAAGACCACTTATGTAATGTTTCCGGTGTTTCAAAACCATCCATTCCACGTTCAACAATTACCCCCCGCACCTTTCCAGCCTCATCGCGCGCCCAAACTACAGCAAGATCACATACTGGTGAGTTTGTAATCCACATCTTGGCACCGTTCAATAAAAAACCACCATTGCTCGCTGTCAATCGCGTTTCCATCCCCCCGGGATCAGAACCGTGGTTCGGTTCGGTTAAACCAAAAGAGCCTACAAGTTCCCCGGAAGCTAGTCCCGGCAAATATTTACGGCGTTGCTCCTCACTACCATAGGTATATATTGGATACATCACCAAAGAAGATTGCACGGAAGCAGCCGAACGAACGGCAGAATCACCGGCCTCCAGTTCCTGCATAATCAAACCATAAGAGATCTGATCTAACCCCGCACCACCATATTCTACTGGAATATAAGGGCCTAAAGCGCCTATTGCACCAAGTTTGGGCATCAAGCCTTCTATGGCCTGATGAGCCTGTGCTGCATCTTCTATAACTGGTTTTATCTCTGACCGAACAAAATCCCGAACAGCACGACGGACAAGTTTGTGCTCCTCCGATAAAAGGTCATCCACTTGAAAATAATCAACATTTATTTGTTTCATAATCGTATAGTCTACATTAGCTTCTCTAAGATAATAAAATATTTTCAAACTGAACAATATTCACACACATCTTGTTTAACAGAATTTTATTCCCTATATTTAACATATTCCACGAATAAAATAAACCATTATGATAAAAAAAGAACTTAAAATACTCGGCATAATATCCCAGAATTTAGGCTCGTCAACAGGCCAAAAGTGGTTTTCTGGTGGTGAGGTATTCGAATCCCTATCTCCTGTAGATGGAAAACTCATTGCAAAAGTGTCAGCTAGCAGCCAGAAGGATTATGAGACGGTCATCAGTAATGCCCAAAACGCGTTCAAAGCATGGCGACTTATCCCCGCTCCCAAGAGAGGAGACATTATCCGTCAACTAGGCGATAAATTACGAGAATTGAAAGCAACACTCGGAAAATTAGTCTCCTATGAGATGGGGAAATCCTATCAAGAAGGTATGGGTGAAGTACAAGAAATGATTGACATCTGTGACTTCGCGCTAGGACTATCCCGACAACTCTACGGCAACACCATTCATTCTGAACGTCCCGGCCATCGCATGTATGACCAATACCATCCTTTGGGTGTAGTTGGTATTATTACCGCCTTTAATTTCCCTGTAGCCGTGTGGGCATGGAATACAGCCATCGCTTTGGTCTGTGGAAACACAGTCGTATGGAAACCCAGTGAGAAAACGCCACTATGTGCCATTGCCTGCCAAAAACTATTAGCAGAAATCCTCCATCACAATGGATTACCTGAAGGCATCTCCAACTTGGTCATGGGCGACAAAGAAGTCGGTGAATGGCTTGCTGCTGACAACCGCATCTCCTTGGTTTCGGCAACAGGATCAACACGGATGGGAAAAGAAGTTGCTGTTACCGTCGCACAACGGCTGGGCAAAACACTACTGGAACTTGGTGGAAACAATGCGATTATTGTTACCCCAGATGCAGATCTCAACATGACAATCATCGGTGCCGTATTTGGCGCTGTGGGCACAGCAGGACAACGCTGCACCAGCACAAGACGACTTATCATCCATGAGAGTATCTACGACAAAGTCAAAAAACAACTGACAAAAGCCTATGGGCAATTAAAAATTGGCGACCCTTTGGACACAAAAAATCATGTAGGCCCATTGATTGATAAAGCCGCCGTAAAGTCATACTTAAACGCACTGGACAAAATCAAAACACAAGGAGGAAAATTGCTTATTAAAGGCAAAGTACTGGAAGGTAAAGGTTATGAAAGTGGTTGCTATGTACAACCAGTTATTGCAGAGGTCGAAAATCATTATGAGATCGTCCAACATGAAACTTTTGCTCCCATTCTATATTTAATAAAGTATCAGGGTGACATCGGCAATGCTATCGCACTGCAAAATGGCGTCAGCCAGGGCCTATCCTCCGCTGTAATGACAAACAATCTGAGAGAAGCTGAACTATTTCTCAGCGCTGCCGGATCAGATTGTGGCATAGCAAACGTCAATATAGGCACCTCAGGTGCAGAAATCGGTGGGGCCTTTGGCGGAGAAAAAGATACCGGAGGTGGTAGAGAATCTGGTTCGGATGCATGGAAAGCGTATATGCGTCGCCAGACAAATACCATTAATTACACTACAGACTTACCTTTGGCACAGGGTATAAAATTTGATTTATAAACCATTCAGATTCGAAATTATGAGCAACGTACATGAAAGACTAAGTAAACATATATTGGCAGATGGGTTTCCATTGGTCATGGATATGGAAAAATCGCACGGATCTTATGTTGTCGACGAAAATGGAGATGAATATCTGGATATGTTTAGCATGTTTGCCTCCATGGCCGTTGGATATAACCATCCCCATTTAGTTAAGCACCGTGAATTTCTAGGGAAGATGGCGGTCAACAAACCGGCGATATCGGATGTATATCCAAAGGAATTCGCAGATTTCGTGGACACCTTCGACCGTGTGGCTATACCAAAAGAACTCCCTTATGCCTTTTTTATTTCTGGCGGCACACTGGCGGTGGAAAACGCACTCAAAGCGGCTTTTGATTGGAAAACAAGACTTAATTTTGCCCAGGGTATACAAAAAGAAGCGAGCCAGGTCATCCATTTTAAACAGGCTTTTCATGGTAGATCAGGCTATACACTCTCTTTGACAAATACACAAGATCCCAGAAAATACATGTATTTTCCAAAGTTTAACTGGCCACGGATAACTAATCCTAAACTTTCATACCCTTTGACAGCAGAAAGTCTCGCCCGGACAGTAAGCCTGGAAGAAAAAGCAATCGCCGAAATCAATCAAGCTATCCACAACAATCCCAACGATATTGCCTGCATCATCATTGAACCAATACAGGGCGAAGGCGGGGACAATCACTTCCGTAAAGAATTCTTTCAGCAACTGCGTCAAATCTGTGACAAGAATGAAATTCTACTTATTTTCGATGAAGTACAGACAGGCATGGGAATTACCGGGAAAATGTGGGCTTATCAACATTATGACGTTATACCAGATGTTCTTGCATTTGGTAAAAAAGCGCAGGTTTGTGGTATATTAGCGAATAAGGAAAAATTTGATCAAGTTGAACATCATGTGTTCAAAGAATCCAGTCGTATAAACTCAACATTTGGCGGAGATTTTATGGACATGCTCCGCTTTAAACTCATCCTGGAAGTTATCGAACAAGAAAATCTTCTGGCCAATGCGACGGAAAAAGGAAACTATCTTAGAACTAGGCTACAGGAAGTTATAAAAAATAGACCGCAGCTCAGTAACTTAAGGGGAGAAGGGCTATTTATTGCCCTAGATTTTGAGTCGGCAGACTCCCGTAATGAATTTATCAAACGAGCTTATTCTAACAAATTGATTATGTTGGGCTGTGGCGAGAAAAGCATTCGCTTCAGGCCGCACCTGAATGTCAGTAAGGAGGATATCGACAAAACAATAACAATTATCAACAAGAGCTTATAATACATAAAATGCAGTATTGATTGGAGGATTAACCGCTAACAATACTGCATTTTTCAATTAGAATAACCGAGATTACTATTTTCGACAAACATTTGGACGGTCTATATCCACAAGTTCCGAGATCCCATATTCATCAAAAAGATCCAGTAGCGCATCCGTTCCTTCCTCTAGTTTGAAATCCATCTCTTCCTTATAAACCGGAATCATCGCATAGAAATTAATGCTATTCCCATCTTTTGTTTGAAGCTCCAAAAATTCTTCATCAAAACTCAACATCGGCGGCAATAAGAGCATACAGCCGAAACCGGTATTTGCTATTTCTTCGGCCTCCATCCCATTGGGGATCGTATGGCCATAGCCTAGCCATGTTTTATACTCATGCGGAAAACGCGCCAACCTTTTCAAAAAATAGACTGGCCAGTAATTGTTATCATCCTGAAACTCCTCCTCTCCTATTTTCCAATCCGCGGGAAGTACAACCATTAATTCTGCACGCTCGTAAGCTTGCTTATCATCTATTTCCTCCGGAACGTTCATCGGCAGATCACTCATACCAGAAGTTACCAGGATATTGTACGGATAATTCGCCGTAGGCTTGATCCAATGTACATCGATATGTACAAGTTCAGATATAATTTCGTGAAAGACCAGATCGGGTTCAGCGATATACTTTGCCAAATGATCCTCGATCTCATCCAGATAAACACACTGCACCTCAGGGAATAAATCTTTTGGATCTTTTTCCTCCGGCTGATTTTCATAACGATACACAGTCGAACCTCCGGCAGTAATTTCAACATCTTTCTTTTCGGTAGAAGATTCGTCATCTTCTCCGCTCATGATTTTTTTGACTTTATCCCAAAATGACATATGAAGTGAATAAATGGTTAATTTCCTAAATTATATTTGCATTTCAATTATTCAATAACAGCGACTACTGGTTGCCTAAACCTTGTTTTGACAGGCTTTCCCTTAACTAATGCTGGCATCCACTGTGGTGATTTCCGCATTGCCGCCAATACGGCTTTCGCAAATTCGGGGCTTACCTTCTCCCGATTCTCAATTTCAATATTACAAATAGCCCCATCCTCACAAACGATAAAATTAAGAATCGCAGTCTGTTTGGAGCCATATTTTGCATACGCAACACTATCCATAGCTCCGACAGTTCGTGTCAAATCGAGATTATTCTGTAAAAATCTGGACCAGGCCACCACCCCGCCCTTAAAATAAGGAAAATCATCTACCTTTTGGGCTAGACTATCTGCAGGTATGTTACGAACAACTGCAGTCTGCGCCCGTGAAGTCAAACAAACGATAAAAAGCAGGGCTGTCGAAATAGTAATTTTAAATCTTGGTGAATACATACCTGATCCTATCCATAATCATACCATTTTAACGCGTATTTGGAGCAACTTATTACTTTATTTTCTTCAGATTCAATTTAGGGGCATATCAACATCCGTGATAAAAGCTCCTTGATCATCCAGTAAAAAGCTAATTGGTTGTTCTGGATTTTTAATAATTTCGAACAGGGTTAAACCCCAGGGTTTCCAGAAGTTTTCCAGCACTTGTCCATACGTTTTATTCTGCCAATGATCAAATATTGGCTTCATCGACATGTCCGCTAAAGGCATAGGTTCAACATAAACCTTCTGCGGTGTATTTAGATAAGTGTAATCTGGCAAACGATTAAAAAGGTAAGCAGAATAAAAATAGCGCGCACATAGCTCTTCAAACTGGATGGGATGCAACGTCTTCCCAGCAATTACTTTTAATATGTCCTCATGATAGATATTATTCGTCGCATTATCCTGGAGACAGGCAATGACTGCAAAATCCTTCATTCGAATAGAAAAAATCAAGGTATTGATTTCATCACGATACATAAAAGTATCAGAAGCATTATTTACCGGAACAACAACAAGAGAAAATGGAAATGTATTCTCAAATTCCATTGGCACAACTAGCGACTGCAACATTGCATGTAAATTGGTAAAACGTTGAGCCAACGCCTGGGAAAAATTCATCTCCTCACCAGAGGCTTTCTGTTGCCGGATTCCAGCCAGGATCTCGTTGTAGACAACACCATAGATGATCTTTGACATCCATTGAAACAATAATAATGAATCCAACTGCTTCACTGCATCATAACCTTGTTCAAATGCTTGTTCCACGGCACGTTCCATCTGTTCTATTGCTTCAGCTGCATGGATCGAGCACGGCAGTTTTAGAGACTTGTAAGTCACCAGATTTTCGTCCAACATTTTGAAAGGTTTATCTTCCAATTGAAAAGATTTCATCATCCAGACAGGAAATACCTGAATACGCTCCTCTTCAGACTGAAGTTTATTGCCTGTTAAAAAACAGATAGTCGGATCAAACTGAAATTGTTTGAAGGGATTATACAAAGTTGTTGCCATAATGCCAGCAAAGTTAATACAAATCAAAAAGGACACAAGAAAAGCTAACTCTTATTACGCTAGGGTGACTTGCTTATTGAATTTATTTTATTTTCAGAAATTTTTGAAAATTCAAAAACTATATTTAAATTCGAATAAGAAATAAAAATGAAGATGGAATTACAAGAAGCAAAACAGCAATTTATAGATACTTGGGGAGCGTTGGGTTCCGAATGGGGGATCAACAAATCCGTTGCTCAGGTACATGCATTACTCCTTTCTGCGAGCAACCCCATGTCTACAGACGAAATTATGGAGAAGCTGGTTATCTCTAGAGGTAATGCTAACATGAGTATCCGTCAATTGGTCGATTACGGTATTGTTTACAAAAAACATATTGCAGGAGACCGAAAGGAATATTTCGTTGCGGAGAAAGACGTATTAAAATGGGCCATGAAAATTGCTGTTATGCGCAAACAAAAAGAACTTGACCCGGTCATGGATATTCTCAAAGAAATCAGCAAAAATACCGAAAAAGATAAAACGCCAGAAGGCAAGGAGTTTCATAAGACGGTAAAAGATATCCAGGTATTAACGGATCAACTCGAAACCATCGCCAACAAACTATTCAATACCAGCGGCGGGGATCTGTTGCTAAAATTGATCAAACTAATGATGTGATCTTATGAACTTTAATATCCTTGCATACGCGATATATGGCTTGCTAACCTGCTACATTATCCTTTGGGTAGGTCGCTTGTTTCACAAAAATGGTCGTATTTTTATTCTTTCGTTGTTTAAGAACAACGTTGCTCTAACTGACACGACAAACAATCTATTGCTTATGGGATATTATTTGCTCAATATTGGTTATGCCGTCATTCAATTCAGTTACTGGAAACAAATCCAAACATTTGAGGATCTGATCAGCAGTATTGCATTAAAAACAGGAATATTATTATTTGTACTTGTCTGCATGCATTACTTTAATATGCTTGGCATCTATTTCTTCGCTAAAAAGACAAATTCATTCACTATTAAATCATAATATCATGGGAAATTTAACAGTTATCGGGTATTTTATTTATCTACCCATTGCAATTGCACTGACCTATTATGTTGCGTATGTGCTTTTCAAAAATAGCATCGTGTACATGAATGATATTTTTGCGGGCCGACCGGAAGTTGCCAATGCGACAAACAATCTATTCCGTATCGGTTTCTACCTTATGAACCTGGGATTTGCACTGTATATTCTGGAGATCAGTTTGTATAAGCCCAGTGTACAGGAGCTCATTGAGCGGCTTAGTTATAAGCTAGGTGGATTCAGTATTTATTTGGGCGCTATGCTTTTCCTGAATATGTTCCTATTCTTCCGAGGCAAAAGAATTGCAAAGCAGAGAAGAAATATGCCAACAACAATTAACGAGTAAAACCAATTTCTAAAAATGGTATTATCATGCCTAAAATAGTTATTGCAGGTGGAACAGGTTTTGTCGGACAATATCTTTCCAAAAGATTCCAAAAAATGGGATATCAGGTCATCCTTATTGGCAGGCAGAAAGAAAATATATCTTGGACTGATACGGATGGTATTTTGGCCGCGCTTGAACATGCTGAAATGTTGATCAACCTCGCGGGCAAGTCAGTCAATTGTCGCTACAATGCCCGCAACAAAGCGCTGATATTTTCTTCAAGAACAGAGACCACAAGTATTTTAGGTAAGGCAATTGAAAATTGCAGCCATCCTCCTATTCTTTGGTTAAATGCAAGCACCGCAACCATCTACCGTCATGCCGAGGATCAACCAATGACCGAAAGCAGCGGTGAGATCGGAAGGGGTTTTTCTGTCGAGGTTGCAAAGAAATGGGAGAAGACATTTTTCGATTTTCATTTACCCCATACCAGGCAGGTTGCTCTTCGGATGGCTATCGTCCTAGGCGCTGATGGTGGTGTTATACAACCTTTTAAAAATCTTGTTCGCTTCGGTTTAGGTGGAATACAAGGTAGAGGTGATCAATATTTTAGCTGGATACATATTGAAGATCTATTCCAGATTATTTTGTTTATACAAAAACATCATGAAATAGATGGCACCATCAATTGCGCTGCCCCTAACCCAATTACGAATAAAACCTTTATGGAGACTTTTCGAAGCGTCATGCATCGAAAAATTGGTCTCCCGGCACCGAAATGGTTGTTGGAAATAGGTGCTTTATTAATAGGGACGGAAACTGAGCTTTTATTGAAAAGTCGTTGGGTAATACCGGAAAGGTTAACGGAACTTGGTTTTACATTTCAATTTCCAACAATTGAGAAGGCATTAGACGATATTCTAATCCTGAAATAAACAGCTACGATGCGAACTATACCGTGGGATAGATAAGTCTATCCCACGGTAACTTTAAAGTTTTCAAATACAAGGGGGGCATTTACAATAACGCCTTCATTATTTTTAACACCCTTAAACTCCGAGGTCTTCCCTTTTTCTAAAAGATTCTTCATTTCTTTTTCTTCCAGAAAAATACCGTTCAATGTTCGCCAGATCTTAAAATCACAGCCCCGGGCATAGTGATCACATTGTGCCACCCGATCATAGAGTAGGATTAAGCCTTTCTCACATTTAGGACATTTGATTTTCCCCTTTTGCTGGGGTTTAACTTCCTCTTGCGCCAATGATATTCGCAATGTCAATAATTCTTTGGTAATTTTCGCGGTGTAGTCCTTAATATGTTTCATAAAAACATCATAAGAAACTTTATTGGCCCGCATTTCCTCTAACTTCTGTTCCCATTTTCCTGTCAGTGTAACCTTTGCTATCGAACGATCTTTGACGAGGTTATATACGGCTAGTCCTTTTTCCGTTGGAATTAGTTTTTTCTTATCCCGCTTGATATAATCGCGCTGAAAAAGTGTTTCTATCGTGGCCGCGCGGGTAGCTGGTGTTCCCAAACCGCAGTCTTTCATCGCCTGACGCATTTCATCGTCTTCAATTTCTTTACCGGATGTTTCCATTGCCTTTAGGAGGGAAGCTTCGGTATGAATCGGACGTGCCTTGGTAAAACGCTCAGCAAGTTCCAACGTCAATATTTGCAGTAATTCCTCGGCCAGTAATTTAGGTAACTGCGCATTCTCATTGTCTTGGTCATCGTTGTTCTTATCTTCATCTGGTGCTTCGATCTGCTCTGCAGAAAGACGCCAGCCGTACTGTTTGATGACCGTCCCCTTCGCGATCAGTTCGACTCCCTCTGCATCTATTGAGACCGTAGTGATATCTTTGATACAGACTTCCGAGAAACTCTCGACCATACGCTTAGCAATCATGTTGTAAATATTCTGCTGTTCTTTCAACATGTGCCCCGGTTTCTCATCAGTCACCAATAATGCATGGTGATCCGTTACCTTTTTATCATCAACGGACCGCTTATTTAACTTTGCTCCAATTAAATTCTTCGCAATGGAAGCAATAGATTCCTCCGCATGATCCGAGAGGTGCTGAAAAAGCTCTTCAATATGTTCAAAAACATCCTCACCGATATAACGGGATCCCGTACGGGGATAGGTAATGACCTTTTTCTCGTAAAGTGTCTGCGCAATACTCAGCGTCTGGTCGGCTGAGTAACCATATTTTTTGTTGGCATCCTGCTGCAGGGAAGTTAAGTCAAACAATAAAGGGGGTTGCTCCTTTGTCTCTTTCGCCTCAACCTTTGCAACACGTGCATTTGTCCCAACTGTCAACCTGGCGATTGTATGTTCAGCAACATCTTTTTTATCTATTTTGTTTGAAGTGGCTTTAAAGCTGATATTATCTTTTTCAAAGCCTGCCTGGATTTTATAAAATGCCTGAGGTTTAAAATCTTTATTTTCGAGATATCGAGAACAGATCATTGCCAGGGTCGGTGTCTGAACTCGGCCCAAAGAAAGAAGTCCTTTGTTACCTGCTGCCAGGGTGATTGCCTGTGTAGCATTGATCCCGATCAACCAATCCGATTCTGACCTTGAACGGGCAGACATATATAAACTATCGTATTCCGTTCCCTCTTTCAGATTCGCGAAACCTTCTTTGATGGCCTTATCCGTCTGACTTGAAATCCAAAGCCGTTTAAACGGCACCTTTGAGCCCAAGAAATAATAGATATTACGAAAGATTAATTCCCCCTCACGTCCCGCATCCGTTGCTACAATGATTTCTTCAGCCTGCTCTAACAGTGATTTTATTGTATTGAGCTGTTTGACGGCACCAGCGTCATCCATCTGCTTTCCATCCCGCTTTACTTTCTTCGATTCCAGTTTAAAATTTGCAGGTATGATAGGAAGATTGGAAATGGTCCAACTATTATAACCGTAAGCCTGAGGTGTGCATAATTGAACCAAATGACCAAAAGCATAGGTAAAGGCGTAGCCGTTTCCGGCGATATAGCCGTCTTTGACTTCCTTCGCTCCCATCACACGGGCCAGATCACGAGCCACAGAGGGCTTTTCAGCGATTACAACTTTCATTTTAACGTATTGCGATTTGTGTATTGAAATTTGAGACGGTACTTATTAAAGATCCCTTGACCTACTTGCATTTTTACTTTGACCAGATAATTTAGAAATTAACCTAACTAGGCAAGATCGCTAGCGAATAAAATACATTGTTCAGCAACTTATTCAATACTAGGAATTGTTATTCCCTTAATTTTACGATAAAGTTCGATGGCATATACATCGGTCATACCGGAAACAAAATCCAGTACACAACGGATTTTGGAATAGGAATCCTGTTTATCGGTATAAAACTGCTCCGGAATCAGCGCAACTAATTTTTTATCGTAATTATTTTTATTTTTTTTGAGGTATGCAGGTACAAATTCTTTTAAGAGCGCATCCATGACACGATAACCAGCGATCTCGATCTGTACAACTGTGGGGGCATTATAGATCTTCGCTATGGAAATTTTCGAAATCTTGTTCATTTGCTTTACGATATTCTCATCCAAGGCATCCATCAATGCGGACGAAAAGGTTCCCGATAAAAACTGTTCTTGCTCACGAACAAATACATCGACGCAACCTTTGATCAGGGTGTTAATTGCCTTAGCACGTAAGAGCGCTACACGGCTCGGGGTATCAAGCAAACCATCCAATCGTTCACGAAGATCCTCAGATCCGCATAACGGTAACAGAAGTTCCTCTACCTCCTGGTAGGATAATATTTTTAAATGATGGGCATCCTCCAAATCAATAATATTGTAACAGATATCGTCAGCGGCTTCGACGAGGTACACCAATGGGTGCCTCAGATAGCCTTTGGGATTGGAAGGATCTCTCAATAGCCCTAATTCGTTCGCAATTTTCTCGAACGCCTTTTGCTCTTCAGTAAAAAAGCCATATTTTTTGCGATGATGGCTTTTTTTGACATGCCCATCAATCGCTAAACAGGGGTATTTCACGATAGATGCCAATGAGGTATACGTCAATGCAAATCCTTTTGGATCCTTTCCCTGAAAAGCGTGGGTTAAAATCCGTAAAGCATTGGCATTACCTTCAAAATGGGTCAGATCTGCCCATTCTTCGGCTGTTACCTGTTCCTGATATTTCCGCCCATCTCCGTCTGTGAAGTAAGTAGATATTGCCGACTCACCCGAATGTCCAAATGCGGGATTACCCAGATCATGGGACAGACAGGCTGCTGAAATAATATTTCCGACCTCCTGTAGGAATGGGTATTCAGCATCTATATTCGGGTTTTCCTCCTTTAACTGGGCGTAAAACATGCGCCCAAGTGAACGACCTACACTGGCGACCTCTAAGCTATGTGTCAGTCTATTGTGGACAAACACAGCTCCCGGAAGCGGAAAAACCTGGGTTTTATTCTGTAATCTTCGAAATGGGGAAGAAAAGATCAACCGATCATAATCCCGTTGAAATTCCGACCGGGCCACAAGATAGCTGTCAGCTGTTCTATCTTCATAACCCCAACGTTTTGCAGAAAGCAAATCTTTCCAGTTCATTTTTTCAGACATAGCGCAAATATACCATTTCTCCAATAATTGGTTTGAACCAAATCTCAAAATGACAAATTTTACAGGGAGGTGTTACCAGGGGCATTTATATACAGGTTATATTCTGTATCTTTAACTTTCAATACCAATAGGAACAATCATGACTAAATATCAATCACTTATTCCAAAGTATTTTGACAGCGTAATAGAAGGAAAAAACACCCATTTACTTTTATTAAAAAATGAGGGTGGTATGCAGGTGCTCTTAACGGATTATGGTGCTCGTATAGTCAGTATCTTAGTCCCCGATAACAAAGGCAATTTGGTGGACGTTGCACTCGGGTTTGATTCAATTCAGGGCTATCTGGAAGCGGACGAAAAATACCATGGCTGTACTGCTGGCCGCTTTGCAAACCGTATTGCAAATGGCAAATTTGAGCTAAATGGGAAACAGTATACACTTCCCCAAAATAATGGGATCAATTGTCTGCACGGAGGTATATCAGGCTTTCATGATAAAGTTTGGGACCGCAGAGTTACCTATCAATCCCATGTAGAATTTTATTATGTTTCGAAAGATGGTGAAGAAGGCTTCCCCGGGAACTTAAAAGTGATGGTCTCTTATACCCTAACCAGAAACAACGAGATCATCATCAAATATCATGCGCAGTCCGATGCGGACACCCCTATAAATTTAACGAACCACACCTATTTCAATCTTGATGGAGAAGGAAGTGGGGATATATTACAGCAGGTACTTCAGATAAATTCAGACGAGGTGCTATTTGTAGATGAACATCAAATACCCACTGCCATCGTACCCGTAGAAGGTACTCCCTTTGACTTTAGACTTCCCAAAAAGATTGTGCAAGATATTACAGAAAATGATGAGCAGCTCATCTTGGCTAAAGGGTATGATCATTGTTATGTCAACAATAAACCGATTTCTCAACCCTGTGCAACAGCCTATTCCAAAAACACGGGGATTCAGTTAGATGTATACACTACCGAGCCTGGTGTTCAACTTTACACGGCGAATTGGATGACAGGAAATGACATCGGTAAAAGAGGCAATAAATATTTACCTTATGCCGGATTTTGCCTGGAAACACAGCATTTCCCAGATAGCCCCAATCAAGCTGAATTTCCATCAACATTGTTAAAAGCTGGAACTCAATTTGATTCGGAGACACACTTTAAGTTTTCAATAAAAAAATAACAAAAAAGAGCTGTGGGAAAGTAACCACAGCTCTTTTTTGTTATTCCATTCGACACCCAACTCTCAGTTTCATCCGCGGCATCAACGTCACATTCCAATCTTATTTTAACAGTTCTTCCAGCGCTTTTTCTACTTTCTCGAACCCGAAAGTCGCCTTTACTTGCTGAAACATACGTTGAATCTGATCATTACAGAGGTTTCCGATGCTACCTTCATGCGTGTGATTTACCTCTTTCGATGGTTTGAAACGTCCTTCATCAATATCGATGCCGATCGTCCGATAGGCTTCACGGAAAGGCACGCCTTTGAGTACCTCATTGTTTACGACTTCTACCGAGAATAGATAATCGTATTTAGGGTCATCAAGAATATTGTCCTTTACGGAAATATTTTCCAACATAAAGGTGGCGATTTCAAGACATTCATTAAGCGATTTAAAAGCTGGGAATAAATTTTCCTTTAATAATTGGAGATCTCTATGGTAACCTGAAGGAAGATTTGTTGTCATCAGGGCAATCTCATTTGGCAAAGCCTGAATCTTATTGCAACGGGAACGAATCAATTCAAAAACATCCGGGTTTTTCTTATGCGGCATAATGCTCGATCCGGTTGTCAGATGTGCCGGAAATGAAATAAAACCAAAATTTTGATTGATATATAAACAGACATCCATCGCGAATTTAGCCAGGGTTGCCGCAATAGCACTCATCCCCTGCGCCAGAATACGCTCGGTCTTTCCTCTTCCCATCTGGGCATAAACCACATTATAATTCAAATCTTCAAAACCCAATAATTGCGTTGTCATCGTTCGGTTTAATGGAAAAGATGAACCATAGCCCGCAGCAGATCCCAATGGATTTTTATTGCAGACTTTCCACGCAGCTTTCATCATTTCAAGGTCATCTACCAAGCTTTCTGCGTAGGCGCCAAACCATAAACCAAAAGAGGAAGGCATAGCAATCTGAAGGTGTGTATATCCCGGAATTAAAATATGCTTATAACGTTCACTGAGTTGAATCAACTCAGTGAAAAAAGCTTCCGTATTATGAATAATATTTTGGATTTCGGAACGGAAATATAATTTCAGATCTACGAGCACCTGATCGTTGCGGGATCTTCCCGAATGGATTTTTTTCCCAGCTTCGCCAATACGTTGTGTCAATAACATCTCAACCTGAGAATGCACATCTTCTACCGAATCTTCAATCTGAAAATCTCCTGCTAAAATTTCCTTATAGATATTTTTCAATTCCTTTTGTACCACAACAAGATCTTCATCAGTCATGAGATTGATACTATTCAACATTCGTGTATGCGCCAAAGAGCCCAATACATCCGCTGCTGCAAGTTGCAGATCCATTACACGGTCATTACCTACAGTAAATGATTCCACAAATGAATCGACATCTATATTTTTTTGCCAGATTTTCATTAATATATTTTTTGTTTTTTGATAACGAAATTAAAATGAACCGATTGTGCATTTCGGTTTAATAGCTGATCATGGTCCAGAATAATTTCATCAGATATTTATTTGTTCATCTATTATATCCCCGTTGAATGCTTCGTTATTTACCTCAGCGATAAAAGCTCTTATCTCCATTACTCTGCCCTACGCGATACCGGATTTGCTGTTTAGCGCGTCAAATAATCCTAAGCCATATCTATCTTCCGTTCTAAAACGACCGATTTGATTACGGATATATACTTACAATATTAACAGGACAAAAATACCAATTGCAAATGGTTATATCAATGCCAAGCTGTTTTAGGTGCAACATTATTCATGGGAGGGCTAAAAGCAGAATTTTTAAGGCCCGAAAAACAGTGTTACAAAAAAAATCAAATGTTAAAAGTTTGTTAAATCGCAATAAACACATTTTATAAGTAACCACTCACTTTATTTTTAAAACTTATTTTGTCAGTTTTTTAAGTATTCCTATGTTTGTAGTGTAAGGGAGATGAAAAATTAGAAGTTGGTAAGGTTAGTAAATACTTACCACTTTAAATACACCGAATTTTAGAACCAAATATGATAGACCCCAACGTCTTAAAACTTGCAAGAAATTACCTAACCAATTGTGAATCGAAATTTAAAGGCACGTCAAACCAAGATGTGCCTTTTTTCATGCCTTTTCCTCCGCTACAGTTCGGCCTTAGTCAATCTGCGAGCATAATATTCTTGCCTAAAATACTTATCTTTGTTTATCATATTGAGAATATTCAACATAAAACGTATACGATGGGAACAGAAAGCAAGAGACAGCAACGTTTTGCTGGAGTCATTCAACAGGATTTAGCAGCATTATTTCAACGGGAAGGTAACGCATGGGCTCCAGGGGCATTCATTACAGTTACACGTGTTCGAGTTACTCCGGACTTGGCGATTGCACGGGTTTATTTGAGTTTTTTAAATACAAAGACCGCACAGGATGATATCAAATCTATCCGTACCAAAACATCCGAGATACGATATAAGTTGGGCTCAAAAATTAAAAACCAGGTAAAAATTGTCCCACAGCTGGAATTTTTCTTAGACGATACCAACGAGTACGTGGAGCACATGGACAAATTGTTTGAAGAAATCAGTAAAGAGCCCCGTCAACCAGAAGAATAATGTACTTTAAATTGGCTTATCTAAGAATCAATGGTATTTGAACTGGATAGCAAAAAACTGGAATTTCCACATCCTAGCTACGCCGAAAAAGATGGCTTATTGGCCATCGGCGGAGATCTTTCGGCTGATCGCCTGCTATTGGCTTATAGCAATGGTATTTTTCCCTGGTTTAGTGACGATACCCCAATATTATGGTACGCACCTGATCCCCGGTTTGTCATTTATCCATCCAAGATAAAGATCAGTAAAAGTATGGCCTCCTCTATGCGAAAAAATACATTTTCTATTACCATAGACCAAAACTTTAATGATGTTATCAGCTCCTGTTCTTCGATCCATAGAAAGGATCAAGAGGGAACATGGATTACAGCAGACATGATTAAGGCTTATACGAAGCTGTATGAAATGGGCTATGTACATTCTGTGGAGGTATGGCAAGAAGGATTACTTGTTGGTGGGCTCTATGGCGTACTGATCAATGGTGTATTTTGCGGAGAAAGCATGTTTTCCAGCGTACCCAATGCGTCCAAAGCTGCACTCATCTATCTCGCACAGGAAATAGACCTCCAGCTGATAGACTGTCAATTTCATACGCCTCATTTGGAAAGTATGGGCGGCGAATACATTTCCTTACCTGATTATTTAGCAATACTAACAAAAGACCCAAGATATGAACAGTCCCTATAGTAAATATTTTGATATTGACGGAGAAATCACCTATTTAACCACACCTGGCTCAGGTCTACTTTCACGTGAAACAAAGCAATGGCGGGCACAGCGCGATCAAGAATTCCATACTACCGATACGATACTCCGTGAACAACAGGGTGCTGCTTTGGATTCCTGCAGAAATACACTTGAACGATTCTTCCATTGCCCAAAGGGCAATGTGTTTCTATCAAGCTGCTTTTCTTTTGCCTTCAACGCGCTGTTAGCAGGCTTACCTAAGCATTATAAGGTTCTACTTCTGGACAATGATTACCCGTCTGTAAATTTCCCGACGATAATAACTGGCTTTGAGCATAGATTCGTCAATATGGATGAACAGCTTGAAGCAAATATATTGGATGCCATAGCGACCTTTAAACCCAACGTACTGATTCTTTCCATTGTTCAATATATCTCTGGCTTAAAAATCGACCTATCCTTTATACAGGAGTTAAAACACCAGCATCCCGACTTGTTAATCATTGGCGATGGAACACAATTTTTAGGAACCGATTTATTTGATTTTAATGCTTCAGGATTTGATGCTGTTATTAGTAGTGGATATAAATGGTTAATGGCCGGATTTGGAAATGGCTTTATCCTGCTTAATGATCGACTGAAAGAACTCCTCTATGCTGATATTCAGAAAAACTACAGTTACCTCAACAACCAATGGATGAATAAGTCTGTGGTACAGTTATGTTTTGAACCGGGACATTTGGACACTTTGGCCCAGGGGACCTTACAACAGTCTTTAATACAACTTGAGCAATGGGGCTATGCCGCTACTGTCTCGTATACACAGGATCTGGTGGCGCAGGCCCGGGCTGAACTGGCCAACAGAGGATTGCTCCTTGATCGCATCACCAATAGACGTCCACAGAGTAACATCTTCAATATACAGATCGACCCCAAAAATTTTCAGCTTCTGATGGACGAGGGTATAAAATGTTTCCCTCGCGGATCCGGTATCCGAGTAGGATTCCACCTATACAATGATCACACAGATCTTGAAAAACTATTACATATTATAGATACAAAAGTAAATTAATCATGAAATTTAGAATAGGCGACCTAGTCAGGTTTGTAGATGAACCCATAGAAGGGCACATCACTTCCATGCAAGCCAACGATATTGTCGGAGTAACCGATGAGACAGGATTTGAAATACCTGTTCCAATGGACAAGATCACACTCGTTTTTGGAAATATGAGACGGGCGGACGACGAGCTTGACCAGCATGCAGCTCCATTGACTCCCCATCGTTTTATAGAAAAAGGGATTTTATTGGCCATTTCTGGAGATCACAAAGATGGATTGGCCAAGTTACATATCATCAATGAAACAAGTTACGAACTCCTGGTATCAGTTTCCGAAGCGACTGCAAATAAAGTGAAAGGTCTTTTTAGCAATAAAATACCGCCACATGATTCGATTCAATTTTATACAGGAAACTTCGCAAATGTAGGCAAATGGCCGACTTTCCGTTTTCAGATCATCAGACACAGCAGCAGTTTACAGGAACTGACAAATCCGATCAATAAAGAACAGCGCGTACGTCCAGTGGACCTGACCAATCCAAAAGTGCTGCATGAAATTTTAGATGAGAAAATCTGGTCCTATGAGTTAGACAAAATTGAGGAAGATCTGGGCTTAGATAAATTAAAAGCTCATTTTATACCACATCGTCCCAATAAAAAATAAGCTAGATATTTAATCTAGCTTATTTTTTAAATGCTTACTCCTCTGTTGAAACAATCTTCTTTGTGCTCAAAAGTAATAGTAGGATCCCTACAAAGTAAACTATCCATCCCCAGCGCATGTGCAGCGATTTTGAAAGCAGCTTGTCGGCAAAGCCCCAGCCAAAATAGTTGTTGATTTTAAACCATACAGCGACAATACTGATAAGATACCAACTTGCTGCCAATCGGCTCATCCACTGATAGGCACGCACTGCACGAACAAAAAATAGCAATGCTGTTACGCCCAAAATCAACATGGTAATAAAAAATAGATAGGCATCCACCTGATAAAGGTTCCAATTACCTTTGATAGGAACTTTTAAGAATGGAGTCATACTGGACAGAAAACAAATGACAAGTCCAACAATGGCAAAATACTTCCTTATGATAAGCATGGTTCAAATAACTTTAAAACTGACACGAATATAAGTTGAATATTGCCACTTATATAACTTGTCTTCTATTTTTTGAAAAATTAATCTATTTTTAAAACGAAATTCTCGTACAGAATTCCGGTCAAAAGACGATACCTCAGAAGCTCACAGTAGCCTGTGAAAAAATTAAGTGCATAATAGCACCTCTCTGAAAGGAATTCTTACTTGAAAGTTTATTTTAAATTTAAGCCAGATATTGGACATGAAAAGAGTATTTGAAGAAACTGCATCGGAGCAGGTACCTCAGCCGAAATCAAAGAAAAAAACATACATCATTATTGGGATTGTCTTGTTATTGGTTATGCTTGCAGGTGGTGGATATTATAATTATGTACAGCGACAAGATCTTGATGCTATTCCTTTAGACAGCAGCGCAACAGCTGTAGACGGATTTGAGAATGCGGATCCTAAAGATCTCGAAGAGGCTGATGGCTGGAGTAGTATTGGAGACTACGCCCATTGGAACAATGCCATCTTTACAATTCCTGAATATGACAACATTCCATTGCGTTATCGCAGAGGCATTACAAAAATTTTTATGGGAAATAGCTACCTGGAGCCGTCCGGTGATAAACCGATCTATAAATTTACCCGCATAAAGGATCGTGCAAAGTCGGTTTTCTGCTATGGTAATTTCACAGATCGCCCTGACGCGGACAATTGGAACAAAGAAATGGCTTTTCTTGTGGAAAAGAACGATTACCAAAGCAGTGCAATCTGGATTATATCAGCAAAAGGGGATATCTTATTCTGGAAAGAATATTCCAGTGAGCTTCCTCTGATCAATAGCTTTAAAAAAGGGCAGAAGATTTTTATGGATGAGATGAAATTAGTACCAGCTCCAGCTGATGGCATTATTGTCAAAAACAAAAGTTCCAAATACGCTTTGATTTACAATAAGGGAACAAAAACTTTTGATACTTATTACCAGTATAGTGATGATGAAATCCAGGAGGCAACCACTTCCGAAGAAGGCCCTTATGTAGAGGAACTGGAAGATATAACGGTTGACTCAGCGCAAACAAATACAGGCAATAATGAATAGTTTAATACCTTGGAGAAACTGAAATTCTCATCACGCTGACACGTGATGAAAATCATCCAGTCAAAAAACAAACGGTAAAACGCTAAAAAGCAACATCTTACACACAAAATCCAACTATTTAAAATCTTTCTAAATTAATCCGTTTGACAGATTTTTGACACAAGCACAAAGCATTTAAGCTACATTTGTACCGTTAAATATAAGCGAGGGATTAGAGCTTTGAAAAATCTTAAAGTATTAGCGTTTACTCATAAACATGTCGAACTAAAAGATCTAGGTAATCTAGTGATCTGCAATGAGGATTTAGAAAGTCGCCTCATTAACTTGAAACACAGCCTGGATATTCCGGAGATCTTTTACATTGGTACTTGTAACCGAGTAGAGTTTGTATTTTATGGAGCTCACGAATTGACCAACGAATTTATTGCGGAGTTTATGGGAAAATTGAATTTCTGTGTTCCGCAAGAGCGCCTTCAATGTTATTTGGGTCAGGTCAACAAATATGAAGGAATGGATGCTTTGCACCATTTACTTCGTATGTCCTGTTCACTCGAAAGCCTTGTTGTCGGTGAAAAAGAAATCCTGGCGCAGGTGCGCAGAGCTTATGATCGCTGTAGGGAGGCTGGATTTACCGGTGATTTCCTTCGTTTAATGATGGATCGTCTTGTAAAGACAGCAAAAGAAGTCTATACCTACACTAAAATTTCCAGAAATCCGATTTCTGTTGTTTCCCTTGCTTACCGCAAACTACGTGAATTAAAGTTGGTTGAAAACCCTAGAATACTTATTATCGGATCAGGGGAAACGAATCAAAACCTAGCAAAATATTTCCAGAAAAATCAAAAAGCGAAGTTTGTTGTTTTTAACCGCACTCTTGAAAACGCAAAAGTTTTGGCAGAAGAACTTCACGCAGAGGCTTATCCTCTTGCTGAAATCGGCGCATACAAAGGCGGATTCGATATTCTAATTACCTGTACTGGCGCACCTACGTCGATCATTGACAATTCCCTGTACCAATCGCTATTAAACGGCGAAACAGATAAGAAAATTATCATTGATTTGGCTGTCCCAAATGATATTGATGCCGAGGTAATTAAAAATAACCCCATCCATTACATCGAAGTCAGTAGCTTGCAGGCTATCGCGGAAAAGAATATCCAGGAGCGCTATAATGAACTGGACAGTGCTGAAAAAATCATCCAGGACAATATCCAGGAGTTTTTACCACTGATCAAGCAAAGACGTGTGGAAGTTGCCATGCGTGAAGTTCCTGAAAAGATCAAAGAAATCAAATCATTTGCTTTAAACGAGGTCTTTGCTCAGGAAGTACAGGCATTAACTCCTGAAGCAAGAGAAGTATTGGAAAAAGTCATCAACTATATGGAAAAGAAATACATCAAAGTTCCCATGGTTATGGCAAAAGAGATCCTGGTTAAAACACCGGAGACCGAGAAAAACTAATTGCAATCGTATCGCAGCAATAGTTTCCTAACAAAATATATTCCCACTTTTTGACGTGCAGGCCGTAATAATGTTCGTACGCAGTTTCCTTTTTGTCAAAATTTTCCTTCGCTTTTCTTAATTTTCGGTTTATCAATCATTTCCTACTAGATAATGACAGTAACGTGTCAACATATTCCACCTATTTATTTATTTTTGCTTCGATAAATGGTATTAAACACATTTTAATAGGTAAAGTAAAATAACGTGAATAGAAAACTAATTATTGGCACCCGGGGAAGTGTTCTTGCCATGTGGCAGGCAAATTTTGTGAAAGACCGATTACATGAAATCGGTATTGAAGCAGAGTTAAAAGTCATCAAAACTCAAGGCGATATCATTCAACATCTCCGTCTGGATAAATTGGAAGGAAAAGGATTTTTCACGAAAGAACTTGAGGAAGAGCTTTTAAATGGAACCATCGATTTAGCCGTACATTCACACAAAGATTTACCTACGATCAACCCGCCAGGATTAATTATTGCGGCGGTTTCTGAACGGGAAGACCCCTCCGAATTATTGATTATTCACAAGGATTGCGTTGATATCAAGAAACGCCTATCGTTAAAACATAATGCTACTGTTGGAACATCTTCTAACCGTAGAAAGGCGCAGATATCGGCATTGCGTCCCGACCTGGAATTCGACGATCTAAGGGGCAATCTACAAACAAGAATGCAAAAACTGCGGGATGAACAATACGATGCGATCGTGCTTGCAAAGGCGGGTATCAGCCGTATTGAAATGGATATCTCTGATTTTCATGTCGAAGAAATTCCACCGGTCGAAATTATCCCTGCTCCGGCACAAGGTGTATTAGCCATTCAGATCCGTGAAGTCGACAAAGAACTTTTTGAAGCATTACAACCGCTTAATAACGATGAAGTTGCCAAAACCATTGCTGTGGAACGTTTGGTACTGAACAAATTTGATGCAGGATGTCATGCACCACTCGGATGTTATTGCCGCAAAAGCGGTGATGAATATGAAGCTTGGGCTTCCATTGCCGATACAAGTGAAGATTTTCCGGATCGTGTATACTTGAAAGATGCTGATCCGGACCGACTGGCGGAGCGTATTTTCAGCAAGTACGCCAAAGACCGTAAGTTACCTCGATCTGTCTTTATTTCCAGAGAGGTAGATGAAAATTCCTATTTCGCACGGGCAATGGCTAAACACAATATTTCCATCGAAGGCCGATCATTGATCAAAATATTTCCGATCATCAACAAACTGGATCCTTTTATCCTAAAGCATGTTGATTGGATTATATTTTCAAGCAAAAACGGGATTGAGCATTTTTTCAATCTGGAGCCTCGGTTAAGTAAAAAGACCAAAATAGGCGTGATCGGTCGTGGATCAGAGGAAATACTACGCAAGTATGATCGCGTAGCGGATTTTTCCGGTGACAGTGAAGGGATTAACATGGATGAAATCGCTAAGAAATTTGCCGAATTGGCAAATGGTGGAACGGTACTTATCCCGCGTGCAAAAGAATCGCTTGAGACGATTCAAAAAGCATTAAGTCCAGAGACTAAAATCATTAATATCCCAGTCTATGAGACTGTATTGGAGGAGGATGTGGATCCGTCCAATGCTGAAGTCCTCGTATTTACCAGTCCTAGCAATGTTGAGGCCTATTTTGCGGACAATCTTTTAGAACCGGGACAAAAGGTCGTCTGTATCGGTCGTTCAACCGGGGCGAAGTTTGATGAGATGAATGTTCCTTATACACTTCCCTATTCTCCAGATGAGATCGGCCTTTCAGAGGCTGTATTTGGCTTGGAATATTAATCGTATTGAGTAGTTAGTATCCAGTATTGAGAAGTTGGCAAAAAAATTTTTAGTCTTGGTCACTGAGCAACACTGGATTACTGGATCATAAATAAATTAAATATAATGTTACAACGTCCGAGAAGAAATCGTAAATCTGCCGTGATTCGCGACATGATCCAAGAGACACGTTTAGACGCGTCGAATTTGATTTTTCCACTTTTTATTGTAGATGGCCAAAATCAAAAAACCGAGGTTAAATCCATGCCGGGTATCTACCGTTATTCAATAGATAATTTATTGAAAGAAGTGGAGAGCTGCCTCAAATTAGGCTTACGTTCATTTGACCTTTTTCCCAATATCGAAGAATCATTGAAGGACAAATACGCAACAGAGAGTTACCGCGACGGAAGCTTGTATTTACGGGCCATTGAAGCAGTAAAGAAAAATTTTCCGGAAGCCTGTATTGTCACCGACGTGGCGATGGACCCTTACAGTAGCGATGGTCATGATGGAATTGTTGAGAATGGCGAGATCCTAAATGATGAAACGCTGGAAGTATTGGGCAAGATGGCACTCGCACATGCGCAGTCTGGTGCTGATATTATTGCACCATCGGATATGATGGATGGACGCATCGGATATATTCGTGAACTATTGGACCATAATGGCTTCACAAACGTATCTCTAATGTCCTATACTGCTAAATATGCGTCGGCCTATTATGGACCCTTCCGGGATGCTTTGGGCTCAGCTCCAAAACATGGTGACAAGAAAACCTACCAAATGAATCCTGCTAATGCAAAAGAAGCGCTTATCGAGGCACAACTAGATGCCCAAGAAGGTGCGGATTTTCTAATGGTCAAACCGGGGCTACCCTATTTAGATATAGTGAAACTTCTGGCTGATAATTTTGATCTCCCAATTGCGGTGTATAATGTCAGTGGTGAATATGCTATGTTAAAAGCTGCCATTCAAAATGGTTGGCTGGATGAACGTGTGATCCTGGAAACTTTATTAAGCTTCAGACGTGCAGGCGCAACAGCGATTTTATCGTACCACTCGAAAGAAGTCTTGGAAAAGGGCTTTATTTAGGCAATTCTTGATTCCTTACGTTTCCATGAGACTTATCTTCGCAAAAAAAGATAACTTCGCATTCAAATATAATGACTATGCAAGCACCTGATATTTCAAGAGCAAAATCTGCTGAATTATTTGAAAAAGCAAAACAATATTTCCCAGGCGGTGTGAACTCTCCGGTTCGGGCTTTTAAATCCGTATTTGGCACCCCATTATTTATAGAACGAGGCGACAAAGCACATCTTTGGGATGCCGATGGCAATGAGTTCATCGATTTCTGCTGTTCGTGGGGTCCTTTGATTTTGGGACACAATAACGATCAAGTTCGCGAGGCCGTTGCCGCACAATTAAGTAAAGGATTGAGTTTTGGTGCCCCCACTGCGCTGGAAAATCAACTCGCCGAATTGATTATTGAAAAAAATAAATATATTGAGAAAATCCGCTTCGTCAGTTCAGGAACCGAGGCTGTGATGTCCGCAATCCGCTTGGCAAGAGGATATACCAAACGCGATAAGATCATCAAATTTGACGGATGTTACCATGGTCATTCGGATTCGCTTTTAGTGAAGGCTGGTTCTGGACTGGTTACTTTCGGAGAAACTTCTTCGGCTGGCGTTCCCAAAGCTTTTGCAGATGAAACAATCGTCATCGAGTTAAATGACAAAGAGGCGCTGAGAGCGGCTTTTACAGAATTTAAAGATCAGATCGCTGCAGTGATCATTGAAGGTATTCCAGCCAACAATGGTCTATTGATGCAATCCAAAGAATACATGCATTTCCTACGTGATATCACAAAAGAAAATGGCAGTATGCTAATCATGGATGAGGTCATTACCGGATTCCGTATCGGTTTTGAAGGAGCGTCTGCTTACTACGAAATACAGCCGGATATTATCACCTATGGTAAGATTATAGGCGGTGGTATGCCAGTAGGAGCCTATGGAGCATCCAAAGAGCTTATGGCCTGTATATCACCTGATGGTGCCGTTTATCAGGCTGGTACCTTATCAGGGAATCCTGTGGCCATGGCAGCAGGTATTGCAGCCTTAACTATTTTAGCGCAAGATGATTTCTATACAAACTTAAATGCGAAAACTGCAGCATTCGTACAGGATCTGCGCGATTATATCGCTGAAAAAGGCTATAAAGTACAATTATTCCACGTTGCCTCTATTTTCTGGTTTGCATTTACTGAGCAAGAAGATATTAAGAAAGCAAGTGAAATTGATCCCGCTTCCATGGAATCCTATAAAATCATGCACCGCGAACTCTTAAATAGAGGGGTTTATTTCGGTCCTTCGGGCTATGAAGTTGGTTTTGTTTCTGCGGCGCATACCGACGCGGATTTAAGTACCGCCAAGAAGCATATTTTCGATGCTTTGGACATCGTCTTTCATCCATAAAAGGAAAGTATAATACAACAATGCCCCAAAAACTAAAATAGTTTTTGGGGCATTTATATGCTGTTTAATCAAGAATCTCTGTCTGAACTAAAGCTCCTGTTGAACTACAGTATGGGTATCAGCCAATTTAGTAGTGCGCTTTTTATCCTTCGATTTTATCTTATTCAATCCCTGAACAAGCTCATCCAGCGAAAACTTACCTTTTATATCCATAAATACACTTTCATCTCCTTCGTCATGGACCAATAGCGAAACCCGGCTGATCACATTATCTTTATCAATGCGCGCATTAATTGAGATCTCCTCCCCTTCACTGTTAATCACCAGTAGCTCCTCAAATTTATTTTTCTTTAAAAACTTATGGTAATCTTCCAATATCAACATATTCTTTTCGCGACCATTGTTTGATAATGTCATCATCCTGAATTTTTTCAACTTTTTGACGATGCCCGCCATGACCTGTGCATCCTCGTCGTTCTCATCCTGCAATGCCTTTTTGATAAATGGTTTTGTCAACCACATCGGCAAATTAATGGCAACGATCTCTGCATTATTCGAAACATTGGATCCCCTGACGAAATCCATGTTGGAGCCTTTTTTAATGATGCAGGACTGCAATGAAAATAGTACTCCAATTAGGCATAACAATGTTAGTAATCTTTTCATAATATCTACTTTTTATTGTTATTCTGTTTGTCCTTACTCACTTTATTGCTTCCCTCATTGACCAAGTTAGTCACGTCTTTCAAAGGTATTGCCCCATCAAGAATCATAAATAAATTTTGCCCATCTCCATTTATTGTGAGCAACAAATTGTTTAGGATATCCGCATTCGCAGACATATTTTCAACCATGAACCGGATGTCTTGACCTTCATTATTGAGCGACATAAGTTCCTCATATTTTAAGTTTGAAACAGCTCCGCGAATAATACCTGTCAAGTCCTTATCTTCGCCATCTTCTACGATTAACATACGTAAAGATTTAACATTTTTGAGTAGCGGTGTAATCGTCTGCATATCCTCGTCATCAATTTTTAAGTTTCCCAGTAATTTGAACATAGGCGCGCCAATTTTAAGCGTCGTTACTCCTTTTTTCCCTTGATATTGCTCGAAAAGTTTATCTAACTTGGAAATCTGTGCGTTTGCCATACTTGCTACAAGTAATAGGCAAGCTATTAATAATCCTTTCATATTATTTTAGTTAATCGATATTGACATTTGTTTTATATTCATTGCTTTATCTACACCATTTTCCAGATTATTTGCCAATAATCCCAGTGAACGGAGCGTCAGTTCTACAGCCTCCTCTTCGTTGGCAACAGGTTTACCGTTTAATACAACATAATCCGCTTGATAGCCTTCCTCCATTTGTTGTAAAGATTGAACAACCTTCTTCTTTTTCGCCATCATTCGCTTTGACTGCACCCGCTGATTGGAATGCGTCGAAGTATTTGCCATGAGCATTGCACTTCGTTTCCTGTCTCCGCTTGTTATGGTCTCCACGTCCGAATGAACTGTTGCTTCACTGTTCTCCGTCACCACCTTCGTCGACGGTCTTTGAGGTTCTTTCAGCTCTTTATTAGCAAGTACCGACGGCTGTGTTGCTGGCTCTTGATTCAGATAAAAGGTTAATCCCATAACCGCTAGGAGAATTGCCGCAGCAGCATATTTTATCCAGATATTGTCTCGCCATCTGATGATTTTCTTATCTGCTTTGACTTGATTTTCAAAATCCTCAAACGACCAGTCCATTTTCACATTCTTTTCCTGATCCAATAGCTGAAAAAACAGTTCATCCGATTTTTTCAGTTCCCTTTCTTCCTCCGATGACGACTTGCCATCAAAGTATTTATCTTTCAATTCCGCTAATCTTCTGTTTTTCATCATTACAAATTTGAGTTTCACTGTTAATGAAGCTATTGGATCTATTTTTTATTTGAATAAATCCGGAAGCTTTCATAATCAAATAGCTTTGTCAACTGCTCCTTCACTTTCTGTCTAGCCCGCATCAGATTCACTCTAACAGCAGACTCCCCCATTTCCAATACTTCACTGATCTCCTCTATATCATAATCCTCCACATCGCGCAGGTGCATGACAAGACGCTGTTTCTCGGGCAATGAGTTGATCATCTCCAAAATGATTTCTTTCGTATTTCCAACAGAACTTTCTGTTATTGAAATAAGCTGCTGTTGTTCGGCAAAATCTGTACGAATCTTATCTCTTTTTATCCGGTTTAGCGCTTCATTTTTAACACTCTGCATGCAAAAGGCCTCCAAATTCCTATATTGATACAATTTATCTTTCGCCTGCCATAGACGCATCATCACATTTTGCACCGCATCAAAGGCTTCATCATCATCAACCAAGATCCGTTTCGCAAAGCGAAATAGCTTATCCTTATGGACGAAAACGGTATTTTTAAATTGCTCTTGGTTCATTTTAATATTTGGTATGAGATGATAGCTTTGAGATTTTGATTGTACAAACCTGCTTACCTACTTTTTCTCTATTCGTTTTAAATACGCGCTATTTCATTTCCTTTATCATTTTTGCATTCTATATAAGCAAGACATCTCAAGCGTCCTATTTATTACATCTAATATGAATATTTTTTTAAATATTTATTTCTTCAAATTATAGGTCCTGCTTGTTATGGGTTCTTATCTGCTTTCAAGAACAATTAATCAAGTGTTGTTCCAGCTGAATATAATATATTTTTACAATCAAAAGCTTGTTTTCTCCATGCTAACAAACAAAAGGTCCTGTACACTTGTTATTTAAAATGCTGAGTGTTAAAAATTTAAACAAAAAAATCATGAAGTACTACAGAATTACAGGCATTACCGCCGCATTAAGTTTGCTAATGGGGGTTATTGGATGTAATAATTCAACCAAGAAGAGCACCGACCATACAGATTCAATGACTGATGCTGATACGAGTATTGCACAGAAAATGGATTCCATTTCGGTTAGTCCAATTTCAGATTCGAAACAATTTCCTGGAGCGAGTCTAGGAATCGCTTCGGTAAGCGCTGAAAAAGTAGGCACAGACTCTGCAAAAGTTACAGTGAAATATAATGTCAGCAACTTTAAGCTTACTGAAATGACAACGGACGAGCATGCAGCTCACATGGCCAACTCGCATGATGGACAGCATATCCACTTTATTTTGGACAACAAACCATATACTGCATTATATAAACCGGAGCATAGTGTCACTTTGGCTTTAAATTCAGAACATTATCTCTTGTCGTTTTTGTCCCGCTCTTATCACGAATCCATTAAAACAACGGAGGCCTCAAAATTGATTAAATTCAAGATAGATGCAACGGGAAAATTGACACAGGAGCCAGCGCCCAAAGGAGCATCCTTATTCTATTCTCGTCCAAAAGGAGAATACAAAGGAGATGAAACCAAAAATGTCCTTTTAGATTTTTATCTGGTCAATACCAATATTGCCCCAGACGGAAATAAGGTAATAGCAGATATCAACGGACAGACATTTACATTGGATAAATGGGGACCCTATGAGATTAAGGGCTTACCTATGGGAAATAACAAAGTAAAATTAACCTTGGTAGATAAAGAGGGAAATGCCGTTACCGGCGATAACGTATCGATAGAACGAGATATTAAACTCTCCGAAAAATAGTCATTTAAAAACAAGAGAGTCGCATCCAAATGCGACTCTCTTGTTTTATTACCGATCGTTATGCCTAAATAATTTGTTTTTTATCTTTATGGCAATTTCTCAAAATCAATTTTCGGAGCCGTATTTTTATTGACAAACTCAAATTTGCTGCCCGGTTTAACAATCTCATTAAAGAAACCGCCATTTCTTAAAAAGTAGCCATTTTTTGTTCTTCCCCCCATCGCATCAATACGTTGATGAGCGCGGTAGGTATTATCGACACTAAATGAAGCCGATTTAACGGCGCGCCATTGACCGTCATAAACCCATTGATTTTTAAATTCCACCTGTCTACCTAAATACCCTTGATTGGGACTAAAATTCTCTAAGAAACTATGAAATCTCTTTAAATACGTATTTGTTTGCGGACGTTTGAAACTAGCAATTACATTCCATGCATTTTCCTCCGGCACAAAAAACCAGGCAGTATAGTCGGTATTTCCTTTTCCATCCGGAACGCCTTTCAACAAGAATTTATAGGTTTCACCCGCTTTCCAGAAATATTTACGGTAACTCTGTCCACCGGATCCCTCATTGCCAAATTCTCCTGTATGCACGTCTTTTCCTTTCTTCAATAAATGGATCTTTTGTTCATCTGGAATACTTTTCGGGTCATCTGTATGAAAAGGGCTCCAAACCGAAAATAAAATACGTCGTTCGGTTTCCGAATTCACCTGTATACCAAAATATCCCTCTCCAAAGCCATTTGCCATAAAATATGAGCCGACTTTATCCTCACCTTTTGGGACAGTTACCTCATTGTAATAATAGCTGACATTTCCCTCACTCGGTATCGTATAATTTAAGTGACAGGAAGGACCACGACGTGACCAATAGTAATAATCAGGATCATTTGAGTAGGTAAGTCCTTCAGATGCAGCTTCTCCACTAACGATTAATTCCGTTACATCGGCAAACCTATCACTCGACTTACTTAATCCTTTTAAATTCACCTGTACGTAGCCCGGCGTTTTGACATCAATAGACAAAGCCGCTGTTTCGGACAACTCAGTCCCTTTGATATCCAAAGAACTCTTTTTTCCCAAAGCAGAAATCTCTATTTTGGAGGAATTTCCGGCATCAGTTTTCGCTTTGAGTTTCAATTCGAGGTTCCCCGTTTTCTCCGTTCTGAAATATACCGATGCAATGCTTTGATCACTTGACCATTTTACCAATCCATTGCGTCCGGAAATTTCCGCACCACCATCTTGGCCGGTAGTAATAAAAGCATTGCCCGCAAGCGGTACGGCATAGGATTTTATAGCAGTTTGCGCGTTAACACCTAATGAAAGGCAAGATAAGGCACCTATGAAGAGGCGCTTGATAAAGAATTTTCTTTTCATCTGTTTAAATTTTTTCATCTCTTGTCTGTTACCGTGGCTACTTATGTTACCTAAGCTACCAGGGTTTTATAGGAATTGAAGGATATCAATCCTACTTATCGAACATAAACCTTCTTATAGCAATTCCGTTGATATAAGCGTGAATTTATATTGGTTCTTGAAAACTGTATTATTTTGATGAAGATAAGGCTTAGATTGACAGAAAAAGAAAGGAAATGTATATCAATCGATTGTGTAAAAAAAATAGTAATAAATCAATGCCTATTCATGTAAACCGAGTTCGGCAACCATCTTCTGATAGTTATTCAGGAAATACCTATAAAGTTTAAACTGTTCCGTTTCTTCATAGTCCACCTGTTGCAAGCCCAGTTCCGACACGGTGTAAATCTCCGCGTCCGGATAGGCCAACAAAATTGGTGAGTGGGTGGCGATAATAAATTGGGATTTATTATTCACCAGTTGATTCATCCTTGTTAAGAGCCGTAATTGACTATTGATGGAAAGTGCTGATTCAGGCTCATCAAGCAGATACAGGCCACGTCCCGAAAAGCGTCTATGCATTAAATTAAGAAAACTCTCCCCATGAGAGCATTCATGTAATGAGCCGCCATAACTTTTCTGTAGAGCTCCCTGATCTCCTTCAAATATATCATCAACCTCAGTCGCCACATTATAAAAGCTCTCGGCCCTTAGGAAAAATCCATCGTTTTCACGGAAGGCTGTTCTTATGATCTGCAGATCTTTAAAAAGTTCGGAATGGGAATCTTTCGTATGAAAATTAAAGTTTTTAGTTCCTCCTTCGGGATTAAAGCCAGCATTAATTGCAATGGCTTCAACTAATGTAGATTTCCCGGAACCATTCTCTCCAATGATAAAGGTTACAGGGGATCTAAACCGCAACTCACTCAGGTTCAATATTGAAGCAATATTAAACGGATAGGCGATTCGATCTCCGATTGGTTTTGTGTTTTTTATGGAATGAATATAGTACATAGGATGTGATACTAATATAGGTACTAAGCTTTCCGGAATCCTTGTGCAACATAATAGATTACCGGAATAAAAATAAATCCCAGTGTCAGCGGAAAAAACCATTTGCCTAGCCCATCTGAAGTTCCGGCCGAATTTGGAATAGTCTTGAAAGTGATTACAGCCAAAATAACTACAATAATAAATTTCAAATACCGGATCAAGCGGCATGCATTTGTATATTGCCGAAAAGCATTCTCTGCTGTTATCTTAACCGAATAATTGAAAATATGTGGAAATCGATTTAGGATGGTCATCCCAATAAATAGTATTGTAGCTAAAAGCGGTAAAGCTAAAATAGTCTCTTTGCCACCGAAATGATCTGCTTTGCCCGCGGCATCATAATGTACGGGAATAGTCTCGGGTAACTTATTATAATTGATCGCAATCAGATACCATAGTGCGAATAAGGACAGGTAGCCGATTAATTCCAATATTTTGTCTCCCAAGGTAAGCTCAGGTTGTATCTGGGGTCTTTCTTCCATTCTAAAATTGGTTAACGCTGCTTAGAAATAGTGAAATAAGACAATTTCGCCTCCATTATTGATACGAAGTTAAGAAACATGCAGGAACAATACAATTTGGTAAACTAAGTATTAAATTAGTCAAACAAACGTTGATACCAGCCAATACTTTGAAACATATAGAGTACCCCATCACTTCACCAACCATTAGTGGACATAAAAAAAGTGAAGAGCGTGTCCCCTTCACTTTTCCACACAGTGTTAACAACTATGTTGATAACTATATTTTATCAGGTTTTTACCTGCTTCTATTATTCACATTCTGTTAATACAGCTGTTGAATAAACCACAAACAACTAGAAACCAACACTTTTAAGATTCAATCCTGTACGCTCATTCAAACCGAACATAAGATTCATATTTTGTACAGCTTGACCGGATGCTCCTTTCAACAAATTATCAGTGGCATTTAAGATTAGTAATTTATTTCCATGTTTCTCCAAGTGAATAATACTTTTATTGGTATTTACAACTTGTTTGAGGTCGATATTGCTCCGGCTAACGTGGGTAAATGGATGTGTTTCATAATACGCTTCATACAACTCATACGCTTGCTCCTCGGTCAAATCTGAGTCGACATAAATTGCCGAGAAAATACCACGTGTAAAGTCACCACGTTGTGGAACGAAATTTATCTTTTCAGCAGCGCGCGCTAACAACGAATCGCCAGATGCTGGTAAAAATCCATTTTGCAATTGATCCAAGGACTCCGAAATTTCCTGTAGGTGTTGATGTTCGAAAGATTTGTATGCAGAAAGATTGTTGTTACGCCAGGAGAAGTGCGTGGTCGCCCCCGGTTTCTGTCCGGCACCGGTAGATCCGGTCGTTGCATTGACATGGATCTGATCGGGCAATAGCCCCTTACTCGCCAATGGCAATAATGCCAATTGGATATTAGTAGCAAAACAACCTGGATTGGCGATATATTGCGCCGATCGAATCGCTTCCTTATTTAATTCCGGAAGCCCGTATACAAACGACTGTCCCTGATACATTGTATTTGCCCGAAGACGATAATCCTGCGAAAGGTCAATAATCTTAACCGCTGCTGCAACCGGATTAGCCTCTAAAAACTTCCGGGCATCACCATGTCCTACACACAGAAATAAAACATCAATATCACTATGAAAATCGGATGAGAAAGTCAGTTCTGTATCACCGAACAGATCATTGTGAACTTCATATAATTTGTTTCCCGCGTTAGACGCACTATTAGCAAATACAATCTCTACTTCAGGATGATAAATCAATACCCGCAATAATTCTCCGCCCGTATATCCTGCTGAACCAACGATTCCTACTTTTATCATATTTTTATTTCGTATTGAGTAGCTAGTATGAATATTAAGACTTTACTTCTGCAAGCCTATGGCTTACAGAAGCATCCTAATTTTTTATTTTTGATTTACTTTATGCCAGATAATGGTCTGGTTTCCAAAAATTTTGGAGAATCCTTTTACATCGTCGCCTGTGTAACCTTTATTCATCTCACCATAGCTACCGAATTTATTGGACATTAAATCGTGCTCGGATTCAATACCAATCACTACAAAACGATAAGGGTGTAGTTCAACGATTACGCGACCTGTTACAGTTTCTTGTGAAGACTGCAAGAATGCTTCAATATCGCGCATGACAGGATCATGCATCTGTCCTTCGTGCATATAATTTCCGTAGAAAGCAGCAATTTGATCTTTCCAGGACAATTGCCATTTCGTCAAAGTGTGTTTTTCTAAGGTGTGGTGCGCCTTAATTAAAATTACCGAAGCGGCAGCTTCAAATCCGACACGACCTTTGATACCGATAATCGTATCACCTACGTGAATATCACGGCCGATACCATAAGGTTGTGCGATAGCTTGCAACTCCTGAATGACTTTCACAGATTCCATTTTCTCACCATTTAATGCAACGGGCTCACCTTTTTCAAAGTCTACGGTGATCTGTTGAGGTTCGAAAGAGGTCACAGGTGTTGGCCATGCTGATTCTGGCAAATATTGGTTGGATGTCAATGTCTCAGCTCCACCTACAGAAGTTCCCCACAGACCTTTATTGATTGAATATTTTGCTTTTTCAGCTGAATATTCAACACCATGTTTATTTAAGTATTCAATCTCTGCTTCGCGGGACAACTGTAGATCACGGATCGGTGTGATAATCTCAACACCTGGAATCAAGGTCTGGAAAATCATATCAAAACGCACCTGGTCATTTCCCGCTCCTGTAGACCCATGTGCAACACATTCAGCGCCGATTTTCTTTGCATAATTTGCAATGGCGGTAGCCTGACATACGCGTTCAGCAGATACGGACAATGGGTAGGTTGCATTTTTCAGCACATTTCCGAAGATCAAGTATTTAATAGTTTCGCGGTAATAGTCTGCTGTTTCGTCAATCGTGGTATGTGATTTTACACCTAATGCATAGGCGCGTGCTTCGATATTCTTCAATTCTTCATCCGAAAAACCACCTGTATTTACGACGACAGAATGAACCTCTAACCCTAAATCTTGCGTAAGATAAATACAACAAAACGAAGTATCTAATCCTCCGCTGAATGCTAAAACTACTTTTTTCATTGAGATAAATTGTTTTTTATTGTGGTGAAACGATTGTTTGTCTGACCGTTTCATCGTCTGTTCATTATTTATTTTCGATGGCTATGCAGCCAGTTGACATGCGCTATATGATTTTATTAAAATCCTTTTGCAACTTTATTATGCTTTGGGAAATTGACTGCAATGAATTTATTGGCCGATTTCCAGAACTTTGCCTGTATACGCTTTAGCAGCGATTGTTTTTGTGTAATTCTTTCCAAACGTTCCTTTGCTTCATGTTTACGCTGGATCTTTTCTTTCAGTTCACGCTCTTTTTCCTCTGGATCCCAAAGCATAGCTGTACACATGCAATTCTTGCGATCTTTGCTCATTAAAATTTCATAATTCACACAGCTCTGACAGCCTTTCCAGAATTCGTCATCGTTGGTCAGTTCTGAATAAGGCACTGGTTCGTATCCTAATTCTGAATTGATTTTCATGACAGCGAAACCTGTGGTCAGGCCAAATATCTTTGCTTTGGGGTATTTTTCCCGGGACAAATCAAACACCCTTTTTTTAATGGCTTTTGCCAAACCTACTTTCCGAAATTCGGGATTGACAATAAGTCCAGAATTTGCAACGTAGTCACCATGGCCCCAAGTTTCAATATAACAAAACCCTGCCCATCGGCCGTCCCTATGCAAAGCAATCACTGCTTTACCTTCATTCATTTTGTTGGCAACATACTCTGGTTTACGACGCGCAATACCAGTACCTCGAGCCTTTGCAGACTCGAACATTTCGTTGCAAATAACCTCTGCATAGTGTGCATGCTCAGGTTTAGCCGGAATAATTAAAAAATCTGATATAGTCATTGACTTACGACCCTAATAATAAAACAACAACTACTGTCGTGTTTTGTTACTGAATAAATTAAAATAATGGATTCAAAACCATCGGACAATCATGGTCTTGTTTGGAAAGATTCACTACCTCAAATCAAGCCCGAGGTAGTATGGGTCGTCGGAAGCGTAAAACAGGTATTTCTACGAAAATGAAAGCACAGAATACTTTTCTCATAAACTTTTCGAAAGTTTGAGTATAAGAATAGTCGTTCTTTTTGCTCTGTTTCATTTTATTTCTCTGTCAATTGTTTCTGACGTTGCAAATGTATAAAAATATTTTTTTCTTTTCCACAATATTATCATGGATTTTTTGCAAAAATCAAAAAATTACAATTCAGCTTCAAAATAGGCCTGCCACCTTCATTTTCAAGCAATTAATCAACAGCAACGGGGGCATGCCCCTACATTGGATCCGATATTAATTTGACAATAAAACTGATAAAGGTTTGAGGCTTTATCAATGGGAAAAGGGAGTTTTTTCGACAGGTTCGTTATTTTTAGACAAAAACGATACTTTTGTATACATCATTTAGCGGAAAATAGCATGTCACCAAGTTTAATTTTCTATATTATTTTTGCTGTACCCTATATCATCTTTATGTATTGGCTTGTCAAACAGGACAAACATAAGTATGCTTGGGGGCTTGCAATCATTACTGTGGTTGCTATACTTGCAATCTATGTGTCCCAGAAGGCAAGCAAAGTTGCCATGGACAATTATCAGCAACATCAGATCGATTCCAGAGAAATCGAGCGTGAAGAAAGGTTACAGAAACAGCAGGACAGTATTAATCACGCTCAACAATAAAAAGTTAGCAGATAAAAATGCTCCAAAAAGTATCTAACTCTTTGGGGCATTTTTATGGGTAGAAAACAGAAATACGATTTTGATTTTATTCATATTTAGTGATCGATCCCCTCCAGCTTAAATAGAAAAGCATATTCCATCGCAATTTCTTTCAAGTAATCAAATCTGCCCGAGGCACCCCCATGTCCATAATCCATATCCGTCTTCAAGAGCAAAATAGAGTCGCCGGTTTTGACCGTGCGTAATTTCGCGACCCATTTGGCAGGCTCAAAATACTGAACCTGACTATCGTGCAATCCAGTTGTGACCAGTAAATTCGGATATTCTTTCGGCTCGATATTTTCATAGGGCGAATAACTTTTCATATAAAAATAAGCTTCCGATTCATTGGGATTTCCCCATTCATCATATTCATTGGTCGTCAGCGGAATTGTCTCATCCAGCATGGTATTTACAACATCTACAAAGGGTACCTGGGCTATCATGCCATGGTATTGTTGAGGGGCAATATTAGCAACGACTCCCATAAGGAGTCCGCCTGCGCTTCCTCCTTGCGCATAAAGGTGGTCTGACGATGTATAGCGCTGCTCAATAAGATACTTACCACAATCCACAAAATCATAAAATGTATTCATTTTACGCATCATTTTCCCATCCTCATACCACTGACGCCCCATTTCTTCACCCCCACGAATATGGGCCAACGCATATATAAAACCACGGTCCAATAAACTCAATCGATTACTGGAAAAACTGGGATCCATCGATGCACCGTAGGAGCCGTAAGCATATTGCAATAAAGGAGCGGTACCATCTAATTGGGTTCCCTCTTTATAAACAAGGGAAATAGGTACCCTTACCCCATCCCTCGCTATGGCATAAATGCGTTCGGTCCTATAGGCACTTTGGTCATAGCCACCTAAAACTTCCTGTTGCTTTAACAATATTTTCGTCCTATTCTCCATATTATATTCATAGACCGAACTTGGCGTCACCAATGAGGTATATCCATACCGCAGTTTTGTGGTATTGTATTCAACATTTATTCCTGGATATACGGTATAGGCGACCTCACCAAAATCCAAATAATGCTGGTCTTGATTATTCAAATCATATATTGCCAGTTGAGTCAATCCATCTTTTCTTTCCGCTATTGCCAAAAATGACCTGAATTCCTCAATATCGCTCACCAGTACATCCGGTCGATGCGCGATAAATGTTGTCCAATGTTGCCGATCAGTTTTGTCCAATGGACATTGCATAATCTGGAAATTAATCGCCTCATCATTGGTCAATATCAAAAAACGATCTTCCAGAGGAACTATATTATAAAGCACATCATTTCGACGTGGTTGAAAAACCTTAAAATCAGTATTGGGAAGATCGGCATTTAACAACCAAACCTCAGAAGACAAGGTTCCTTCTGAGCTGATGATAATGAGTTTACCATTTTTTGATTTACCAACCGCGATATAATTTGTATTGTCTTTTTCTTCATATACGCATACATCCGTTGAAACGTCTGTACCAAGTGTATGTCGCATAATTTTTTCACTCAGTAATGTTATCGGGTTCTTAGCAGTGTAAAATAAAGTCTGGTTATCATTAGCCCAAATTGCAGCACCTTCGGTATTAGCGATCCGATCGGGATAGATTTCACCGGTCTCCAGATTCTTGATATAAATCGTGTATTCCCTGCGGGAAACTGTATCCACACTAAAAGCCAACAAGCGATTGTCTGGACTGATCGAAAAACCCTTTGCCGCATAATAGGCATAACCTTCTGCGAGATGATCTATATCCAATAATAATTCTTCATCAGCATCCAAAGTCCCCTTCTTGCGGCAAAACTTGAAATATTGCTTCCCTTTCTCTGTTCTACTGTAATAATAGTAACCATTTTTAAAATAGGGTACCGACTCATCTTTTTCCTTGATACGGGATTTCATTTCCCGGAATAAGTCTTCCTGAAAAGATTCCGTCTCCTTTAACATCGTGGTAGTATAGGTATTCTCCGCAGTCAGATAGTCGATCACTTCTGCTGATCTTGGTCCCTTTTTGAAATAGTCTATCATCCAGTAATAATCGTCAATGGCAGTATCTCCATGAATTTGTCTTTTATTTGGATGCACTGCAGCTATTGGAGCCGAAGCTTCCGGCCACTGTATATTTTTGTTATGTTGCATATATAATATGAATGCGCTAAATCTCTTTTTTAATAAAAAAAAAACGACTTGTACTTTGCTATCGTCATCACTCCCCAGAACATTGAATTTAATGCATTTCTAGAGAAATAGCAAAACTATATATAAACAGGAAAAGATCAACTGTAAATATGCCGTTCATTTTGATATATATTATTAGCTGATCTATTCTTTATCCTTCATTATCTATATAAAAAGTCACTTTTAATAAAAATTAACAATTCAACAGGTCCAATAATATTATATTTGCTACTGTGCTAGGAGAAAATTTTATGAATTTAAAGAAATCACTATATCTTATCGCCTTAGGTGTTTTACCAATGACCTCGTTTGCCCAGGCGGAGGCTGTTCCACAGAACTGGTATAATTTAGATTACAACACCGATGGCGTAATGGGCATCAGTACAGAGAAAGCGTACAAAACATTATTAAAAGGAAAAAAATCAACTCCTGTTATTGTTGGTGTATTGGATGGTGGTGTGGATGTTTTCCACGAGGATCTCAAGGATATTGTCTGGATCAATTCAAAAGACAGTCTTTCTAATGGGAAAGATAATGATGGCAACGGCTACATCAACGACAAATATGGCTGGAATTTTATTGGTAACGCCGATGGAAAAAATGTTCAATTTGACAATCTAGAGCTAACCAGGCAACTGAGGATTTTAGATAAAAAGTTTGCCGGTGTTACACCAACGACTGAACTGAATGAAGCCGACAGAAAAGCTTTTTTGTCCTATCAAAAAATGGTGGCAAAATACAAGAACAAGTTAGAAGAGGCTAAAATGGGTCAATTTTCCTATGATGCGCTTAAACGAAATCTAGACGCTGTCGTTCGTGAAATAGGTAAAAAACCAGAAGAAATCACATTGGCTGATCTGGAAAGCTTCAACCCAAAATCGAACAATCAACGTATCGCTCTGGGTTATGCAAAAGACGAAATTCAAACGAATGGTTTTGTCAAATTTTTTGATGATATCACTGAAGGAGCGAAGTATTTCAACAATCAGGTTGACTACCATTTAAATAAAGAGTATGACTCCCGTCCCATTATTGGCGACAATTACGAAGATGCTTCCGAACGTCATTACGGAAATGCGGATGTAAAAGGACCTGACGCGCTCCATGGAAGCCATGTTGCGGGTATCATCGGTGCTAAACGCAACAATAATATTGGTATAAACGGTGTTGCAGACAATGTCAAGATACTGACAGTACGCTTAGTTCCGGATGGCGATGAACGGGACAAAGATGTCGCAAATGCAATCCGTTATGCAGTAGATAATGGAGCGAAAGTACTCAACATGAGCTTCGGAAAGAGCTATTCACACAACAAGCAAACCGTGGATGATGCTGTTAAATATGCCGAATCGAAAGATGTTTTGATGGTACATGCAGCTGGAAATGATAGTGAAGATAATGATGTGGAGCCCAATTTTCCAATGAAATACTATACGAATGCGAAGGGGGACACCACAGGAATAGCAAATAACTGGATCACTGTTGGTGCGAGTGGTTTACATCCGGACAACGAACTTCTGGCAGATTTTTCCAATTATGGCAAAAAAACAGTTGATGTTTTTGCTCCCGGGGTTCGGATTAATTCTACTATTCCGGACTCAAAATATAAAGAAGAACAGGGTACGAGTATGGCAGCCCCTGTGGTTGCGGGATTAGCGGCTATGATACGCTCCTATTATCCTAAGCTCTCTGCCGCGGAAACCAAACAGATTATTCTGGAATCTGTTGTAAAACCAGAACAAACTGTCCAGGTAAAAATTAATGAAGAGGCCACAAAAACAGTCAGATTTGCGGATATTTCTGTCACTGGAGGAATTGTCAACGCGTATAATGCCATCTTAAAGGCCGAAGAATTTAGTAGTAAAAAGAAAAAATAAATAATATTCTCATTTTTTATATACCAAAACTATCTTTTGTCCGTTTAATTAATTAACTTACAGAGACAAAACTAGAGATGCTTATGGTAGAAAATTTTACCCAATCAGAAAACGAAGTTCAAAATTTACTAACCCAAAACGAGAAAGTAATGACTGATGAGGATATAGAAAATGAATTGAGACTTCAATTACCCAAAATGTTGCTTAACCCAAGCAAACAATGTATTGCGAATATCATGGCATATTCCAAACAGATGGAAAAAAGAAAGGCCTAATCTTGAGATTAGGCCTTATTTATTGGCATAAATTCAAGCCTATCCTTCCTATTTAAGTCGCTAAATAGCGCTGTAGGGTCCTTAAAACAACCACTGGACCTCCAGTTACACGAATAAGTATTACGCTCTATTTATCAATAAAAAATTCAGTTTGGTACGTATTAAGCAGCGCTCAAATTTTCTTTTTTAATGGAAATTTTGGCTAGTTTTGAAGTGATGTTAAAACAAGAACGATACAAAGCTTTTGTGGAATATTTTTCCAAAAATAGTCCCGATGCGCAGACAGAACTCAACTACAGTAATCCGTATGAATTGCTTGTCGCTGTTATTCTATCGGCCCAATGTACAGACAAGAGAATTAATCAGGTGACGCCAAAGTTATTTGAACGTTACCCGGACGCTCATACTTTAGCTGCCTCCAGCATTGATGAAGTATTTAGTTATATCCGCTCAGTAAGCTATCCAAATAACAAAGCCAAACATCTAGTGGGTATGGCACAGATGCTTATTGAAAAATTTAACAATATCGTACCGGAGCAGATTGAGGATTTGATCAAACTGCCGGGCGTCGGCCGAAAAACCGCTAACGTCATCTCCTCAGTTGTATATCATAATCCTGCAATGGCCGTGGATACACATGTATTCCGTGTGGCTAACCGGCTTGGCCTCACCTATCGTGCAACGACGCCATTGGCGGTAGAGAAACAATTAGTCAAAAACCTTCCAAAAGAGACTATTGCCGTGGCGCACCATTGGTTGATCTTGCATGGACGATATATTTGTTTGGCCCGAAAGCCGCTTTGCGAAAAATGCCCGATTACCTACATGTGTAAATACTTCGAGAAAACCCACCACATAAAAGGTGCCCCAAGCGCAGTAGAAATAAAAAACTAATTTTTTTAGTGAAAATATTTGGTTTATTATTTTTTATTTTTAATTTTGATAAATATATACTAAAAATATGAGCAACACAGATAAATTAAAAGCGTTACAGCTGACGTTAGATAAATTAGAAAAGAACTTTGGAAAAGGTTCAATTATGAAATTAGGAGATACAGCTGTTGAGCCTATTGAGGCGATTTCAACAGGGTCATTAGGATTGGATATTGCTTTGGGTATTGGCGGTGTTCCAAAAGGACGTATCATTGAAATATACGGACCTGAATCTTCGGGTAAAACGACATTAGCAACACACATTGTTGCTGAAGCACAGAAAAAAGGCGGTATTGCAGCAATTATTGATGCGGAACACGCTTTTGATAAATATTACGCACAAAAGCTAGGCGTTGATGTTGAGAACTTATTAATTTCTCAACCGGATAATGGTGAACAGGGGTTAGAAATTGCCGACAATTTAATCCGTTCTGGTGCAATTGATGTCATTGTAATTGACTCTGTAGCAGCATTAGTACCTAAAGGTGAGATTGAAGGGGAAATGGGTGATTCAAAAATGGGTCTTCAAGCCCGTTTAATGTCTCAAGCGTTACGTAAATTGACCGGAACAATTGCCAAAACAAACTGTTGTTGTATTTTCATCAACCAATTGCGTGAAAAAATTGGTGTAATGTTCGGTAACCCAGAAACAACAACTGGCGGTAACGCATTAAAATTCTACGCTTCTGTACGTTTGGATATCCGTCGTACATCACAGATCAAAGATTCTGATGAGGTATCTGGTAACCGTGTAAAAGTTAAAATTGTAAAAAATAAAGTAGCACCTCCATTCCGTATTGCGGAATTTGATATCATCTTTGGTGAAGGTATCTCAAAAGTTGGTGAAATCATCGACTTGGGTGTTGAATATGGTATCATCAAAAAAGCGGGTTCTTGGTTTAGCTATGGTGAAACCAAATTAGGACAAGGTAGAGATGCTGTAAAAGCCCTATTGTTTGACAATCCAGATCTAATGGATGAACTAGAGGCAAAAATCCGTGCGGAAGTAACAGGCGAAGATCCTATGCTTCACGTAGAGGAAAATGAAGACTAGTTGCTGTAAAAATTAGTATAATGTAGGTAGCCATCCTTTTTAGGATGGCTATTTTTTTACCCCTCCCCCTCAACAAGCTCCGTTTAAATTTAAATGATTATTTTGTTACATGTACAAAGTTTCAAGTTTGTACGCTAAGATTTTAGTATTTTTAGCCGAGCGAACATAAATCGCTGACTTCATTCTAAACTTAACTTTGAAAAATGAACCGTAAGCTAATTGCATTTCTTTTGATCCTTTTTGGATCAGTATTCCATCTCAGTGCACAAAAAATCCGCGTACTTTCCTTCAATATTCACCATGGGAATCCACCTTCAGAAAAGGAATCTGTAGTCAATCTCGATACCATCGCTCAAATTATAAAACATAGCAGCGCTGACCTGGTCGGTTTGCAGGAAATTGATGTCAACCTAGGGCGTTCCTACAACGAGGATCAAGCAAAAAAACTAGCTGAATTGACGGGAATGCACTACATCTTCTCAAAAGGAATAGATCTCGAACAAGGTGAATATGGAACAGCAATATTATCGAAATATCCGATAGAAAGGGTAGAAAAACATTTTCTACCCTCTCCTGTCGAAAGCGAACGCCGAAGCTTATCCATTGTTGAAGTACGTATCAACAATAAGAAGATCTTATTCGCAAATACCCACCTGGATCTAAAAGATAAAAACAAAATTGCTCAGGCAAAGTTCATTACTTCCCGCTTCAAAAATGAAAAACGACCTATTATCTTGGTCGGCGATTTAAACTCCAAACCCACCGACCCCGCGATTAAAGAGCTTGGCATGCTATTCACAAAAACGAGTAGCCAAAACGGCTTTACTTTTCCACAGGACAGGCCTAGTACTGAAATAGACTATATTATGGTCAATACATCATCACATCCAAAATTCTTCAACCACCGTGTGATTGAAGAGAAATATGCGAGTGACCATCGACCTTTATATGTTGAAATCGACATTAAATAACCCATTATGAATTTTAATAGAAGAAGATTTTTAGAAGCGCTAGCACTGGCCGGAATTACATTACCCAATATAGGCGTCGCTAAAGAAAAAGAAAATCTGGAAGGAGATTTTAATTTTATAGTACCGGCTTATTTACAGAATCAGACGGAGAAAGGAATCAGCATTTTTACGATCTTGAGCAAACCAGCGCTAGCTTGGCTGGAAATCCTTGATAGTGCAGGTAATGTACAGCAAACGATCCACCAATCCGAAGATGGTATGATTAATGCAAATACAGATTTCTTTCATTTTACTGTCGAAGAGGCTCCCCGATCATTCCGCTATCGCATCAAAGCGAAAGAAATTCAAAAATTTGATCCCTATAAGATCGTCTATGTGCAAGAAATCCAAACGCCCATCTTTGAAGCAAAACTAGCGAAAAACAACCAGGAACAAATTCGCTGTTTGGTCTATAATGATGTGCACGAAGAAAAAAGCAGCTACCGCGACCTTGTCCCTAACCAAGACAGCTCAATCTATGATTTCTTTGTCTTAAATGGAGACTCTTTTCATTATGTGAGCAATCAGGAGGACATTACAGAAAAACTACTGAAGCCTATCGAATTCATTGCGACAAGCAAACCATTCATTATGAACCGTGGAAACCATGAAACGAGAGGTTCCTTTGCCCGCAATTTCAAACGGTATTTCGCTTATCCCAACAATAAATACTACCAAGCGTTCAAAAGGGGACCTATTTTTTGGATTATGCTAGATAGTGGTGAGGATAAACCTGACAGCCATGAGGTATATGCGGGTACTGTAGATTACGACAATTACAGAAAAGAACAGGCGAAGTGGCTGGAAACCGTATTACAATCCAAAGAACGAAAGTCTGCTCAACATACAGTGGTGATCAGCCATATCCCCATATTCCATTCAGACGAATGGCATGGTACATTGCATAACCGGGAATGCTTCCATCCATTATTTCAGAAGTATAAAATAGATGCAATGATCTCCGGCCATACGCACCAATATGGATACTATCCGGCGGATAAAGACCATAATTATCCCGTATTTATAGGCGGTGGCCCAAAAGCTGGAAAAAGGACCGTTATCGATATTTCGGGATCTGCCAAATCACTGGCTATCCGGATGACCCGAGACGATGGAACTGAACTGGGACAGTTTAAAAAATAACAAAGGCACTCCGTTATGTGGAGTGCCTTTGTTAGTTGAATGTATCTGCTACCGTCGATAGCGCTTGAAACCAAGCTATAGCTACCGTCCCTGCAGGATAATTCCATTATTTTATTCGCCTTTTTCTAAGAAAGGGTATCTGTAATCCGTATCTGGATTGAACGTTTCTTTGATCGTACGTGGAGACACCCAACGCAACAAGTTGATCATAGATCCAGCTTTGTCGTTTGTACCTGAACCTCTCGCTCCACCAAATGGTTGTTGTCCTACTACAGCACCAGTACATTTATCATTCACATAGAAGTTACCCGCTGCATGTCTTAATTTATCAGTAGCTAAATTAATGGCATAGCGATCTTGTGCGATAATTGAACCAGTCAATGCATAGATAGAAGTTGTATCAACGATATCCAATGTTTCCTCAAACTTAGCGTCTTCATATACATACACAGTCAATACGGGACCGAACAATTCTTCAACCATTGTTTCGTAATCTGGCTTTGAAGCTTCAATGATCGTTGGGTGAATGAAATAGCCTTTGGACTTATCATAAGTACCGCCAACTACGATCTCTGCCTCATTGGATTCTTTCGCACGGTCAATGTATTTCGCTAATTTATCAAATGATTTCTCGTCGATAACCGCGTTGATAAAGTTTGTAAAATCTTCAGTTCCACCGATTGTAAATGACTTCACATCATTAGTCATTGACTCTTTCAATGCTGGCCACAATGATTTAGGAATATACGCACGCGAGGCTGCTGAACATTTTTGACCTTGATATTCAAATGCTCCACGAACCAAAGCCGTATTCGCAGCTTTTAGATCCGCCGAAGGGTGTACAACAATAAAATCTTTACCACCTGTCTCACCGACGATACGTGGATAGGTTTTATAACGGTGGATATTATCACCGATCGTTTTCCAGATATCTTGGAATACGCCTGTTGAACCCGTAAAGTGGATACCAGCAAAATCAGGATGTTGGAAAATCACATCACCAGCATCTGGTCCCGAAACATACACCAAGTTGATGACGCCATCAGGAAGCCCGGCTTCACGGAAGATTTTCATCAGCACATTTGCAGAATAGATTTGTGTATTGGATGGCTTCCATACCACAACATTTCCCATCATCGCAACACAAGATGGCAAGTTACCTGCGATCGCAGTAAAGTTGAACGGTGTCAATGCAAATACAAAGCCTTCAAGAGGACGTTGTTCAACACGGTTCCACACACCTTTTCCCGACACCGGAGGTTGTTGCTTATAGATTTCGCTCATGTATTGTACATTGAAACGCAAGAAATCCACAATCTCACAAGCAGAGTCAATTTCAGCTTGATATGGGTTCTTTGACTGACCCAACATTGTTGCTGCATTTAACTCATAACGGTATTTCCCTGAAATCAATTCAGCCGCTTTCAAGAATATCGCTGCACGATCTTCCCACGCGAGATTTTCCCAGTTCTTTTTAGCTGCCAAAGCAGCATTGATTGCGTCTGTTACATGAGATTTGTCGCCTTGGTTGTATTGACCTAAGATATGTTGATGGTCATGTGGAGGAGCTATATTTACTTTTTTAGAAGTAGTGATTTCTTTACCACCAATATACATTGGGATATCGATTTGTTTCGAACGTGCTTCATCAATTGCTGCTTTCAACAATTTACGTTCTTTCGTTCCGACAGCGTAAGTATACACCGGTTCATTTGCAGGAACAGGAACTGTAAAAAATCCTTTAGACATATTACAATTATTTATTATTCAACTTTTTAGAATCACACTAAATGATGCTAACAAGAGTAAAATTACCTTAAATTTTACGAATACCCAAAGTTACTCTCCTTCTTTGAGCACCTTGGAAAAGATACGTTTAAATTTTTCCAATTTCGGTTTAATAACCAATTGACAATATGGTTCCTTCCCATTTAACCTATAATAATCTTGATGATAGTCCTCTGCGGGATAGAATACCACTGCTGGCATAACCTCTGTTACAATCGGATCGTTATAAACTTTCTCCTTATTTAGAGCCGCGATATAAAACTGTACTTTATCCAGCTGCTCCTTACTATGGACGAATATCGCTGAGCGGTATTGTGTTCCCACATCATTCCCCTGACGGTTGAGTTGCGTGGGATCGTGCGCGACAAAAAAGGCCTCCAATAATTTGTCGTAACTGATCACTTTCGGATCATAAATAATATTGGTCGCTTCTGCATGCCCCGTATTGCCTGTACACACCTGAGCATAGCTGGGATTGGCTACCCATCCACCTGTATATCCGGAAACAACTTTCTGTACGCCTTTCAACTCCTTAAACTGAGCTTCGGTACACCAAAAACAACCTGCAGCAAAGGTTGCTGTATCTAAGCTTCCTACACTTTTTGCCGGTAGTTTAGAAAAATCCGATTTCCCAGCCTTCGGCTCTTGAGCACGACAGGAACTCAACAAAAAAATAGCTGTAAAAACTATAATAATATCTTTCATAGGCATATATCATTACTTTGTGGATGGATAAAGGATCCTGACAGCGATTTGTGTGTAAACCTCTGTATTTCATATATCCGGCAATAAATTGCAAAAACACATACCGTATTACCCCTATATCCCTTAAAGCAAAGAAGCGACAATAAATTCTTATTGTCGCTTCCTTTTGTACTTATCAAAATGGTCAATTATTTTGCGGCAGCATAATTTTGTGCTACGGCATCCCAATTGATTACATTAAAGATTTCCTCCAAATAAGCTGGACGTTTATTTTGGAATTTCAAGTAATATGCATGTTCCCAAACATCAATACCTAAAATTGGTGTTCCTTTTACTTCAGCAACATCCATCAATGGATTGTCTTGATTTGGTGTAGAAGTTACCGCTAATTTACCATCAGCTCCTACGATCAGCCATGCCCAGCCCGATCCAAAACGTGTAGCACCTGCAGCTTGAAGTTGTTTTTTCAATTCATCAAATGAACCAAAAGCAGCATTGATTGCTTCTGCCAATTCACCTGTTGGAGCTCCTCCAGCATTTGGCCCCAAAACTTTCCAAAATAAAGAGTGGTTATAGTGGCCACCACCATTGTTACGAACCGCTGCAGAATATTTACTTACATTCTTGATGATATCCAATAAAGATAAGTTCTCTGCATCTGTTCCTGCGATAGCTTTATTTAAGTTGTCCACGTATGCCTGATGGTGTCTGTCATGGTGGATTTCCATTGTAGTCTTGTCAATATGTGGTTCTAATGCGTCGGCTGCGTATGGTAACGCTTCTAATTCAAATGCCATATCTATTTTATTTTAAATGTTTATTACTTCGTTTATATATACAAATATAACACAATATAGCCTGTTATGTTTTTATGTGTTACAATAAATTCTATATTTCGTTAACGTTTTTGACGAAAAAATGATTTTACCAAATCGGCGCATTCATCCTGCAAAACACCTTGGGTAACGACGGTCTTGGGGTGTAATATTTTATCATGGAAATGAGAATAACCCCGCTTTTCATCCTTGGCACCATAGACAATTTTACTGATATGTGTCCAATATGCTGCACCAGCACACATGATACAGGGTTCTATGGTCACATATAACGTGCAGTCGTCCAGATATTTTCCACCAAGATAATTTGCTGCTGCTGTAAAGGCTTGCATTTCAGCATGAGCCGTTACATCATTCAATCGCTGTGTGAGATTATGCCCTTTACCGATAATACGTCCTTTATGAACGATAACAGCACCAATAGGAACCTCCCCCTCTTCAAAAGCTTTCTTTGCCTCATTTAGCGCCATGCGCATAAATGACTCGTCGCTATCGATTAATTGTGTTCCTTCAAAATCTATAAATGTCATGCCACAAACTTAACTAAGTTTCGACCCATTTGGTAATTTTCTGTCCACAGAAGTCAAAATAATATCCCCGTTTTCATCTGCAAAACCCGTTACCAAACACTCGGAGAAAAAATTGGCAATCTGTTTCCTTGGAAAATTCACCACTGCGACAACCTGTTTTCCGACCAGTTCTTCCTTACTATAATGTACTGTAATCTGGGCACTACTTTGTAATATACCAATTTCACTTCCAAAATCAAGCTTTAATTGATAAGCCGGCTTTTTAGCTTTTGGAAAATCCTGCACCTCCAAAATGGTTCCGACCCGTAAATCTACTTTTTCAAAATCTGCCCAACTAATGGTATCACTCATAACCTATTGCTATTGATATCTTGAATTTCCTTACCAATTGTAAATATTATATAAGAGGGCTTGCGTCTTAAACGCGACGAGAGTCTATTGATCAATTTATCTTCCTCACCTGCCTGAAAAGCCAGATCCTCATCACTTAGATGGTTGTACTTGCGACGGAGTTTTTCTTTGGCAACCTGCCATTGGTCTTCGTTAATTTTCAGCATAACTATGATTTAGGTATAAAATTTGTATATCTTTACCAAACTTGTAAAAGTTTGTTTAAAGATACAATATATACATAAATAAAAGATTATGAAAAAGATTTTACCAGCATTACTCTTAATTTGTGGTAGCATAGCAACTGCTCAAGCACAGCTTTTACCTGGCTTTGAGGTCGGTTTAAAAGGAGCTTTAAACTTCTCTAAGTTTAAAAGTGATGGCAAATATTTCAATTCCGACAATAAAGCAGGGTATCAGGCAGGTCTTTATGGCCGTGTTGGCGTTTTAGGATTTCACGTTCAGCCTGAGGTCTATTTAACAGGAAAAAATACAAAAGTAACTAATGCTGAAGGAGAATCAACTGACGTTAAATTTACAACTGTTGATATTCCTGTGTTATTAGGTAAACGTTTTGGTTTAGGCCCGATTGGCGCGCGAATCCAAACCGGTCCAATCTTTTCATTTAAAGTAGATGATAAACAAGATAAGGTAATTGCTAACTTAGACCCAAATAACTACAAGAAAAGTGGCACATCTTGGGCATTTGGTGTTGGTGCTGATATCTCAAGCTTGCGTGTAGACTTACGTTATGAAATGGGTTTAAACAAAGTTAATAACGAAAGCCAGGCAAATCCAAAAATCAACATGTGGAGTATCGGTTTAGGCTATAGATTATTCAGTATTCTATAGCACGCTAACTCGAGTACATATACGAGCAAAAAGTCCGTTTTTATTCAAAACGGACTTTTTATTTTAAAAAACTTTAGAACCGTTCTAAATTATTGCTTTTTCTTGTCAAAATGGTATCATATTTAATAGCAAATAGTAGATTTGCCTAATTAAAATTAAATTACAAGGATAATGAGTAAATCAAAGCCAGTTTTCAGTTCTTCGATTGGGAAGAAGCTAATCATGAGCTTAACAGGAATCTTCCTATGTTTATTCCTAGTTGTTCACTTGGTTGGTAACTTGCAATTATTTAAAGATGATGCGGGTCTAGCGTTCAACAAATACGCTTATTTCATGACTCACTTTACACCAATCAAAGTTGTTTCTTACTTATTGTACGCTTCGGTCATCGTTCACGTCATCTACGCCATTACATTGTCGATGAAAAACAAAGCCGCCCGTCCTATTGGTTATGCCAAATATGATGGTCAAGCAAACAGTAAGTGGAATTCACGCAACATGGGTATCTTAGGTACTGTCATTTTAGTATTCTTAGCGACGCACATGTCAAATTTTTGGTGGAAGTTTCACAATGATCAGGTACCTTACATCGAATACCGTACTGATTTGGCAACTGGACAGACAACAGCGAGAGAACTTCAAGCTTCTGAATTCCACGACTACCAAGAAACGGTAGAAAACAATGTTCAAATCTTGAAAGCAAGAGATTTGTACAAACAAGTTGACTTTGCCTTCAAAAATGTAGCTTTAGTCGCTTTATACATTATTGCAATGGCGGCTTTGGCATTCCACTTAATTCACGGTTTCCAGTCCGCGTTCCAAACTTTAGGTTTTAACCACAGAAGATATATTGGAATTATCAGAGCAATCGGAGTTTGGGTATTTGGAGTATTAATTCCAATTGGCTTTGCAATAATGCCATTGTTTTTCTTCTTTAAATAATTCAGAATCTTTTAAGATAAGGTTTAGGCCTTATGATTCAATATAAAATTAAGAGATATGTTAGATTCAAAAGTACCAGCGGGCCCATTAGCCCAAAAGTGGTCAAATCATAAATTTAATCTTAAGTTGGTTAACCCTGCTAACAAACGTAAATTTACCATTATCGTTGTTGGTACAGGTCTTGCTGGTGCATCCGCGGCAGCATCTTTAGCTGAGTTAGGATATAATGTAATTACTTTCTGTTACCAAGATTCACCTCGTCGGGCGCACTCTATTGCGGCTCAAGGTGGTATTAATGCGGCAAAGAGCTACCAAAATGATGGTGACTCTGTATTCCGTTTATTTTACGATACAATCAAAGGTGGTGACTACCGCTCACGCGAGGCAAACGTTTACCGTTTGGCCGAAGTATCTGTAAACATCATTGACCAATGTGTTGCACAAGGTGTTCCTTTTGCGCGTGAATACGGAGGTTTATTGGACAACCGTTCTTTCGGTGGTGCACAGGTAAGCCGTACATTCTACGCACGTGGTCAAACTGGACAACAGTTATTGTTGGGTGCTTATTCAGCATTAAACCGTCAAATCAAAAAAGGAAAAGTAAAATCATATACGCGTCATGAGATGTTGGATTTGGTCATGATCGACGGTCATGCCAAAGGTATCGTAACTCGTGACTTGGTATCGGGTAAGGTTGAAACACATGCAGCACATGCTGTATTGATGTGTACTGGTGGTTATGGTAACGTATTCTTCTTGTCTACAAACGCAATGGGATGTAACGTTACAGCAGCTTGGAGAGCGCACAAACGTGGTGCTTACTTCGCTAACCCTTGTTACACGCAAATTCACCCAACTTGTATTCCTGTAACTGGAGATCATCAATCCAAATTGACATTGATGTCTGAGTCTTTACGTAACGACGGCCGTGTATGGGTTCCTAAGACTCAGGAAATGGCTGAGAAGTTGCGCAAAGGCGAAATCAAAGCCAATGATATCAAAGAAGACGACAGAGATTATTTCTTGGAACGTAAATACCCTTCATTCGGTAACTTAGTGCCTCGTGACGTAGCATCACGTAATGCAAAAGAAGCTGTTGATGATGGTCGTGGTGTTGGTAAAACTGGTTTCGCGGTATTCTTGGATTTCAAAGAAGCGATCGGTCGTTTAGGCGAAGATGCTGTACGTGCTAAATATGGTAACTTATTTGACATGTACTACCAGATCACTGACGAAAACCCTTATAAACAACCAATGCGTATCTACCCTGCGGTTCACTATACAATGGGTGGTGTATGGGTTGATTACAACTTGATGACGACAATCCCTGGTTTGTATGCATTAGGTGAGTGTAACTTCTCTGACCACGGTGCGAACCGCTTAGGTGCTTCGGCATTGATGCAAGGTCTTGCTGATGGTTATTTCGTTATTCCTTACACTGTGGGTGATTACCTTGCTAAATTAGGTTCTTTCGCACCAGTAGATCACAGCCATCCTGCATTCGAATCTACACGTAAAGAGGTCGAAGCAAAAATCAACAAATTGTTATCATTAAATGGTACACAAACTGTTGATGATATCCACAAAAAATTAGGCCACATCATGTGGGAATATTGTGGAATGGCTCGTACAGCTGAAGGATTACAAAAAGCACAAGGTTTGATCCAGGAATTGAAAAAAGAATTCTGGACGAATGTTAGAGTTCTTGGAGAAAACGAAGAATTAAATCTTTCTTTAGAGAAAGCTGGCCGTGTAGCAGACTTCTTGGAATTGGGTGAATTAATGGTTGTGGATGCATTGCAACGCGCTGAGTCTTGTGGTGGTCACTTCCGTCTGGAAAGCCAAACTGAAGAAGGTGAAGCAAAACGTAATGACGAGGAATTCGCTTATGTATCTGCTTGGGAATACAAAGGAGACAATGTACCAGAGCAATTACACAAGGAAGACTTGGTATTCGAAAACGTTCAGTTAACACAAAGAAGTTATAAATAAGAAGGAAAATTATCATGGCACAACATATGAATTTAACGCTGAAAGTTTGGCGTCAAAAAAATGATAAAGATAAAGGTCAATTTGTAACTTATCAGGCAAATAACATCGCTGATGATATGTCTTTCTTAGAGATGCTTGATATTGTGAATGAGGAATTGACACGTAAAGGTGAAGACCCTGTATATTTCGATCACGACTGTCGTGAAGGAATCTGCGGAATGTGTTCATTAGTTATCAACGGTCGTCCACATGGTCCTAAAGAAGGTACGACAACATGTCAATTACACATGCGTAGCTTCCACGATGGACAGACGATCGTCATCGAACCTTGGAGAGCTGCGGCATTTCCAGTGTTGAAAGACCTAGCAGTTGATCGTACGGCTTTTGACCGCATTCAACAAGCAGGTGGATATGTAAATATCAATACAGGTGGTGTTCCTGACGCCAATACAATTCCTATTCCTAAACGTATTGCTGATGAAGCTTTCGAATCGGCTACATGTATCGGTTGTGGTGCTTGTGTTGCAGCTTGTAAAAATGCTTCTGCAATGTTATTCGTTTCGGCTAAAGTATCTCAATTCGCATTGTTACCTCAAGGTCAAACTGAGCGTTACGAACGTGCACAAGCAATGGTAGATCAAATGGATGCTGAAGGTTTTGGTAACTGTACGAATACCGGTGCTTGCGAAGCAGAATGTCCGGTAGGTATTAAATTAACGAATATCGCTCGTTTAAACCGCGAGTATTTGACTGCTAAAATCTTCAGACAAGAAGAACCACACGCATAATAGCGCGTTTAGCATAAAATAATATAAAAGTCCTTGCCCTAAGAAAGCAAGGACTTTTTTTTATATTTACAATAATGTAAATTGACTCACGTGAATTCTGGTATAAAAATTCGTTTACTACTACTGATCTTAACACTTTGCTTTATAGGAACAGCGATCACCATCAAAGAATCTGTTACAAATAAAGAAATACTTGATATTGATACAAAATCGCTCAATGATTATATAACCGAACAAGAGAAAAAAGTAGACCGCATTTTTAAGGACTCACTGCTGCTAAAAACATTCAAGAATTACGATCAATATCCTATAGCTGTCTATCAAGCTTTTGAAAGGTATAAAAATGATGAAAAGGTTTATCTATTCCTATTTAAGGATCACGAACCGAAAATGTGGAGCACACATTTATTTGTTCCCATTACTGATCAGGGTTTTCTGGAAAAGTCCAATTTTGTACAGGATGATAATCGTTCCTACATCGTTCGTAAAAAAACAATTGGAAATATAAGTATACTTGCCTATGTCCTTGTTAAGCCTTATACCAATAACAATAATCCGTATTTAAACTCTTCTTTACGACGAAATTTCTTCGACACACGAAATATTGACATTGCATCTTATACCGATACGGTTGCAATCAAAAATATCTATAGTTCGGAGGGATCCTATCTGTTTTCCGTTAAGCTCAAAGAAGGTGATCACGAAAATATCTATACCATTTTGCAGTTCTTCTGCTGGTTACTGGCATGGATTGCTCTATTGATATTCTTCAATAGCCTCTGTCTACACATGGCTAAGACCAGAAGAGCTTGGGCAGCGGTAGCACTACTCGCAGGCGTATTTATTCTTGTCAAATTCGCGGATCTGAAATGGAATTTGCTTTCTGAAAATGCGACGTTCGCTATATTCGATTCCCGCAACTATGCTTACAATAGCTTCTTCCCTAATATTTGGTCCGTTTTATCAACCACAATATTGATCCTCTGGCTCATACTATTTATCTATTCTATTCGTAAAGAACTCAATTTCGATAAAATAAAAGCCCTCCGGATCTTTAAACTCCCTATTGCGATTGGATTTGTCCTAAGTATATACTTATTCTTTGCGCTTTTATATGATATAGCCGGTACGTTAATTACCCATTCAAATAATATCTATTTTGACTTTACCAAACTCGTTGATCTACATTTCCTAAGCTGGGTGGATCTTGGTATCGTTGGCATGGGGATTTTAGCATTGAGTATTTATATTGACCTCGTATTATTCTTTCTTAAAAAGTTAGAATTAAAGCCCACCCAACTATTAAATATTCAATTAGCAAGTGTCATTTTTGTCATTCTCGTTATTTCAATCTACATTGAAAAAAACAGCCTTGTTAATCTGCTTTTAGCTTTAATTATTCTAATAAAATCCTTTGGCGAGAAATATTTCGACAGGCATATATTGACGAACTACATTGCTGTTTTGATTCTTTGGGCTATCATAAGTACAATTACTCATGCACGTTTCTACCAAGAACGGGATCTTATTGACATGAAGATATTATTGAACAATCTACAGTCAGAAGACGATCTAAATGCTGTTTCACTATTTTCGGACATTGAAAGTGGTATCTCCAATGATAAAGAATTAAAACACCTCTTTAACATCAGTCTTCCCAATACCAATACAGAGGGAATCAATGACTTCATCAAGAAGAAATACTTTAGTGGATACCTCTCCAAATATGAATTTAAGGCCTATTACTATAATCAGAATAATATTCCAATAAATCCAAATGATCAAAACAGAATTAATGAGTATAGGGAAAAAGTAATCAACAAGTCGATAAAAGTTACTCAAAATTTCTACCGTGCCAGTGCTGAACTGGGAACCCATGAATACTTTTCGATCATTCCAGTGGCAATTGATCAAAATAGGATCATCAACGTAATCATCAATCTTTCAAATAAGGATTTTAGCTACACGGTACCCTATCCCGAGATATTAACAGATATGCGGATTAATAATTCGCAATACTATAATAAGGACGACTATTCGATTGCTTTGTATAAGGGTGGTTCGTTGGTTACCCAGTTTGGAAAATATACGTATGAAAATAACCTCCGGGGATTAAATGCTACACCAGGAAAATATATTGAAATACTGGATCGAGATTCGTACCTGCACATTGCGTATGTGGCTAATAGCTTTTCAACTTATATCATTAGTAAACAAAAGCCTTCTTTCTGGGATTATATAGCTACAACCTCCTTTCTGTTTTTGATTTTTTTCATGATCTTCATGGTTTTCCATTATGCGACATCATTTTATATCTTTCTCAAGAATACGAAACTTACCGTCCGTAACTTAAAATATCAGTTCTATAAAATCATCAACAAAATACAGTATTCTACACGTATTCAGACCTCTATTATTTCTTCGGTTATATTAGCCATTCTGATATCAGCTGTAATTTCATATATCAGCATAAATAAACAGCTTTACAACAATAACAGAAATAGCAAAGAGCGCTTTATCATCGAGCTAGGTAAACGGATGGAAAATATGTTGACTTATACCGACCAGGTTTCTAATGAAAATCAGCTTATTAGTATTCTAAAGACTTTATCGGAAACAATATCCAAGGATTTCAACTTATACTCAAAATCGGGCAGGTTACTCTATAGTTCCCAGCGCAGAATTTATGATCTGGAACTTTTCTCCACATTTATTAATCCGGCAGCGCTCAAAAACCTCTCCCTACTCAAAAAATCAGAAACAATAGAAGATGAGCGTATCGGAACGTTCCAGTTTGAGACGAGTTATGCCACAATAAGAGACAAAGATTATAGTACATTGGCCTATATCGGCATCCCGAACTTCTCCCTTCAAAAAGAAGAGAATATCAATAAAAATCTATTATTAAACACCATTGTCAATATTTATTCACTCATTATCATTGGCTTTGGTTTTTATGCAACTTTCGTGGCCAATAGTGTTACCAATCCACTCAGTATAATCAGTAAAAAAATATCCCAATTACGATTAGGACAACCCAACGAACCTTTATTCTGGCAACGAAATGACGAAATAGGTACATTGATCAAAGAGTACAACCTCATGATCATCAAGCTGGAAGACTACGCCAATAAAATAAAGGATACCGAACGTGAATCGACCTGGCGGGAAATGGCTCAGCAGATTGCACATGAGATCAAAAATCCGCTAACGCCAATGAAATTAGGCATACAGCAGCTCAGAAGATCATACAAAGATGATGATCCGAGATTCCCAGATCGCTTCAATAAATTCTCAACTTCATTTATTGAACAAATCGATGCTTTAACACAAATCGCTTCGGAGTTTTCTCATTTTGCAAAATTTCCAACGACAGTAATGGAAAATATTAATATTGTGGAGAAGATAACGAAGTCGATATCAGTATACGATAACACACCAAATGTCAATATCCGATTAATAAATAACGCTGATCAGAAAACCTTAATTGTTAAGGCAGATGGAAATGAGTTATTGCGCACGTTCAATAATTTGATAAAAAATGCCATTGAAGGAGGTTATGGACGAAAAAACATGAAGATAGACATCTCTATCGAACGATACTCCGATAAATTTGTCAAAATAGATGTCAAAGATAATGGCTATGGCATTCCTGAAGCAATGAAAGATAAAATATTCCAGATCAACTTTACGACAAAAAGTTCTGGAAATGGTCTTGGCTTGGTGCTTGTGAAGAAAACTATTGAAGCGAGTAATGGGCAGATATATTTTGAGACAACGGAGGGTGAAGGCACGACATTCCATATTTTACTGCCCCTGCAACAAATAGAGTCTTAGTTATCGTGGATTTTAGAATATCCACGATCAAAACTTTCCTCATAAAGAGCCCTGGGTATTTATCGAAAAACCATGATCCAAGGGCAAGGAATACCATCAAAAGCTTCCGTAAATCCTTATTTATAGAAATTACATCGCTTATATGTTCCGCATGCCTTTAGTCCCTTTGCGCTGAGGGCTATAGGAAGCGAGATCCCGAGAAAACAAGAATTGCCAGGAAAACTTGATTAAGCAAATAATTCTATCCGTTGTGATCTATTTTGAAGCTTAGTCCGCGAGTCTCGGTTAGTTCGATTCCTCAAGCAAACAAGGGTGAAAGACCGATATGAAATTGATTTGCAGAATAATGGAAGCCAGCAAAATGTAGCACTAGGCCCAGCAATGAATATTTAAAATTTCTGTGGAAAGTGCCTATACTAAATTAAAAAAGCGGCAGCCCGTATTTGGACTGCCGCTTTTTTAATTTAGTAAAGTATATCCTTAGCGTAATACGACAGCTGATCTACCCATGATCGCATTATCCTCATAAAGCAATACGGTATATGCTCCTTTAGCAAAACCATCTTCAGCAGCCCAATATACGACATAATCTTCACCCTTATTCGTAAACAAAATATTATGCTTAAACGTATACTGTAGTTTTTCGCCATGCACCAAGAAAATATTATCTCCCTGCACGACAAGATTCCCTTGAGGGTCGATGATTCTTATGAAAATGTCACGTTCTCCAATTTTAGCAAGCGGGTTGTCTGCGACAGTAAAATTGATCTTTAATTTATCTACGCGCTTCGCACGTTCTTCAACAGATTCCTTTCCATTTCTTTTAATTTCAAGCCCGTTGATACTTATATTTGACACTTTCAACGCAGATGCTGTGGTCACCTTTTCCTTCAATTCAGAATTAGTCGTGGTCAAAGAATTAATTTGTTTATTTTTCTCGACTACAGACTCATTCAAATTCGAATTTTGCTTCGATAAAATCTGATTCTCTTGAATCAATCGCTGAACATCTACGCGATAGTTATCAACCTGCTTTTTTAACAGGTTTATTTTGCGTTGAGCGTCATCAATATCCTTAGAATTTATACTCTTATCTTCGAGTTTCTTACGGAGCTCTGCAATCTCTGCTCGCGAATCCTCTTTTTGTACAGTCATTTCTGGAGTCAATTGAACATTTTCAATATCAATCTTATCCAATTCGGCTTCTATCCGATCGATCTGTACCTGAAGGTTTTCTTTTTCCACTGTTAAGGCATAGACTTTTTCTCCGTTCGTCTTAAACTTAACATAAAAATATATATTCGTTGCGAGTAATGCCGCTATCGCGATGATGAAGAAATACACCTTAGAAGAATCTTTCTTCTTTTCGTCTTCCTTTTTACTCGAAACAACTTCTGAATTCATCATAATACATGCACTGTCATTTTCATCATATGAACTTAGTGATTCATACCATTTGAATGTTTAAACAAAAATTATTCCAGTTTTATTTTTTCTTTATTAATTATGAATTATTCAAAATAGTTCAGGGTCTCAAAACCACCTTGTTTCAGGTATTCTTCCTTCCTCATCAAATGAAGATCGGATTGTACCATATCCGTTACCAACATTTGCAGATCATATTTAGGTGTCCAGCCCAGTTTGGTATTTGCTTTTGTTGGATCTCCAATAAGTAAATCAACCTCGGTTGGCCGATAATAAGCGGGGTCTACCTTAACAACGGTTTGTCCGAATTTAATCAATGATCTATCAATATTTAATGCGGCTAGACGCTCCTCATCCACATCAATTATAACACCCTTTTCCTGCTCACCTTTCCCACTAAATTCTATTTCTATCCCCAATTCGGCAAAAGCCAAACGAACAAAATCTCTAACCGTTGTAGTAACTCCCGTTGCGATTACAAAATCCTCAGGTTTTTCCTGTTGCAGGATCAGCCACATTGCTTCAACATAATCTTTTGCATGTCCCCAGTCGCGCTGAGCAGACAGGTTTCCAAGATAAAGTTTGTCCTGTAGTCCTAATGCAATCTTTGCCACTGCCCGCGTTATTTTACGGGTCACAAAAGTTTCCCCTCTGACCGGGCTTTCGTGATTGAATAAAATTCCGTTACAGGCATACATGTTGTAAGCTTCACGATAGTTTACCGTAATCCAATAGCCGTACATTTTGGCAACGGCATAAGGACTTCTTGGATAAAAGGGAGTTGTCTCACTTTGTGGTACCGCTTGCACCAAACCATATAGCTCGGAGGTCGATGCCTGATAAATACGTGTCTTCTCAATCATTCCAAGCAATCTGACTGCTTCCAATATACGGAGCGTACCGATACCATCAGCATTAGCTGTATATTCAGGTGTATCAAAGCTTACTTTTACATGGGATTGGGCAGCAAGATTATAAATTTCATCCGGTTGAGTTTCCTGAATAACACGGATCAAATTGGTTGAGTCTGTCAAATCACCAAAATGCAATGTAAAATTTCTATTGTCAAGATGGGGATCTTGATAAAGGTGATCTATACGATCAGTATTGAACAGGGAGCTACGGCGCTTTAGCCCATGAACCTTATAACCTTTTTTCAATAGGAATTCTGCTAAATAGGCACCATCTTGACCTGTAATACCTGTTATCAATGCAGTTTTCGTGTTTTGTTCAGCCATATTTCTATTTTATATTAAGCATCTCCCCTCCTAATCCTGGGTATCATACTGTTAGCATCCGATCAATCTGTTTTTACAAGGTAATGAAGCAATCCGATTTATGGACTTCAAAAAGCGATTATCCATTCAGAACTTGCTTTTCAGTCTCATCCATCAACTCGCTCGCTTCCACTTTGAATAAATCAGGACGGATTCGGACTGTAAAAGTATTAAATTTTCAACAAAAAAAGCCATAGGAATTCCTATAGCTTTTTGTTATTCATTTTTTCTCGTTTGACCTTAGTTTACACGCGAGAAATTAAATACTAAATAAGCTTCACCATTGGCGACTGTCAACGGCATTTTCATGACCAATTTGTTCCCATCAGAATAAGACAAATCCAGGCGGTAACCTGTTGTTACATTCTTAGCTTTGTCTCCTGCGTAGATTTTTTTAAATTGGAATTGCGGCTCACCTAGACCTTTTCCCGGATTATATATAGACCAAAAAATCTCACGTGATGCGCCCGGAGCACATAGCGTACCTTGAGCATTGAACGTGATTGATCCCTTCCCATTGCCAATAAAATTCCAGTTACTACCAACAAAACACTCAGCCGGAGCTTCTTCAAAGACACTTTTAATCGTGAAAGTAGAAGGCAAATTTTCTCTATCGATTGAATTTAGTGTCCAGGTTCCTTTCACAGCAGATTTCCACTCTGAGGCGCTCGGTCCAGACGCTGCACTTGTATTGGAAGAACCATTACCAGGGTTTCCAGATGATGTACCTTGCTTTTGTGCACCACAAGAAAACAAAGTCACCGTAGCAAAAACAGTTGCTAATGATAAAACGAATCGATTCATATGTTTAAATTTTAATTTCAAATTGTATTTTTGGGGTAAATTAATCCACAGCTCATGAAGGTTACAGCCAAAAATCATACCATAAGCAAAATAATTGCAAAAACTCTTTTGAGGTTATTCATTATCCTCCTGGCCTTCGCTGCCTATCCCCTGTTCCTGGGACAAGAAGCGAAAGCAAAATTAAGCCAAATCAGTCTCGCTTTTACAAATAAGGTTTCATTCATTGCCCCTATTTTATTATTTTGTTTTATCGTTGGATTAATGATTGCCGTGCTTAAGCACAAATATAATAGAATTGACCTAAATTGGCTATTTTCCCTGGCTACTATATTTGGTATTTTATATTTGATCTTATTGTATTCAAGAATTTACCCAAGTATTGCCTAAGTTAAATTGCACAATTCGACAAAGTTCCTAACTTTGAATTTTCCAAAATCGTATAATCGATCAAGATTGGAAAAATAAACTTCTATGGATAAAAAAAAAGGTTTAAAAATCCTAAAAAACATACTAAAGATTGTCGTTACTGTAGGAGCCTTATATTGGGTTTTCAGCAAAGTTTCACTCAAAGATCTCAAAGAAGCTGTCATTAATTCAAATCCCATCTATTTATTTCTAGCGCTCTTAGCCTATAGTGTCTCAATTTTTATCTCCTCTTCCCGCTTATTGACTTTTCTACGGGCAATCGGCCTGGATGTATCAGAGAAATATAATTTAAAGCTCTACCAATTGGGTCTATTCTACAACCTTATTCTACCAGGAGGTGTAGGTGGAGATGGCTACAAGATATTCTTTCTTCGGAAAAGGTTCAGTATCAAAGGCAGGAAATTATTTACAGCCCTATTCTTAGATCGGCTAAGTGGTCTATGGGCCTTATGCCTAATCATTGCAGCTTTAATTACCTACATGCCGCAGTTGGGCATACCAAATTACTTAACGATCATATTATTTATATTGGGTAGTATCCTTTATTATTTTATCGTCACAAAATTTTTCAAAGAATATAAGGCAACTTTTTTAAAGGCACATTTAAAAGCTATAGGTGTACAATCCATGCAAGTAATTGCCGCAATTCTGATCCTTTATGCATTAGGGTTCAATGGGAAGTTCTCACCATATTTATTTCTATTTCTCGCATCTTCGTTAGTATCTATCATTCCTTTTTCAGTAGGTGGATTAGGTATGCGGGAGCTGGTCATCATGTGGGGAGCGGGCATATTTCATGTAGATTCACACAATGCCGTATTGATCACGTTGTTATTTTATATTATCTCAGCGATCGTCGCACTCTCAGGAATTTATTTTATCTTCAATCCGAAGGCAATCGGAGAGGATAAACTACCGTCTGCAGAGGAAGTTGAACAAAGTCAAAAACTAGAAGAATAAACATGGCGAATATTATTATCACAGGAGCAAGTAGTGGAGTCGGATTCGAGGCAGTGCTTGATTTGACCTCAAAAAAGGACAACAAGGTTATCGCATTGGCCCGATCAGCAGACAAATTGAGGAAACTTCACGAAATCGCAAGTCAGCTCAATTATGATGGCGGAACACTCTTCCCTGCTCAATTTGATATTGTTTATGATGACTACGCAACATTAGTACCTTTTATACAATCCAAATTCGATACTGTTGATATCCTGATTAACAATGCCGGTGCTTTAGTGAATAAACCATTTATGGAGACAAGTGGGCAGGACTTTGCAGAGATGCTTCAGACAAATATCATCGGTCATGTCAATATGATACAACAGGTTGTTCCATTCATGCATGAAGGTTCCCATATTGTTAACATCAGTAGTATGGGCGGTTTTCAGGGCTCGATGAAGTTCCCCGGTCTAGCAGCCTACTCTGCCAGTAAAGGCGCATTGGCTATTTTAACGGAATGCCTGGCGGAAGAATTTAAGGAAAGAGGGATCAAGGTTAACTGCTTAGCTTTGGGATCGTCACAAACTGAAATGTTTGAAGCTGCATTCCCAGGCATGGAGGCTGGTACGCTAGCGTTTGAAATGGGCAGATATATTGCTGATTTTGCACAGAATGGGCATAAATATTTCAATGGCAAAATCCTTCCTGTTGCCAATACAACTCCCTAATAAGTAGCGAGCAGAAAGTAACCTATTGCTAAAATATTCACTTATCAGCGTCCTATCTAAAGATCTATCGGATATAGATCTTTAGATAGGACGCTGAACTTTTAATAAACAGCTGCTGTTTAAGGTTATTAAACAATCGCTGTCATTCATACGAATATTTTGATCCAATTACTTTGCTTTCAATTTAAGCCAATTGGTGAGATCATTCATCAATTGCACGTTGAAACTTTCCGGATTTTCAAAATATTCTTCGATTTTTCCTGTTTGTGCATTTTGAAAAAGATGGTTCAGATTTGGATAGTTTTTGATAGTGACATCTGTCGTATTCAAATGCAGGCGTTGAAGTGCGTAGATATTTTCATTTGCAGGAACCTGAATATCCTTTCCTCCAAAAGAAGCAAAAATAGGCACTTTCACCTGTTTCAGATAATAAGCTGGATCGATACGTATAAAAGTTTTAAACCATGGAATCAGCATAGGACTCAATTTAATTTTCATGTCAGCTGTTAATGCATTCCCGTTGTTTTGACGGATAAGTTCTGTTTCCAATGATTCTGCCAAAACCTTCGGCGGCTCATCCCTTAATAGAATGTCATATAGCTTTCTGTTATTGCGTTTATTTACTTCTAGAGCAGGCTCAGCTAATCCAGCCACTTTTCCCAAAGCGTAACTTTGTAGGATCAATAGAGAGTCTCCTTTGAGGATAGGACCAGACAGTAAAGCAATATAGTTGACTTTATCGTTCTCCGCTGCCACCATGTCTGCTATCAAAGCCCCTTCACTATGTCCAATGACGCCTATTTTATCGGTTCTGACCATCTGCTGCGTGCTCATAAAATCCACGGCGGCATTTGCGTCTGATGCGAAGTTAATTGTTGTTGCCAAGTTAACCTCCCCTTTGGAGCCACCGATACCGCGGTCATCGTAACGCAACACCGCGAAACCGTTTTTACTGAGGTGATCGGCCAGTACCTTAAATGGTCTATGACCAAAAACTTCCGAATCTCTATTTTGTTGTCCACTTCCATTAACCAGAATAACAGCCGGAAAAGGTCCTCCTGCTTTGGGATAAGTAAGTGTTCCCGCTAAGGTAGCATTGCCCTTCACATTTTGAAACATAACCTCCTTTTCAATGTAATCATATGGAGGAAAGACATCCTGCTTACGCGAAAGCCCACTTTGCTCGCTCTCACTGCGGACCAATAACATAGGAGATTCAAAACTTCCCTGTTTCATTACACCTTTCAACACATCTTTATCCCGATCCAGGTAGCCAGTATAATATAGACCTATTGCTTTGACATCGATATATATCGAGTCCTTGTCCACTTTTATTGCATTAATAGGAAACTTTAGGGAGGTCTGCATGGGGCTTTCAAAAGTTCCAGCCCAATTATCATTGCTATCCTGCTTTAGATTGAATACCAAAAGTAATTTCTGCCCAGACACGCTCACCTCACCTTTCCATGAACCATCAAAGGTCTGTGCATCCGCACATGAGAACTGCAAACAGATCAAAAATAAATAGAGAATTTTCTTCATCATTTCTTTGCTATCAAAAATAATACTGTATACCTAAATCAAGCATAAAATATAATGCCACAAACAATATGCTTATCCAAATCTTTTTATTGTTTACGGCAACATTCATTCCTTTGACCAATAAATAGAATTGATAAAACAGCAGAAATAGCGCAGATATTCCAAATACAGCAAATAATATCATTTGGCCTTTATCTATAGTCGATAAAGTATGATCACCATTTTTTAAGGCTTCATCAATCTGTTTGGTAAATTCATCCTGATTCAGTAGTTTACCCAGTAGCAGAACCAAGTAAAGCGGAAATGGTGCAATCAAAATGACATTCAATACATCGATGATTCTGGTCCTATGGTTTAATATCCTCCCTACTACATATAATAAAATTAAAGGAGCCAAAACCATATAAACATGTACTTTTAACACCGTAATAAAGGAAACCGGTACATGGGGTCTAAAGAAATGCATAAAGCCATTAAACTGCTCCCCAGACAGATAAACAAGATAACTGGAAAACAAAAAGCCTGCGATACCTACAACAAACAGTACCCGTTCAGAAAAATCCACAAAAGGATTTAATAACAACTGCTTAATTTTCATTGATAAACGTATTTAACTTATGAATCAGATCATCTAGAATATTGCGAACAGTAGGATAAGATTTACCCATCTGGTTGGCCATCTCTTTTAAGCTACCTGAATACTTTAGAAAATTCAGAACAAACTCCTGCTCTTCGACTGTCAGTTGCATGAGTAAGGGTAAAGTAAACTTACCAACAACTTCAGTATCGCAGGAATCACAGACCAGCTTGGAGACTTTTAACTTCGCATCACAACATGGACAATTTACAGGTATTTTTTTCATTCCACAAAACAAAAGTAAATAATGTTAAATATAATATTAATATTATTAAAATGAAATACAATATTATGAATATCTTCCAAAAATCGTTGCTTAATGATATATTTGTAAACAATAAATAAAGTGTATGAAAAAGTTTTTAGGCTATATCCTATCTATTATATTTTGGTTCTGTTTTGGCTTATCTTTAATTATATTCCACCCTATCCAATGGCTATGCCTAAAATTAGGTGGCTATAGTGCGCATAAAAAAAGTGTTGACATCTTAAATGCATGTTTGGTTGCTTGCTACTATACCTTATTCAATAGGGTCACTTTTATCGACAATAAATCCATCCCATTGGGGCAGCCAATTATATTTGTTGCCAATCATCAAAGTACTTTTGATATTCCGCCGCTCATCTATTTTTTACGGAGGTTTCATGGTAAGTTCATTTCGAAAATTGAACTGGCCAGTGGTATACCCAGTATTTCGTTCAACCTAAAACATGGTGGTGCAGCCAATATCGATCGGAATGACCCCAAACAGTCTATAGCTGAGATCCTCAAACTTGCCAACAATATGAAAACAAAGAACTGGTCCGCCTTTATCTTTCCAGAGGGGACCCGATCAAAAACAGGCAAGATGAAAGCATTTCACGTTGGCGGAATTGCAACATTATTAAAGAAAAATCCAAATGCATTGGTTGTCCCTATTGCGATTAAAGGATCTTACGAAATGGTACAGTATGGTATGTATCCGCTAACTCCTTTTTTACATATGACATGGGAGGTATTGGACCCTTTGGATACAACGGATAAAAATATTGAAGAAATCGTAAAATTAGCTGAGGAAACAATTAAGCGAAAAGTAGAAAATTAAACCGGGTTTATTTGACTTGTCTGCCCTTCCAATCGTATTTCCCGATATTCCCTAATATTCCAATATAAGTTAAATATAGAATATGGGCCAGACTCAATATTGGGAGATACCAAAGCAAAGTAGTGCGCCTCGCAAAAGTAGTTAAGGGTTGGATAAATAGGAATTCCACGACTACTTTAAGTAATAATGCGAAGAAAACGACCCATCCAAGTGTTTTAATGCCAGCGATAGCAAGGGCTACTCCAACCAATAAAAGCACATTAAACAGCCAGATTGCGATTCCCAAAGCGATAACTCCCTTGTTTTTATACTTGGTACTTTTAGAGGCCCAACGTCTTCTTTGGCTTATAAATGAGCGAAGATCAGGTTTGGCATCTGTATACACAATAGCATCCTCCGATTTACAAAATGCGATCCGTTCAGGATATTTCTCTGCCACCTTATGCAAAAATAGCTCATCGTCCCCAGAAGCAAGTTCATCAATGCCTTTAAACCCGCCCATTTCCCTAAATATATCTTTTCGATAAGCTAAATTCGCGCCGTTGCAGGTTGTTGGCTTTCTATTACCTATACCCGCAGCGCCAAGACCAATGAGATATAGGAACTCCAATGTCTGCAAGCGTTCGAAAAAGCTTTTCTCCTCGGAATACAGCACCGGTGAAGACAGCAAGTAAACATCCTCTTTTTCAAAGGTTCCGATTACAGTCTTTAGCCAGTTTGGCCCCATCCTGCAGTCTGCATCAGTCGTTATAACAATCTCCCCTTTACAGCAGTCAATTGCCCTTGAAATCGCCAGCTTTTTATAGGAATTCATCCGGCCATTCTCATTTAACTGAATTAACTTGACTCCTCGTTCGGTAAATTCTTTCACAATTGCTGAGGTGTTATCGTCCGAATGATCATCAATAATAATAAGTTCGAGAAGATCTTTTGGAAAAGCCTGATTTAAGATACATTCAATCGTTCTTCGAATATTTAATTCTTCATTACGGGCGGCAATAATTACGGATACCATTTTGGTGGGAATTAAATTACCATGAGGCGCTTGGATCTGAGCCCAGCCCCTCCGCATCCACAATACGAGAATACCATAGACACAGGCAAAACTGATCAATAAATAACTAAGAATTTGTATCACCGAAAAAATTAATCTTAAAAACAAAAATAGAACCAAATATCGCCGGGAGAATCAAATTGACAAACCAGATACACGATACAATAGCCATCACCGCAATTTCCTGTGTTGTAATATAGCTATAAAGATTACTTGCCACAAAACTCCGCACACTAAAATCAAAAATATCCAAGGTGGGCAGGGCCGCCTGAACGAAAAAGAGGATAAAGATCATCAAAACCATGGAGACAAGAGGCAACTCTGGTAAGGTCAGCTTCATCAAAATAATATATTGCGAAGTGAAAATAATAAACCTTGCTAGTGAGTTTATCAAAACAATACTCAGTTCCGCCGTGGAATAATGTTCAAGTACTTCAAAAAAAGGTTTGATTTTCGCCAAAAACTTAATTCGCCCCACAAGTATATCCACCCATCTCACATTAAAATACAAGATGACAAATCCAGCAGCATAAATAAGGGCGAGCAACCATACTCCAAATTGGACAGATAAAGGCGTAGATAAAAATTTACAGACAAACCAGGCTATACTCAGTGAGCCTGCAACACTTGTCAAAACCAATTGGGCAAACAACCCAACTCCCATCGCTACAGCCCCTTTGGCCCTGTTCTGCGGCGTAAGGAATAATACCCTACCTCCATACTCCCCAATCCTATTTGGGGTAAAAATCGCCCATGTAAGTCCACAAAAAACGGATTGAAACGCTTTCCAAAAAGATATATGCTCCAACTTAGAGGCGAGATAACGCCATTTGACAACTTCCAGTAGCCAGTTTACGAGCATTAAAACAACGATCAATATCAATGTCCAGACAACAGAATGTTGTTCTAATCCAGTGATCAGTGTCTTAAATTTATCGATATTGCTCTTATCGGATACCTTGGTAATGATATACCATGTGGCAAGTGCAAAAACCAGTATCTTCAATAAAAGACTGATGTATTTTTTTTGTCTCCCAGTCAACGTTTGATAATTAGAGAGCAATGTTACTAAATTTTAGCCAAATGATTAAGTTTTGTGTGCAGCAATCCACTTATAAAAAGCAAAATTTGTAATATTGTACATGCAGAAGGAAAAGGCGAAAGAAAGAATCATACTAGGGATCGATCCAGGGACAGTAGTGCTTGGATATGGAATTATCAAAGAAGTTGGCAATACCATCTCCCTTATTTCAATGGGTGTCATCAAAATGGGCCATCTCGATGACCATGCATTAAAATTGCAACGTATCTTCAAAAAGACCTCTGCATTAATGCAAGAATATAATCCAGATTGTGTCGCGCTGGAATCTCCTTTCTATGGCAAAAATATTCAGGTTATGCTCAAACTGGGAAGGGCACAGGGGGTTGCTATGGCAGCTGCACTGGCCCAGGATATTCCGATCTTTGAGTATTCACCCAGAAAAATAAAACAGTCAGTCACCGGAAATGGAAATGCTACGAAAGAACAGGTTTCTGCCATGCTCAAAAATCTATTAAAATTTGAGGAAACACCTCAGTTTCTTGATGCGACAGATGGACTGGCAATTGCTGTTTGCCATTCGTTTCAAAAAAATAGTGCTACTGGTAGCGGAAAATCCTATTCCGGCTGGTCCTCTTTTATCAAAGAAAACAAAGACCGGATTAAGTAGTTACATCTGCACCTGCCGGATGACATTTTTCACATTTAATTCGACAATATCAGTCATTGTCTTACATTTCAAATAAGAATTATTCTGATAAAACTCCGCGTAACCCTCACGCAATTGCTTAATATTTTCTGGAGTTGAGAGAACCTGCATCTGCGAAGCATCTCTAAGGTCAGCGATCCGGTGCCGCTCACTCCGTACCCTATGCACAATCGAAGACCGCTCCTCCTGTTGGTATTGCAATACCGTTTTTTCGGTCAAATGCTCCATCGCGAGCTTAACATATGGATAGTTCTCTTTAAAAAATTGGGGCATATATACTTTTGGGTTCCCCTCATAAAACTGTTGGTCAAAATCGATTGCCCTGATCCTAAACTGAAAATCATCAAAGTCAGGCGTAATCTGCATGACAAAATTATAAGCCCGCATATCCCCCAGCAAGGTGATGATACAACGCTCATTAAACTTGACAAATTCCTTCGAAATCCGTGTCAAATTGTAATCCGGCGTGAACATCCTTGTTTGGGAAAATATATCGCCGGGAATACCAACAATATGTTCTTCTACCAATGTATCCTGATCCACCATATAATTGACCTGATTCGGAGATAATATTTCCTCCAGTTCCAATCCGTAGATCCGTGATGCATCCGCCTGTTTGATATAAAAATAATCATAAACGTCATTTAATCGGTTTACGATACGGATCCGAAATGGTCTTGTATTACCAAAACCACAGTACTCCACGCGGTCGATATATTTGTGCTGTACAATACGTGTGTTGCCCGAAGCTTTAAGCTTTGCATAGATGACCTTTAACCCGTCATATAGCTGATCAATGAGATACTGAGGATAGAGTGGTGTCTCCCAAAATGTATCATTACCAAATTTGTCCATGACCGGTACGGTCTCTGTAAAATTCAATAGATCCTTATAACCGATGGGTAACTTTTCATCCCGTTGATATAGCTTAAGATATTTATGAAGCCCTTCTCCCACTTCAAAGATCGGCTTCTTCCTCGAAATCTTTACATCCTGAACTTCTTCCATCTTTATTTTAGTCTTGAAATATTGAGATATTAGATATGCGTACTGAGACTTTGGTTTAACATACACCTGTCGCTTGCTTACTTGTCTTTTGTTTTTGATCTTTATCCTACATCTTTATCGTCTCAATGACATGAATAACAAGATAACGAAACGATCTGATAACCTTACAATAAAATCACCTCCAAAACAATTATAAGCACTTTCAATCAAAAACATATAACATTATCAATATCAATAAGTATTTTTTATTAAATTTACATCTATAAACCGAAAATTCTTAGTAATTTTGAAATAAATTTAATTATTTTAGCTGTTGGTCAGATTTGATGTATGACCAATGAATGAAACACAAAACCCATTGTTAATGGAAAATCAATATGCAAACTATGATCTAGACAATTTGGATATCCAAATCCTGTCTATTCTAATGAACGATGCTTCTATTCCTTATACTGAAATAGCGAAAAAACTAATCGTATCAGGTGGTACCATCCACGTTAGAATGAAGAAGATGGAAGAGTTAGGTATCATCAGAGGTTCAAATCTCATTATCAATCCCCAAAAAGTTGGATTTGACATCACTGCCTTTCTCGGTATCTATCTAGAAAAAGGTTCACAATATGCAGATGCGGTAGATAAACTGAAAGAAATCAAAGAAGTGGTTGAGTTACATTATTGTACTGGCCAATACAGTATTTTTGCAAAAATTATCTGTAGGGACACTGTCCACCTCAGAAAAGTATTGAACGAAGATATCCAATCTGTACCTGGTATCCAGCGTACAGAGACAATTATCTCCCTTGAAGAAAGTATTAAGCGTCAGATCAGCTTAGTCTAGTATAAAAAAAGCTTCCAACAGTTGGAAGCTTTTTTTATACGATCTTTTGTAGCATAGCTATATACAAATCAATTCCTTCTCTAATTTCATCAATATAGATAAATTCATCCGCCATATGCGATCTTGCACTATCCCCTGGCCCCAGTTTTAACGAAGGAACCGGAATAAGCGCTTGATCACTCATCGTCGGGGATCCATATAATTTACGGCCCAGCGCAATTCCCGCCTGTACAATAGGATGTTCTTCGGGAATAGAAGAAGATTTTAAACGAGTAGATCGAGCCGAAACTTCCGAAGATACATGAGATTTGATAATCGCTAGGGTTTCCTCATTGGTATAAGCATCCGTTGTGCGCACATCAACGACAAAATTACAGCTAGCAGGTACTACGTTGTGCTGTGAACCCGACTGAATCATTGTCACGGACATTTTTATGGGACCCAAAGTCGCGGATGTTTTTTCAAAAGCATAATCTTTGAACCATTGAATATCACTTATCGCTCTATAAATTGCGTTATCCCCCTCATCACGTGCAGCATGGCCTGCAATTCCGATCGCATTACAGTCCAATACCATCAAACCTTTTTCCGCAATAGCTAAATCCATCAGGGTCGGCTCGCCGACGATGGCAAAATCTATAGGTCCGATATCCTCGAGTACAGATTCAATGCCGTTTCTGCCCGAGATTTCTTCCTCGGCGCTCGCAACCAGACAAAAATTATAGTTTAGGTCAGCCCGTTCATAAAAATGTAAGAAGGTTGCAATCAGTGAGACCAGACATCCGCCAGCATCATTACTACCCAAGCCGTAGAGCTTCCCCTCTTCTTCCGTCGGAGCCAATGGATCGCGGGTGTAACCAGGGTTAGCCTTCACTGTGTCATGGTGCGAATTAAGCAGGATAGTTGGCTTATCCACCGCGTAATGCTTATTATATACCCAAACATTATTGCCCTTTCTAAAGGTTTTGACGAGCCGTTCTTTGAAAAATTCCTCAATCTGGTCAGCTGTTCGTATTTCCTCACGGCTTAGAGAGGAAAGAGCGATCAACTTTTTCAATAAAACTAAGCTATCTTTGAATAAGCTATCCTTATCCTTCATGATATAATCCTCCTGCTTTATCCGCAGACAATTTTATCCCTTTAATAAAAGCTGAACTAAAACCATTATGTTCCATTTCGTTCAACCCAGCAATGGTACATCCCTTTGGCGATGTTACCTTATCAATCTCCCCTTCCGGATGCGCATTTGTATGCAACAATAAATCTGCAGCTCCCTTAGCGGTCTGAACAGCCATTTTTAAGGCGTCATGCGCATGGAAACCTATTTCAACCCCACCTTGTGACGCAGCGCGTATAGCACGCAGGAAAAAGGCTATTCCACAAGCACACAAGGCAGTTGCTGAAGTCATCAGGTCTTCATTTATAATGACAACCGATCCTACGGTCTCAAACATCTTTTCTACTTCAGCAAGACTACCATCTGAAGCGTGATCACTTGCGATACAGGTCATCGATTGAGCAATAGCGATTGCCGTATTTGGCATAGCACGTACTACCGTCGCATCCTCACCCAATACCGCTTTAAGGTCAGCACAGGAAACACCAGATACGATAGAAACAAAAATCTGATTTTTCTTGTCTATTTCGGGAGCGACCTCAACCAGTACCTTTTTTAATTGCTGTGGTAATATTGCAAAAACAACAATATCAGCGCCTTTAACAGCAGCTTTGTTGTCATTACTTACAGAGAAACCCTGGCTTGCCTCCTCAGACAGTGCGTTCAGATTTCTGCGGGTCAATGTAATATTGGCAGCACTGGCAAATTCGCTTTTTACAAGCCCTTTTGCCAAGGAGAGACCGATATTGCCACTTCCGATAATAGTGACCTTTTTCATAGTGGGGTTTAGATTTAGATTACATGATTATTTTAATGTCAAACAGGTGCCAAACTGCCCTTGTTGAAATAGATGTAAATTATTGGCATGACCAATATACACCTCTTGTACACCTTTATTTATTGCATTAAATGCATTTTGTAGTTTTGGTATCATACCATCGTTGACGACGCCCGAATCTTTAAGATATTCAAATTCCTCGTATTTAATCGTTGGTATCACTGAATTCTCATCCGTTACATCCCGTAATACACCATTCTTTTCGAAGCAATAAACCAATGAAGTTTCATATAATGAGGACAGAGAGACTGCCAAAGAAGATGCGATGGTATCTGCATTGGTATTGAGCAACTGTCCCAAACCATTATGTGTGATAGCAGAGAATACCGGAACAAATCCTGCTTCTAAAAACTTCTTTATCGCCAATGTATTTACCGAATCATGCAATAAATCTCCAACAAAACCATAGTCAATATCTTTAACGGGACGTTTTATAGCCTTAATCACATCCCCATCTGCCCCCGATAAGCCAACAGCATCGCATTTCAATTTTTGTAATTTAGCAACTATGGTCTTATTTGTTAGTCCAGCATATACCATTGTCACTATCCTCAGCATATCCTCATCAGTTACCCTGCGGCCTTCTACCATTTGCGCCTGCAAACCAAGCTCACTCGCCAAACGTGTTGCAATTTTACCTCCGCCATGGACGAGGATCTTCTTCCCGGACAATGCGGAAAACTTCTCTAAAAAAGAATCTAACAGACCCTCATCATCGATAATATTTCCGCCAATTTTTATAATATTTAATACACTATTAGCCATTACGCAACTTTTCCCAAATAAAAATAGTTTCTCAATAATCGAAGACCGAACTTATACCAGATCTTCCAGCATTCGCTTTAAAACAACCTGTGCCGCCCAGACACGATTACTAGCCTCTTTAATAACCAATGAGTTTGGTCCATCCAAAATCTCAGATGACAACTCCAGATCCCGTCTTACGGGCAAACAATGCATGACCTTGGCATCATTTGTCAAAGACAACTTTTCATTATCCATCATCCAATCTTCATCTACCGTATACACCTCACCATATTCTTGATAGGATGACCAGTTCTTCACATAAACAAAATCAGCGTTTTTTAGACTTTCATTTAAATTTGTTGAAATTGTCGCCCCCTTCGTAAAATCCTTGCTGAGCTCATACCCCATAGGCTGTGCAATGGTAAACTCCACAAGACCTTCTTCCTGTGCCTTACACATCCATTCCGCAAAAGAATTCGGTACTGCTTGTGGCAAAGCTTTCACATGTGGGGCCCAAGCCAATACCACCTTTGGTTTCACGGTCTTCTTATGCTCAGTGATGGTAATGATATCCGTCAAACTCTGTAATGGATGACGGGTGGCACTTTCCAAAGAAACTACAGGTACACCACAGTATTGAATAAATTTATTAAATAAATCCTCGCTGTAGTCCTCCTCCCGGTCTTTTAATTTCGGAAAGGATCGTAAGCCAAGGATATCGCAATATTCTCCCATGACTGCTGCTGCTTCGCGGATATGTTCAACAGTACTGCCATTCATCACGACACCGTCTTGCGTTTCTAGGGCCCAGCCATCCTTGTCCATATTCATGACCATTACATTCATACCCAAGTTCATTGCTGCTTTTTGGGTACTTAGACGTGTACGCAAACTAGGATTTAAAAACACAAGACCCAAGGTCTTATTTTTACCAAGATCTCGGTTATCATATGGTGCTGCTTTTAAAGCTAACGCCTCTTGGACAACCTCTGCTACACTGGATACGTCCTTTACAGAGAAAAACTTTTTCATCTATATAAATCATTTATGTGGGTTTTTACTATGGCACAACGCGCCGTGCTCCCCACTTTGTTCATGTATGCTGTTGGAATAACAATGATTGATCCGCTATGATATCAGGGATCAATCATTGCTATTATTTCATCTATTATCTTAGGCGATTGCAACCGCTTTTATATGTTCTTTTAATGCCAATAAAAATTGATCAGCATGTTCTTTGGTTATATTCAATGCTGGTAGCAATCGAATAACGTACGGTTTTGCCTCACCTGTAAAAATACGATTCTTTAACAGAAGATCTTTTTTCACATGCGCTAATGAAGCTGGAAGTTCTATTCCGATCATTAGCCCTCTCCCTCTTACTTCTACGATCTCTTCGATTTTCTTCAGTTCGTCAATTAGGTACTGTCCTACAAGTTGTGCATTCTCCATCAGGCGATCTTGTTGAATGACCTCCAATACAGCTAGCGCAGCGGCACAAGCCAGGTGATTACCTCCAAACGTTGTCCCCAAACTACCATGTGAAGCTTTAAACTTAGGGGAGATACTGATTGCTCCGATAGGAAAACCATTTCCCATCCCTTTTGCCATCGTATAAATATCTGCATTTACGCCGGAATAGTCCTGGGCATAAAACAGACCTGTTCTTCCGTAACCACATTGGACCTCGTCCGCAATAAATACAGCATTATATTGGTCACAAAGCGAACGGATCAGCTGGAGGAAACTGATCGACGCCTCTCTGATTCCGCCTACCCCTTGAATGCTTTCGATAATAACAGAAGAGATTTCTTCGCCATAAGCAGCAAATGCTTCTTCTAAAGCTGTCTCATCATTGAACGGAAGGAAAACAACGTTCTCGGTTTCATTAACAGGTGCAACTATACTTGGATTGTCTGTAGCAGCCACCGCTAATGAGGTCCTACCATGAAAAGATTTAGAAAATGCGATGATTTTCTTTCTCTTATTATAGAAAGAAGCAAGCTTCAAAGCATTTTCGTTTGCTTCAGCACCAGAATTACAGAGAAATAAGTCATAATCAACCTTACCAGATACTTCGCCCAGCAATCGTGCAAGTTCACGCTGAATTGGAATTTCAACAGAATTAGAGTAGAATCCGATACGATTCAATTGCTCTGTAATACGTTGTACATAGTGTGGATGCGTGTGTCCGATCGATATCACGGCATGGCCACCATACAAGTCCAAATAAGCATTTCCTTCGGCATCCCACACCGTAGATCCATTAGCTTTAACTATGTTAATAGGATTAATGGGATAAACATCAAATGGTTTCATCTTAATGAATTATAGATTGATAAACGAAATAGCTTGTAATAGAAAAAGCTATCAGATTTTAGCATTACAAATATATCAGTTATAACGGTAGGAATGGTCATAAAATAAAAAAAGTCCTCTTAAAAAGAGGACTTTTTCTATGATAACGGGAACAATATTATTCTCCGTCAACTTTTTCTTCACCTTCTACTTCAGCTTTTACTTCAGCAGGAGCTTCAGTTTCAGCAGGAGCAGCAGCTTTTTTAGCACCACCACGACGACGAGTAGCTTTTTTCTCAGCAGCAGCAGCTTTTTTACCGTAGATTTCGTTGTAGTCAACTAACTCGATGAAAGCCATTTCAGCGTTATCACCTAAACGGTTTTCCATTTTGATGATACGCGTGTAACCACCTGGACGGTTAGCTACTTTTTCAGAAATTTCGCGGAACAAGATAGAAACTGCGTCTTTATCTTTCAAATAAGCGAATACTGTACGACGAGAGTGTGTTGTGTCGTTTTTAGATTTAGTAATCAACGGCTCAACGTATGTACGCAATGCTTTAGCTTTAGCCAAAGTAGTTGTGATACGTTTGTGTAGGATTAATGATGTTGCCATGTTAGCCAACATTGCTTTTCTATGGCTATCCGTACGGCCTAAGTGATTTACTTTTTTTCCGTGTCTCATTTTGATTTTATTATACTATATATACCGTTCTTGCTTTACCTAAACTGTCAGATTTTTCAAAGGCAACTGCCCGTATCATCCGGCTGTCCGTTTCAAGAGGAATTACATATAGTGGTCGCTTAATAAATTATTATTCTTCGTCTAATTTATATTTCGCTAAGTTCATTCCGAATGATAAACCTTTCGATTTAACCAATTCTTGGATTTCGCTTAACGATTTTTTACCGAAGTTTCTGAATTTCAACATATCCGCAACGTCGTAAGTTACCAACTCAGCTAACGTACGAATGTCAGCAGCTTTCAAACAATTCAATGCACGCACTGAAAGGTCAAGGTCTACTAATTCTGTTTTCAGAATCTTACGCATGTGCAAGATCTCCTCATCGACAACTTTAGTTTCTTCTTTTGTTTGAGACTCAAGAAGCATATTCTCATCCGAGAATAAGATAAAGTGTTGAATTAAGATCTTAGCAGCCTCTTTCAAAGCTTCTTCGGGGTGAATTGAGCCATCTGTAGAAATATCCAACAACAATTTCTCGTAGTCAGTCTTTTGCTCTACACGGTAATTCTCAATGGTATATTTAACATTCTTGATCGGAGTAAAGATCGAATCGATAGCGATAACACCTACTGGAGCGTCAGTCACTTTATTCTCATCTGCATTTACATATCCACGACCTTTAGCAATACTCAATTCCAATTCAATTGTCACTGCGTTATCCATGTTACAGATTACTAAGTCTGGATTTAAGACAGTAAAGTTATTAGAGAATTTTGTGATATCACCAGCTAAGAATTGTTCTTGACCATTGATTACTACAAATACCTTTTCGTTGTCGCCAATCTCACCTGTTTTTTTGAAACGGATCTGTTTCAAGTTCAAGATAATTTCAGTTACGTCTTCAACAACACCTTTGATCGTTGAAAATTCGTGCGAAACGCCAGAAAACCTTATCGACGTAATTGCATATCCTTCTAACGAGGACAATAGAATACGGCGCAAAGCATTACCAATGGTTACACCAAAACCAGGCTCCAATGGACGAAATTCAAACGTACCATCAAAATCCGTAGATTTCTGCATGATAACTTTATCCGGTCTTTGAAATGCTAAAATTGCCATTTATTTTCTTTTAATGTTTTATTTGTAATAATAATTGTAATACAATAGAAAGATGCATAACCCAGAATTGGACTATGCATACTTCTATTTTATTTATTATTTAGAGTATAACTCAACGATTAAGTTCTCTTTAATGTTTTCAGGAATATCAGCTCTTTCTGGATAGCTTAAGAAAGTACCTGTCAATTCTTTCGCATTCCACTCTAACCAAGAAAATTTGTTTACAGTACGACCTGCAACTGAATTTGTGATGGCTTCAAGTGTTTGAGAACGTTCACGAACTGCTACAACGTCACCTGGACGCAAGCTATATGATGGAATGTTAACAACACTTCCGTTAACAGTAATGTGTTTATGAGATACTAACTGACGAGCAGCAGCACGAGAAGTAGCGATACCTAAACGGTAAACTACGTTATCTAAGCGAGCTTCCAATAATTTCAAGAAGATCTCACCTGTAATACCTTGTTTAGAGGCAGCTTTAACAAATAAGTTTGAGAACTGACGCTCCAATACACCATAAGTGTATTTTGCTTTTTGTTTTTCTAACAACTGAATAGCATATTCAGATTGTTTACCTCTGCGTTTAGAAGCTCCATGTTGTCCAGGAGGGTAATTTTTCTTTTCTAACGCTTTATCTGGGCCGAAGATCGGCTCTCTAAATTTACGGGCAATTTTGGACTTAGGTCCTGTATATCTAGCCATTTTCTTTTACAATTAAAGTATCTATCAGCCTATAGCCGATGAATCTTATCTTTAAATTAATTAAACTCTTCTGCGTTTTGGAGGACGACAACCGTTGTGAGGAAGTGGAGTGATGTCTTTGATAGTAGTCACATCGATTCCTACAGTTTGTAATGTTCTGATTGCAGATTCACGACCAGCACCAGGTCCTTTAACAAACACTTCAACTTTGCGTAGACCCAAGTCATGAGCAACTTTTCCACAGTCTTGCGCAGCTTGACCAGCAGCATATGGAGTGTTCTTTTTAGAACCACGGAAACCCATTTTACCAGCACTAGACCAAGAAATAGTTTGTCCTTGATTATTAGTCAAAGTTACAATGATATTGTTAAACGTTGCGTTAATGTGAGCCTGACCTACAGGTTCAATAACAACGATACGCTTTTTTGCAGCTTTTTTAGTTTTAGCCATTTCTTATTTATTATTTAGTAGCTTTTTTCTTGTTTGCAACTGTCTTACGTTTACCTTTACGAGTACGTGAGTTGTTTTTAGTACGTTGACCACGAACTGGTAAATGTTTACGGTGACGCAATCCACGGTAACAACCGATATCCATTAAACGTTTGATGTTCAATTGAATTTCTGAACGCAATGCACCTTCTACTTTCAATTCATCGTTGATGATGCTACGAATTGCTGCCAATTGTTCATCATTCCACTCTTGTACCTTCACATCTTCGCTGATACCAGCTTTTTCCAAGATATATTGAGCTCTTGTACGACCGATACCAAAAATATAGGTAAGGCCGATCACACCTCTTTTGTTTTTAGGTAAATCAATACCTGCTATCCTTGCCATATAATATTAAGCTATTATTTTTTTAATGAATTAACCCTGACGTTGTTTAAACTTAGGATTCTTTTTGTTGATTACAAAAACTTTACCTTTACGACGGATGATCTTACAGTCCGCGCTACGTTTTTTTATTGATGCTCTTACTTTCATGATATTTATTTTTTCAAAAGCTTGCGCTAAGTAAAAAGGCTTACGACTATTTATAGCGGTAAGTAATCCTTCCCTTAGTCAAATCATACGGAGACATTTCCAATTTAACTTTATCCCCAGGTAAAATTTTGATATAGTGCATACGCATTTTACCAGAAATATGGGCAATGATTTCATGTCCATTTTCCAATTCTACCCTAAACATAGCATTAGAAAGTGCCTCTCTAATTATACCGTCTTGTTCTATTGAGGCTTGTTTAGCCATATATTCTCGATTAAATTTAATTTAAAAGCCTGCGAACAGGAGTGCAAAGATAAATAAAAATAATTGAAAACCAACTACTTTTTACTCAAAACTTTCTCTACATGTTCGAATGTCAGCAACACATCTGGTTCTCCTTTTCGGATAGCAACCATTTGTTCGAAGTGCGCCGATAATTTCCCATCTACTGTACTTACTGTCCAACCATCATCCCAAAAACGAACACCAGCACGTCCCGCATTGATCATCGGCTCGATACAAATAACCAAACCTTCTTCCAATTTCGGGCCTGCACCACGTTTTCCATAATTTGGAACCTCTGGTTTTTCATGTAAATGATATCCAACTCCGTGTCCCACAAGTTCGCGCACAATTCCGAAACCGAACTTGCTTACATATTCCTGAACAGCAGAAGAGATATCCCCAACACGTTTACCGGCCACAGCCTGTTCAACACCTTTGTACAATGATTCCTTTGTGACATCCAACAACAACTGCGCTTCCTCAGAAATCTCGCCAACACCGAAAGTGTAAGCTGAGTCACTGATAAAACCATTTAAATTGACACCCCCGTCGACTGAAACAAGATCACCATCTTTAATTTCATAATCGCTTGGGAAACCGTGTACAATCTGATCGTTGACAGAGATACACAAAGAGTATGGAAATCCATGATAGTTTAAGAACGCTGGCGTTCCACCGTTATCGTGAATATACTCATAAGCTAATTTATCAAGAGATATAGTTTTTACCCCAGGTTTAATCACTTTTGCGATTTCACCAAGCAATTGCGAAAGCACATCTGCTGACTTCCGCAATTGCTCTATATCATCTGCTGACTTATAAAATACTTTAGACATCTAAAGAAATTAAATTGCCGAATGATCCATTCCCTCAACAGACGCAGCCGAACGGCCTTTAATACGACCTGTTTTCATCAATCCATCATAATGACGCATCAATAAATGAGATTCGATCTGTTGCAAAGTATCCAACACCACACCTACTAAAATCAATAAGGACGTACCTCCATAGAAGTGCGCAAATTGATTATTAATACCAAACAAACTTGCAATAGCAGGTAGAATAGCAATAATCGCTAAGAAAATTGCACCTGGAAATGTAATATTTGATATTACGCGGTCTATAAAATTACTAGTTTCCAATCCCGGTTTAATACCTGGAACAAAACCTCCGTTTTTCTTCATGTCATCTGACATCTGTTGCGGATTAACCATGATCGCTGTATAGAAGAACGTAAATGCGATAATTAATACCGCAAAAGTCACGTTGTACGCTACAGAGGTATAGTTACTCAACGAAGTCAAAAATTCCGACTGAAGATTTGGGAAGAACTGTCCTAAACTCATTGGCACAAACATGATCGCCTGTGCAAAAATGATCGGCATTACACCTGCAGCATTTACCTTTAACGGTATATACTGACGTACTCCACCGACTTGCTTGTTTCCGACAATTTTCTTCGCGTATTGTACAGGAATCTTACGAACCCCCTGTACGATCAAGATCGTAAAGATCACAACGAAGAACAAAGCCACAAATTCAAGCAACAATGGAATTGGACCACCACCACCTTTCGCCATTCTAGAAACCCATTCCGCAGTGATACCACTTGGCAATTGAGCGATAATACCAGTCATGATGATCAAAGAAATACCATTACCAATACCTTTATCAGTAATTTTTTCCCCTAACCACATCACAAATAAAGTACCGCCTGTCAAAACTATGGCAGTCAGAATCGTGAACAATGGGTCTGCAATTGTCTTAGCACTTGGCTCGATCTGAGTACGTACATAAGCAAAAGCCTGAAGCAGCGTAATCCCTAATGTTAAATAGCGAGTAATCTGATTCATTTTTTGACGACCACTTTCCCCTTCTTTCTGCATCTTTTGGAAGTAAGGAACCGCGATGCCCAACAATTGAACAACAATGGATGCCGAGATATATGGCATTACCCCTAAAGCAAAGATAGCCGAACGAGAGAATGATCCCCCCGCAAACATATCCAATAAGCCCAATAAACCCTCTTTCTGACCGGAAGCCAAAGCATGAGGATTTACACCTGGTAATACCACGTGACATCCAATACGGTAAATCAAAAGAAAAAGTAAGGTATTTAGAATACGCGTACGTAAATCATCGATTTTCCAAATATTGGTTAAGGTTGTGATTAGTTTCTTCATTTATTAAATTTTAACGATAGAACCGCCTGCAGCTTCAATAGCTTTTTGAGCAGAAGCAGTAAACGCGTGCGCTGTTACTTCAACTTTAGCTTTCAATTCACCGCGACCCAAGATTTTTACTTTGTCATTTTTAGACACTAATCCATGAGCTTTCAATGCATCGAAATCTACAGCTGTCAAATTGTGCTTCTCGATCAACGCTTGTAAAGTATCTAGGTTGACACCGTTGTACTCAACACGGTTGATGTTTTTGAAACCAAATTTAGGTACACGACGTTGCAAAGGCATCTGACCACCTTCGAAACCGATTTTCGTAGAGTGACCTGAACGAGAACCAGCCCCTTTGTGGCCACGTGTAGAAGTACCACCACGACCAGAACCAGTACCGCGACCGATACGTTTGCTACTTTTTACTGCACCTTTTGCAGGTTTTAAATTACTTAAGTTCATTTTTAAACTAAATTGTGCTAGCCCTTCGCTCTCACTAAACAGGTACTAGCGATTAAAAAATAATTATTATAAATACAAGTAATGGAAAGAGCCCAAAGACCCTTTCCATAAGCTAATATTAAATAGTTTCGATAGCTACTAAATGGTTTACTTTACGTACCATTCCAATGATTGCTGGAGTAGCTTCAACTTCTACTGAGTGGTTGATTCTTTTCAAACCCAATGCCTCAATAGTTTTCTTTTGGCGCTCGCTTCTGTCGATAACGCTCTTTATCTGGGTGATTTTGATTTTTGCCATGATAATTAACCGTTAAATACTTTATTTAAATCGACACCGCGGTGTTGTGCCACTGTATATGCATCACGCATATTTGCTAAGGCAGTTACAGTTGCTTTTACCACGTTGTGTGGGTTAGAAGAACCTAATGATTTAGCCAATACGTCTTTGATACCAGCAGACTCCAATACTGCACGCATTGCACCACCTGCCAAAACTCCTGTACCGGCGATAGCTGGTTTAATCAAAACTGAACCACCAGAATATTTACCATATTGCTCGTGAGGAACAGTACCTTTGATTACAGGAACTTTCACTAAATTTTTCTTTGCGTCGTCGATACCTTTAGTAATTGCCTCAGTTACCTCTTTAGCTTTACCTAAACCGTAACCAACAATACCGTTTTCATCACCTACTACAACAATTGCAGAGAAGCTGAAAGTACGACCACCTTTAGTAACTTTCGCTACACGTTGGATACTTACTAAGCGATCTTTTAATTCGATTTCGCTTGATTTTACTCTTTTTATATTGCTTAATGCCATTTCTTTCTATGATTAAAAGTCTAAACCGCCTTCGCGAGCACCTTCAGCCAAAGATTTGATACGGCCATGGTATAAGTACCCATTACGGTCAAAAACTACTTTATTAATACCTGCTGCTAATGCTTTCTCAGCAACCAATTTACCTACAGCTTTAGACTGCTCAACTTTGTTACCAGATGCAACAAATTCTTTTGACAAGCTAGATGCAGCAACTAATGTTTTACCTGCATTGTCGTCAATGATTTGTGCATAGATACCTTTGTTACTTCTAAAAACCGATAAACGTGGACGTTCAGACGTTCCAGCAAGGTTTTTTCTGATTCCTTTTTTGATTCTCTCTCTACGAGATGCTTTTTGTCCTGCCATGATTATTATTTTTTAGCTGATTTACCTGCTTTTCTTCTCAACACTTCACCTTCAAACTTGATACCTTTTCCTTTGTAAGGTTCTGGTTTACGGAAGCCACGGATTTTAGCCGCTACCTGACCGATCAATTGTTTGTCAGCACATTCTAAAGTGATTGTAGGGTTTTTACCTTTTTCAGCAGTAGTTGATACTTTAACCTCTTTTGGCAATACAAAGACAATCTGGTGAGAGAAACCTAAAGTTAACTCTAATACGTTACCAGTACTTGTCGCACGGTAACCTACACCCACTAATTCTTGCGTAGTTTTGTAACCTTCAGTCACACCTTGAACCATGTTAGCCAACAGGGAACGGTATAGACCGTGTAATGCTTTGTGTTTCTTTTGATCAGTTGGACGTGTTACAACGATGTTACCTTCTTCTTGAGCAACATTGATGTCACGATCAACTTGTTGTGTTAATTCGCCTTTAGGACCTTTTACTGATACTAAGTTTTTGTCTGAAATAGTAACAGTTACCCCTGCAGGGATAGCGATAGGCGCTTTTCCAATTCTTGACATTTCTTTGTGTTTTTACCTAGATTAATAAACGTAACATAAAACCTCACCACCAACATTTTGAAGTCTAGCTTCTTTGTCTGTCATTACACCTTTAGATGTTGACAAGATAGCGATACCTAAACCATTCAAAACACGAGGCATAGTTTCAACACTTGCATACTTTCTTAAACCAGGTTTACTCACACGTGTCAACGTACGAATAGCCGGAATTTTGCTAATTGGGTTATATTTCAATGCGATTTTGATCGTACCCTGTACGCCATTCTCATCGAATTTGTAATTAGCAATGTAACCTTTGTCAAAAAGAACTTTAGTAATTTCTTTTTTAAGGTTCGATGCAGGAATTTCAACAACCCTGTGGTTGGCCTTGATGGCATTCCTTACTCGTGTAAGGTAATCCGCAATTGGATCTGTAGTCATTATATATGAAAATTTGTGACAGCGGTTTCCCTCCCAACCATTGGTATGGGACCTACTATCTGTTAAACAATTTTAAAATGCAAAAACCCCGGCAATCCTAAATTGAATTGCCCGGGCAAAATTAAGTATTTTTTTTAAATTACCAAGAAGCTTTTTTCACCCCTGGGATCTTGCCATCTAAAGCCATCTCACGGAAAGTTACACGAGAGATACCGAATTGACGCATATATCCTTTAGGACGACCAGTCAATTTACAACGGTTGTGTAAACGTACCGGAGAAGCATTTTTAGGTAATTTATCTAATGCAACGTAATCGCCAGCAGCTTTTAATTCTGCACGTTTTGCCGCATATTTAGCTACCAATTTAGCGCGTTTTACTTCGCGTGCTTTTAATCCTTCTTTAGCCATTGTTATTTGTATTTTGATTTTTAAATGGTAAACCGAATTGTTTCAACAATTCTAAAGCTTCAACATCATTTTGAGCAGAAGTCACGAAAGTGATATCCATACCTTGGATCTTGTTGATTTTGTCAATGTTGATCTCAGGGAAAATGATTTGTTCAGTGATACCTAAGTTATAGTTACCACGTCCGTCGAAACCTTTATCGTTGATACCGCGGAAGTCACGAATACGTGGAAGCGATACTGCTACCAAACGATCCAAGAATTCAAACATGTTATTGTCACGCAAAGTAACACGTGCCCCTACAGGCATACCTTTACGTAATTTAAAGTTTGAAATATCTTTTTTCGATTTTGTAGCAACGGCTTGTTGACCTGTGATTAAAGTCAATTCAGCGATAGCGTTATCGATTAATTTTTTATCAGCTGTTGCAGCTCCTACACCTTGTGAAACAACGATTTTCTCAAGTTTGGGAACCTGCATAATACTTTTATACTGAAATTTTTCTTGAAGTGCTTTACGGATTTCCTCCGCATATTTCACTTTTAATCTTGGTACGTAAGTCATTATTTAATTTCCTCCCCTGATTTTTTAGCGTAACGAACTAATTTACCATCTGCATTCAACTTACGACCTACACGGGTAGTTTCACCTGTTTTAGGATCGATAACAGCTAAATTAGAGATGTGAATACCAGCTTCTTTCTCAATGATACCACCATTAGGATTAGCTGCACTTGGTTTAGTGTGTTTTTTTACGATGTTAGCGCCTTCAACGATAGCTCTATTTTTATCCACTAAAACAGTTAATACTTTTCCTTGAACACCTTTAGAGTTACCAGCGATAACTTTCACTAAATCACCTTTTTTAATTTTGATTTTGTGCGTAGTTGTTTTTGTTTTCTGTGCCATAATTATAAAACCTCCGGTGCTAATGATACAATTTTCATGAACTGTTTCTCACGCAACTCTCTGGCAACAGGGCCGAAGATACGTGAACCACGTGGCTCATCATTATTATTTAACAATACAGCAGCATTGTCATCAAAACGGATGTAAGAACCATCTTTACGACGGATTTCTTTTTTAGTTCTAACTACTACTGCTTTGGAAACCGAACCTTTTTTCACGTTTCCAGAAGGCAAAGCGCTTTTCACCGATACAACAATCTTATCTCCGATTGATGCATAACGCTTGCGCGTACCGCCCAATACACGGATTACTAAAACTTCTTTAGCACCGCTATTGTCAGCTACATTAAGTCTTGATTCTTGTTGTACCATGTTATTTAGCTCTTTCTATAATTTCAACTAATCTCCAGTTTTTTGTTTTACTCAGCGGACGAGTTTCCATGATTAATACCGTATCGCCGATACCGCAGGTATTAGTTTCGTCATGAGCTTTGAATTTAGTAGTTTTTTTAACGAACTTACCGTAGATAGGGTGTTTTACTTTACGTTCAACAGCTACGACGATAGACTTGTCCATTTTGTTGCTAACTACTAAGCCGATTCTTGTTTTTCTTAAATTTCTTTCCATTTCGACTTTAAATTTTACGCCTCAGAGGCTGTTTCATTCTTAGCTGCAGCTTTGCGTGCACTGATCTCTGTACTGATACGAGCGATAGTTTTGCGTGCTGCTTTGATCACGTTAGGGTTCTCAATAGCTGAAACAGCATGTGCAAATTTCAATTTTGTAAGGGCTGCTTTCTCCTCTACAAGACGAGCTGCTAAGTCCTCATTAGATAATTCTAAAATTTCTGAATTTTTCATGTTTTTTCAGTTGTTATTTGGGTTATCATCAGTTTATTTATAGCGTTAGGGGTAACGGCCCTAACGCTTAAATGATGACATTACCAAGATTTTTATGCTTCAACGTAGTCTCTACGAATCACAAACTTAGTTTGAACCGGAAGTTTTTGAGCTGCAAGGCGTAAAGCTTCTTTGGCAATTTCCAAAGGCACACCTTCTGCTTCAAATAACATACGGCCTGGGCGTACTACTGCTACCCAGTATTCTGGAGCACCCTTACCTTTACCCATACGTACCTCTGCAGGTTTTTTCGTAACAGGTTTGTCAGGGAAAATACGAATCCAAACTTGACCTTCACGTTTCATATAACGTGTAACCGCAATACGAGCTGCCTCGATTTGACGGCTAGTGATCCATGCTTGCTCCATTGTTTTGATACCGAAAGAACCGAAAGCTAACTCCGCTCCACGAGAAGCGTTACCTTTCATGCGGCCTTTCTGCATCTTTCTGAACTTCGTTCTTTTTGGCTGTAACATGTTCGTATACTTTTTAAATCTGCTTCTTCAGCAGGTTTTTGTTGTAATCTAAATAAAACTATTAATCTTTTTTCGGACCACGGTTGTTTCCACCACGGTTGTTTCCACCACGGTTATTCCCACCGCGACCACCTTTGTTACGGTTGTCACGACGTTCGCCACCACCTTCGTGGTTGCCACGTGATTTTACACCAGATGCCTGACCAATGTTTGGAGATAAGTCACGTTTACCGTAAACCTCACCTTTACAGATCCAAACTTTGATACCGATTTTACCGTATGTAGTCAATGCCTCAGCTAGAGCATAGTCGATATCAGCACGCAATGTGTGTAAAGGAGTTCTTCCTTCTTTGTATTGTTCAGTACGTGCCATCTCAGCACCACCTAAACGACCAGAACACATGATTTTGATACCTTCTGCACCCATACGCATCGTAGAAGCGATTGAAGTTTTCATTGCACGACGGAATGAAATACGCGCCTCTAATTGCTTAGCGACACCTTCAGCTACTAACTTAGCATCTAACTCAGGGCGTTTGATCTCGAAAATATTGATTTGAACATCCTTTTTAGTCAGTTTTTTCAACTCTTCTTTGATCTTGTCAACTTCTTGACCACCTTTTCCGATAACGATACCTGGACGAGCAGTGTGAATTGTAACAGTGATACGTTTTAAAGTTCTTTCGATAACAACTTTAGCTACACCACCTTTTGCAATACGAACAGAAAGATATTTTCTGATTTTTTCGTCTTCAACTAATTTATCGGAATAGTTTTTACCTCCGAACCAGTTAGAATCCCAACCTTTGATGATTCCTAATCTGCTACCTATTGGATTTGCTTTTTGTCCCATTTCTCAATAAATTAGTTTTGTTCAACGTTTAATTTGCTATCAACTACCAACGTAACGTGATTTGAACGTTTACGAACTCTGTATCCGCGACCTTGAGGAGCTGGGCGCAATCTTTTCAATTGACGACCTCCACCTACTGATACTTCTTTTACAATAAGTTCGCTTTCTTCCACTGATTTACCTTCGTTTTTGGCTTCCCAGTTTTTGATTGCAGATAATAATAATTTTTCTACACGAGCAGCAGCTTCTTTACTTGAGTGTTTCAAAATGTATAATGCATTTTCAACACGCTGACCACGAATTAAGTCTACCACTAAACGCATCTTACGAGGCGAAGTAGGGCAGTTCAATAATTTGGCATCCGAAGCTCCACCTTGTTGAGCTTTCTCTTGCTCTTTGCGTTGTCTAATTAAGACAGACTTTTTAAGTTTTTTTGTTGCTTCCATTACCTATTATTTTTTCTTTTCTGCGTGGCCTCTGAATGTACGCGTAGGCGCGAATTCACCAAGCTTGTGACCTACCATATTTTCTGTTACATAAACAGGGATAAATTTATTCCCGTTGTGCACTGCGAAGGTATGGCCAACAAAATCAGGTGAAATCATTGATCTACGAGACCATGTTTTGATAACTGACTTTTTGTTAGTTTCATTCATAGAAAGAACTTTTCTTTCTAAGTTGTGATCGATATAAGGACCTTTTTTAATTGAACGAGCCATTATTTTTTCCTTCTCTCAATGATGTAACGATTCGATGTTTTCTTCTTGTAACGTGTTTTGAAGCCTTTAGCTAATACACCTGTACGTGAGCGTGGGTGACCTCCTGAAGTACGGCCTTCACCACCACCCATTGGGTGATCTACTGGGTTCATCGCAACACCACGAACTCTTGGACGACGACCTAACCAACGTTTGCGACCTGCTTTACCTAACACTTGGTTAGATCTTTCATGGTTCGATACTGAACCAATTGTAGCAACACAAGTCAATAAGATCATACGTGTTTCGCCTGAAGGCAATTTGATGATGGCATATTTACCATCACGAGCAGACAATTGAGCATAAGTACCAGCCGAACGAGCAATTGAACCACCTTGACCAGGATTTAATTCAATGTTGTGGATGATAGAACCCAATGGAATGTTTGCTAATGGTAATGTATTACCAACTTCTGGGGCAACTTTATCTCCTGCAACTACAGTTTGACCAACTTGTAAACCAGCTGGAGCAATGATGTAGCGTTTTTCACCATCAGCGTAGTGCAACAATGCAATACGAGCAGTACGGTTTGGATCGTACTCAATAGTAGCTACTTTTGCAGGGATATCTTTTTTATCGCGTTTGAAATCAATTAATCGGTATACTTTTTTATGTCCCCCACCGAGATAACGCATAGTCATTTTACCGGAGTTATTACGACCACCTGATTTCTTGTTGATTTTTACTACTAACGATTTTTCAGGAACGTTTGTAGTAACATCAGAATAATCTGCGCCTATTCTGAAACGAGTACCAGGGGTTACCGGTTTGAATCTTTTAACTGCCATCTTAAATTATATAGTACTGTAAAAGTCAATAGTTTCGCCATCTTTAATAGTAATGATAGCTTTTTTATACTTAGGAGCTCTACCAGATACGAAACCTGCTTTTGTGTAACGGCTTTTCGCTTTACCTGCTACAACTGCAGTGTTTACAGCAAGAACTGTCACACCGAACATAGCTTCAACAGCTGATTTAATCTGGATTTTGTTTGCTCTGTGATCTACTTTGAAAGCGTAACGGTTTAATTTCTCCGTTAAGATAGAAGCTTTCTCAGTCAAGATAGGTTTTTTGATAATTTCCATATTACTTAGCTAATGCTTCCTCCAAAGTTTTAACAGAATCTGTTGTTAACAATAATTTTGTTGCATTTAATACATCATATGTATTCAAATCAGAAGCAACAATAACTTTTGCTTTTTTCAAGTTTCTGCTTGATTTATAAACAATTTCATCGTAAGCTGGCAATACCAATAAGGTTTTCTCATCAGCTACGTTCAACGCATTTATCAAAGCAACATAGTTTTTAGTTTTGATCGCATCGAATTTTACTTCATCCAATACGACAATGTTATTATCTTTTGCTTTGTAAGACAACGCTGATTTACGAGCTACTTGTTTCAATTTTTTGTTCAATTTGAACGAGTAGTCACGAGGTTGAGGACCGAATACACGACCACCACCATTAAACAATGGAGATTTGATAGAACCCGCACGAGCACCACCAGTACCTTTTTGTTTGTGTAATTTACGAGTTGAACCCGCGATTTCATTACGTTGTTTAGATTTGTGAGTTCCTTGGCGTTGGTTCGCTAAGTATTGTTTCACATCCAAATAGATCGCATGATCGTTAGGCTCTAACCCAAATACCGACTCAGGAAGTTGCACCTTGGCACCTGTTTCTTTACCTGATAAATTTAAAACTTTAACTTCCATCTCTACTATTTGTCTACGATTACATAAGAACCTTTAGCTCCTGGAATGGAACCACTAACAACGATAAGGTTTTGCTCAGCGTAAACTTTCAACACCTGTAAGTTTTGAACTTTAACTCTGTCACCACCTGTACGACCAGCCATGCGCATACCTTTGAATACGCGTGAAGGCCATGATGAAGCACCTAATGAACCTGGAGCACGTAATCTGTTGTGCTGACCGTGAGTCGCACCACCTACACCACCAAATCCATGACGTTTCATTACACCTTGGAAACCTTTACCTTTTGAAGTACCGACTACATCTACGAATTCGCCTTCCTCGAAAAGTGTAACGTCAACTACGTCACCAAGTTGTTTTGCATCCGGGAAAGTTTTAAACTCTACCAACTTACGCTTAGGCGTTGTGTTTGCTTTCGCAAAGTGCCCTTTCAAAGGAGCTGTCGTGTTTTTCTCCTTAGCTTCGTCGAAACCAAGTTGAATTGCCGAGTAGCCATCCTTTTCTTCCGTACGTATCTGCGTAACCACGCACGGCCCGGCCTGAATCACTGTACAAGGAATATTTTTCCCTTCAGCGTTAAACAGGCTCGTCATTCCTACTTTTTTTCCAATAATACCTGACATGTTGTAAATTAATTAATTAAAAGTCCTTCGAAGCAGTAGGGCTTCGCTCAAGACATACTATTCCCATTAAGGGACTGCAAAGTTACAAACATTTTTATAACTGTCAAATAATTAGTGAATTATTTTTTTTATTTTCTATTTTATTCTGCTCCGGGTTTCGATCTCCCTATTTAAAGACGCTCTTTCCCTATTACCACCGCCCTCACAAAAAATAAAAAAATATATATCCAGCTTAATACTGCCATACAGCTGTCATAGACTGGTTTAATTTTGAATTGTCTTAGCAAGATAAAGGCATATCATATAGACTAAAATTAAATACAGTTAAATACGATAATCATGAAAAAAGAAATCATTTCCAAGAACGAACTCCTAGCACATTGGCTAGGTCACAGAAACTTAACAAGACAAGCAATCGAAAAATTTCCAGAAGAAGCGCTTTTCAATTATAAAGTAGAAGGTATGCGGACATTCGCCGAAATGATCCAGGAACTTTTGGGTATCGCGGTTCCCGGTCTACAGGAAATTGTCGCTAACGAAAGCGGTGAACTTAACGAGAAATTCAACTATACAACCAAAGCGCAACTGTTGCAAGCCTGGGATGAAGCTACTCCGCAGATCAGCGCGCTATTTGACAAAATTCCGGAAGAACGCTTCTCCGAAGAATTTAACCTATTCGGCCAATACAAGTCACCGATTATCCACAGTATACTCTATTTCATCGACAATGAAATCCATCATCGCGGACAGGGATTTGTCTATTTACGCCTGCTGGGCATCCAACCTCCATTCTTTTGGGAGCGGGATTAGTTGTTATATGAGAGATATTAGATGTGAGATTTGAGATTCTAGTATTACTAGTCGAAGACGTACGATATAATATTGGAGACCGCCGCATTATTATCACTGGCATCGTAAAATTTATATAATATAAAGATACTTGTTCGGGTTCAACTCAGATACCGGGCAAGTATTTTTTAATCTCATGATGGGGAGACCCAAGGCTCCTATCCCCAGATTAAACCTGTTCGATCGCTGCAGCAAGCAATTGCTTCACGGTACCTTTCAATGATTCGGGCTCTATAATCTTTCCTTTATCCGCAAACATCAGATACCAACGGGCAAACCCGCCCTCAACATGAATGCTTTCGAAATGCATTTCGACATAATCATCGGTCACCACCTCTTTTTGAAATCCGAAGTAATGGCGATCCCATTCCATATAGCGCGCCATCTCCTTGTCTACCTGCACCACGACCTTCGTTGTTGGCAGCTCATGTTTCTTATTCAGGAAAAATGAAAGTTCAGGATGTTCTTTTCCAAAACCCTCATCGAGTATACGGATATTGCTGATCCGGTCCAGACGAAACTGCCTATAATCTTTCCGGAGTTTACAAAATGCGAGTACATACCAGAACTTACTTTCCACAAAAATGCCGACAGCTTCGATTTCGCGTTTTTCTGGGCTTTTGTCTGACGGCTTGGAATAGTAGATTTCTACACATTTTTTTGCTGCGATACTCTCAATAAGCGTATTGGTTCCATGGGTTAATTTTTCATTGAACTGATGCCTTTGGCCCCGCACCAGAAAATTATCCCCCAGCAAGGCGACATGTTCCTTTTCATTCCCTCTTAAAATAGCCTTCATTTTAAGCATTGCAGTTGCAAAATGATGAGCAAGATTCTTGTCGGTATACTTTTCGACCAATTTCTCCGCAGCGACAAAACTTAGGGCCTCCTCGCGGCTAAATTGCAATGGCGGCATCTTATAACCTTCGACTAAGGAATAGCCATTTCCCGCTTCCCCATAAATCGGTATTCCTGCCTGCATCAGCGATCGGATATCGCGATAAATTGTCCGCAAGCTTACCTCATATTTCTCCGCCAGCGCAGCGGCTGTCACCACAGGTTTCGCCTGCAAATGCATATAAATAGCAAGAATACGGTCGAATCTTTTCTGAATATCGGTCATAGGGATAAAGGTACGAGTTATTCCATATGTTTGAACTAAATGGTAGGGACAAAAAATAAGCAACGAAAACAAAAATCACCATCCCAATGAATTATAGAATGTAACAACACATAGGCCAAGATAGTTAAGGTCGGCAAAATCTTATCGACTGCCTTTAAGTATAAGACAAGGGATCAACTAGGGATCTTACCTATATTTAATAGGGACTTTATAGGGACCTCATTCGGACCTGCTCCGGACCTCATTCGGATAAAAGCGTATAATCTCCCTATTATTACCCTGTTTTATATCTGTTAATTTATAATAAGTACAATCCTTGAAGTAAACTTCTCCTCTATTTGTCTGTTAAAAGAATCAAACCAGTTATAAATGAATTTGTGGCACGAATAAATAATGGAGCAGGCAATAGCCAGAGAACAGGCAAACTAGTACTGAGGCTGAATCAGCCCTTAAAAGACAGCAATTCATTGGGGCCGAATTGATCCTAAATTTTATAAAAGAGCCTGTCTCAAAATGTAGTGAACCCCAAAAGTTTTTGTCCAACTTTTGGGGTTCACTACATTATGCATGCAGACTTTTTCAAAATACAATGCTATTGATTATTCGTTTTCTATATCCAAAGAAGTACATCCTTGGGTATCAGACAAAACGACATTTTCAAAAGTATAGTACTGTCCTGATCCAGAATAACCACAACTCATCATATATCGCATAGATAGTCCGTATGGGCAGCTTGCATAGATATAATGGCTTCCCCTTTGCAGATTAACCGTATATCCCCGCGTATTTGCAGGAACAGTAACATATTGAGTTGAACCACCAGAAAAATTGGGGCTAAAAGTTAAATAAATAGGTGAACTAGTAAAATTCCAGACATAAAACTCAAAAGTATCGCTAAGGTTCGCTGTACTCTTACCTGCTACCTTTTTGTTGGAGAGATGAGTCGTTAAAGTTTTATTTGCTGCTTTCGAACCCTTAACAAGATTTGTGGTTCCATGATCTCGCGCTTGAACCAATAAGCTAACGCTGATCAATAGCATAAATTCTACTATAAAAGATTTTTTTAACATAATTTAAAATTGTTTATAAATAATTGAATGAACGATAAGCTTTTTACAGCGTATCAAAAAATAAACCTCCGCTTTCAATACACCATAGGCAACCTCCTTTCATGTTTTTACTAACAGGATAAGCTGAATCAATCGCTTATCCCAATGAAAATATATGTAATGGTCGTTCCAACTCTCCCAGGATTATTTTCTCACCCTGTTTGAATAGCAATATCAATGATCTTTTCCTTTCCCAAGGTTTTTATAACGGAGCATGGCCTCGACATAATAGTAATCGGCATAGGCCAATGGCTCATCTACAAAACTGTTATCGGGTAAACTACCGACCCCATGTTTCAATAAGAATCCTCCATTATTACCAATAGCCGCAGTGTATTCTGGTCCCGATAATGTTTTAATAATTGTTTCGGCTACATGGATATATTCTTTCGCACTTTTCGTATCAACAAAACCCGCAAGCTCAATTAGTGCGGAAGCATATAAAGCGCCCGCAGATGCATCTCTCAACGCATTTGGGATATCTGGAGCGCTAAAATCCCAGTAAGGAACTTTGTCCTTAGGTAAATTGGGATTGTCTAAAATAAATTTTGCAATACCTTTAGCTTGCTCCAAATATCTTTGGTCTCCTATCTCACGGTACATCATAGTGTAACCGTATAGTGCCCATGCTTGCCCACGCGCCCAGGCCGTCTCATCATCAGCTCCTTGAACAGTCTTCTTTCTTATTACTGCACCAGTGAGCGGATCATAAACAACCAAATGATAAGAACTATAATCTGGACGGAAATGATTCTTTAATGTTGTCTCTGCGTGGGTTATGGCAGTTTTTTTATAACTGGAATCACCAGATAGCTTACTAGCTAGTGTCAGCAATTCCAAATTCATCATATTATCAATAATAACGAGAAAATCTTTCTGTGAATCCCATGATCGGATACAACCGACCGTCGGATTTAAACGACTAGCTAATGTTTGCGCACTCGTAATAATGGTTTCTTTATACTCTGTTTTAGGATCAATCGTGTAGGCATTCCCAAAACTGCAATTAATCATAAAACCAATATCATGTGAGGAGATGTATTTTTGCTTCTCCAGCAGGGGGAGTTTTTGCAAGGCGGCATTGTACATCACCGTATCTTTCGTTGCTTCATATAGATAAAGCAATGTACCTGGATAAAATCCCGTTACCCACCCGTTAGGAGCCTTTTGCTTTACATATCCTTTTGTAAATGTTTCAGGAAATTTGTCTGGCTCCACATTTTTTATCAGAACCTTATATTGTTCCGTCGCATTTTTCAGGCTACTATCTATTATTTTAAGAATATCCAACCGAGGTTTTAACACCTTATTTTGAGCATTTCCATGCACAGCGCCCAATAACATTACGATCAGAACTAACACATAGCTTTTTTTCATTTTTATTGTGTTCGTTATTTCTTCCGTGCTTTGTAAACATCTGCACCAATAATATCCGGAGTCAACGTATGATCTATAATCATTGTTTCACCATTCCATGCCTTTTTAGCTGTCCAACTTGCATCAGGGGCAGTCCACAGCGGATCGTTTGGCGGTAAGCCCAGAATAATAAAGGCTTCTGAGCATAAATATTCACTTCCGGTAGAAACATAGGTTTCGCCCACTTCTGGTTGATGGCCAGCAAAGCCAATATTTAACCAGCCGGAGCTATTAAAAGTTCCCGGCATTTCAATCTGTCTTTTTATTACCGTATAAAGCGCACATCGCACTTGAGCCGGTTCGATCCCTTTTTCTAATTCGTGCATATACGCAATTTTCGACAGCAGCTGAAAAGCGCCGAAGCGGTAACTCAAAGAACGTCCTATTGGTGGATAAGTTCCTTCTGGAGAAATTAAACGTTCTTGTATGGTTGCGTATCTTCTGGCGCGATCTAGGAATATCGGATAGAGGTTTGCTGTATCCAAATTAGCATTCTTCAGTTCCAGACTGGTTTCTAAAAGCATCGGATGTATCACAAAGCTATTGTAATAATCATAATGAAAGTTAGGACCGTCACCGTATATTCCATCGCCTTTATACCAGGAAACCATTAGGTCGACGGCTCTATCCAATCGGCTTTTATCGACAACTTTATCATATTTTAAGAAAAAGGCTTCGATTTCGGAGCTAAATAACACCCAGTTATTGCCATAGGCATTCATTTCGCGGGTCAGGTTAAATGCACTGATCACATTTTTCTTGGTCTGATCATCTAATTTACCCCAGAGTTGATTTGGAGATCTTAAGAGTGCCTGCGCTAAAAATGCAGCATCCACCAACGCTTGACTTTGTGTTTTGGGATGCTTTCTAAAATTCATATAATCTGGATTATTGGGATCCGTTGCGTTTTTTATACAGGTAATGGATAAATCAATATATTTCTTTCTCAATTTACCTTCGGCTGTATTATCCGGCCCAAGTTCAAGCCAAGGAGCCATTCCAGCCATTAATCTGCCAAATGCTTCCAAATAAGTACAACCTGTCCGATCCAGATTGTTACGCGATTCGATCGGCATTGTTTTAACTAATTCACCTTTGCTCAATGCCATTAATACAGGATCAGCAATTTTGGTAAGCGTTTTTACCAAATATGCCCGCTGATGTAGACCATTATTTTCCTCTTTCTTTTGAGCAAATAATACCTTTGGCACTAATAATATGATAATGACTAATTTTTTATAGTTCATAGTACTGGAATTACTTTTTTTAAAATGGAACTAGTTTCCGTTACCCATAGATAATGCCCCTATTGCTTGATCACTTTTTCGCCATTGAGCATTCGGTCATATCTGATCAATGCCTCTACGTAATAATAATCGGCATAAGTCAATGGCACATCTACCTCCGTTTTATGCGGAATAGAACCAACACTATGTTTCAATATGTAACCCCCAGCTTCTTTGTAATCTGCCTTGTAAGGTTTCGAAGAAAGCGACTTTAACATCTGCTCAGCTTTGGAAATGTACAACTGACTTTCACTGCTCTGTGTATATTGCGCCAATTCCAACAATGCAGAAGCAGTGACCGCAGCAGTAGAAACATCTCGCAGATCCTTTTGATTATAATACTTACTTTCCTTGGTCAGTTTATTTTGGTCCATATCCCAATACGGAATCAGATCCTCTGGAAGATTGGGATGATTAAGGTAAAACTTAGCGATGTTCCGCGCTTGTTCCAGATATTTCTTTTCACCGGTTTCTCGGTACATCATGGTATAGCCATATAATCCCCAAGCTTGTCCTCTTGCCCAAGCAGACTCATCGAATGCTCCTTGCGCTGTTTTTCTCGCGATTATGCTTCCATTATCCGGATTATAATCCACCACATGATAAGAACTGTAATCTTTTCGATAATGATTGACCATGGTCGTATTCGCGTGCTGGATAGCAATATCCCGAAACCTTTTGTCCCCCGTCATTTTGGATACTTCGGTCAGAAATTCCAGGTTCATCATATTATCGATAATAACAGGATATGTCCACGGTTGCCCGTCCCAATTCTTACCACCGTCCCATGAGCGGATGGTTTTCGGAGCTTCGTGAAAACGTGTTGCCAATGAAGCCGCACCAGTACTTAGCACTTCTTTGTAAGCTGTAGAATCACCTGTCAACCGCAATGCATTACCAAAACTGCAATATAGCATAAACCCAAGATCATGTGTTCCTTTATTGTTCTTCTCTTTTTCTAAATGATTTAGTTTCCGCTTTGCCTCATCCAACAACTTCTCGTCTTTTGTATATTCATAAAGATAGAGCACTGTACCTGGATAAAATCCGGAACACCACCAACTAGAACCCCAATTGACATATTTTCCATCTTTATACGTTGTGGGAATATCCGACTCCTTTATGGAGGCGGCCAGATAGGTAATCTGTTTATGTGCGTCTTCAAGATTGGTTTGGACAAATTCCTTGTTAAGTCCCAATTCGGCTGTTGTTAAATTCTTCTGACTGGAACATGAGATTGCCTGTAGACCAAGCCCGATCATTAATGCTCCTGAAATATAGTGTTGTAGCTTCATATTAGTATTGAGTATTGAGATATGAGTATCAAGATTTTACTTATACACGTCTAAGACCTACCTAGTATCTCTTTTTTTTTTAAATTCTATCTGTTATCTATTTAGTATTGAGACTTGCGTATTGAATTTTTTAGTATTTAGATTATGAATAAAACAAGGGATTAGTAACTGACGTAATAATCTTTGGGAAACTCTTCCGCATTCCAGCATTTCTGCGAAGTCCATTTTTGTGGAGCACAGGTCCAGAACTCATCTGTAGCAGGTAATCCCAACGGGAGGAACGACAGTGAAGCCACATACATTGATCCGGCATTGGTATAGTAATCGGCCAAATTAGACTGTTGATCTCCAACGACACCCATACGAAGCCATCCAGAAGGAGCAAACGTTTTGTCGATGTAGATGTGCCGGAGTACCGCAGTCAATGCTGCTCTTACCTGACCCTTTGAAATATCGTCAGGTAATTTATTTTCTAAAGCTACAGTTGCCAAAGGCTGAAATGCGGCATTTTTATAAGTAGAGGAACGTCCCACAACCACATAATGCCCTTCAGGCGATATCATCCGTTCCAGATGATGTGCATAGCGCTGCATGCGTTTATAGGCACGTTCATACATTTCTTTGTATTTCTCACCAGCGGGGATATTATGACGTAGTGATTCCACTTGCATGCAATGTATTACATAACCATTGTAATGGTCAAAGCTAAAACGTGCCCCATCACTATACCAACCATCGCCAACATACCATTCCTGATCAAATTTATTGACCGCATAATCTATTTTCTCACGCGCGCATTCCTCGCCAGCACTATATAAGAAAGTTTCGGTCATTGCAGCAAAAAGTAACCAATTACTTTCATTCGGTTTGATCTTACGCAATAGTTTGAATTCTTCGATAACCCTTTTTTTGGTTACCTGATCCAATGGTTCCCATAGCGCTTTGGGTGCTCTCAGAAACGCCAAAGCTAAATGCGCTGCATCTACCAGCGTTTGCGATGAAGGTCCCCGCCATGTAAAGTAATCCGGGGATTTTGGATCCACACCATATTTTATACCCAATAAAGCTTGATCACGTAATTTTTTACGAAGTTTCCCCTCTTCTGAACTGTCATCGGGTAATGCCAACCAAGGCGACATTCCTGCCAGCAATCGACCAAAAGCCTCTAGGTAACCCACCCCTGGATCTCTGCTATCAAAAGTAGGACTTACTTCCATCGGCATATTTTTGCGCCATTGCTGCTTGCTGATATTATTCAATATGGGCGCGGCCATCTTATTTAATATTGAAACCCAATAAGCGCGATCATTTCCGGTATAACTTATACTTTCTTTATGTAAGACATTTGCCTTCACGTCCATCGGCAACAATGGTGTCAGTGCACCAATCCCAACGCCACCTAATAATTTCAATACGGATCTTCTCTTCATCGATAATGGTTTATAAGTAAATATGTGCTCAACAAACACACACAAAACATTAAAAATCTTTATTTTAATACAGAAAAACAAGCTAAAAAGAATCAATCGCTCTGGCAAACGATTGCGCGAGCGATTGATCCGTAAATTTGTTACAAATCAAATCTTATTGCCATTTAGGATTCTGTACCAAATTCGGATTTAAGGACAATTCTGAGATAGGAAGCGGCCAGAGATAATCGCGAGCGGGATCAAATTTTCTCGTCGCTGCTGTTTGTGCGATTACATATCCTTCAGGCGTAAGACTCACAACAGGTTGTTCCGCATATTCGCTTTTGAAAAACTGAATGCCTAACGTAGGTAATGGCAATACCTTTTCTGCAATTTTCCAACGGATAATGTCCCAATAGCGGTGTTCACCTTCCATTGCAAATTCGACTCTACGCTCTCTTCTAATTTCTTCTAATACATTCAATTGATGATCTAAAGCAAAAGCATTTGTCAATTTTGGCATTCCAGCACGCTCTCGAACGATATTCAACGATTTATTCAGGTCAGCATCTGAAATATTTCCATCTAGTTCATAAACTGCTTCTGCATATGACAACAACACCTCAGGATATCGAATAATTTTATGTTCATTAAAGCTCGCTTGGTTCACCCAATCCGTATCATTAAAATATTTGAAGGTTTTATAGCCAGTTTGTGTAAATGAAAACATAGGCTGGTATTTAGAGCCATTGATATAAGTATCTCCGGTTTTAAAAACAGTCATTGCCAAACGAGGATCCTTATTTTCAAATTCCGTTAAGGTGCCTACACTAGGTTTATAATAAGGAGATCTATTTGCCCCATCTCTAGGTAGACCATCGATATATAAATAAGCGTCTACTAAATAACGCGTGGGAGTAATCGCACCTTGTTCTATATTCCTGCTATAATTGTGCGTTGATATTCTATCCGTCATATCTTTACCATATAAACGGGGTAATATGACTTCCTTATTTGCATAACCATTCCCTTCTTTTTGAAAAAGATAATAATAACTCTTTGCCGGGTCAGCTCCATAAGTAAAAAGCTTAAAATAGCCTGTTGAAATAATATCGTTGGCCGTATTTTTCGCTAATGTCAGGTGCTTTTTTGCATCTCCAAACTGATGATACTTTTCAAAAGTCCCTTCAAAAAGCGCAAGTCTAACCTTAAGCGCCTGAGCAACACTCTTATTGATCCGCCCGTAATCAGTGGATTTTGTCGCACTTGCTTCAGGCAAATTTTGGATCGCGTAATCCAGGTCGCTATAAATCAGATTGACAACTTCGTCACGTGTTCCTCTTGGCGCTTGCAGTAATTCATCATTCAGATTTAATGTCCGGGTTATGATCGGCATTCCCCCAAATCTCTTGAGCAATTCTCCATAAGCATAAGCTCTAAAAAAACGTGCTTCAGCGCTATATTTCGTTATAACAGCCGCATCTAGCGACATCTTTTCTGCCTTTTCTAAGACAGTATTTACTGCGCGGATTAGCTGATAATTATTTGTATAATCCCCGCTACTATTAGGCACCAAGCGAGATCCATCGCTGATTGAATTGTTACCTGTAGAACGAGAGTCATCAGTCCAATTTGCGGCGCTATTTTCGCCAATTCCTGGCAAGAAGGTATAAAGATAATTTACACCCATCAACAAGTGCTGTTCGGTTTTCCAAAAAGACGCATCTGTCACCCTAGTCTCATCTATCTTATTATCTAAATCCTTCATACATGACGAAAATAGAATATTGGCCGACGCAATTAGGACTCCCAATTTTGCCGCTCTCTTTATGATGGTTTTTGATTTATTTATTTCGATTTTCATAATTTCCCTGGTTTTAAAACGTAACATTTATCCCTAATGTGAATGAACGGAAAAATGGATATCCGAATGCCTGTCCATTTGGCGTTTCAGGGTCATAATAAGGATTCCATGATTTTTTAAATTCAAATAGATCTTCGCCGGAGAAAAAGACCCTTAGACGTTCTATTTTCGCTCTTGTCGTCAATTCCTTTGGTAAGGTATACCCCAGTTGGATATTTTTCATGCGTGCGTAAGCTCCATTGACTACCCATTTATCCGAAATTCTTGTATTACTTCCACCTCCCATGACTGGTCTTGGGAACATTGCATTTGGATTTTCTGGCGTCCAGTAATCTTTATGGATGGCCCAGGCCTGTCGCCAGCTTTCAACATAAGGAAGGGTCAAAACGGAAGGCAGTAAAAACTCTCTTTTCCCAACACCTTGAATAAATGCACTAAAATCAAATCCTTTATAATTAAAACCTAGGTTCAATCCAAAAGAATATCTTGGATTCTGAGTACCGAGGTATACTAAATCACCTGGATCCTCTAAATTACCTTTACCAGAGGAAATAATTCCATCACCATTTACATCAACATAGCGAATATCTCCAGGCCCCAAATTCGGGTTTTGATGATTAACCTGATTATTTTTTATCTCATCAGCATTTTGGAAGTAACCATCCGTACGGTATCCAAAAATTGAATTTTTAGAATATCCTTCTAAAAGAGAAACGAGACCGCCACTTAGGCTGGTTCTATTTAAAAATTTAACAACCTTGTTGTTATTATCTGATAAGTTAGCTCCAATAGTATAATTAAAATCCTCACCGATTTTATCACGCCAATTTAAGCTAAGCTCCCAGCCCCAAGATTTGAAATCGCCAATATTCGAACTAGGGCTGCCAATACCAAATACACCAGGCTGCGTTATGACCCCATATGTTCCTTTGGTTTCACGCCAAAAATAAGAGAATGATCCATCAAGTTTTCTATTGAACATCGCGAAATCCAATCCAACATCGGTATTTGTAACTTTCTCCCAGGTTCTTAGCGGTGAAGCGGCACTTCCAATCCAATAGTAAGTATTACGTACATTATTAAACGGATATGCATCTCCCTTGGATAGCGCATTTATATAATCGTAATTATTGGCCCGTGGATTATCGCTATTAGGATCATTTGCCTGTTTACCCCAAGCTGCACGCAATTTTAATTCATTAAAAATTTTGGAAGCATTGCCAAACCACGATTCATTGTTTATACGCCAGCCTGCTGAGACGCCAGGTAAAGTAATCCAGCGGTTGGCTGGTGATAAACGTGAGCTTCCTTCCCGATTTAACGTTCCCTGAATAATATACTTCTGGTCAAAAACGTATTGTGCGGTACCAAAGAAAGAAATCAATGTATTGGTTTGTATATTGTCTCCAACACTAGTGTTATTTTTATCCCCAAATTGACTTAAAGCCAATACATCATCCGTAGGGAGATTCGATGCTGACGCACCAATATAATCGTAACGATAATCATCATAACGATATCCTCCACGTACTAACACCTCGTGCTTTTCATTAAACGTTCGATTATACTCACCTACAGCTTGCCAATTGTTCGTTAATGTTTGAGAACGCCCCTTGATGATTGAATTAAGATTAATTCCCCCTGCCCATCCAGTTCGTCCATTTACATTATACATTGGAACTGGGATTCTGGTATTATTATCATTCTCCATCACAATTCTAGGACTATACAACAGGCGTAGCTTTAAACCCTCCGTAAAAATATCTTTTGCCCCAAGCTCAAAACTTCCGCCAATTTCTTGGATGACATTATTGTTACGTCCGCCATCCTTTAATAACCCAACAGTTTCTCCAGCAGCACTTCCGGCGGCATATTTTGTATCACCACTTTCTGGAAGATATATAGGACTAATACTCCTTGAAGAAACAATATTATAAATCAAACCATAATCATTACTGGCTCCTAAAACACTTGAGTTCCTCTCCGATCTACTGTATAATATTTTAGAGTCCAAGCTAAACATCTTGGAAAGTTCCCGATGATAATTAAAACGTCCATTCAAACGTTTATAGTCATCTGGTCCAAATCTAAAAATTCCTTTATCCGTGATATAACCCAATGAGAACAAGTAATTATCCTTTTCTGTACTACCTGAAATAGATAGATTTTGATTTAAACGTGTTGATTTATCTTTCAATAAAATCTCCGGATAATTATAATTGCCAAAATATTGATAGGCAGTGGGGTTCGTTGGGTTAATTCTATAATATTGATTAGGATCCTTCATCAGAGCAATTAACTCTGCTGACCAATCTGGAGATTGACCAGCGTTTATACGAGCGAGGTTCTGCATCTCAGCCTCCTCCCAGCTATTAATCCGCTCAGGAAAAAGTCCCATCTTTTTCGCCGTCCACATCCCCTGATAGTTTACCTTCAATTTTCCCTGACCAGATTTTGTCGTCACAAGAACAACACCCGCTGCTCCCCTAGATCCATATATGGCCGTTGCCGAGGCATCTTTAAGAATAGAAATACTTGCAATATCGTCTGGATTGGTATAGGTCAAAGAACCGGGAACACCGTCAATAAGTACCAATGGGTTAGATGAACCCGTAGATAGATCTCCACGAATATTAACTGAAAAGCCCTCGGCACCGGGTTGTCCACCTGAACGAGTCACAACTAATCCAGGCGCAGCTCCTTGCATTGCAGACATCACATTGGATATTGGACGAGAGTCTAACACTTTCTGATCTATGGTAGAAACTGAACTCGTCAAATTTGCCTTTTTCTGAGTTCCATACCCTACAACAACAACTTCATCAAGTGCCGAATTGCCACTCTCCATCGTGACATTAACTATTTTGCGATTGTTTAACACTATCTCTTGGTTTTGATAGCCCACATAAGAGATTACTAGCGTAGCATTAGGGTTAACGGACAAGGAATAGGTTCCCGATGCATTTGTAGAGGTCGAGATCGTCCCTCCTTTCTCTCGAATTGTAACACCTGATAATGGTGTTCCCTGACTGTCTTTGATTTGTCCCGTTACATTTATTTTCTGCTGGGCATGAACTGCACCTACAGAAAACAAAGTCATCGCGGACAATCCAATTGCGTAAAACTTAGCCATACTTAGGAAATTGGTTTTATAATTAAAAATGGTTACTTAACTATGTCAAAATTGAGCAAGAACAACTATTTAGTAGGGTGATTTTTATAAATATTAAGGGGTAAAATCTTAAATTTGATGTTGTAAACCCTATTTATCTATGAATTTTCCAGTAAAACAGATCCAAAACATGGTCATTATTGTATGGCTACTTTGTCCATTTTTGTCCTGTTTCGCCCAGAGCTTCAGTTTTGAAACACTGACACAGGATAATGTCCTGGACAAACAGGCGGTACTGACAATTGCTCAGGATAGACAGGGAAAACTCTGGTTTGGCGGGGGAAGCAACCTATTTATATACGACTCCAGAAATGTGACGAATGTCTTAGTTTCTGATTCAATTTTCAAAAATGTAGATTACATCAATAAGATTAATATCAATGCAAGGAATGATCTTTTTATCGCAACCGCAACGAAGATCTTCATTTTTAATATCGACAAAAGAAAACCTGTCTACCAACGAAACAAACCATTTACTTCCCCTTTAGTGATTCATGATATTTATGTTCAAGATGAACGGACGATCCTCTGTGGCAATAAGGGACTTTATCTTGTCACACCTTTAGGAAATTCCTACAGCATACAACCGATCCTGACCCGCAGCCATGTCCAAGCTATTATAGCTATTGATTCGACAACATATGCAATTGCCAGCGATAGCGGTATTGAATTCTGTACACTCAAAGAGAATAAAATAATACGCATCGAGCGTATCTCATTACCACTAAAAGATCAGGGTATTGTCAGCTCTTTGTATTATCAAAATGGCCTATTATGGATAGGAACAAAACTGCAGGGCTTACTTCAATATCGACTATCGAACAAGCACTGGCAGCATATTCACGAGGCCAACAGCAACCTTTTGAGTAATAATATTCGAAAAATCAATAAAGGCCCTAATAACACCTTGTTGCTGGGCACACTAAAGGGACTTTCTGTTTTTACGGGTAGTACAACTTTTACTAATTACAAACACAACACTTTGGTGCCGCATTCGTTAAGCCAAAATTCCATTTATGATATATTTGTTGACGATCAGCAAATTATTTGGTTAGGCACTTATTTTGGAGGGATCAACGCTATTTATCCGAACATGGTTCCCCTGCATGTATATTCAAGTCGGGGTTCGTCTCAAAACAGGCTAAATAGTGATATTGTTGGTAGTTTTGCAGAGTCTCAAGATGCTTATTGGATTGGAACCGAGGAGGAGGGAATAAATTTTTTGGATAAAAAGACAGGAACAATACAGTCCCTACCTCAACTATCACGGTCCAATCTGGTCAAGGATCTGTCCATACGCAACAACCTCCTCTATGCGGCGCAACATGGCGGTGGCTACTCCATCATTGATGTAACGACCAAAACTGCGCGCCATTTCCTATTGGACAAGAATCCCCTTCATTTAAAAAATAATATCTATAGCATCTACGCCGGAATAGACAATTATCTTTACCTGGGCACAAATGCAGGTTTATATATTGTACCTCCCGGGAAACCCGCATATCCCATCAAAGAGCTTTCTACTACATTAACGGATATCCAAGCGGATAACAAGAATTGTGTTTATTTTCTATTAGGAGGGAAGATTTACAAACAAGATCCCGCGACAAAAGTGATTCGACTTTTTACCGATCCAAAATTATCCATTCAAGGATTTTATGTCCACCCTGATGGTGATATCTGGTTTACAACTGCAACGGGATTGTATCGTTGGGGCGATAGCAGACCGCTGGCTCATTTTCACAATAACACGCTAGGCTGGCCTATTATAATCGACAAACATTTTTGGATCAGCAGCAAAAATGGGCTAATTTTCTTCGATCCAGCGACAAAGTTTCATACTGTTCTCAATCAGTACGACGATCTTCCCGTTAAAAATATGCAAGGAGCTAAGGTTTATAGCAGCAAAGCTGGTGTTTTATTCGTGACAACATTGAACGGTTTGGTTTCGATCGACACCCGCAGAATCACTTTCAATCAGAAAAAACCAAGTGTGCTTTTTAGAAATATATTTCTTGAAGATACTCCCTTAAACTATGGCCGTATTCAGAAAAGTGATAAGCCCAATGATTATCAGTTGCAATTGCGTTATGACGAGAATTTTATCACCGTTAATTTTTCAAGCTCCAATTTTATCAAGCCCCAGAAAAATAGATATCGCTATAAACTAGAAGGTTTTGATAAAGATTGGATAGAAACGAGCACCCCGAGTGTCAGGTATACCAATATACCTGAAGGACAACATACACTTACAGTATATGCCAGCAATAACGATGGTATCTGGAGCAGCACGCCGCTGCAAATACACATCGATATAAAACCACCTATCTGGAGAACCTGGTGGGCTTACCTGTTATACGCAGGGATCTTTACATTGGGAGTGCACTTTGTTATTCAATTTGTCGTTGAACGCCAAATGCTGATCAATTCAGAACGGGAACAGGAAAAGAAAATTAAATTCTTCACACAGATTTCGCACGAGATACGTACACCATTAACACTGATCACTGCGCCATTGGATGAAATCATCAGCGAAACTGCCAACTTATCCTCTACTCAATCGAAAATAAAACGGATTAAAAAGAATGCGGCTAAGCTATTGGGGGTTGTTAACGAACTGCTTGATTTCAAAAAATTTGATGACAAACACTTTATCTTGAAACGGAACGATATCCCTTTCAGGGAATATATTGAAGATACATTCTATCTCCTCAATGATCTTGCACAGCATAAACATATCAATTATTATATCCGACAATTGGATGCAGTAGGTTTACAGTCTGTAGACGCTGTTCAATTTGACAAAGTCATGTTCAATCTATTGTCAAATGCCATCAAATACACTCCTGAATATGGCACAGTTTATCTTGAACTGCTGGAGAACGGAGACAGCGTCATTATCAACATTGTTGATAACGGGATCGGCATTGCCACAGATAATCAATTCAAGATCTTTGAGGAATATTATCGGGAAGAACAAGCAAGCGACAGTATAGGTACTGGTATCGGGTTAGCCTTAACCAAACAGATTGTCCTACAGCATCAGGGTGAAATCCGTTGCTTTACGCTAGAAGATGAAAAAGAAGAATGGACGGTGTTCAGCCTACGCTTACCAAAGCACTCGAAAACCCACATATCCTCTCCTACTGATTCCCCAGTAACCGTAATTGATGAATCCAATTTTTCAGAACCGGCTGTCTTGGATAGATCTTTGCAACAAACTCTTCTCATTGTAGAAGACAATAAAGAGCTCCTCGACACCATCGTCCATTTGTTTCAGGAGAGTTATAACATCATCACGGCTCTCAATGGAGAAGATGCCCTATCAAAAGCACAAGAATATATACCAGATCTGATTCTATCCGATCTGATGATGCCTTATATGAATGGGGTGCAATTATGTCAAGCAGTAAAGACAAACATAACAACTAGTCATATTCCTGTTATCTTACTGACGGCAGTGACAGACAGTGACTCTCAGACACAGGCTCTGCAATATGGAGCTAACATCTATTTAACAAAACCTTTTGACAATAGACTACTGTTCCTATCCGTACAGAACCTCATCGCGATCAGTCATAAAAAGAGTAGGGAATTTCAGGTTAAAAAAACAGATTTCGACAATGAACTAGACGCCCAATTTATTGCAACGCTGGATCAACTGATCGAAGATAATATGCAATCGGATGACTTTGATGTGAATTTTATCTCCCGAAAAATGGGAATGAGTACACCTATTATTTACCGAAAGCTGCGCGCAATATCCAGCCTATCTATCAATAACTATGTCAAGATGTACCGGCTTAATAAAGCTAAGGAGTTGTTAAAGTCCTCAATGAATGTCAGTGAAGTCGCCTATGCTGTTGGATTTTCTGAACGAAAGTATTTTAGCAGGGAGTTCAAGAAACAATTTGGGTATAACCCTTCGGAACAGCTAGCCGATTCTCGCGAAGATAACTAAAATACCGAACCCTAAAATAAAGGGATGAACAAAATTGGGCAAACCAATTGCGCCTATAAGGGCACTATTACATTCACTAGCCGAAAAGAGCCTAGGGCAACGCGAATAAAAAAACAGGGGCGTCCGAACTAGACTTCCCCTGTTAATATGACCTTAAATCTTTATTGAATTTATTTAGCGATTTCTTTAATTATGGGTTGGCCATCCAAGAGCCTTTTATAACGCACCAATGCTTCTACATAATAGTAGTCCGCATAGGTCAATGGTACATCAACCTCCGAATTTAAAGGAAGCGCCCCTACACTATGCTGAAGAATATAGCCACCATTTTGGCCATAAGCAGCCAAATAAGGTGCTTGCGATAGATTTTTAATTATTGTCTCGCCCTTGTCGAGGTAAAGTGCCGACTCACTGCCTTTAGTATATTGCGAAAGCTCCAGTAAGGCCGAAGCATACAACGCAGCAGCAGAAACGTCCCTTAGATCTTTATTCGGATACATTTTATCAGACGCTGCAATCTTATCCTTATCAAAGTCCCAGTAAGGAATCAGATCGGATGGTAAATTTGGATTATCAAGAATATATTTCGCTATCTGCTGAGCCTGCTTTAAAAACTCTTTTTTCTTGGTTTCACGGTACATCATCGTATAACCGTATAGGGCCCAACCCTGTCCCCGGGACCAGGCTGACTCGTCAAATGCACCTTGATGTGTCTTTTTGGATCGTACTTTGCCGGTATTCTTATCGTAGTCGATCACATGGTAAGAACTATAATCTTTCCGGAAATGGTTTTTTAATGTAGTTTCAGCATGGGTGACCGCAATATCATAGTATTTTTTATCCCCTGTTATTCTGGATACCTGAGTCAAAAATTCCAGGTTCATCATATTGTCTATAATAACAGGGTAATCCCAAGAGCCGTGATCCCATGAACGGATGGTTTTTGTCTTTTGACTATAACGTGATGCCAATGAATTGGCCCCAGTTGTTAAAACCGGCTTATATTGTTGCGTGTTCCCAGTCAACCGAAGGGCGTTTCCAAAGCTACAGAATAACATAAAGCCCAGATCATGCGTCCCTTTGTTATTCTTTTCCTTTTCCAGATAGGTTAATTTAGCCTCCGCTTTCTTTAATAGGTCCTGATCTTTGGTTCCTTCATATAGATAAAATAAAGTTCCTGGATAGAATCCCGAACACCACCAGCTTGATGACGAAAAAACCTCCTTGCCATTTTCAAATGTTTTCGGAAACTTATCCGCTGGGGTTTCCTTATCCAAAACTTTAATCTGTCTGGCGGCTGCGTCAAGCTGCTGTTGTACAAAATCATTCGACAGTTTCAGTTTTGCCGTTTGAGCCTGAGCCAGGGTACACGTCCCCATTGCAGCCCATAAAATCATAAAAATTTGCTTTTTAAGTTTCATTATTTTTTATTCCCTTTTATTCGTTATCATTTTTAATATTGCTGTGCGTAACTTTATTATTTACGCGCATTGATGGAGACCTTAGTTCCTTTGTTTAAAACCAACATCATTAGACCATCTGCTTCCTCTGTGTAACTACCCTTTCCATGTATTTTAACAATTGGCGCCACCATATCCAGTTTGACTTTCAATACCCCTCCATATTGACTTGTAATTTCTACAGCTATTGTCTTTCCGTTTTTACGTTGAGCTGAAATCAAGTTGCCACCATCTGCCAAAAAATTACTGAACGAAATATCCTTCCATTTGCTGGGAACAGCCGGAAATATCCGCAATACCCCATTCCAATATTGCAAACATAGCTCTTGAATAGTTGCCATGGCTGCTAAGGGAGTTTCGATCACTGGACCGCTTTCAGCATATAAGGTATTCGGTTTAATATACTTGTTCAGCAAAATATCCAACGAGGCAAGAGCAGCATCGCCGCGCCCCATCATAGCGTACATGGAGGCAGCCCCTGAGAAAGAATAACCCTGAAGCAATTGTTTTTTACTCTGCCAATGTGCGATAGATTTTTCAATGAGCGCCCTGTTTTCCTTTTGATCCCAGTTTACATCATAAAAAGGATAGATCATCATCAGATGAGAATAATGTCGGTGCGATTCATCATAAGCTACATCTCTGGCAATCATAAAGCCATCACTGTTTTGTGGATATTCGATCAGGTGTTTCATTACATCATCCCATACAGCATGAAGTGAATCCTTGCCACCTCGCTCACTATCCAATTCCAGAAGAGTCTTCAGACCCCATCTTAGGATTGATAGGTCATAATTTGTATTATAGGCAAATCCTTTCGGATATTCAGGGGAGTAGGTTTTAACGGCGATATAGTATTTTCCGGTTTGGTCCTTTTCCAATAAATGCAAATAATAGTTGACAGCTTCTTTCAAAAGCGGAAATAAACGGTCATAAACATCTTTTGACATTGTTGCCCGATAATACTGGTAGTAACTATGAAGTAACCATACCAGGTTACCAAGTTCCTTCTCCCCGTCGGATGCCTGTTCTAACGAGACACCTTTTTGCAACAGAACGGGGCTCCATAAATCTGCTGCTGAAGAACGCCCCACGGCGATGCTGTTGTAACGATAGGGTTTCGGAGCATTGAGACGCAGATTATCTTTGTTTTGGTCAATCATTTGAATCAAGGAATTGGCGATATCCAGATGATTTGCTTTAAATGTCGGTGAATATGCAAGCTGCATATTTAGATTGAGCCAATAAGCTGGCCAGGGAGTGGGACTTGTCCACGGCCCCTGCAGATCCATAGCCGGGTTGCCCGATCGGGTTGCGCTTGCCAGCTTGTACAATTGCATATCGTAAAAGCCTTGGTAGATTGAATCAGGCAATTCAAGTGTAGAGGCCTTAAAATAGCTCGCCCACCATTGACGATGTTCTTTCAAATCTGTATTTATTTCCTCTACACGATATTTTTTAAGATACGCTAACGTTTGTTGGGTAAAATCCGTTGATTTTTGACTATAACCCACTGTAATCACATAGGTATCCGTATCTTTCGTCGATCGAGTTAGATAAGCTGTTGTATACCCGCCGCCCGCTGTTAAGGCTTGTTCATAGTATTTTATGTGGCCTTGTCGTCCATTCTTTCCAGCAGGATTGGCAAGATACTTCTTCGGTTTTTGGGTATAGGAAAATTTCATGCGAGGACTGATTGCCGAATCAGCAACCCAATTGAGCGAGTACTTTCCCCGAAAATCTTGTTTTAATACCTCTAATAAGATAATATTATCATTAGAAAGTGTTGTCGTTCTCACTTTGATCTTTCCCTGATCCGTCAAGACAGTTGCCACAGCATAAGCCTCCTTCAGATAGATATCCCCCCTACTTTGGAGGATTGCACTTCCCAGATCCAGGTCAAAGTACCCCAATGGCAGACGGGCTTTATCGAACAACTTGTCTTCCGAATTTGCACGATGATCGTAGACATCCGTCCGCCCGACATCAATACGCACAGATTTTTTACCGGACAGGTAAGTCATCGTTCCCAATAGACCATTACCGGTAAATACGCCTTCATATATCGTATTTCCGAGCGGCGCAACTTTAAACTGCGCGAGTCCGATTGCTGGTAGGATCAGCGCACAAATAATAGTCAATAGTATTTTTGGTCTCATCATATCGGTTCGCTTCTTTTGAAGACCCCATAAAGATGCCTGATTCTTTAAGTATAAGCAAGCTCGTTTTACGAAAACGATTGAGTGATTAGCAGGGCAGCAGTGTCAAACAACTCTTTATTGTCAAAAAATCACCGGGACAAGAACCCATGGGTAAATACCCACATATAGATCGCTCTATTCTATTAAAAATAAATACAATCAGCAAGATTCAGAATAGCTAGCTATTGGTGTGATTGATTATATGTTGCATATAGTAGTCAAGTTGGGAAGATCGTACATGTAACAATTCTGTAACTAAATATTACTTCCTAACAGAAAAATCGAAGTCTATATATGAAAGAAATAATTTTAGGAGCAGTCTTTTATTATTTTTTCATAAAACAAGAAGAAACAATACGTAAAATTTTAGTTATCAGTTTATATTTAACAGTTTTTTATCTATTTTTAGGTTCAATATCCAATTGCAGTTATTTTAACAGCCTAAAAGGATCAATTATAAAACAACTAATCCAACCAACATGAAAGAACAGAATTCATCAAGGCGTGATTTCATTAAAAAATCAGTGGTAGGTGCCGCAGCATTTTCTATTGTACCACGCTTTGTACTTGGAGGCCAAGGCTATCTTGCTCCGAGTGATCATCTAACTAAAGGAGTAATTGGCGTCGGAAATATGGGCCGCGGACATTTCGGCTATGCCGGGACAAAAACAGTTGCCATTTGTGACGTTGACAAAAGTCATCTTGCGGCTGCGCAAAGTGAGTTGGGGGGCGGTGTAAAAGAATACCACGATTTCAGAGAATTAATCAAATCTCCTGAAGTAGACATTGTCCACATTGCCACTCCACCACACTGGCATGGCCTTATGTCCATCGAAGCCGCTAAAGCAGGAAAAGATATCTGGTGTGAAAAACCAATGACACGGACCATCGGTGAAGGTAAAAAAGTCAAAGAAGCAATAGCACAGCACGGAAATATGTTCCGTTTAAATACATGGTTCCGCTTCAAAGATGATTTTTATGGAATGAATGTTCCTGTCAGTAAAATCAAAAAACTGGTGGATACAGGCATGTTGGGTTGGCCATTAAAAGTGACGATAAGTAAACATACAGGATTTGACTGGAAATTCTATTGGGTTGGAAAAGAAAATCTACCTGAGGAACAAGTTCCCGCTGAATTGGACTATGACTTTTGGTTGGGCCCAGCACCGTATAAGCCCTATAACAAACACCGTGTACACACTACTTTTAGAGGATATTGGGATTATGACGGTGGCGGATTAGGTGATATGGGTCAGCATTATATGGACCCGGTACAATATTTCCTAGGTAAGGACAATGAAAGCCCTGTGAGTGTAGATGTCGATGCTCCGCAACAACATCCAGATGCCGTTGGTACCTGGAGACGTATTACTTTCACTTATGCCGATGGCTGTCAGATCATTTTGGATGGCGAGGCTAAAGATGAAAAAGCAGCATACATCGAAGGACCTAAAGGCAAACTGTACAAAGGATTTGCGTCCGACATTCCAGATTTGGAAAGAAAATTGGCACAGTATCCTGAGCCTGCTCCACAGATTACAGACTTTTTGGAGTCTGTCCGGACACGCGAAAAATTTGCCCTCAATGAAATAAATGGACACCGCTCCTGTACATTGGTCAACATGGGATTGGCAGCCCTTCGTCTCAACCGCTCATTGAAATACGATTCTCAAAATGAGCAATTTATTGATGATGATGCGGCAAACCGTTTAATTCACCAACCAATGCGGGGTCCTTGGTCCATCTAACATTTATAATCCGATGAAATATCATGAACAAAAAGAGACATCTGAAAACGGATGGACAGCAATTGCCATGATAGCTTCATGCTGATAAAAGATAAAAATCTCAATGAAAAAGATATTTAATTCGCTGGCCGTATTACTCCTCATCTCGAGTGCCTCATATGCCCAGCAACCACAAAATAGAACTACAGCTACCAAAATAGCTGACGTGCTCGCCCAACAACCGGCGGAGGAAAAAGAAAAGTTTCTACTCGCCATGCATGAGCTGGAAGGATTTACTTCCGATGACATCGTTGCGTTCCTAAAAGGCCTAAAAGCTCCCGGAAGTAATAATGCGCCTATTGAATTTGCAGCCAATAGCTATTCTTTTTATGTTAATCAACCAGGAAAAGAGCAGCAAAAAAAAGTATTTGTTGAAGGCCTGGCAAAATCCATCGCACAACTGAGTGAGCCTACAAATCAGGTTTTTGCTCTACGATTGCTACGTCAATGCGCGGATAACACCGCAATTCCAGCTGTCGCGAATTGTCTAACGAACGATGGCCTAGCTGATGCTGCAGCAAGAACTTTGGTATCTATCGGTACCAACGAGTCTGTTGCGGCCCTAGAAAAGGCATTAGCAGCTTCTACGACCGAAAAAACTGCAATCGCTCTTGTTACAGCATTAGGTGATCTAAAGGTTGCAAATGCCGAAACTGCGATTTTGAATTTAACCCAAAAATATAGTTCAGATGCTTTCCAACGTACAGCGTTGATCGCTCTGAGTAAAATTGGCGGTACAGCTTCGGCGCCTTTATTTCAAAATAAATTAAACGATGCGGCGTATAGCTACGATAAATTTGACGCTGTAGGCCTAGGTATTGATTACGCGCAATCGCTGATCGACAATAAACATGAGCAGGATGCGGTCAAATTCCTGAATAAATTCTTCCAGGAATCACAAAAAGCAAAATCCATTAACGGCCAATTTGCTTCATTGAAATTATTGGCAGCCATCGATCCAAATAAACAAAAGAAAAATCTTCTGTCTGCTGTAAAAAGCGACAATGGTGCATACCGAAACCTTGCATTACAACTGCTTGGAAAGTACGGAAAAGGTGGTGATGCTAAAAGCCTACTCGCCCTAGCAAGTAAAGGTACTCCGGAAGTACAGGAAAGTGTCCTCAACTACCTTGCACATAATGGATCGGCAAGTAGTTTAAATGCAATTCAGGCCTTGGTCGGTAAAACAACTTCACCGGTAACAAAATTAGCAGGATTAAGTGCTATCAATACGCTTTCCCAAGGCAAAGAGACCAATGCCTTAATACAAGCCTTCGACACGGATCAAGAATTCAACAATTCTGTTAAGGCACTTATCCTCTCTTCAAAGGATGCAAATGTGATCAATGATGTCAATACTGCTCTCGCATCTGTTGATGACAATAAAAAAGTTCAGCTACTGGATATATTGAGCAAACGCTCCAATAATGCTTCTTCCAAAGCTGTTCTGGCGATCAAAACAACAAATCCGACAGTAGCAGAAGCAATAAATAAGGCATTACCGAATGTTGCTCAGGAATCCGACCTTGAAGAACTTTTCAATAGGTTGAATACAACCTCTGATCCAAACTCCGCGAAGCTGTTGCAAAAGGCGATTGTCAATGTTGTTCAATCAAGCTCCAATGCAAAAGGGCTAACAGAAAAACTAGCTGCCAATATTTCAAAATCGGCAGCTCCTAGCGCTTCAAAGTATTTTCCTATTTTTGCTGGACTCGGTGATGATCAATCCTTAAAAGCAGTCAGCAATTACGTGAATAATAATAATCCGGAGTTAAGGGCTGCAGCCATTACCTCATTGTCTAGCTGGTCATCTGCGAATGCCCTTCCTGAATTGATAGCTCTATCAAGAACGGAAAAAGATGACAACCTATTCAGCACGGTGTACAGAGGATTAATCAAATCCATTTCATCTTCGGCTAATACAGCAGATCAAAAAACGCTTCTATTGCGCGATGCATTTCGTGTTGCAAAAACTGTGGAACAGAAGAAAGCTGCACTATCAGCTCTTCAGCCAACAGGAACCTATCAAGCCTTCATTTTTGCCGCGGATAAAATGGCTGATTCACAGCTGGGAGAAGCCGCTGCAAATACAGCCATGAATATTGCCATGGACAATAAATATTATGGCAGTAAAGTTAGAGAAGTCCTAGAACAGGTCATCGGTAAACTGTCCGGTAGCGAAAGTGGGTACTTGAAAGAAGCAGTTGTGCGTTATCTTTCTGAGATGCCAATAAAAGAAGGTTATGTATCGCTTTTCAACGGCAAGGATCTTAGCGGCTGGAAGGGTTTAGTTGCTGATCCGATCAAACGTAGTAAAATGAATACCAAAACTTTAGCAGCCGAACAAGCGAAAGCAGACGAGATCATGCGTAAAGGTTGGTCTGTTTCAAATGGAGAGATCGTTTTTAGTGGTAAAGGAGATAATCTGGCTACAATAAAGCAATACGGAGATTTTGAGATGCTTGTAGATTGGAAATTGGAGAACTATGGCGGTGTAGACGGTGATGCCGGTATTTACTTGAGAGGTACTCCGCAAGTACAAATTTGGGATATTGCCAATACCAGAGTTGGTGCCCAAGTTGGCTCCGGTGGATTATATAACAACCAGAAAAATGAAAGCAAACCGCTCAAGGTTGCTGACAACGCCACAGGTGAATGGAATACGTTTAAAATCAAAATGGTCGACGATAAAGTCACAGTTTGGTTAAATGGACAACTGGTCACAGATAATATTCCGTTAGAAAATTATTGGGACAGAAACCAATCTATTTTCCCTACTGAACAGATCGAACTTCAAGCTCACGGTTCTGTTGTATATTATAGAGATCTCTTCATCAAAGAATTTCCTAGAAAACAGATCTTTAAAATGAGCGATCAGGAGAAAAAAGAAGGTTTTGAGGTGCTATTTGACGGAACAAACCTAGACAAATGGACTGAGAACAAAGCTTATATCGTTAATGATGAAGGTTATATCTGGGTATACCCTAATGCTAAATTTGGCGGGAACCTCTATACAAAAGAAGAGTACTCGGACTTTGTATATCGTTTCGACTTCAAATTGACTCCAGGAGCTAATAATGGAGTCGGAATACGTGCCCCATTAGAAGGCGACGCGGCTTATGAAGCCATGGAGATCCAGGTGCTTGATAATGATGCCGATGTCTATAAAGATCTAAAACCTTATCAATATCATGGTTCGATCTATGGCGTGGTAACAGCAAAAAGAGGTTATCTAAAACCTTTGGGCGAGTGGAACTCCGAAGAAATCTATGTAAAAGGCAACCGTGTGAAAGTGACCTTGAATGGCACCGTCATTGTCGATGCTGATATTGCCGAAGCGAGTAAAAACGGAACGCTGGATGGTAAAGAGCACCCAGGTTTAAAACGTACAAGTGGCCATATCGGTTTCTTGGGACACGGAACAGAAGTATTCTTCAAAGATATCCGCGTAAAAAGACTCAAATAGTCTTATGAAGCGTAAAAGAGAGGGGATAAGGTATCTTATCCCCTTTTTTCTAAAAGACCGGCTTGTTTGACAAGTGAGAAAATAACCGAATGATTCCAAAACTTTTATTAAATTAAAGCGCTAGGATTCTAATTCAAAATATGATGTTTTATGACAAAAGCCGTAAACTTACTGATTAACAAAAAATTGGACAGTAAACCCGAAAAGAAAAATCTGTTCAATAAACTTTCTATTATCAAATTAATCGCCGAATTAGGATCTGTATCAGTAAACGACATTGTAAAAAACCTATCCCTAAGCCTTCCTACAGTCAACAGCTTGATTGCGGAGCTATTGGAGGACAATATTGTTCTTCAATTTGACAAGGGAGAATCTATCGGTGGTCGCAAACCAAACCTATATCGCCTGTGTGATGGACTGTTTCAAGTCCTATGCATCGAACTACAGCGCTTTTCCATCACATTGAGTATCATGGACAACAATCAAAATGTAGTTGCTGAAACAGTAGAACTGGACAATGAGCTTTCACGCAATGCAGACAACCTCCATGATATTACGCAGATTATCGATCAATATCTGCTGGAGAAATCAGTGGACACCGAAAATTTAACCGGGCTGATCATTAGTATGCCGGGTCTGATCAATGCGGAGGAAGGAACCAATGAAACGTTTTTGCATGACGCTTCCCAATCTATTACAGCATTTTTCGAAACCAAATACAGAAAACCTGTTTATATACTCAATGACGTAAAGGGAGCTGCCTATGCCGAACTGAAATTTGGCCTTGCCAAAAACACCCGGAATAGTCTCATTATTTTAATGGATTGGGGGATAGGTCTTGGAATAGTTTCAAATGGCGAAGTTTATCTCGGCCGCGATGGTTATTCCGGGGAAGTGGGCCATATGCCATTCATCGATAACGGCGAATTGTGTTATTGTGGTAAAAGAGGCTGTCTTGAAACGGTGGCTTCAGGAATTGCTTTGGTCAACAATGCAAAACAGGAAATCCAAAAAGGTGAATTGACCAAACTCAATGAATTACAGAAGGAAGAGTTAGATCACCTCACACCGACACATGTGATCGAAGCGGCCAATAAAGGGGATCAGTTTGCCATCAATCAAATTTCTAAATTGGGAACAAATCTAGGCAAAGCATTTGCCTCTTTGATCCAACTGCTCAATCCAGAACTCATTGTGCTGGGGGGTAAAATCGCCAAAGCCAATGAACTCATTACGATCCCGATACAACAGGCCATCAATTCATACACAATGGCTATCTTAAAAGAGCATTGCGATATAAAAGTTTCCAGCCTGAATCTGGACAGTAATACAATCGGTTTGACAAACTATTTTATTACAAAGTATCTGTCTGTCGAATTACTCCAGAAGTCCAAAATTTAAAACTGACCTGTACTCAATAAGACCAGAGTACAGGCTCTTTCGGTTTTTATCCCATTTTCCATAGCCAAGCGCTCCAGTTCAGCATTCTCCGCCCCCGGATTAAAGATAATACGCTTTGGCTTTGTTGCCAGTATATAGTCATAATACCCTTTCTGATTCTGCTCGCCAAGATACATGGTTATGGTATCAATATCGGTATGCACTTCACCTTTTGTTTCAATAGTAACACCTGCAGCTTCTCCACCGCTCAGACCGATATTAACAATGTCGTGTCCATGCTTACGGAGCATATTCGCAGCTTTATTTGAATACCGCGAAGGATTCGTACTGGCACCTAAGATTAATGTCTTTTTCATCCTAATACTTATTATTTGTTCATCTATTACGCAACTTTATGTATTTATATAGTTTTCGTCAATATGAATTCTTAAATTCTGTCCCTTCGTGTATGCGCCCTATTTACACTTTCTCATTGATGAAGCGAATTGATCTATTCATCAATAATAAAATCGCCATGGGAGCTGTAGGCATTTTTACGTAAAACTGGCATTCCTAAAATTTTATAAAGCTCATCCAATTTCACCAAGCTACCATTTGTCATATTTGAAAGTAAGACAATCACAATATTTCTTTTCAGATCGCGTACATAGATGTGACGAAAACCGTGCCACCATCCCGTATGATAAACGATATGGTCGTTTCCATGTTCAAAGGTTCTCCATCCATAACCATAGCTAAAAATCCCTTTTTTGGCGTCGGGATAACCGCGATATGCTGAATCCAAAGTCGATTGCTTCAACAATCGACCATCTCGCAATGCGAGGTCAAATCGATAGAGGTCACGTACTGTACTATACACCCCTTTGTCGCCCAATGGTCCATCCTGAAAGTTCTGTACGACAGACCTCCGCCACACCTTATCGTGACCGATGACATTTGTAGGGATTTTATCGTAGACAGCTTTTGATAATGCAGCGGTGTTGGTCATGCCTGCAACATTAAAAACACTATCTTTCATATATACTGCATAATCTTGCTTCGTCACCTTTTCGATAATAGCTCCTAGCACCATAAAGTTGGAGTTATTATAGAAAAATCGTCCCCCCGGAGCCCCGTATCTGTTCGGCTTAAATTCCGTCAGCATTTTCATAACATCTTGATTGGTCATTCCCTTTTTGCGGTCAGGCCAATGCTTCTCCGAAAAATAGACATAGTTGGGCAAGCCCGAGCGATGAGTCAATAACATTTTAATGGTGATACCCGGATACGGAAAATCCGGATAAAAATCATTAATAGTCTGATCCAAGCGTAATTTTCCAGCTTCAACAAGCTTCAATACACCTACCGCCGTTATGGGTTTGGTGACGGAAGCCAATTCAAATTTATCATCGATTTCCAGGCTATCCCGCTTTAGGTAGTTGGCCCAGCCGAAAGTATTTTGATATAAAATTTTACCATCCTTGGCAATCAATACATTTCCGTTGAATGCAGCCTTTGAATGTAAGTTTTTCATAAAGGCGTCGATCTTTTGATCTGCATCCTGAGGGTTGTAAATGAGTCTTGTACTATCTATTTTCGCCTGCGCTATCGCCGCTTCTTTTTGTTTTTTCTCTTTTGAACTACAAGCAATTGTAGATACGAACAAAAGAGCTGCCATTCCCTTTAAAAAAAATAATTTCACGTATTGCTTCTCCTGGATTTTTTGTGTTGTGTTTGTCCTCTCTTTATGGCCTTTCTGTACCTCATGAACTAAAAGCTTTCACATCGTAATTATCCCATTCTAACTTTGATTAATGTGTAATCTTTTTGATTTTCAATAAAGAACCGGACTTAAAGATAATAATGCTAAAATGAAGATTTTAGTATAAAAAAACGAATTTTTAGAGCAAAAAAAAGCCACTTTATTACTAAAGTGGCTAATATTTTATTGGCTTGTAGAATCTATGCTAGTAATCTAACTGGATTTTCGACCAATGCTTTTAAAGTCTGTAAAAATGCAGCACCTGTTGCGCCATCTACCACACGGTGGTCACAGCCTAAAGTCACCTTCATTACGTTACCAGGAACCACCGCACCATTTTTCACAACAGGAACAGCTTGGATAGCTCCTACTGAAAGAATAGCTCCATCAGGAGAGTTAATGATAGATGTAAACTCATCGATACCAAACATACCCAAGTTGGACACAGTGAAAGTAGAACCTTCCCAATCCGCTGGTTGTAATTTTTTAGCTTTCGCTTTCTGTGCGAAATCTTTCACCTCAGCAGAGATGTGTGATAATGACTTACCATCTGCGAAACGTACGACAGGAACCAATAAACCATCTTCAACAGCCATTGCTACACCGATGTTAGTATGTTCGTTGAAACGTATTTTGTCTCCTTGCCAAGATGAATTCACTGCAGGGTGTTTTTTCAACGCCACTGCAACAGCTTTTACCACGATATCATTGAATGACACTTTTACAGGAGCAACCTCATTGATTTGAGCGCGCGCCACCATAGCATTATCCATATCGATAGACACTGTCAAATAGAAGTGCGGTGCAGTAAACAATGATTCACCCAAACGACGCGCAATTGTTTTGCGCATTTGGTTGACAGGTTTCTCTGTATAACGTTCTTCACCAACATATGTAGGTAAAGTGATTGCTTTTGTTTCCGTCGCAGGAGCCGCTGCAGCTGAAGTTTCAGCAGGTTTAGTAGCAGCCGGAACAAAGGATTCAACATCTTTTTTCACGATACGCCCACCATCTGCTGATCCCTTGATATCGCTCAAGTTGATTCCTTTTTCTTTAGCAATTTTACGCGCTAACGGAGAAGCTTTTACACGGGCATCATCGTTTGAAGCGGATGCTACCGGTGCAGCAGTTGCAGCTGGAGCTGAATCAGCTTTAGGCGCTTCTGCAGTTTCTGCTTTTGCAGGAGCAGATTTTTGATTTAATAAAGGAGTAATATCGGTTCCGGCAGGGCCAACGATAGCAATAATATCATTTACTTTCGCAGCTTCCCCAGCTTCAAGACCGACATATAGCAATGTACCATCAGCATAAGCTGTGACTTCCATTGTCGCTTTGTCTGTTTCTACATCAGCGATAGCATCATCCGATTTGATCGTATCACCAACTTTGAAATTCCATTGCGCAATAACACCTTCTTTCATGGTGTCGCTCAACAATGGCATTGTGATCACCGTACATCCCAATTCCTCAGGAGTGACCGTGCTAGCCGAAGATTCTGCCGGAGCAGAAACTTCTTCTTTCTTTTCTTCAGTTTTTTCCGGTGCTTTTTCAGCTGCAGGAGCATCACCATTCAATAAAGCCTGAAAATCTTCACCTGGTTCACCCAAAACAGCAATAACAGCATCAATCGCTACTGCTTCACCTTCTTTCGGGCCAATATATAAAAGAGTACCTTCTTGGTAGGACTCGAAGTCCATTGTAGCTTTATCTGTTTCAATTTCAGCCACTAAATCACCAGAATTTACTTTATCACCAACATTTTTGTGCCATTTTGCGATGACCCCTTCGGTCATTGTGTCGCTCATTTTGGGCATTCTTACTACTTCAGCCATTCTGTATTATATTATCAAGTTAAAGAGTATTAATCTAAAATAAATGGATAGTCTTGTTGTACGTAAACATCTTTGTACAATTCATCTGCAGTTGGATAAGGAGATTCCTCTGCAAATTTTACGGACTCATCAACTACTTTTTTCACGTCAGCTTCAACCTCAGCAAACCAAGCTTCGTCTGCATAGTTGTTTTCCAAAATAGCGTGTTTCGTAGACAACAATGGATCACGGTCTTTATAAGCTTCTAATTCTTCTTTTGTACGATATTTCGCGGGGTCAGACATGGAGTGTCCTTTATAACGGTATGTACGGATTTCCAAGAATGTAGGACCTTCACCAGCACGCGCACGTTGAACAGCTTCATCCATTGCATTGTGTACAGCGACTACATCCATTCCATCTACCGGAGCAGAAGGCATATCAAAACCTAATCCCATTTTGTAAATATCCTGCATGTTCGTTGTACGTTGTACAGAAGTACCCATTGCATAACCGTTGTTTTCACACACGAAGATCACTGGAAGTTTCCATAACATCGCCATGTTCAACGTTTCATTGAATGCACCTTGACGTACAGCTCCATCGCCCATATAACAGATGTTTACATTATCTGTACCAAGATATTTCTCAGCAAAAGCGATACCAGCACCTAAAGGAATCTGACCACCGACAATACCATGGCCACCCATGAATTTATGCTCTTTAGAAAAGAAGTGCATAGAGCCTCCTTTACCTTTTGAGCAACCAGTGATCTTTCCATACAATTCTGCCATACAAGCATTTGCAGAAACGCCTTTAGCCAAAGCGTGAGCGTGATCACGATAAGCAGTGATTAAAGAATCTTCAGGTTTGATAACCGACATCGTTCCAGCGACTACAGCCTCTTGTCCTATGTACAAGTGACAGAAACCACGAATCTTTTGCTGTCCGTAAAGTTGACCTGCTTTTTCTTCAAACTTACGCATAAGTAACATCGACTTATACCACTCCAAATATGTCTCTTTTGTTATAGGTGTTGAACTCATTTCAAAGTTTTGATTTTCTTACAATTCTAGACTACAAATCTAATAATTTTGGATGAATTTCCTTGGTCAAAAATCAATTTTATTTACACTTTAAGACACTTCTAAGACATTTGATTTAAAGTATATAGCATTTTTCAACAAATAAATGAAAGGCACAATCAAATAAATCAAAAACTTATGAAAATAAAAAAGCCAAACGACCTAATAATCATTTGGCTTAATCTATTTTATAGAAATTGTTTGCTAGCGAAGTTTTTGGATAAGCTCACTTTCGGTAACCTTCACCTGCTCCCCACTTTCCATATCTTTAAGGGACAGTTGACCTGAGGAAACCTCTTCCTCTCCAACCAATAATACATAAGGTATTCCCTTTCCATCTGCGTATCCCATCTGCTTTTTCAACTTCACCGGAGCAGCATACAGTTCTGAGGCGATATTTTCCTTACGCAGTTTATTGAGCAAAGCAAGTGTATAGCCTTCAAGTTGTTTATCAAAATTGATGATCAATAGCTTGGTAGAATCCGCTTTATTTGCCGGGAATAAATTTAGCTCTTCCAAAACGTCGTATATACGATCAGCACCGAATGACACCCCCACCCCTGTCAGGTCCTTCAATCCGAACATTCCTGTGAGGTCATCGTAGCGTCCACCGCCACCGATGCTGCCCATCGCGACTTCATTTGTCTTTACCTCAAAAATACAGCCTGTATAATAATTAAGACCGCGTGCCAACGTAATGTCCAGATCAAGAATACGGGTCAATAGATCCGTGTCGCCGCTCAACTTGGTAATATAATCGAAAACTTCCTCTATTTCAGCAATACCTTTTAAACCGACCGAAGAGTCCGCCAAGATAGATCTTAACGATGCCAGCTTTTCTTCATTTGACCCCTCCAATAAGATAATTGGTTTCAATACATCCAGATCAGCTTCGGTAAAACCTCTTTCCAACAATTCTTTATTGACACCGTCTAATCCGATTTTATCCAATTTATCAATGGCGACAGTCATATCCACAATAAGTTCTGGCTTTCCGATAATTTCGGCAATGCCGGAGAGGATCTTCCGGTTGTTGATTTTGATATTAAAATCTTTCAGCCCAAAACGCTCGAAAGCCTCTTGATAAATCAGAATAAACTCTGCTTCGTTTAATAGGCTTTCTGAACCTACCACGTCAACATCGCATTGGTAAAATTCACGGTAACGACCTCTTTGCGGGCGGTCTGCGCGCCAGACAGGCTGTACCTGAAAACGCTTAAACGGTAGGGAAATATCGTTTTGGTGCATCACCACGTAACGTGCAAAAGGCACCGTTAGATCATATCGCAATGCTTTTTCACTAATATGTGGAATGAGTTTATTTGAATTTTTATCATGAAGTAGATCATCTGGGGCTTTTGCCAGATAATCTCCGGAATTAAGGATCTTAAAGATCAATTTATCACCTTCATCACCATATTTACCTGTTAGGGTCGTTAAATTCTCAAATGAAGGCGTCTGTATTTCATTGTAACCATATTTTTTAAACACAGCTTTCAATGTGTCAAAAATATAATTACGTTTGATCATTTCGGAAGGCGAAAAATCACGGGTTCCTTTCGCCAAGGAAGGTTTTACTGTTGCCATATCCGGCAAAGTTAATATTTAGCGGGGACTAAATAAATTAAAGAATAAAAATCCTTTATTCTACTTCCAGAATCTTGAGGAATTGGCATGCTTTCTCTGCAGCTAATTTTTCCGCTGATTTTTTATTAAAATCACGTCCCAAACCACATACAACCCCATCTACAACAGCTTCGATACTGAACATTTTCGAAGATTCTCCCTCCGGATTATCCGTTTGTTGAAATAGGATTTCTTTACCCGTATGCTGACACCATTCGATCAATCGGCTTTTGAAATTAGTCTCAGTCTGCTCCAGTAATTGGATATCGACATGTGGTTTAATAATACGGTTCAGGAGAAAGCGTTTTGTAAAGACATAACCTTTGTCTAGATACACTGCACCGATCAGCGCCTCAAATGCATCCCCCAATAAAGAGCCCTGCTTATTGGGAAAGCTGATCATCCGGGCATCGAACTGTATCATTTCATTAAAGCCTAATTTTCTGGAAAGCTGGTTCAAATTTGCCCGGCTCACGATTTTGGAACGCATTTCAGTCAGGAAACCTTCGTCTTTATAAGGATATTTCTTGAATAACAATTCGGCAACGACTGAACCTAAAACAGCATCGCCCAGAAATTCTAAACGTTCGTTACTGTTCTTAGCCCCTTCTTTGATTGTTACTGCAACAGACTTATGTCTAAATGCCATCTTGTACAAATGTACATTTCCGGGAATAAAACCCAATAGGTTTTTTAGTTTTTTAACATATTCCCGATCCGGCGAAATATATAACTTGTATATCCTTGAAAAAGGCATCTCATCTAAAAATAAGGCGACAAGTTCTAATTAAAGAACCTGTCGCTAGCTCATATTACCAAACCATGTTTGAAGGATCAAACATTAAGCTTTATACTTTTTTACAATCACGGTAGCATTATGGCCACCGAATCCAAATGTATTACTCAACGCCGCATTCACTGTACGTTTTTGCGCTTTGTTGAATGTAAAATTCAGTTTATTATCAATTTCCGGATCATCTGTGAAGTGATTGATTGTCGGAGGGACAATATCATTTTGCACAGCTAAAATAGAAGCGATCGTTTCGATAGCGCCCGCAGCACCCAAAAGGTGTCCAGTCATTGATTTCGTTGAACTGATATTCAATTTATAGGCGTGTTCACCAAACAGGTCAACAATAGCTTTCGTTTCACTGATATCGCCGACCGGTGTAGATGTTCCATGGACATTGATATAATCAATATCTGAAAAATTCAGACCTGCATCATTGACAGCCATTGTCATTGCCAGTTTAGCGCCCAATCCTTCTGGATGCGAAGCTGTGATATGGTGCGCATCGGCACTCATTCCACCACCTGCAACCTCTGCATAGATTTTTGCACCACGTGCTAAAGCATGTTCTAAGCTTTCTAAGATCAAAGCACCCGAACCTTCACCCGAAACAAAACCATCTCTATCTTTATCAAAAGGACGGGAAGCTGTTTTGGGATCATCATTTCTTGTTGACAAAGCATGCATAGCGTTGAACCCGCCAATTCCAGCTTCATTGACCGTCGCTTCAGATCCACCCGTAACAATCACATCTGCTTTTCCCATACGAATATAGTTGAAAGCATCAATCATTGCATTGGTAGCAGAGGCACAGGCCGATACTGCTGAAAAGTTAGGACCACGAAGGCCATGACGCATTGAAATATGTCCTGGAGCGATATCGACGAGCATCTTAGGAATAAAGAAAGGATTGAAACGTGGTGTTCCATCTCCCTTTGCAAAGTTGGCAACTTCTTCTGTAAAAGTTGTCAGCCCCCCAATTCCTGAGCCCCAGATCACTCCGATACGATTTGTATCTAATTTTTCAAAATCTAAGCCAGCATCTTTAATTGCCTCATCAGTAGACGCAATTGCATACTGTACAAAAGGATCGACTTTACGAGCTTCTTTACGATCCATAAAATCATGTGGATCAAACCCCTTTACCTCACACGCAAACTGAGTTTTGAATTTTGACGCATCAAAATGCGTAATAGGAGCAGCTCCGCTTACACCATTTATTAACGCCTCCCAGTAAGCTGGAACGGTATTACCAATTGGTGTAAGGGCGCCTAATCCTGTTACTACTACTCTTTTAAGCTCCATTTATTACGATTAGCCTAATTAAATTAGTTAGTTAACGTTTTTTTCTAAATAAGCGATTGCTTGACCAACAGTACCAATAGTCTCTGCTTGGTCATCAGGAATAGCAACGTTGAATTCTTTTTCAAACTCCATGATCAACTCAACAGTGTCAAGTGAATCAGCACCTAAATCATTAGTGAATGAAGCTTCTGGTGTTACTTCGTTTTCGTCTACACCTAATTTTTCAACGATAATTGCTTTTACTCTTGAAGCGATATCTGACATGATTTTATAGTTTAATTGTTTAATAAATCTGTGCAAAGAAAAATAAATTTCATCAAAATTCAAACCTAAATTGATATTTAGATGAAAGTCACCATGTTAGGCGACCGAACTTATTCGCGTCTTATACTAGCTAACCCACTCTATATTAACTTAGTTCAAGTATAACAAAAATTATTTTGTATTCCAAACGCTCAGCTAATTAACTCAAATTTTACATAAAAAGTATATTCCCCGCTCAAAATTATTAGTACCTTCGTTAGGAGAAGAACATATATTTTAGGAACAAAGTGGTCAATAAGTTAGTAGCAAGGTTAGATATGGACATGGATGAAGAGTTGGATTTCACCCTACTCGCCATCACCTGCCCCCTGAAAGATTATCGTCTCTGCCACTTTATCAACAAAGTGACAAACCTGAATTTTTCCAGAGGCAAAGAAAGTAAATATGATCATGATGGCCGTCCGAAGAATAAATCAGAAGAAGAACTTGAATATCATATCATCTTTGACGCTAAGAAAAAAATAAGCTATCACTTCACCGCTTTTCATTACCTTAGTCCAGATTCGGATACTGAATATTTTCTTATTAACAACAAAAGTATTGAGGGAACCTTTTTAATCCCCGAAAACCCCCATTTTGATTTCTTTGTCATCATCAAAAATTACATCTGTGAAGAGGATATTGAACATATAATCAAAAGGATCAGCAAATTACCCGAAGTGGTCATTGCAAAAGAAATATCACCAAAAATATTGAAATCTAAAGAAAATCTCATATTTTAGCAGACTGTAGGTTAGTGTAGCAAATACACCTAACTGTAAATCTAAATTAATTCGATTTAGTTTTGACAAAAGACAACAATACAGATTGCTGTTTGTTGTTATAAATGAAGAACATTAAAAATACAAAATAACAGATGGAAAAAGTTCAAAAAAGGACTAAAATTGTCGCAACATTAGGCCCTGCTTCGGCAGACAAACAAGTTTTGACCAACATGATTGCCAAAGGGGTTGATGTGTGTCGGTTGAATTTCTCTCATGGCAGCCAAGCCGATCACCTTAAGGTAATCGAAACTATAAATGCAATAAATAATGAAACCGGATTCAATGTTGCCATCTTAGCTGACTTACAAGGTCCAAAGATTCGGATCGGTAAAATGAAAGAAGGTGGTGCTGTTCTCGTAAATGGTTCGAAAGTTGAAATTACCACGCATGAACTGGTCGGAGATGAAAACAGAATCTACATTACATACGAAAACTTTCCAAACGATGTTGAAGCTAACGAAATCATATTACTTGATGACGGAAAACTTCAACTTCGTGTTTTAGAGACTAACCATAAAGACACCGTTACATGTGAAGTGGTGCATGGAGGTATCCTTACTTCACGCAAAGGTGTAAACTTACCAAACACCAAAGTATCTATTCCTTCATTGACTGAAGAGGATTTGGACAACTTGAACTTCGCTTTAGAACACGGTGCTGATTGGATTGCAATGTCATTTGTTCGTTCGGCAGAGGATATTGCACAATGTAAAAAAATCATCGCCGAAAAAGGAAGCCATGCCCGTGTAATCGCGAAAATAGAGAAGCCGGAAGCAATCGAAAACATCGATGCAATCATCGAGGCAACAGACGCTGTCATGGTGGCTCGGGGTGACTTGGGTGTTGAACTTCCAATGGAAGAGGTCCCAGGACTTCAGAAGATCATCGTTCAAAAATGTAGAGATCTTTCAAAACCTGTAATTATTGCCACGCAAATGCTAGAGAGCATGATTACGACACCTCGTCCTACGCGTGCGGAAGTAAACGATGTTGCCAATTCGGTATTGGATGGCGCAGATGCAGTGATGCTGAGCGGCGAGACTTCTGTCGGTGAGTTTCCAGAGATCGTAATCGAAACAATGAGTAAGATTATCATCCACGTGGAACAAACTTCTTATCCTTATTATAATGAGAAAGTTAGTGAAATCCACGACGGAACGCTTATTCCAGATGCAATTTGTGCTTCCTCAGTTTACCTCGCTCAAAAAACAAATGCTTCTGCAATTGCTGTCTTGACTTCTTCTGGTGCAACTGCATTTGAAATTACGAGCTATAGACCGAATGTAGATATCTTGGTATTCACAGGCACACAGAAACTATTGAAACAATTGAGTTTGCTTTGGGGTGTAAAAACATTTATCTACGACAAATTTGAGAGTACAGATGGCTCTATCCATGATGTCAATAAATTTATCGTCAAAAACAATTACGTTAAACCGGGATCGATTATTATCAATACGGCATCCACTCCGCTAATTGAAAAGGGTAAAACAAATACAATCCGTGTTTCTCAGCTGTAAGAAACAGGACCATTAAAAAGAAAGGCATTCACTTCACGCGAATGCCTTTCTTTTTTTCTGAGATACGATCAGTCCTTTAACGATCCCTATTTTTTTGCCAAACCATCAACACACTCGCTGTGTTTATTTGCATTCAACAGAAAGGATCTCTTTAGTCTCCTGCATCGCTATTGATGTATAAGGAAGCAGTAAAAATTTTATTTCTTTGGATAAAGAGAATCAATCTTCAATTTGAAATCCTTCACTTTCAAGCTATCTTCCAACAACTTAAACCGCGATGTATCCTGTACTGATTTCCTTCGTTTAGAAGACTTTTCCGTTCCCGGCATTGGCGCTAGACTATCGAGTTTCTTGAATTTCTGGACAGGCATTTTATACTTGGCTGATGTCGTATCTAACCCAAGGACGGGCATCTTGGATGGTTTATCCTGGAGTAGAGGACGATGCTCCTTCAACTTAACCTGGCCAACGGCAATCCCCACTGTAAAAGATAATGCCAATGATAATACATAAGTTTTCATAACATAATCTATTTTAACCCCTAATTTACAACAAGATTGCCAAGATCTAAAGCAATTGCTGTTAAACATTGTTAAAACAACTCCAAAACGAACTAGCATCTTTATATTTGTAACAATTCAGGTAAAGTAGAAGATGGGATGTAGGAATGGCTCAGAATCACAGGATTTAAAAGGTTCATGATGCGAGTGGGAACATATATTTACAAAACATAATTTCATGAAGAAAAATAGTATTGTATTAATCATTGGACTAATGTCTTTGGCGCTAATTGGGGTTTTGGCTATGCAATTCTATTTTCTACGAGATTCCTATCGTCAAAAATCACAACTTTTTGATGAATCGGTCAATGCGGCGCTTACGGCTGTAGCGGGAAAACTCGAACGCCGTGAGGTCGTGGATTTCGCAAAGGTACAACAGGAACGTAATATCGAAAAATCCAAACAGGAACAGGCCAAACAGCAGCTGCTCACGGAGCAGCTCCAGCTCCAGACCCAGATTGAGGATCTAAGAGGCAAATTAAATCGGGTTTATCAAAAATTTAAAACCCAAGAAGACCGTCTAAACAGACTTTACCCTAATATTATCTATATTGATAATTGGTTCTATGAGACTTACGTAAGAAGACCACAATATCAAGATCTCGTAGAAATTTCTATTGTAAAAAAACCGACTTCTACTCCGCTCTATTATGAAGAGCAAATTGAAGTCAATGCGATCAAACCGATTCCACGGATTGAAGCTAAAGACGACAGCACAAGGTTTCTTGTCGTCCATTTTGACGATTTAAAAAGGCTGGTAGGAAGAGATCTATTTGTACTCCCTCCAAGATCAGATCCAAAATTATCACAAAAGATCTTTGAGCTCGAAATCAAATTAAATAAGTTATCGAAAAAAAATGCAGGTCAGGGTTTCAACGTCTACGACTCCGTGGCTATGCTTGGCGGGAAAAAGGCAGACTACATCGAGGATGTTGCCATCGGAATGGAGCTCGCTAAAAGACCACTTAAAGACCGGTTGAACATTATTATTGTTCAGGAACTGCTGAAGGAAGAGTTGGCCCAACGTGAGATCAAAGTACCATTTAACATAGAAATATGGAGCACAAGCAATATTTTGCTAAATAATATTCTAAATGAAGCAGAATTAAACAGCTCTAAAAATTCCACAAAGTATTCTACCGCTCTTTTTAAAGGCGACATTGGGGCCGCACCGGGAAAACTGACCATTTACTTCCCTAATAAAAAAGCGATCATAGCAGACAACATGAGCTATCTGCTGTTGCCTATGCTCGCTCTGCTGTTCCTATTGGTCGGGTGTTTTGCATATACGCTTATTATTATCTTCAGGCAAAAGAAGGTCTCTGAGATGAAAACTGACTTCATCAATAATATGACCCATGAGTTTAAAACTCCTGTGGCCACGATTATGATCGCCAGTGAGTCGCTCAAAGATCCTGATATCAATGCCGACCATAAACGCGTACAGAAGTTGGCCAACATCATATACGATGAGAATGTTCGCCTCGGAAACCATATTGAGCGGGTTTTAGATTTAGCAAAACTTGAAAAAGAAACATTGAAACTTGACCGCGAAGATGTTCATATCAATGATCTTGTTGCCGCTGTCACAGACAGCATGCAGCTCCGGATGCAGAACATTGGCGGAAAATTCAGTGTCGATCTCGCTGCAACGAAGGACATCGTTGTCGGAGATGAACTGCATTTTTCCAATGTTTTCTACAACTTAATGGACAATGCAATTAAGTACAGCAAAGGAGATCTACATGTAAATATCAGTTCTAAAAATGTTGGTGACAATATTGTGATCACCATTGCCGACAATGGAATCGGGATGAGCCGGGATCACTTGCAAAAGATATTTGATCAATTTTACCGTATTCCCACCGGAAATGTTCACAATGTCAAAGGCTTTGGCTTGGGCTTAAGTTATGTACAGGATATTTTGAGAAGACTCAATGGAAGAATCACCGTAAAAAGTGAAAAAGATAAGGGCACAACCTTTGAAGTAATTTTACCCTTAAAAAAATAACACGTTCCTTTTTTGTATATTCAGGGAACATTAGTGAAAATTAATAGATTCATTATGCAAAAGATATTATTAGCAGAGGATGATCCCAATTTGGGGGATCTTTTAAAGGACTATCTCGAATTAAAGGGAAAATTTGACGTTACACTCTGTACCGATGGAGACGAAGCTGTCTCCCAGTTCAAAAAAAATGATTATGATTTATGCATTTTCGATGTCATGATGCCCAAAAAAGACGGATTTACCGTGGGCCGTGAGATCAGAAAAACAAATAGCACCGTACCGATCATCTTCGCCACTGCAAAAGGCATGATGGAGGACAAGACAGAAGCATTTGAATTAGGTGGAGATGATTATATCACAAAGCCCTTCCGTGTTGAGGAGTTACTTCTTCGGATCAATGCCTTACTGAAACGCAGTGTCAGGGACAAAGAGGATGAAGTAGTCGCAGATAAGTTTGAAATTGGAGATTACTTCTTCGATTATACAAGTCAGCAGATTTCCTATAAAGGTCAGACACAAAAGCTTTCGACCAAAGAAGCCGAACTACTTCGCCTGCTTTGTTTAAAAAAGAATGATGTTTTGACCCGTGAAGAAGCTTTGTTAAAAATATGGCATGATGACAACTATTTCACCGGAAGAAGTATGGATGTATTTCTCAGCAAACTTCGTAAATATCTAAAAGAAGACAGTAAGGTTGAAATCGTCAATGTTCACGGAAAAGGTTACAAACTCCTGGTGAGCTAAAGGCATGGAGGGTGGGATACCTAGGATCTATTCCACCCTCCTTTCTAATGAAAAGAAAGAAATAAAACATTTCTATCCTTAGCATAATACAAAAAATAGATGCACTTTTATAAAAAATTTGCATATCAAAAAGAAATGTGCTAACTTAGCGTCGCTTATAGAGAAAGGCAGAGGGAATAGACCCGATGAAGCCTTAGCAACCTGTCCCTTGACAAGGTGCTAAATTCTACCCTACTTGACATGGGAATGATAAGCCGAAGTCACCGAATTCTAGTGTGTCCTTCTCTCTAGCAAGAAATATAGTTGAAAAAGAAATATTAAAAACATTATTATGTTATTGACTAACAATTTAGGTTACCCTCGTGTGGGCGCGTTCCGCGAATTGAAAAAAGCCAATGAGGCCTATTGGGCTAAAAAATCTTCTGTTGAGGAATTATTGGACACAGCAAAAAAAATTCGTGAAGGCAATTGGAAAACACAAAAAGATGCTGGAATAGATTTGATCCCTTCCAACGACTTCTCTTTTTACGATCAGGTATTGGATTTGACCCTTACTGTTGGTGCAATTCCTGCCCGTTACCATTCTTTATTGAATAAAGTAGACAACAACTACAGCTTAGACTTATATTTTGCGATGGCGCGCGGTTTCCAACAAGAGGGAATTGACGTAACTGCAATGGAAATGACCAAGTGGTTGGACACCAACTACCACTATATGGTTCCAGAATTCACAAAAGATCAAGAATTTAAATTGACTTCCGAGAAATTCTTAAACGAATACAACGAAGCAAAATCATTGGGTATTGAGACAAAACCAGTATTACTTGGCCCAATCACTTACCTTTTGATCGGTAAAGAAAAAGAAGCTGGTTTCGACCGTATTGACCTATTGGACAAATTGGTTCCTGTATATGAGCAGATTTTGTCTAAGTTAGCAGAAGCTGGCGCACAATATGTTCAGATCGACGAACCTTTCCTAGCTTTGGATCTAGACGCAAAAGTAAAAGCATTATACCAACCTACATTTGAGAAATTAGCTGCAGCGGCAAAAAACATCAAATTGATCGCGACAACTTACTTCGAAGCGTTAAAAGACAACGAAGATATCGCTATTAACTTACCGATCCATGCATTACACCTGGATCTTGTACGTGGCGAAAACCAATTGGATACCGTTTTAGCTAAAGTTCCGGCATCATTGACATTATCTTTGGGTATTGTTGAAGGCCGTAACATCTGGAAAAACGATTACGAAAAGTCGTTGGTTAAAATCAAACAGGCAGTTGATGCATTAGGAAAAGACCGCGTTTGGATTGCTCCTTCTTCTTCTTTATTGCACGTTCCTTTTGACTTGGACAATGAGCACAATGAGCAATCATTGCCTGCTGAAGTGAAAAACTGGTTAGCGTTCGCTAAACAAAAATTAGCAGAGGTAAAAGACCTAGCAGTTTTAGCAGAAGGTGAAGTTGATAGCGAAACCGCAAAACGTTATGAAGCAAACAAAGCAGCAGCTGAAAGCCGCCGTACTTCTCCATTGATCCACAAACCAGAGGTAAAAGAGCGTACAAGCAACATTACTGATGATGATGCGAAACGTACATCTGTATTTGCGGACCGTAAAGCAGCGCAACAGGCTAAATTCAACTTACCAGCGTTCCCAACAACAACGATCGGATCTTTCCCACAAACAAAAGATGTGCGTAAATGGAGAGCTGATTTGAAAAAAGGAGCGATCACACAGGAAGAGTATGATAAAGCGATTGCCGAAGAGACTGAAAACACAATCCGTCTTCAAGAGCAATTGGATATCGACGTATTGGTTCACGGCGAATTCGAACGTAACGACATGGTTGAATACTTCGGTGAGCAATTGGCTGGATACGCTTTCACACAAAACGGTTGGGTACAATCCTACGGTTCACGCTGTGTAAAACCTCCGATTATTTATGGTGATGTATACCGTCCAGAGGATATGACTGTACGTTGGTCTTCATACGCTCAATCATTGACTAACCGTCCGGTTAAAGGTATGTTGACTGGCCCTGTTACCATCCTACAATGGTCTTTCGTACGTAACGACCAACCGCGCTCAACAACGACTTACCAAATTGCATTAGCGATCCTGGATGAAGTACAAGCGTTGGAAAAAGCAGGTATCAAAATCATTCAGATCGATGAGCCAGCTATCCGCGAGGGATTACCATTGCGTAAAGCAGATCAAAAAGATTACCTGAACTGGGCTGTACGTGCATTCCGTGTTTCGTCATCCAATGTAGAAGATGATACGCAGATCCACACACACATGTGTTATTCTGAGTTCAACAACGTGATCGAAGATATCGCAGCAATGGATGCTGACGTTATCACGATCGAAACTTCACGTTCACAAATGAAATTATTGAATGCTTTCGCTGGTGATTTCAAATACCCGAACGATATTGGTCCTGGTGTATATGATATCCACTCACCACGTGTACCAAGCAAAGACGAGATGGTAGACCTATTGCGCAAAGCAAAAGCAGTAGTTCCTGCAGAGCAACTTTGGGTTAACCCTGATTGTGGTTTGAAAACACGTGCTTGGCCTGAAACTAAGGCTGCTTTAGAATCTATGGTTGAAGCTGCGAAAATCCTAAGAGCAGAATAATTCTTAAACTATATTGATAAAAGCCCAAGATGAAATTTCATCTTGGGCTTCTTTTTTGACTATTCGGAATCAAGCGTCTTAGTCACTTATTTATTACGCTTATTATTCGTTTTATTCATTTCCAATTTGCTTTTGATCCGATCTTCGATAGACTTTATAGTGCTGGACAGGTTACTGTCGAGATTATCCATCTTCGCCATTTTGCTGATTTTTAAAGCCTTTTTGAATTTTCTCAATTTTTCAAATAGAAGTGCTTTCTTGAGCCAGATTTCGGCCAAAGGCATACCCGGTAAGGTCACGGCAAATTTAATTGTCTTTTTCGCAGCTTCATATTCTCCCATATCAATCAATGTCTGAATGAAATAAGGATACACTTCCAATGCTTGCACATTATACGCCAAAGCTTCCTGGAAATATTTCTTTGCCTGTTCATAATCAAATAATTGTTCCGAATACACCCTTCCCATTAAGCATAATGCCATGGTGTTGGATTCATCGTATGATAAGGCATAAGATAAGGATTCTAATGTACCTTCCAGATAATATGGATAGTTATCCAATGCCTGAAGGACATATTTATTCACTGAATTCATTGTGTCTATTAAATATAACATGAGTATTAAGCTTCCTAGAGGCTATCTTTAGCCATACAGATGCCAGTTCCTTTTTATCGGTTAGATCGTCTCAAACAATCTCTTGGCGATACAGACATACAATCCGATGTCCTATACAAGTGCCAATATTAGTCCTGAAAAGATTAGGAGAGTGCAGTATTCCGGAGAATATGCCCAAGACTCTTCTTTAAGGACGAAGCTGGTTTTTTTAGTGTAGCAAACATATTCTTCCGTTTTTTATTTAATATTAATACCTTATTGTGCTGCAAAGATTCAAATTATTTATCAAATTACAAAATATTTGATTATTAACAACTTACAAACACGTTATATCATTGGCATATTATTGTCATATCGTTTTTTTTTAAATCATAAACCTTTTAGTCATTTTCGTTTCATGGAAAGTCAAACAGTAAATCAACTCATTAAACAATCGAGAAAGCGCAGAGGACTGACACAACAAGATCTCGCCAATCAAGCGGGTCTATCTTTGAGAACAGTACAACGAATCGAAAAGGGTACTGAAGAGATCAGTGGTTTCAGTTTAAGACAAATCAGTCAGGTTTTAGAAATTCCTTTAGAACAATTAATTATGCCAAATGTAAATCAAATCAGTATCGACAACAATCAAAGCGGAAGTATAAAGGCGCTTTATCTAGCTTCTCTAACTTTCTTAGTCAACCCGCTATTGGGCTTATTGGTTCCAGCCATTATGGGCTACACCAAGCAAAATAAAGATGCACAATACAGCAAGCATCTAAAAAAGATCATCATCATACATGCAACAGGTCTTTTATTTCTCGGCGCCTTTATCGGTTATATTCTTGCAGCAGATTTTTTAAAAATTGGGTTGCCTTCATCTTTAAATTACATCTTTAACAGCTGGCTTTTTCTACTACTCCCCGTATGCTATTATGTCGTGATTATCATTTTCACAGTAGTGAACTATTTTCGAATTAAAGGATCCGATGTAAGTCAAGATTAACTGATATTCAGCTTGCGCGAATCGAAATTCATGATCCATGCAAGCTGAAAATACAGCTGTATGAATAGATTTTATAAAGTCAGAGGACTCTTTATTCCAAAAAGAGACAATAGAAGAAAGAGACCTAAATTGAGTCTTATCATGGCTTCTTTTGGACAATCAATACCCAGTCATTTTCTAGCATGAGGTAGCCCATCTCATAGATAAATTTATAGGTTTGCCCTTTATTATTAGCAAATGTATGTGTGTGGAATTTGAAATCAAAACCCAGTCTTTTTAATTTTTCCCCTTGTACCTTTGTCATCCCCTTCTCCTCCTCCTTCAGTACGTCCATTAGAATACGTCGGTTCTTCCGCAGGATGTTATTTACATTGCGAACGAGATTCGTTTGGTCACTATTCAGTTTATTGTTATATGCATTCCGGCAAGAGTCATCACAGAAGCGTTTGTCCGATCTTCCTCTTATATTTTGTCCACATTCCAAACAGACCTTTTCCATAGTGTTTAGTATCAAGTTAAACGACAACAAACGGTTACAATCGACTATAGTCGAATACAAATGGTAAACAGACGATTATTATTTCAATTCCTATTCATCTTTGCTCAAGGTCATTCCACATAAATTGATGGTTATGACCAATAACTAAAATAAGAATTATTAGAAACATTTAAAAATTAGACAACATGAGCACATTACGTAACAAAGTACAATTGATCGGTCATTTAGGAAATGATCCTATTATCAAAACTACTTCAACAGGGACAAATTACTCTGTATTACGACTTGCTACTAATGATCTTTTCAAAAACAAAGCTGGCGAGTGGGTTGAAGAGGTACAATGGCATACGCTAGTCGTTTGGGGCAACCAGAACAATACCATTGAAAAGAAATGTAGCCGTGGGACCAAACTAATGGTTGAAGGGAAACTGACCTACCGTAACTATGAAAATGCTGAGGGTGCAAAAAGATATATCACAGAGATCAAGGTAGATAGCTTTCTAATTCTATCTGATCAAAACTGCTCCAAAGAGGATCTTCCAATAAGCCAGGATGAGGAGGAAGATGAGCTACCTTTCTAATGTACGGTTAAAAAGAAAGTAGGACTTTTTAGGTGGTCCTACTTTCCGCTTTATATCAAAAAAATTATTTTGTTGCACTCGCTGTTAACTCGGCCGTCAACTTTTGCGCGTACTCGGTCCACAGCTTAGCATCTTCCGGAGTCAACTTAGTGACAGCTGCTGCTGTTTTGGTAGCCCACTCCTGTTGTTTGCTAGCTAACTCTTGTATTTTAGTTGCATCTCCACTTTTAGCAGCAGCAACATACTCATTCACATATTTCGTGTAATCTTCAGCCAGCTGTTGTGTCTCTGGGTTGCTAAATTTGGGTACAGCTGTAGTAGTGGTCGTTTCCGTTGTTGTTGTCTGTGCAACACCACCTTGAGTGTCAACCGTAGTGGTTGTATCTTTAGTTTCTACTTTTTTGCTGTCTGTGTTATTACAAGATGCAAAGAAAAGTGCAGCAATTGCTACAGGTAATATCATTTTTTTCATGAAACAAATAAGTTTATAATAAATTAAAGTTATTTACCAACTTAAAATTGGATTATTTTATTTTACAATCCAAATATATTTATTCATAAAAACAAATAATTGTTAAAAAATCGCATTTATCTTCTTTTTATACATATACCAAGGACTAGAATAGCCTTCCAATTGTAACAAAAACAGGGCTTGAGTCAAGAGTCATTGACAATAAATAAGATAACAATAATCAGACCTATTCGGCTGTTCCCATTTTCGACTGTCTCCAGTCCTCCAATGGAAGATATTCTCCCGAAACGATGTCCAAGATCTGGATATTCTTACAGTCACTCTTGTCCAAATAGAAATGATAATAGGGTTCAAATCTTTCTTCACTATTATATCCTGCGGTAAGGGAATACAACTCCTTTCCATCCTGTTTCAAGCTATCGATCATAAACGAGATATTGGCTTTGTGATCAGTCAAGCTATCCAAATTTCTTTTGCTTTCCTCAACCTCTTTCAGCGCCAAGATTAATTTGATCGCCTTTTCTGTTGAACAACCAATTCTCTCGCCCATTTTAGCTGAATTTTCAATTTTCTCTACAGCTGGTTTTTGAGGTATTTGGTCACTTTTCGCTTTATTAGACTCATTATTTTGACAGCTGATAAAAACAAAGAATGATATCAAAAGGACAAATAAGATCTGTTTTTTCATTTTGTATAAGCTATTTGTTCGTCAATTATTTTTAGATTAACGTGTTATTCGTAAGTATTTATTTTCAATGGCATTCATGAGATCGTTTACTCATAAATTGGTATTTTAAGGTATTTTTGAGCTCAATCATTCGGTTCTTCGGTTCACGCTGCCTTTGGTGGTATACCTGTTGACCCCATCGGTTTAAATGAGCTCGTGTTTGGTTCCGAACACCAATGCTAACCTATATTCTTTCAAATTTACCATACAATTTCCAGAAGTTTCCCTTCTCGGCCAATACAAAGTCTACTTTTTTCCAAGCGTTTAACACCAGGCTTATTTCTGTTTCTACCATCGTATATTTTCCAATAAAGAACTCCTCCACAGAAAAACACAGACCAAAGGCATTATTTAGTGTATGTAAGCTTTCAATATCAATTTCTTCAAAAAATAGAATCGACTGTGCTGTTACAGCAAAATCACCAGGTACTGGTATAGCATTCATATACTCTATCGCAATAAAACGATTGCGGCTCTGTAGGGGGAATTCAATCACCGGAAGCTCATTCAATTTTGACACATAGGTACAGGCATCTAACAATACTTCCCTTTCCAACAGCGGAACCTGCGACAGTCGTTTGCCACCTAATGTAGGAGTATCGGGTTGAAAATAATCGTTAAAATTAAGGATCTCATTAACGGATAGATTTTTTTCAATCAGATGCTGCACAGGAATGCCAAAATAATTTGCAATTTTTAAGACAATCTCGATTTTTGGCTCCGCACGCATCTCTTCGTAAGATGAAATATTACCCCTAGTGAGATTAAAAACATCTCCAAAAGCCTGCTGACTCAATCCTTTCACCTTTCTCAGCTTCTTAATATTATTCCCGACGTTACTCATTTTAAAAAAAAATTAATTTTTTCTTGCAAAATATTTTTGCAATTCATTATCTTTATGCAAAGAATATGTGCAATATATAAAAAACTTGATTATGTACTTCTCAAAAATTGAAAATTATATCGCCAATATCGGTTATAACATCACCCATAAGGATCAAAAAGAAGGTGTTTTTGTTATCGAAAACGAAGATGATGGTATTCGCAATCTCATTGTGGGCATTGCGCAGCCGATCATAATTTTCGAGCAGTACCTGTTTACCATAAGCAATGAAAACATGGACATGTTCAAATCGTTGCTGATCAAAAATAGAGATATCATCCATGGTGGTTTTGCCTTGACAGAGGATGGCAAAAAGGTCATATTTCGATATACCATGCAAATACATAATCTTGATCAAAATGAATTTGATGCAGCCATCAATTCACTGAGCCTTTTGATCAGCGAATATTATAATCAGTTAATTAGTTTTTCAAAATTATAGAATAATGAATATTTTTAAGAGAATTTTCAGAATCGGTCAAGCAGAAATCCACGCTGTAGTGGACAAAATGGAAAACCCCATCAAAATGACGGAACAAGGGATCCGTGAGATGAAAGAAGACCTGGAGCAATCGCTAGAAGCATATGCAAAAGTAAAGGCCTTAGCCATACGTACGCAGAATAACTGTGAAAAGAAAAAAGAAGAGGCCAATGAATTTGAAAACAAAGCTATTTTATTATTGCAAAAGGCTCAAAAAGGTGAACTTTCTCCTGAAAAAGCAGAGAGCTTAGCCAAAGAGGCCTTACTACTGAAAAAACAATTGTTGATCGAAGCCACTGAGCTGGAAAAACAGGCGACAATTCATCAAAACTCTGCAGAAGAGTTGCATAAAAATGTGGATATACTTAAATTCAATATATCTAAATGGGAAAGTGAATTATCAACCTTAAAAGCAAGAGTTAAAGTATCGAATGCGGCTAAAATGGTCAACCGGCAACTAGCCAATATAGACTCTAACAGCACCATTTCCATGCTGGAGCGCATGAAAGAAAAAGTCGAAGAGGACGAGGCTCTGGCCAAAGCTTATGGTGAGATCGCAATGGGCAACAAAAGTAAGGTAGATGAAATCAATGAATCCATTGGTGGTTCAGACTCCGTCAACAATGAACTGGAAGAATTAAAACGAAAATTAAATGGCGATGCGGAGATTTGAGTATAAAACGATCAAGATCGAACCTAGTGGTTTCTGGGGAACCAAATTGGATCCGGAGAAAATCGACGAGATCCTGAATGATCTAGGTAATCAGGGCTGGGAATTGGTCACCATGCAAGATCTTGAGGTCAATGGTCATTCTTGGTCCTTTCATTACACCTTCAAAAGAGAAAAAATTTAAAAAAATACGATGACAGAATTAATCAATATCTTGTTCAACCCATTGTCAAATGGCATCATGACGGTTCTGACAGGCCTGTCTGTAGTGTATTGGTTATTTATGTTCCTCATGGGGGATGGTGTGCATCTATTTGATGCGGATGCAGATGTGGATTTACACCCTACCCCCGATGTGAGCGACGTAGATGGTTCACATGATATTGATGCCGGGGCTTCCGATCATCCGCATCACCATACAGACTCTGACGCACCCAGCGAGCCGGGCTTTTTTGCCAAAGCAATGGATTATATCAATGTCGGCAAAGTGCCGATTATGCTTATTGTGGCCATGTTTAAGTTCATTGGCTGGGTGATTACTATTGTATCCTCGTTGTATATCGATGTCGCATCCTGGGGAATAAAGTCGGTATTGATCCTGATCCCTGTTTTTATCGTTACTTTTTTCTTAATGCATTTCCTGACCAAACCTTTAGCGAGAATGTTCAAAAATATTGGCTACAATGGCGAAGAAAGCCATGACTTCCTGGGTCGCATGGGTAAAATGCGGGCAAGCATTGAAGGTACAAAAATAGGTTCTGCTGAATTTATCATCCAACAAGACCCGATCCGTCTCAATGTCGTGAGCCATAACGGTGAAAAGATCGGCTACGGAGATGATGTCATTATCGTGGACGAATCCAAGGACAAAAAATATTATTATGTCACCAAGGAAATCACCATAGACAATATTTAAAATGGATGATTAAAACAGAACCGCCTTGCCAGCTATAAGCTTGCACGGCAAAATCTAAATACGCATATCTAACTACTAAAATCTAAATAAATACTAATCATATGCTATATCAACCTCTTTTATTCTTAAGCGGCTTAAACGGAATTATATTGCTAATTGTCGGTTTAGCTGTCTTTCTAATTTTTGCATTCTTTGTTGTACTGAGTGCATTCTATAAAAAAATCCCGCAGGGAAAGGCGATTGTACGGACAGGTGTCGGAGGGACAAAAGTTGCCTTTAACAAGGGTATGTATGTCGTCCCGGTTTTCCACAAGATGGAGATCATGGACATTTCCATCAAAAAAATTGAGATTGCCCGTATGCAAGGGGAAGGACTGATCTGTAAAGACAATATCCGCGCTGATATCAAGGTAGCCTTCTTTGTCCGTGTCAACAAAAATGTGGACGATGTGATCAACGTTGCCCAGAACCTAGGCTGTGACCGTGCCAGCGAACCTGAAACGTTAAAGAGCATCTTTGAATCCAAATTTTCTGAAGCACTCAAGACTGTAGGTAAGAAATTTGACTTCATCGAATTGTATGAAGCCCGGCGTGAGTTTCGCGATGAGATCCTCGACATTATTGGTACCGACCTGAACGGTTATATCCTTGATGACTGTGCGATCGACTATCTCGAACAAACAGATATCGAACACTTAAACCCCAGCAACATCCTGGATAGTGAAGGTATCAAGAAAATCACCGAGCTGACTGCAAAGCAAAATATCAATGCCAACTTCATCCGTCGTGACGAGGAAAAATTGATCAAAAAGCAAAACGTAGAAGCACGTGAGGCGATTTTAGAACTTGATCGTCAACTTGCCGAAAAAGAAGAAAAACAAAAACGTGAAATTGATAATATCAAGGCACGTGAAGAAGCCGAAATAGCAAAGGTACGCGAAGAAGAGCGCTTGAAATATGAAAGCGTCCGCATTTCGACCGAAGAGCAACTGGCCGTACAGGAAGAAAATAAACTACGTCAGATAATCATTGCCGAGAAGAACAAGCAGCGTACAGATGCTGTTGAAGCAGAACGTGTGGAAAAAGACCGCGCGCTGGAACAAACTGAACGTGAGCGTATAGTCACTTTGGCTCAGATTGACAAAGAACGTTCGATTGAGACAGAAAAGAAAAGTATCCAGGGTGTGATCAAAGAACGCGTCCAATTGGAAAAAGGTGTTATCGAGGAACAACAAGGAGTCAAAGATATTGAAGTATTCCGCGAAGTAGAACGGAAGAAACAAGCGGGCGTTATCGCAGCATCACAAGAAGCCGAAGAGAAATTAATCTCTACAGTAAAAGCTGCTGAAGCAGCGAAAATTGCGGCAGAACAAGAAGCTGAGAAAAAAGTAATTGACGCTGAAGCAGCACGTAAGATCGCTGAAAAACGTGCACAGGAATTATTAATAGACGCCGAAGCGAAAAAAGAAGCGTCCCTCAAAGAGGCCGAAAGCCGTAAGATCATAGCTGAAGCTCAGGCGAAAGAAGAAGCCGCAATAGGTTTATCGGAAGCCGAAGTAATGGTCGCAAAAGCCGAAGCCGAAGAGAAGCAAGGTACAGTACAGGCCACTGTGATCGAGAAAAAAGCAGAGGCCATGCGCAAAGAAGGTTTAGCACAGGCGGAAGTTGTACGCGAAAAAGCACTTGCCGAAGCGAAAGGTATCGAAGAGAAAGCCGAAGCCATGAAAAAACTGGACGGTGTAGGTAAAGACCATGAAGAGTTCAAATTACAGTTACAGAAAGAACGTGACATCGAACTTGCCCAGATCAACATCCAAAAAGATATTGCGCAAGCACAGGCTGGTGTATTGTCCGAAGCGCTTAAAACAGCGAAGATTGACATCGTTGGCGGTGAAACCATGTTCTTCGAAAACATTGTACGTCAGGTGTCCAATTCCAAAGGTTTTGACCATCTGATCGATAACTCCAAACATGCAACTGATATCAAGAATTCATTGTTGGGCCCGGACGGGAAAGGTGATCTTGCGGAAAAAGTACGTGGATTAGCAGATAAATATGGCATCTCATCCAATGATATCAAGAACTTAACAGTTTCTGCGGCGTTGATCAAATTGCAACAAGCAGCTACCGATGCTGAGAACGGTGAAGATGCAGGTTTTATCAATTCCCTATTTGGATTGGCAAAAAACTTAGGCATTTCCAATAAAAAGCTGTAACCACATATATCATCTTGAGCCTTGTAAAGTATCAAATCTTTAACAGGCTCAAGATAATATTCTAAAAACCAAAGCAATCACATGATACGTTTTATCATTTTTCCTGCTTTCCTGTGCTTAAACATCCTGTCTCTAACGGCCCAGACTGTTCAGCAACGATTGGATTCACTATTCCAATCCCTAAATACGGACAGTGAATTGAGTGGAGCATTTTTGGTAGTCGACAGTGGTAAAGTTATTTTTGAAAAATATCTGGGTTTTGAAAACTCAGAGAAAACAAATAAGATAACGAGTAACAGTCGTTTTGAACTCGCCTCAGTCAGCAAGCAGTTTACTGCTATGGCCATTATGCAGCTGGAAGCACAGCGCAAGCTCTCTTATGAGGATGATATTAGCAAATATTTCCCGCATATAAAATTCAGAAATGTCCGTATCAAGCATTTGCTGCGCAACACTTCCGGAATACCCGAGTTCTTGGCATGGGACCCACAATGGATTGACCGAAAAAAAATAAATACAAACCAAGATTTCCTAAAAGTAATTGAAACAAAGTTTGACAGTACCTTATTTAAACCGGGTAATCAATATGCTTATTCCAATACAAACTACTTGCTTTTGGCCTTAATTGTAGAAAAAGTATCTGGACAATCTTTTGCCACCTATATGCAGCAGTATATATTCAAACCTGCAGGAATGGAAAACACAGCTGTATTTTCGGCACGATCACCCAATGCCAACCTAAAAAACTATGCTAAAGGAATGGCCTATGATGCGAAGACCAAGCGTTTCAAAAATGTTGATGACTTTCCTGCATTTAGCTATTTAACCTATTTTGATGGCGGAAGTGGCCCCTATGGAATAAGTAGTACGGCTCAAGATTTATTTAAATGGAATCAGGCTATTCAAAACAATACGCTATTGACGCGTCAAAATTTTATGAAAGCCATCACTGTCGACACACTCAATAATGGCAATTCAATTAAAATGGCAGGTTTGTATTATGGTTTTGGCTGGCTCTTTACTGACAGTACCAACAGCGAAAGCAAGATGCATTTTCACACAGGAGGATATCCAGGCTATAAAACGATCAACATTCGAGATTTTAAAGAACAAAAATATTTCATCGCCTTAATGAACAAATGGAATACGATTGATGTATATCCATTGACATCCGCTGTTAATGCAATTCTTCAAAAAAGAAAGACTCCAGTTATTGAACGTGAAAAACTTACAGGTGCAATTGTACTGATGGAGTTTCAGATCAAACAGCTCCTGGGAACATATGAATATACGAAACAACCTGAATTGAAATTCAAAATTACCGCGGATGATGATGGTAATCTATTTGCCCAATTATCGGGGCAATCAGCTATTGAGGTCTATCCCAGGAATGATTTAGAGTTATTTTATACGGCTGTACAAGCCGAGCTGAAATTCAGCAAAGAAAATGATCAGATCACAGCACTGACACTGTATCAAAATGGTCAGGAATTAAAATTCAATAAAGTTAAATAAGTCAAGAACTAGCGGAACTTATGCCAGAAGAAAACGTAATAAATCAGAACGACAGCCTTGACCAAGGTGCATATGAGATTATCCGAAAGCGACTTCTTACACAAAAAGAAGAACTAGCGAACAAGCTCCATCAGTTGAACGAGGCACGTAAAGAAGTCTTCAATTCAACGAGCTTTGTCCTCAAAGCCAATCAACGGATCACCACAGAAAACAACTGTGTTGCCCGCGGCATTCTGGCCTTGGACAATCAATGTATTTTTGGATATAATGTGCATTTTGGACTGCGTACCGAGATCAAGCTGGAAGATGTTTTCAGTGTTTATGCATTTGAGAAAAATCAGTTTATTCCGCAGTCCCTCGACCTGATCAACGACCAAAATTTCATCTCTGATTACCAGAATCTATATAAATACTACAGGGACTCCATATTCTCCAAATTTCGGAGGACAGAGAACTATCTGTACATGATCTTTCAGACCAGCAAAAATCCTGCTGACCTCAAAGCATTCAAATGGTTAATCAAAGATGGTAAGCTCCAGTATCAGGATGACCGCAGCATCCACGAAGTCAAATTACCCAACCAATTTGAATTTGACTGGACGAAAACCACGCTCGAAGACCGTCGACTGGGAAAACATCCCCATATATCCATTATGGATAAGATCTTTATTGAAGCGATCAACGGCGACATTACCTTCAAGATCGAGAACAATACGGACAGTGGCAAAGGGATCTATTCCGAAAAAGTAGTTAATGCAGACCAACAATTGGACGATGCCGATTATTACTATGCGGACCTCGGAAACCTTATTGCGGTACGTATCAAACCGTACCAGGAAGATTTCAGGGCTTTCGTCTACAACCAGCGCACAAAGGAAGTCGTCAATCTCAAATCACTGAATGAATCAGCTATATTGTTACCGGACAACCAGGGGATTATTTTTTCCAATGGATACTACTTACAAAATGGCACACACAAGGTTTTTGACGCCCAGTTTGAACAGGTATCATTCCTACGCAGGATAGCCTCCCCAAATGGCGAAGATTTTCTGTATATATTCTGTCAGGAGGAAACCAATACCTATATCCTACTGTCATATAACATTATTCAGCAGCATGTCGAGACCCCGATTATCTGCAACGGATTTACCCTGTTCAAAGATGGAAGCTTAATTTATTTCCGCACTGAAGCGGAAGCCACCAGACATCATCAGGTGCAGATCTGGGAAACACCCTATATGGCCATGCTCAAAGAAAATGAGCAGAAAAAAGATGATCCCCTTTATAAAGTAGGCAATAAACAAATCGTGCAGGCGATGGCCGAGGCACAGGAGGTTATACAGCTGATCAACAAAGAGGACAGCTACGAAGGTTTATACGAAGATATCCTCAAAAAGTCCACAGTTTTATTGGATTCCTATTTTTGGATAAAAGATGACGCTTTATCAAATCTTGGCCAGCCATTAACACAGATCAAGGAAGTCGCCAATACCGCTATTGATGAGTTCGTCAAAGTACAGGCGCAACGCAAACATGCCGCAGAATTAAATATAGCAGCAGAAAAGAAGATGGAAGAACTCACCTTCTCCATCAATAGTACTGTTGTGGACAAACTCGATCAGCTCGTCCATCAATTGGCCGACTCCCGTCGCCTTCAGGGTGAGATCATCGACCTTAAAAATGTAAAATATATTGATACGGTCAGGATAGATAGCCTATTGGAAAAATTGCAGGGCATCACCTCTGAGCTGGCCGAAAAAACCATTGCTTTTCTCCTACGTGATGAGGCTCTGCTTCCTTACGAACAAAAGGTGGAACAGCAGAAGAAAAATGTAGAGGCTATAGTGAAGGTCTATGATGCCAAAGCAATTGAGGAAGCCAATTCGGCCATTTCAAGCGAACTGGAACTATTGATTGATATCCTCAATAGTCTAAAAATTGACGACTCCACACAGACAACCAAAATCATTGAGAAGATTTCGGTTATTTTCTCCTCCTTAAATGAGGTTCGTGCACAGCTTACGCGAAAACTCAATTCATTAAAAAGTACAGAAGCGATAGCGGAGTTCTCAGCACAGCTGACTCTGTTGGAGCAATCCGTGACCAACTACCTCGAACTGTCCACGACAACCGAAAAGGTAGACGAATATTACACAAAAGTCATCGTTCAGCTGGAGGAGCTCGAAAGTAAGTTTTCTGAATTTGAAGATTTTGCTCTCAAGATCGCGGACAAACGTGATGAGGTTATCAAGGCCTTTAATTCCCGCAGAGAACAAATCGTTGAACAGATCAACAAGCGCACATCCTCGCTCGAACAGATCGGTTTTCGTGTATTAAAGAACATTGAGAACAAATCCAAGACATTTGCAACGCGGGAAGAGATCCTCAGCTTCTTTGCCTCGGATCTGATGATCGACAAGATCAGACAGTTGGTACAGGAGCTAAAAACACTGCAGGATGTCTCAAAAGCAGAAAACCTTGAAAATCTGTTAAAAAAATCACAGGAAGATGCCTTACGGGTTTTACGTGATAAAAATGATCTCTTTGTAGATGGCGAAAATATCATTGCACTGGGCAAGCATAAGTTTGCAGTCAATAGTCAATCCCTCAGCCTTACCTTGCTGCGCAGAAATGATGAACTGTATTTCCACCTGACTGGGACAAGTTTCTATCAAAAGGTGCAGACCGAGGAAATCAACAGTTTTAAGGACATCTGGGATCAGGAACTTGTCTCTGAAAATAAGGAAGTTTATCGTGCAGAATACCTCGCCTACAAAGCATTCCTTGCTTCGAAAGGACAACAAGATTTTGATGCCTCCTCATTTATCACACAGACTGTGGAGCAAAGTTATTCGGAAGGCTATGTCAAAGGAGTTCACAATGTGGATGCACTGTTGATCTATGATACGGTCAAACAGTTGGATACCAAATTGGATCTTCTTCGCTATGATCCCCTATTGCGTACGATGGCTCAGTTATTTTGGCAATCCCTTTCGGATGATCAACGGACAAAGCAGCTGGCACTGATACACTCGACCTACACGATATTAAAAACGTTTCCAAATTCAAATCGTTACCAGTCTGTCATTGATGAACTGACCAAGTTATTCAATGCATGGGAGACACATTTGGATCGCTCCACCATTCATGGCCGTGACCTCGCGACTTACCTTTTTCAGACGTTTACAAGCTACAATACCTTTGTCGTCAGTGAACAATCCGATGAACTGAAAAAGGCTTTTATTCGATTGCTGGAATCCAAGAAAAGTTACAAGCTATTTGAAGCGGATATTCAGAACGAACAATTTAGCTTGGTAGATCGCTTTTACCTGACTTTAAATTGGCTCAACTCCTTTGTGGATGAGCATCCGGAATATCTTACGCTACGCAAGTATATTGAGGAAGCAGCGATCATGTTGCTTTATCCGACCCATGCGTATCACCTGATCATCGCAAAAGACCAAGCACATATCAGTGGATTAAAAGGCAATCATGCGATCCTGAACAATGGAGAGGAACATATCCAATACCATGAGTTTATAGCACGTCTGGCGCAATTCAGTGAGTATAATGTCCCTCGTTTTCTCGCATTCTCCACATTGAAGGAACAGCTTGCGAAGTCCTATGCCAAAGAACTAAAGATCGGTGAGTTTGAACCCAAAGTACTGACCTCCTTTGTCCGTAATAAGCTGATCAACGAAGTTTACTTCCCATTGATCGGAAATAACCTCGCCAAACAGCTGGGAGCCGCAGGCGACAACAAGCGTACAGCCCGTATGGGAATGCTGCTATTGATATCACCTCCGGGTTACGGTAAGACCACCTTAATGGAATATCTGGCTAAGACAATGGGCTTACATTTCGTTAAAATCAATGGCCCGACCATTGGTCATTCAATTACATCCATTGATCCAGTTGAAGCGAAAACATCCGGAGAACGGGAAGAGCTCAAAAAGATCAACCTGGCTTTTGAGATGGCAGATAATGTCATGCTGTATCTGGACGATATCCAGCACTTAAATCCTGAATTCTTACAGAAATTCATTTCCCTTGCTGATGGTCAGCGTAAGATTGATGGCATCTTTGAGGGCGAAAGCAAGACCTATGATCTCCGGGGCAAGCGCTTCTGCATCGTAATGGCCGGAAACCCATACACAGAGAGCGGCTCTAAGTTTCAAATTCCCGACATGCTTGCCAACCGTGCCGACGTGTACAATCTCGGTGATGTGATCGGTGACACCGAAGCATTATTCAACCTTAGTTTAATCGAAAATGCGGCGATTGAAAACAGCTACCTCGAAAAGATTGCAAGCAAATCGTTTAACGACTTCTATGCCCTAGTCAATTATGCGCAGTCTGTTATGGATCAATTGCCCGATTTAGAGGGGAACTACCTGAAACAGGATATTGATGACTTTATCGCGGTGCTGCGACATGTACTGAAAATCAGGAATGTCGTGATCAAAGTGAATCAGAATTATATTCAGAGTGCTGCGATGCAGGATAATTACCGCACCGAACCACCATTCAAAATGCAGGGATCCTATCGGAATATGAGCAAGCTGGTTGCACAGGTAGTACCGATGATGAATGAGCAGGAAATTGATCAGGTTCTTCTCGCACACTATGAAAGCGAATCGCAGACACTGACAGCGGATACTGAAAGTAACCTCTTAAAACTAAAAGAGCTTGCCGAGCTGCTAAACCCTGTTGAACTGGAACGTTGGGAAACGATCAAGGAAATCTTCCGTAAGAACAATAAACACGGTGGACTGGCCAAAGACGATAAAGTATTCGGTCAGCTACTGGACTTCAATGAAAATCTGGAAGGTATTATTCAGGCAATTCGGGAGTATAAGAATTAAAACTTTTTACTGCTATTCCAGCTGACTTTTTCGGTCTAGTCAGCTGGGATAGCAGTATTTTTGATACGATTACTATCAATTTTTTTAACATTAGCTACATTTAGGCTGATTAATGATAATCTTTGATAGTATCAAATGATACTATCATCATTCTTTTTCTTCAACTTTCTCAGTTTTCTCAGGTGGGTAGCAAACACCTTCAAGCTTCGTTCGACGTTTGCATAGATCCAAAACAATCAGCGTTAATATATCTAAGATTTTCAGCAGTCGATTACGGATTTCCAGCCCTTCTTCCCCCATTCCGGCCGACCATCCACGCTCATATTGGAAAATGATTCGCCCCTCTACAATATAGATTTCATCTTGTAAATGAATTCCATAATATAATTTGGACAATGTTTTTTTCAGATTTTTCTGTTCTTTATTACTCAACGACTCTGGCTTCCAGAAGCTTAATTCTCGTTTTGGGACTGGACATCGCAAAAAGTCAGCCGCATCCGGATCCAACCAATCCTCCGGGAAATAGTTCGTTTGCAACAGTAACCAACCAGTCTCCAATAACCATCTTAATGTATAACGTAGATCATCAATCTCTATATTGGGCGGTTTATTTTCAGAAGGATTTAGTGGATATAGACTTAAGATGCTATCACGAAGATCTGTGTGATTCTTCTCATAAAAAATTTGTTCAATCCGTTCATAAGGACTTGCACTGCGATAGCCATCTACATAATCGGACGACAAATAATCTTTAATTAAATGCCTATTGGGTGGAGGGTAATCAATTTCAGCCCAATGATATGCCACAATGCATGCCTCATGTAATTTTAACAATTGTTCATAGGTCTCCAGTGGGGCATAATCTACCATCCACTCAAATAAGCTTTCGTCGTTTAGTACACAGTTTTTCCAATCACCAAGGAGATTGAGCCAAGAGGATAGATCCATTTTCGAAAAAAAATTCTTAAAGGCCTTTGGAAAGTTCTGGATCTCTTGTCTGGAGAGTTTTGTAAATGGGTATTCAAAATGGGCCAGATGATGATTGAGTTTTCTGTCCGCCTTTGAGCGATACTTCTTACTGCACCTATAAGGATTTTTATACCATTTTATATCGATCCAATCTTCCTTATAATGTAGCCGCTTTTTATGGTGTAAAAAATAATGACAGCCCTTGACCATCAATATAACCTTATCTAGATGTACAACTAATTGTTTTCGTTCATTCTCATCTTTTTTATTTTTTGATGTTAAAGCGATCAATATATTCCATAATTTCTCATTAAAGGATTCAAAAGTATCATCTTGAATAGACTCGAAAATTCCCCCCTCTATTAAAAACCATTGGGTATCCCATTCTCTTTTTGGTTCTTTTAAATATTGGTTTTCCATAATGCTTATTTATTTAACTGTCGACGTATTTATCTGCTTGAGTGCAGACCCTTTATTAATCTGTAGAATTCTTATTTTAGGATCGCCATGATAGGTGGTGAAAAGCTTAATATGTCACCCACGAATTTATACAGCTATGATACTACACCCTTATTATCTACTACAAAGTTTCTTCACGACCAAATAATACGACCATCTTCTGCTCAAAAGCAATTTTAGCAATGTCTAATAAACGTTCAAGCTCCACCATATCGGGAATGTGACGTTTCATACGCGATTTATCTTCTTCAAGATCCTCGAAATCAACCACATCCCAATTTGGATAATCATCAATATTTTTCTTGATCTGTCCTCGTAATTGAGGCAGTACTCTAGCAGCCATTTCCTCGAGCTCCTTGCACGATCTATTTAATACTGGGACATCTAACAAAAATGTACCGATGACCAAGTAATAAATCTGCTTTAAACATGATGATATAAGGGCATAGGCTAGATCAGGAATAACTTCTTCCTCAAATAATAGTGTTTTACATTTTTCCAGAAACCGTTCTGTTTTTGTAATTTGGTTACAAAATTTACCGGAAAAAGTTTCTTTTGAATTTTCTAGTGAGCTGTCCTCTGAATCGATCAAACGATATGGAATACCCGAAAACACCAAGAATTTAGATCGACAATGGGCCATACTATAAAAATATTCATCCTCTAGTTTGTCCTCCCATTCCTTCTCTCCAAACATATTAAATACAACTGTACTCTGTTTCATACACGCGAGCTCAAGCATACTTTTTACGATCGGTTGATTCCGCTCCAAATCATATTTCCAATTATCAAGTATTAATATAATCTCAGCACAAGGTTTAACATTGTATTTTTCAATAGCAGGATGCGGTATTAGAAGGATCCGACTAGGCTCCAACGCAGCTACTATTAAATCCAACAATGGTTTTAAGGATGAATACTCCAGATCAATCTGAAGCAACTACCTATCTCACCCATCCATCGTTCAAATTCACCGCTTCGCTCTCCAGGATGGAGATAGATATGATTTGTGGTGGTTGTCTGATTTTGGCTTTTATTAACAGTCCCCTGATAGAGAGTCTCTACACGTCCATAGTTATCCATAATCATAAAAATTTATATTGGTTTATTATTTTATCACTCGTTCGAAACATCACTATGTTGACTAGTACCATGAAGCACTACGCTAACCATTACTTGATATTTCAAAACAAAAGTAAAGACAATCTATACAATTATAAAATTTTTAAATAAATTGTTTCATAATTGTATGATGAATAGAAAAGAAGAGACCAATAATTTCAGCAGCTTTGTTAAAGTCAATATCATCATTATGGAAGCTTCTACAACACATACTGAATATCAGGTACACCCCGAAACGGTCAAAGCAATTTTTTAAGCTTTAAAAGAGCCTTTCGAATCTAAGGGAATTCGTATTCCAAAGCATATCGAAAAATGTATTGAAGAAAGTATGGATCAATTCAGTGCAGGAAATTCCATTTCTTTGGAATTTTTTAAGGAAAAACATTTCCGCCGGAAATAAAAATTGAATTAGGATTTATAAAAAAAGTAATATAGGTTAGGTGAAGCCTATTGTGTATAACCGCTATATCTTTCTTCTTGTCAAGCTTTGTCTATTTGAAAAGAACGAAATAATCTCTACGTTATCATTTCGCACACGATAATACATTGTATTAAATTTCAGAATAACTGCTTTATAGATATTTTGACTCTCAGATTTAGGGAAAATATAAGGATTTTGAGAAATCAATACTGTGATCTTTTCAATCTTTGAGCTAATTTTTTGATCTCTTTTTCGCTAAAGTTCTCTTCAAGATATTCTATTGTCTTCTCTAGCTCGTTTAATGCTTTCGGAGTCCATAGAATATTATAACCACATTTCATAGATCTTTCGAGCTGAAGAGTGATTTTTTAGATCTTTATTATCTGCCTCGCGAACGCCCTTTTCAATTGAAATCTTCTCTGCCTCAGAAGCCGAATCCCACCAGTCTTTTACCTCCTCTTCCCTAAACTTTAGTAGTTTTTCGATAATAGAACTATCTTCCAACGTCGCTAACCATTGAATTAATTCTAATTTTTTATTTAAGGTCTGTGCATTCATAACTTTTAACACTTACTATTCAAATTTAGCAATTTTCTTCCAGTTTATGCTCAATGTTTTACAAACTTCATCTTCAAAAGTTTTAATAATAATTTTAAGAAACTCATTGTATACAATCCTATATCTCAGCCTCAATCGGTGATCATCGCTCATTACTATCATTATATCATCATATCTGCAATAAGGATAATTCGCTCCAAAGATAGCCCACCAGTGTATCATTACCCTCCCTGTGCATGGAATAAAGTCGATTTGTTAAGTAAAGAAGTCTTTTTGTTAAGCAATTACATCGCTGTACGCGGAATAAAGACAATTTGTTAAGCAAAAAAGTCTTTTTGTCAAACGGATCGGATCTGCATTTCTGAGTAATGGAAGCAGAAAATGGGGGCATTTTGAGTAAACAGGAGATCAAATTGCGCCAAATCCATAACCTGAAAGCTATATATTTGGCGCAATTTGAACCCCATCCTATTTAGCACAACATATACTATTGTTAACCAAGAACATGCAAGAAATTCAACAACTTACTTGGCTACGATTCTGCATGCAGATCGTTCGGAAATACGATTATTCGGCCTTCACAGCTCCCGAAGAAACGGTAAATATCCCGTAATCGTCAATCAGCATCCGCTCCTTGATCACCCTATTATAGGCCATAATCCGATCCAGTTCTTTTTGCGAACGTCGGCGCATGACCCAGTCTTTCTTCTGATGGCTGTTCAGTACATAAGCGATCATTTTCAATTGTGGATGCCATGGCTGCCCGGTATAGACCAGATGGCTGTTTTCCTCACAAATGGAAGTCGCACCACGTACCGCCCTGCTCGCCATTTCATTGTTGCCAAATAATTCGAAAATACCAGAGATTACCACAATATTAGGCACAAAATTCAGTTTGTTGTAAGTCTCCGGATCAAAACAGTCGTAATTAGTGAAACGTATTCCCAGGAGCCCTTTCTTCTTGATGATTTTCTCCCCCACTGCAATATTGGGCAATAGAAACTCGTTGATCACGATCTCCACTTCAGGATATTTTTCTTTGATGTCAAATAAATAATTTCCGGTGCCGCCAGCGATATCCAAGATTTTCACAGGCCGGCCCGTAGACTTCACCTGTGCAATATTCTCTTCCAATAGACGTAATAGATGCTGTTTACGTATACGGATCCCTTTCCAGCCGATCGCTTCCAAATACCCTTTATCAATGATTTTGCCTAATCCCATTCTGCCTTTCGGCTCATTGCGATAAACGTAATCCAATGAAATTCCTGAATCAAAACCAAACTGAAGCCCTAAGTTCATCCCATGACTCAATGATCCGATCTTGCCCAAAGTCCATTTCTGCAAGGCATAGTTTAATTTCTCAGCCGCAGGTATCACCTTATGATACAATTTTTCATATTCTTTTACCGAAAACTCGTCAGGCTCCAGCCCCTGTTCAGGCTTTTGCCTTGCGTAGGCTTTCGTAATAAAATCTTTTAAATAAGCATAGACTTTCTGTCTGTTGGATTCAAACAGGATACCATGATAAAAGTTGCGCAGGGTAATAAACGTTTTCAGCTTAGAAGCAATAGACACAAAGAATTGCTTTTGTACCGAGTTTTTAACTACATAGTCCTTTTCTGCGGATAGCACAATCACGGGAATATCGATTGCGGCAGCATCCTCAACGATACGCTCACCGGCTTTCAATAGGTCGACCAATAAAGCGCCATTAATGGATTTTGAGATTAGGGGATCAGCATCATAAGCCTGTTGTTGCTCAATATCATGGGTCAGGACCTTCGCTTTGACATAGCTTTGGATAACAAGATCCTTTTTCAGCTTGGTTCCAAGCGCAATTATCTGGTTGGCCAGTGGTACATACAGTTTAATCTCAAAGGCAGGGGCCAATAAAGCCATACCTGCGATCGGAGGGGCAAAATCATGTACCCAAGCACTCACAATGATCCCAGCAATACTATTGGCGATGACAAAGACATCCTTGGTATCAACTGCATATTCGGCGTGGATATAGGAGACAAAACTGTCCAGATCGCGCACATTATCCATGAATACCGGTGATACGGGCACTTTGGTATGGCCATGTCCACGCAGGTCGAATGCAAAGATGGAATAACCGGCAAACTGTGGATCGCTAGCCATCTCCTGTAGGCGTTCTGAATGTTCATGCCCACGGTGCAATACAACTAAAGCCTTTTGTCCCTTTTGATAATTCCAAACACGATATAGCAGTTCCCCTTGATCGAAACTCTTAAAATAACCTGATTTCATTTTTTTATAATTTATTCCATCTATACAATGGCGTATGCAATTTCTGTATCTATTCAGATATGGAGGTTAAAAACAAAGACCAAGCCACCCTTTTTGATTAGGATCTGTCCGCGACGATAATTTTCATCAACTGGATCGCATGAGCCCGCAGTACCATATGCCTATTGATCGACTTCACCCGATCAATAGCTTTATTTAAATCTAAAGATAATAATTCCCGCGTCATCAGAATAGCAAAAATCATACTTCTACTATAGCCCATTGTACAATGAATGACCATATTTTCATGCTCATCCAAATTGCGGTAAGCAGATAGCATTGCGTCTATGATCACATGGGCATCATGCACATCGATCTCCGCAATATCCAACAAAGGGAAAGAATAATACTTTTCCATACCCCACAAGAGTTTTACGTCCTCCAGCTCAGCTGCGAGGTCAAAAACAACCAGACTGCGATCCAGTCCCAAGGCTATTAGTTCCGAAGCGTCCAACCTTGGCCCTACATAACAGCGTGGCAGTAACTCTATCAGCGGCGGATTATTTTTCTTTCTAAAAAAACGCCACATCAACCAGTATGCAAGTTGGTAAGGACCGTAAAATACTTTCTTTATCAGCGGTGTTCGACCCCGATTATCCTTCAAAAAACCTGTATTACCGCACAGGTAATTGTAACCAACCGTAAAACAGACAAAGGCTACCCAAGCAGAAACAATCATTAGCAATACATTTCCCTCGCAGAACAGTGCCAGTAGCAGAAATAGCCACCCAATAAGGTAATAACTATTCGCTACTTGTTGGTTCCGGATCGCCGGAAGACGACTATCAAGTTTTTTGGTATAAAAACCCGATTTCTGCCGTAAACTATGTTGCTGTTCAATGGCGTTCGGAAAGAGGATAAAACTGAACTGAACCAGTATACAAGCTGTCAATAGATCAATCACGTGGTGCTGATATACAGCCAATGTTCCTATACCCATCATCAGGAGCCAGATGCCAAAGATGATTTTCTTCCGTCCGTTGAACTTCCATCGCAGCACCGACCAAAAAAGACAGGCATAAGCGACATGCAGGGAGGGCGCCTGATTAAAAGGCGAATCATATTCCTTTAAGAAAGAAAAGAAAATTGTAAATAAAGGATTTTCGACCTGTGGACGGTCAAAAGAAAACTGCAGCGGAAAAAGGAGAAAACACAGGGCCGCAATCAGGGTAACAAATGTAAATCGCTTTGCATAGCACAAGAGCTCCCTTTTTTGTTGACAGTAAAACGGCACGAGGCAAAAAAACAGCCCACTGCTCATATAGGGCAGGATCATCCATGGAATGAATGGAATATGCTGTTCAAAGTCGAATACAAAGGATGGTACCGTAGCTAAACTGGCGGCGTAGGCTGCTGTATAAGGATAGGTAAGTTGAAAAAGTAACAGGCAATAGATGACAACAAGGAGCTGCCCGCCTACTTTCTTTAATCGTTTTTCATCCATTTGGCTTTCCTAAACATGATTTTACTTAATAATACATGAGGGAGCAGGCCTAAAAATCCCATCAGCCATTTCATACGCTTCGGAAAAATCACGATTTCTTTCTTTTGTTGTATCGCTTTTAAGATGCGTTGTGCGGCATCGTCTACACTGACCAAAAAAGGCTTTTTGGAGAGATCCTGCTGGTTAAGTTGACGGAGCTTGGTTGTATCCACATACCCCGGTGCGATGACTGTCACGGCAATCCCATACGGAAGCAATGCCCGCCGATAAGCATCAGCCACTTGGATTGCTGCCCGCTTTGTTTTGCTGTACAAACTCGAATTCGGAAAATCCAGCGTTCCCGAAACGGATGCTATTGTTACTATCTGCCCCCTTGATTGTCCACGCATGGTTTCGCTGGCGACTTCAAAACAGTTTAGGGTACCCAACATATTGACTCGGAGCATCGCGCATGCCTCTTCATAACTGATGCGCTGTGCTACATCATCGGCATAGCTTCCTGTACAATTGATAAAAAGATCCAATGTCGCATGATGACAGAAAGAATCAACAGCAGCAGCCAAAGCATCCCGATCACATACATCCACTTCAAACTTGATGAGCGCATCGTATGCTGGATGATTGGTCAGTCTTGAAAGGTCCCGACCACATACCGCAACTTCAGCCCCCTGTTGGAGGTAGCATTGTGCTAGTGCCAAACCTATTCCGCTTGTTCCGCCTGCGATAAATACCTTCATATTAAAAAAATAGTGCTAATATTACCCGCTGTCTGGGCTATCTTGTCAAACAAATAAACCTTCGATTTCTGTCAACCAAATTCTAAAACAGCCCAGTATTAAATGATAAACATTTCCAAACTCCACTGAACTTTATAATGTATGTACATCTTGTATGATCTCTTCACTAGCACAATGTCTTCTTAATTCCACTTATTCCAATCCATTGTCTTTTAGCCCATACGCAGCTCCATCGTCTTGCTATATCCATAATTCCACTGTGCTTCCATAGCAGCCGCAAATTCATCCAGACTGGTCGGAAGGGATAATGTTATTTCAAATCTACGCCAATCTATACCTTTTTTGCAATAGTTTCCTTTCAGCTTTTCCGCAGCATCCCTTGTATCGATCCATCGGATTTCCTGAAATTGCTGATCAATATCCCTCAGGCGTTGGTTACCACTAAAGCCCAATACCGCTCTGACCAATCCTTCCTCCTGGAATTTATACATCTGCTTCCGCTCACAGATCACTTCCGCCGCCAAAGACTGCGCCAACTCCACAGGTACCAAATCAATGGCTCCCCCGGCATAATACTCCCCGTTCCACTGTACAGGCTCAATATAAAACATATCGGACATCGAAATACGAACAGCCTCCAACAATGTTACTGTCGAATTTATTGCTATCGTTGGAGCAACAGCACTTTGTCCATAGTTTTCACCTTGAAGTTGAATAGCATCCAGATTTACGTTTGATAGTACCGTTGTATTCCCCATCAGGACTTTCTGATAAATTTTACGTCCGCCACGCCTCTCCCCAACTTCCGAACGGTCAAAAAGCATTCTTGAACCAATAATAATCGACGGTATTTCCTCCGAAAATGGGTGGCTCAGACTCGGTAATAAGGGAGAAAGATCATGCTCCATCTTGACCAGATAACGATCAAACACATCTTCCAGATAAGGAGCAGATCGTTTATCCCATTGCTTTTTTAACACATACAAACCAAGTTTGCCCAGATGACGCTGCTCCGTAAGCCGATGTCCACAGAAGAAGCGATAAAACTCTTCGGACTGGAGATAGGATTTCCGCTCAGCATCCCTTGCAAAAGCCTGAATAAGCGCAGCAGCTAATGATCCGCCGCAGCTAGCAATCAGTAAATCCGGTTTAAATCCCATTTCGTCCAACGCCGCATACATTCCCAGGTACAAGCCAAAACGAGTACCACCACCTGAAAATAAAACTGCCCGTTGATAATTCATTTCGCGATATATTTGATGTGCGTGTATACTCTTACAAGGTCAAGACCTAATGCCAATTTTTAACCTTTGATAGATTGATCTCATTTTTCTCCATGCGTAAACAATCTATAGGGTTACTGATAACAGAATACATAATTCTAAATTTCACGATTTAGATGACGATCCGCTTTATAAAACCATTACAAATTCGTTATTTCTATCAAACAAATCAAACCATAGAAAACAGGTGCATTAAACACCAAGCTATCTATCCGATCCAGTAATCCACCATGTCCGGGGATTAATGTCCCCGTATCCTTGACTCCCGCCCTGCGTTTCAAAAAGGAGAAAAGTACGTCACCACAAAATCCTAAAGTACCAAAGAGCAGACCAAGCAACGAAAAGCAGATAAAATCCCCAAATGGCAATAGCAAGTAACCCAAGATATTACTCAACATTATCGTCAGCCCGATACCACCAACACATCCGACAACCGTTTTATTTGGACTGATGCGCGGAACAATCTTTCGTTTGCCAAAGAATTTACCCATTAGGTATTGGAATACGTCGTTCAGCTCCGTTAAAACGATGATATAGGCCACAAGCCGTAATCCCATCCACTCATTCTGATCAATTTCTACTGCCCGAATAAAGGCCAGCTGGCTGAATGCAAGTAGGCAGGCAGCCGCTCCAAAGGTCATTCCGATAGCAGCACCCGTCGCTGTTTTTCGTCCCAACCGGAAAAACAGCCCAATCCCAAGGCACAATAGTGTCGCCCAGAATAGATAGCCGCTATATGAACAGTAGGTTAAAAGGATCAACTGCAATAGACCAATTACAATAGCAAAGGGCAATGCAAGACTAAAATTTGGCACAAACATCTTCACAAATTCGCGCATACCCTGAAAGGTAAGCCAGCAAACAAACAGCCATGATGTCATTTGCGGAACGAAAGCAATAGCCAGTACAAGAACAATATAGCCCCAGCTTCTGACCCGGACAGGTACGTCAGCAAATTTATCCTTCGGATTAGATACTTCACTCATTCACCACCAATGCCTTTCTCAATCGCGTTATGGAACTCAAGACCAATAACAAACATAGCACAGCAAAAATATAGCCCGAAAATGCAGTTATCGAAATATGCGACAAACTTAAAATCCCGTATACCCCCAGCAGCAGTGCACGGTCGCTTTTACCCATAGGTCCATCATAACGACGATCATTGGCAATAACCTTTCCGATCAGACCGCAGAATTCGTTGATGACACTCAAAACAATAAAGCCTACTACCAGATATAAACTCTCGGGATGAAATTTCAGCAGGGGAAAAAAGATCAGGACATCAGAAACAATATCGCCCACCTCGTTCAGGACTTCCCCCGTTTTACTCGTCTGATTGAAAAGACGGGCCATCATACCGTCCAGTGCATTGAACGCCATCCGCAATAATAAACCGATTGGCAATGCCAGAAATAAAACTATGCTGCGGTCGGCATACCAAAAAAGGATCGCAATAACCAGAGACAAGAGCACCGAGCCAATCGTAATCTGATTGGCCGTTACCTTTTTCCGATTCAAAAAGCTCAGAACCGGCATCAATAACTGCTGAAACTTTGGTTTTAATTTATAAACAGAAATCATATATGCGCTATGTAACTTACTTTTTTATTTTTTTTAAAAAAAACTTTTGATAGTGTAAAAAATACACTATATTTGTGTCATCATAATTTAGGTTTATAATTGGTTATTTAAGGTTTTCATTCTCCCCGTTTGAAAACCTTTTTTTTTGCACCTAAATTAGGAATTACCATCTTCCGCCAGCCCCGCCGCCACCGGACGAACCGCCACCAAAACTTCCGCCGCCACCGCCACTAGAGCCGCCGCCACCAGATCTGCTTGATGAAGATCGTACTTTAACGGGTATAGTGTGCTCACCGTGAGACACACGGTGACCACAGTTCTTACATTTATCAAAACGTTCCTCCAGTCCCTGTGAACTGTAGGTCGCGGACCGGATCGTTCGTGAAAGACCAGTTTCAAACGTACGGTAATGACATTGCGGACAATCCATGTACCCTGCATTTTCATCCCAGGGAACCAGCTTAGTCTCATTGCTTGTCTGATCTACCCAGATCTCATAAGACCGGCTGCCAATTTTCTCTTCCAACAGCTGTCCTTGATCCAAGTATGCGCTTTCCCGGGTAGCGGCATCATCCTTATTCATGCGCAACCAGCGCCCCGAGTCATCCGGTGGAGTCAGCCGAAGTTCATTCCTTCGGATACGCTTATTTATTCCAAAGAGATCAAACAGCGCCAAAGGGCTTAACAATAAAGGAACAAGTCCCCAAACGCGAAACTTACGCAAAGCTTGCTGGATATTTTCTTCATCACGGTAGGAATTGATAATCTGTGTACGGCTTGCATTATATTTCATCGCCAGCGTAATGCTTCCAAATATAAAAACAAAATAAGGTAGATTCTTCCATTGATAAACAACTTCGAAGTTATTCAACGCAAAAGCACATATAAATACACTTGCAAACATCAACATTCCCATACAACCGCAGCCGCTGACCAGTGGTGGAAAATATTTACTTTTTTTGGTCAGCTTACCCTTGATCGCACGGGTCACTTCGCCCAGCCAGATATAACAGAGGGCAAATAAAGCCAGTACCAAAAGTGAATTTCTCAGGATAGGACTTCTAAAACTCCAAATTGGAGTTGCTTCGGGCATCAAACGTTCCAATTCGGCCCTACTGTCGGGTGATGTCAGAATAGTTTTGATAAACTGCGACGCCTCGAGGACGCCTTGATCATAATTTCCATTTCGAAAATTAGGTACCAGATACTTTTCGCCGATTCGTTTCAGATAGGCATCCGGCAAGGTGCTTTCCATGCCATACCCCGTAATGAAGCGATATTCCCGCCGGTCTTTCGCAATAAACAATAATAGCCCATTATTGCTTTCCTTCTTACCTATACCCCAGGTATTAAATAGCTTTAATGCAAATTCAAAATCGCTGTCACCGACATAGTCATTGACCAATACAATGGCATACTCACTTTTGGTAGCTGCTTCGATCTGTGTGGATAAGCCATCCAGCTCGGCAACTGTTCCCGAAGACAGGATTCCATCAGGGTTGGAGACAAAATAATCTTGTCCTTTCTGCTTTGGACTGGGTATATTATCAACTGTATATTGGCCAAAAACAGCCCCCCCACCCAAGCAGCAACTCAGGCAAAATAAGATATACAGATAAAGCTGTTGTGATCTATGCATATTTGTCAGAATAACTCAAACAACAAAAATTTGGTTCATTAGCACGATATTAAGAAAAAAAAATCAAACCAAGGGTTTCATCAAAAAAAAGCCCATAATCAACCAATTATGGGTCTATATAATTCAATATTCGTTTGATGACAAAGGCAATCAAGAATGCGGAGTTTGCCTTGCGGTTTCGACAGTCACCTTCTGATAAGGGACTTTGTCATTAGCTATCAATGACCAAGCCAGTGTAAAATCAAGACACCGATCAATCCAATAATAGAAACGAGCGTTTCCATCACCGTCCATGAGCGAAATGTATCCTTCACGCTCACTCCAAAATAAGATTTAAACATCCAAAACCCTGGATCGTTGACGTGTGAGAACATGAGACTGCCCGCTCCCGTCGCTAGCACCATTAATTCAGGAGTAACATCTCCTGCTCGCACAATGGGGAGCATAATGCCCGCTGCCGTGAGTCCAGCAACACTTGCCGAACCGATCACCAGGCGAATGATACCAGCTATTAACCAGGCAAGCACAAGTGGTGACAAGCTAAGGTCTGCAGTTAGGTCAGCGATATAGTTCGCTACACCGCTATCTACCAAAATTTGCTTGAAGGCGCCCGATGCTGCAATGATAAAAAGGATCATCATTATCCCACGGATTGCTTCTTCCACACTTTCTGACTGCTCCCGCAAACTTTTACCCTGGCGGATTCCCATCGTGTACATCGCCACCAGAGATGCAATCATTAAAGCCACCACCGGGTCACCCAAGAAACGGAGTGTCGTCAGCCAAGCGGAGCCTTCTGGGAATATGAGATGTGCAAATGACCCAAAAGCAATTAAAATTATTGGAAACAGTCCCGTAAATATACTAATTGCAAATCCGGGAAGCTCTTTCTTATCTGCTTGATTGTGCTCAGGAAAGAACTCAGCAGGTGGGTTGGTCGGAATACGCTTAAGCATCCTACCAAAGAGTGGTCCACCGATAATTATGGCAGGAATTGCCACAACAATGCCATAGGCCATTGTCAAACCTATATCCGCATTGTAAGTAACCGCTATGGCTGTAGCTCCCGGATGCGGTGGCAAATAACCGTGCGTCACGGACAGCGCTGCCAGCAATGGAATAGCAACGTAAAGCAAGGGCATTTTATTGGAAGCACAGACCATGAAAACAAACGGTACCAAGACGATAAAACCGACATTGTAAAATAAAGGAATTCCTACTAAAAAGCCCGTGAGAACCATTGCCCAAGGTAAGTTCTTTCTGCCAAATACCGCCGTTAGTTTCGTTGTAATCTTTTCTGCAGCGCCCCCCTCCGCCATCAATTTACCCAGTAAAGACCCGAAAGCCAACAAAAGTGCCAACTGGCCCATAGTACTACTTACTCCGGTTTCAACAGATTTAAGGATGTCGACGGCATTCATATTCATTGCAAAACCGACCGCCACAGAAGTTATCAGTAATGAAAAGATCGTGTTTAACCTGACGACAGTGACTAAAAGAAGTAGTAAAGCTACTCCCAAAATAACGATGATTAGAGGCATAATAATTTACAACTAGTTAAAACTCACCCTCCAATATATGGTACAGGCGTTCAAATTTCTGGAAGTTTTTAATATATACCGCGTGATTCTCTTCACTCGGTTTGTAATAGTGCTCGGTATCTTGTGTTCTCTCCGCTTGCTTGTTTTTTACGGAAGCCCCCCCTCGTTGTATACCCAATGCTTCCAAGCCTATCAATGCTGCTCCCCATGCAGAACTTTCTACCGTATTTTTGGTGAATACAGGTTTATTGAAAATGTCTGCAAGCATTTGCAACAACGACGATGAACGTGCTAAGCCGCCGCTTGCAAAGATCGTATGAATGGGGCCGGTGTTCTCCTCCAATGCGATTCCTACACTGTAAATTGCAAACAACATCCCTTCCATCATGGCCCGCGCAAAGTGCGCCCTGCCATGATGCAGCTGTATCCCAAAATAAACGCCTTTTGCATTGGAATTCCAATGTGGTGCCCGTTCACCGGTTAAATAGGGCAAGAATATCAAGTCCTCTGCCCCGGGAACGACGGAGTCGACCAAAGCATTTAACGAGACAGACGAATCTCCATCCGTTTCCATTTGGGTATATTCATGCAAGAAGTTATTTCGAAACCAGTTGCGTAATACACCTCCGTTGTTAACCGCGCCACCAATTATATATTCATTTGGTCTCAGTAGGTAGGTAAATAACCTTTGTTTTTTTTCTTGATTTGCCTGCGAACTTGCCACGCGAATAGCTCCACTGGTACCAATAGTGATCGAAGCCACCCCAGGACTTATAGCCCCTACCCCGAGATTAGCCAAACAACCATCGCTACCACCTATAACAAAAGAGGTATCTTGGGGTATGTGCATCAAGGCCGCGATTTCCTGGCTAGGCATATTTAAAATATAATCGACCGGAACTGGCGATGCTAATTGTTCTTCCGATATGCCCGTCAATTTTAACGCCTGATCAGACCATATAAGCCGATGTATGTCGAAAAGCCCTGTTGCAGATGCAATGGAATGATCGACCACATAAACACCAAAGAGCCGGTGAAAAAGAAATTCTTTGATACCGATAAATTTGTGCGACTGTGCAAATAATTTTTGATCATTAGACTTTATCCACATTAATTTGCAAAGCAAAGACATGGGATGTATTGGTGTGCCCGTTTGCTGATAAAGTAGCCTGCCCACCTCACTTGCCTCCAAGGCAACCGCAATATCCTCGCTTCTGCGATCTGCCCATATCATGCAATTGCTAAGTGGCTCTCCCGCCGAGTCAACAGCGATCAGTCCGTGCATAGCACTGCTCACCGAAATGCATACAGGTTTCGGTATCTCGGCACTAGATTCCTTTAAGCTAATCATGACATATCTAATAGACTCAATACATGCAGCATAAACAATCTCCGGATCTTGCTCGTACCAGCCTTCTGACGGGTTTAATATGGGATAAGGTATACTATGCTGCGACAAGATGCTACCTTCGTAGTCAAATGCAACAGCTTTCGCAGATGATGTCCCAATGTCTAATCCAATGATCATAAATAAAATTGATGTTTAGGAGAGTTCAATATACGGATTATCTGTTAGTTTACAACAAAACACTCAATACCAGCGAAGTAATTGGAGCAAAAAAAACGCTTCATACCAATCTGCTGATAATTGCCTTTCATAGTATCAACAAAAATGGTAAATTTCATCTTTAAAAAACGGTATTGAACGAAGAGTATAGATAAATTGAATAACTACGATTTTGGAATAGTTGGACTCGGCGTAATGGGACGTAATTTATTATACAAGCACAACGAGACTATTTTGGCGCACATGCCTATGAACGTATTGATCAAGAAGGTATCTTTCACACACTTTGGGATTAAGAGAAAAAGCTTGAATATTCGATGTAATCTTTGTTTAAAACGCAAAAAAGCGGCTTTATATAAAAAAACCGCTTTTATAACTGGTTCGCTTATCGAGATGAACCAATGCCCTACTTGCTACAAGTCAGTTGCTCTACCAGCTGAGCTCAAGAGACTACAGATAAAGTTTCTGATTTCTGTACTGCAAATATCGGGATCGGACAAAACCTTGTAGCTTATGATTATATGCTATAGACTAACCGCCTACATTTACACTTCGTTGATTTAGAAGCTATCGTTCAATATCTTTTAAACTGTTCATTTTCTTATATTCCAGGAATCCTTTTATATCTTCAAAATGTTCACGGACACGTTTATTTCCAAACTCAAATACTTTCTCAGCTAAGCCGTCCAAAAAGTCACGGTCGTGTGAAACAAGGATCAATGTACCATCAAAATCCTTTAAAGCATCTTTGATAATGTCCTTGGTCTTCATGTCCAAATGGTTGGTCGGCTCATCGAGGATCAACACATTCACGGGCTCCAAAAGTAGTTTTATCATCGCCAGACGAGTTCGCTCACCACCAGATAATACTTTAACCTTTTTCGTCGTGTCATCCCCGCTGAACATAAAAGCCCCCAGAAGATCTTTCATTTTTACGCGCACATCGCCCACTGCAATTTGGTCGATGGTATCAAAAACAGTCAGTTCGCCATCCAATAAAGCGGCTTGATTCTGGGCAAAGTAACCGATTTTGGCATTATGGCCTATTTTCAATGTACCTTCAAAATCTATTTCGCCCATAATCGCTTTGATCATGGTTGATTTACCCTCACCGTTCTTACCTACAAAAGCAACTTTTTCTCCGCGTTCAATCACCATATTGGCTTTTTGGAATACGACATGATCGTCATATGCTTTGCTAAGATCTTCCACAATCACAGGATATTGCCCCGAGCGTGGTGAAGGGGGAAATTTCAGACGCAAGGCCGAAGTATCAACTTCATCAATTTCGATAATTTCCAGCTTTTCCAACATCTTAACACGTGACTGCACCTGCAAGGTTTTCGAATAAGTACCTCTAAAACGGTCAATGAATTCCTGATTGTCAGCAATAAAACGTTGCTGCTCCTCATAAGCTTTCAATTGATGCTGACGTCTTTCCTGACGCAGTTCCAAGTAATGGCTATACTTGGCTCTATAGTCATAAATACGCCCCATCGTCACCTCAATGGTACGGTTGGTAATATTATCGACAAAGGCTCTATCGTGTGAAATAACAATAACTGCTTTGGCCGAATTGACAAGGAAATCCTCCAGCCATTGGATACTCTCGATATCCATATGGTTGGTCGGCTCATCCAACAAAATCAGATCCGGTTTTTTTAATAATATTTTAGCTAGTTCGATACGCATACGCCATCCTCCGGAAAACTCCGAAGTCTGTCTGGTAAAATCCGATCGCTCAAAACCAAGCCCTTTCAGCACCTTTTCTACCTCTGCATCGTAATTGACCTCTTCGATCGAATAAAACTTCTCACTCAGTTCCGACACCCGCTCAATCAATTGCATGTAATCATCCGTCTCATAATCCGTACGGATATTCAGCTGCTCGTTCAGCTGCTCCAATTCATCCCGCATGCCGTAAACCTCCTCGAAAGCTTTCGAGGTCTCCTCAAAGACAGTTACATTGTCCTCGGTCAGCAAATGCTGCGGTAGATAGGCAATAACCGCGTCTTTTGGACCTGCGACATTACCCGTTGTAGGCTTACCCACGCCAGCGATAATTTTCAACAGGGTAGATTTACCCGCACCGTTCTTACCCATCAATGCAATCTTATCATTCTCATTGATCGAGAAAGATACATCCGAAAAAAGAGTCGTTCCCCCAAAGGAAACAGAAATATTATTTACGTCAATCACTGTATGTACACTTAAATTTGCCACAAAGATAAGCGAATCAATCTTATAAATAGACAATGGATCATTTTTGTGTATCTTTGCGCCATGCGTTTTGATATTATTACGGTCCTACCAGACCTTTTGGAAAGTCCATTTGCACACTCTATTTTGCAACGTGCAAAGAATAAAGGCCTCGCGGAGATATATGTACACAATTTAAGAGATTACTCAACAAATAAGCACAAAAGTGTGGACGATTACCCCTATGGCGGTGGCTCCGGCATGGTGTTACAGATCGAACCCTTCGCCAAGTGCATTGAACAATTACAGGCCGAACGGACATACGATGAAATCATCTATATGACTCCCGATGGTGAAACATTCAATCAGGATATTGCAAATGGGCTCTCGACCAAAAGTAACATGATGATTCTCTGTGGCCACTACAAAGGTATAGACCAACGCATCCGGGATATATATGTGACAAAGGAAATCTCGGTAGGTGATTATGTGCTGTCTGGTGGCGAACTTCCGGCAGCAATTGTTACAGACGCGATTATCCGTCTGATTCCCGGAGTTTTGTCCGATGAAACCTCCGCACTTTCGGATTCTTTTCAGGACGGATTGCTCGATGCGCCGATCTATACACGCCCCGCAGACTGGAAAGGGCACAAAGTACCCGAGATTTTGCTCAGTGGACATGAAGTAAACATCGCTACCTGGAAGCATGAACAACAGCTAAAAAGAACTCAGGAAAGACGTCCTGATTTACTAAATGATTAAGAAATAAGGTATATTTTTGTTTTTTTATCACAAAAAGTTTGCTTATTTATTTTTTTTTATAAATTTGTGTAATAATGACACGAAGATATACAAATACAAATTGGTGGTGGCCTGGAGCAATAAGCATCGGGAATCAATTGGTATTGTCATAATATTTCATAATCAACCAAAACCATTTATGGAAATTCCAAACCCGATGCTAACCCGTATCGGGTTTTTTTATGTATAAAAATTATCAACGCGAATAAAAGAATAAAATGAAGTATAAATTCAAAACACAGAGCAGAAAGTTGCTCGCCGACACAACAACACCGGTGAGTATTTATCTTCGATTACGGGATATCTTTCCAAATTCACTGCTATTGGAAAGTTCCGACTACCATAGCCGTGACAACAATATCAGCTATATCTGTTGCCAGCCCATTGCAGGGATCCAGCTGGATGAGCGCGAGTTGACCTTAACCTATCCCGGAAAAGAACGGATTGTCAAAAATGCACAAAAAATCGAATTGCGTCAGGAGGTTTCCGATTTCCGGAATTCTTTTGAAGATTCGACGGTAGCCGAACTGAACCTCATCTCAAACGGGCTATTCGGATACTTTACATTTGACTGCATTGAACATTTTGAGGATATCAAACTGACAACAGCTATCGATCCGGCCCGGAAAATACCGTTTATGCAGTATCACGTCTACAAATATGTGATCGCCATCGACCATTTCCGTAATCAGCTTTATATCTTCGAACACCTTTTGGAAGATGAGGAGTCCGAGCTGGAACGCATGCAATTCCTAATCCAGAACAAAAATTTCCCGGAATACACATTCAAGTTAGCGGGAGAGGAAAGTTCCAATCGTAGCGATGAGGAACACCGTCAACTGGTCAAGAAGATGAAGGAACATATCCAACGTGGCGATGTCTTCCAGATCGTTCCGTCCCGTGGTTTCCGGACCCCGTTCTCGGGCGACGAATTTAATGTCTACCGCGCATTACGTTCCATTAACCCCTCGCCTTACCTATTCTATTTTGATTATGGTGACTTTAAACTATTCGGTTCATCTCCCGAGGCACAATTGCGCATCCATGGCAAGCAGGCGACAATCTTCCCGATTGCCGGAACATTCAAAAGAACGGGAAACATGGAAGAAGACCAAAAAATTGCCTCTAGGCTAAAGCAGGATCCAAAAGAAACCTCCGAGCATGTGATGTTGGTGGACCTTGCCCGTAATGATCTGAGCAGACACTGTACCCAGGTTAAAGTAGAATCGTATATGGAACCACAATACTACTCGCATATTATCCACTTGGTCTCGAAGGTAACAGGAGTATTAAAGGATAATATCAATCCATTCGATATTGTAGGAGATACCTACCCTGCCGGAACACTCTCTGGAGCTCCTAAGCACATGGCATTGACACTCATTGACCGCTACGAAGGATTGCAACGCTCGTTCTACTCTGGAGCAATTGGCTTTATGGGTTTCAATGGGGATTTCAATCATGCCATCATGATTCGCTCGTTCCTGAGCAAACAAAATACCTTACATTATCAGGCCGGAGGCGGAATTGTACTAGATTCTGATCCGGAAATGGAACTCCAGGAAGTGAACAACAAAATAGCTGCTTTGCGAAAAGCATTACAATTAGCAGAAACGTTATGATCAGACCATTAGAATATTGTATCAATACCCAGCATATTAATGCTTCGATAGATACCATCGACAACCGCATCGTTGAATTGCTTGCCTTACGGAAGACCTATGTCAATAAGGCAAAAGTATTGCAGGATGATACAGATAATGAACAAAATAGGATAAAAAATATCAGCAGCAATCAAATAACATTGGCAAAGAGATTCGATCTGCCCGTAGAATTTGTCCGGGCGATATTTCAGGAAATAGATAATTACTTTAATCAGGACTATACAACAAGAGGTTATGAGCAACAATAAAATCGTTGTCATTGACAATTACGATTCATTCACCTACAATTTGGTTCATTTGCTCCAGGAGTTGGGACAGGACTATGTGGTGTTGAGAAATGATAAATTCAAACTAGAGGAACTAGAAGCATTCGATAAAATCCTACTTTCCCCCGGCCCTGGAATTCCCGAAGAGGCGGGCTTATTGCTTGACGTGATCCGCACCTATGCGCCACAAAAGAGTATATTAGGTATCTGTTTGGGTCAACAGGCAATCGCCGAAGTATTTGGCGGCACATTATTTAATATGGAAAAGCCGCTACATGGAGTTGCAACCAACATTATCGTAACCGATGAATCCGAAAAGCTATTTCAGGATTTTCCGAAAGATTCCAAAATAGGACGCTACCATTCATGGGCAGTGAACAAAGATACCTTGCCAGGTACACTTAAAGTGACAGCAGTAGACGAGAATGGTATCATCATGGCACTGACACATACGGAGTATGATGTGCGAGGCATGCAGTTCCATCCGGAATCTGTACTGACAACAAATGGGAAAAAATTAATTGAAAACTGGTTATCTTAGTATAGCATATTGAGATAGGAGTCTTTAGACATTACCTGTACGAGACTACGTCTCACTGAGTGTGTAAATGATCACCTATATACAGAAACACAGTAATGAAAAGCGTATAAGCGTAATAGAGATTTCGCGTCCGCCCAAGGCTTGAAGCACCAAAGTCTCAATACTTAAACTGCAATACTAAAAAAATAAAATAGAGAAAATATGTCAGCCGAAGGCTTAAAGTACTAAAATCTCAATACTCAATACTAATATCTTACTACTACAAATGACTATACTCGATAAAATCATTGAACGAAAAAGAATAGAGGTAGAAAAATCCAAAGCGCAGGTTTCTGCCGAAGAACTGTTGAACTACCCCTATTTCAGTGTAGCCTGTCTTTCATTACGGGAATCTATATTAGATCCCGAAAAAACAGGGATTATTGCTGAATATAAACGCGCATCACCCTCAAAAGGCGATATCAACAGTACGGCAAAAGTCGAAGATGTCGTCAAAGCCTATGAAGAAGCTGGAGCCTCGGCAGTATCTGTGCTGACCGATGGCGAGTTTTTCAAGGGCAATTTGGAAGACCTTTCCAAAGCAAGGGAGACAATTAACATTCCTATATTGCGCAAAGAATTCATTGTCGACAAGTATCAGATTACCGAAGCCAAGGCTTATGGTGCCGATGTCATCCTTTTGATAGCGGCCTGCCTCAAAAAGGAAGAAGTTCAGGAATTTGCCGCCTATGCCCATCAGATCGGACTCAATGTGTTGCTTGAAGTACACAATGAGCAGGAACTGTTGGACAATCTTTTCGATGATATTGATGCCATTGGTGTCAACAATAGAAACCTAAAGGATTTCACCGTCGATCTACAACATTCGTATGATCTTTTGGATAAGATTCCATCCGAATACATCAAAGTATCCGAAAGTGGCATTTCTGATCCCAAGACAATTAAAGCATTGAAAAAGGCTGGTTTCCAAAGTTTTCTGATCGGTGAAAATTTTATGAAAACCACAGACCCAGGGAAAGCAATCAAAGATTTCGTAAAAGAAATTTGATTTTATTCAAAAACAAATCTGGATAAAAGTGTCCTTGTTGATTATTGAAAGAAAGACATCTTAAAAAAACCTTCATGACCAGATACACGACCAGCGATGAAAATCAACTGAAGGTTCTTTCTGACCAATAAAAAACAGATTTCAGAAAAAAGAGGTTATCCATAGGCAAGCCAGTTCTCTGCAAATATACCTTCAATTCCGGGAAGGTATATTTGCTTTTATAGGAAAATCCAATCCTGACAACAGCCCAGCCCTATCACTACCGTTTCGGTGCTTCGCGGAATACAACAGCGCTACGCATTCTGAATACATAAAAAGTCGACGCTAAACTCATGACAGTTAACTAACTTTATACTAATCCCAAATTTTGTACCTTTGTAAAAAATTTTTGAAGATGTCGGTCAAGATTGGTGAAAACATTGATTTGGGTGAATTCCCTTTGTTACTAGCTCCGATGGAGGATGTGAGTGATCCACCATTTCGCTATGTATGCAAACAGAATGGTGTTGATTTAATGTATACTGAATTTATTTCTTCCGAAGGGCTGATTCGTGATGCTGCTAAATCTGTTCAGAAACTTGATATTTTTGAATATGAGCGGCCGATCGGTATTCAGATATTTGGTGGAGATATCGAAAGTATGCGGCAATCAGCTGAAATCTGTACAAAAGCAAATCCAAATCTCATCGATATCAATTACGGTTGCCCGGTTAAGAAAGTGGTCTGTAAGGGCGCTGGCTCATCCCTATTGCAAGATATCGATAAGATGGTTGCAATGACCAAAGCTGTTGTTGAGGCGACCCATCTCCCGGTGACAGTAAAAACACGGCTAGGCTGGGATGATAATACGAAAAATGTATACGAAGTAGCTGAACGCTTGCAAGACGTCGGCATCAAAGCATTAGCGATACATGGGCGTACGCGCGCGCAATTATATAAAGGTCAAGCGGACTGGTCGATGATCCGTGATATCAAACGTAATCCGCGCATTCAGATTCCAATTTTTGGTAACGGTGATGTGGATTCAGTCGAAAAAGCAGCGGCCTGGAGACAGGAATACGAAGTGGATGGCATTATGATCGGCCGTGCAGCTATTGGTTACCCTTGGATCTTTAGAGAGATCAAGCATTTCTTCCATACAGGTGAACGCCTGGAGGGACCTACAATTGCTGAACGGGTTGATGTATGTAGAACACACTTAAATAAATCCATTGAGTGGAAAGGCGATAAATTGGGAATTTTTGAAATGCGGAGACATTACGCAAATTATTTCAAAGGAATTCCAAATTTTAAAGAGTCCAGAATGAAACTCGTCAGCTTACAGACGCAGGATGAAATTTTGGATGTACTCCATGATATAGAACATAACTTCGAAACTGAATTATTTTAAGATTTTCAAAATTAAAAAAAGGCGATAACTTAATTAGTTATCGCCTTTTTTATGCTTTTAGTAAGCCTGCTAGTTTCTCCTTATTAACTTCATAAGCTCCTTCTTTTCAAGAAAAAAAGTAACACCAAGCAAGGTCAGAAGCATAGCATTTCCGATCCAGATATTACTATGAAAAACCTGAAAGCTCAACCAGGAAATCAAAAGTCCTACGCCGAGATAGGTAGAAATCTTAATCATCTTATAGGGTATGGGATAATACATCTGGCCCCAATAAAGTGAAAAACCGATCATAACCAAATAGACTACGGTTGTTGATAAAACCGCACCAACATAGGAATAAGTGGGGATAAGCCACACATTGAGCAATATGGTGATTAAAGCCCCTATTCCTGAAATATAAAGCGCATAACGCGTCTGATCAGTTAACTTATACCAAATTGATAGATTCATATATATACCAAGAAGTACATAATTGAAAAGGAGGATCGGAACAATTTTAAGTCCTGTCCAATATATTGCGATCTCTTTTTCATTGCCCTTGATAAAATATTTTAGCCAATCCAGATTAACGGTCAATCCAACCATTGCAATTACCATCAAAATAACAAAATACTCCATGATTAATGCATAGGTTTTCGACGCATTTTGGTTCTTCGAATAGGAAAAGAAGAACGGTTCGGCTCCCAATCTAAAAGCCGTAACAAATAAGCTAAGGAATACAGCTAATTTAGCAACCGCACCATATATGCCAAGATCCCGAATTCCTACTTCACCAGGAAGCAGCTTAGGGAAAAACATCTTGTCTAAATTCTCATTAATGATAAATGAAATATTGGCTATTAATATAGGGAAGCTATACTTCAGCATTTGATTCATTAATTTCCGGTCTAATTTCAAGCGAAATGTCATCAATTCAGGCAACAGCAAAATCAATGTAACCACACTGGCAAACAGGTTTGAAATAAAAACATAACCTATCCAACCTTCTTTAAACCATGTTCCGGCAAAATCCGCCCAAAAGCTGTACTGATGCACCCAATCAGGCAAGAAATAAATAAAAAACAGGTTTGAAATCACGGTAATACCAATATTGACGAATTTCAATGCACTGTATTTATACGGCCTACCCTCCGCACGCAGCTTTGTAAACGGCACAACTGCCAGCGCATCCGCAACAAGGATAAAAGCAAAATACTTGATGTACTGTTCATATAAATCCACATCAGCACCATCAGCAAACCATGCCGCAATAGGCCGTGTAAACACAAAAACAGATAACAGTAGAATGCCTGAGCTAACTAAAGTAACAAAGAAACTGTTATTGTAAACCTTATTCTTATCTTGTGGTTCGACTTTTTGCAGATAGCGAAAATAGGTCGTTTCCATACCAAATGCCAATACAGCATTCAACATAGACATCCAAGCATAAAAATTAGAATAGATACCATAGACCGCCGCATCTTTAAATTTGCGGAGATAAAGAGGCGTCATCAAAAACCCTATCATCCGCGAAACAATAGTAGTTACGCCATAGATGACGGTATCACTGAGAAATTTCTTAATTGCTGACACTAGGCTTTAGGATTGAACTCTTTTAATCACTTCAAAATTAGAAAAGCCTTTCAGTTCGCCTTCCTTAACTTCAACAGCTTCAACATTTGCATCCTCCGGACCTTCCTGGCAGAAGTCCAACAATGAATCAAGTGCAAAATCATCACCCTCCGCCTCGATATAGACAGATCCATCCTTTTGATTGAGTACAAAGCCTTTTACACCAACCTGATCTGCAACGGCTTTGGCCGTCAACCGAAAAAAGACTCCCTGTACTTTACCCTTTATTGAAATATTCAAATGTTTCATAAGAGCAAAAGTACAGAAGTTTTTGTGGAATTAAATACTATGCTAAGCGTTTGGTTTTAACTTTATCTGTCAAACGCATGTGTTCCATACCTTGGAGAAGCACAATGCCCGGCTTTTTGCCTACTTCCAGCGATCCATACTCGTCCTGGATGTTCAATGCAATAGCCCCATTGATCGTCGCCCATTGAATAGTTTGCAGAAAGTCCAAATCCTCGAAATGTTCATGCAACACCTTCAATTCCTCCAATACCGAAAGTGTGTCATTCGATGCTAAACTGTCTGTTCCAATCACCAGCGGCTGCCCTGCGTTTATAAAATTGTGAATCTTTGGTAAAGCTCCTTCGATATATAAATTTGCTTTTGGACACAAACACCACACAACATCCCGATCCATACGCTCCACAAAATCCAAATCTTTTAGTGATGTATACGTATTATGAACTAACAACAACTTATTCGGATAAGGTAGATAAGGCAAATAAGACTGTATGGAATTCCGGGCTTGCGCTTTAATGGAATCCGCACTTTTACCAATGCTTTTATAAAAATCCAAAAATTCACCCGTTTTGTATCTAAATAACTTATTCTCCTCGTCACTCTCCTGGTTATGGATACTTATAATATTGGTCTCTGCTACTGCTTTTTTGAATTTCTTGAAGAGCGCTTTTGAACAGGAATAGGGTGCATGTGGCGTAATAGATACATGACCATTCCTGAATTCCTGAGTCAACGATTTAGCCTCCTTTAATTTAAAATCAGCTTCTTCAGGCTCAACACCAATGACCTCCACAAATGTATGATAAAGTATTTGCGATGCTTCTTTCAGGGTAGAAGAATTATCAGTATTTGCATGGTCACCTACCGCAACAATACCATTTTCATACATCTCCCTATCTGCTTTTGCCATCGCGTCATCCATTTTCTTCATGGAAGCATTACGTGATGTCATTACTTGACTCAGGAAGTTTGGTAGCCCGGTACCTCTCGGTACTACGCCTTTCATATGTGACAATTCAAGATGACAATGGGCATTGATAAAACCTGGAATAATTACGCCCTCATACCTTTCGATTTTGGCTTTTTCAGTCAAAGTAAATGACGCTGGGTCATAAATACCCTGGATTGTACCCTCCTCATCTACCGCAACAATACCATCTTTTATAGGCATCGAAGTAATCGGTAGAATATAATTTGCGCTTAAATATTTTAACATTTTATCTCCTCACTCTCAAATTAGTAATTAAAAATTTTTGACCGATATGAATACATACTAACAGTAGAAAATTCTTTGGCAAGGTACCTAAAAAGAACAATAAATACCAAAAACAAGCCTAAACGTAAAACTTTAAACCATGAAGAAATTTTAACAGATTTTTAACAAGAATGGCTTTTTGTCAAAAAACAGGCTATGCTATACCATTCCAATTTTAATTTATATATTCGCACCGTCGAATAGGGGTGCCTTGTTTTGTCAGAAACACAAATAAAGGCTGAGATTATACCCAACAGATTAAATTCTGTGCACCTGATCCAGGTAATGCTGGCGGAGGGAGAGGTTAGTTAAATAGAACGATCGTAGTGACCCCTTTCTATGATTTGTTTAACTTAAACAAAATACATCAACATGATCAAATTTTTGATTTGTAGCGCTTTAGCTACCACTTTATGTCAAATTGTTGTTGCTCAGCACAATTTGACGATTAAGACTGTAGACAAGAGCACACTAAGGCCCCTACAAAATGCATCCCTATCCATCGATGGACAGACTTCTTTTACAGCCAAATCCGACAAAGAAGGCCTGATCAAACTATATAATATCGAAAAAGGAAAGCACACTATTCAAGTTTCATTTGTAGGATATCAGACCCTGACCCAAAACCTGAACGTCGATCGCGATCTGGTCTTAACGCTTCAACTGAATCCGAAAACAATTCGTACCGAAGAAGTACTTGTCGTATCTACGAGAGCTAAGAAGAACGCTCCAACGACATTTAAGAATATCTCAAAAGAAGAGATTTCACGGAATAATCTGGGGCAGGATATCCCCTACCTCTTGAATCAGACACCTTCTGTCCAGGTAAACTCCGATGCAGGAGCTGGTATAGGCTATACAAATATGACAATCCGGGGTTCGGATAATCAACGTATCAATGTGACCTTAAACGGTATTCCACTAAATGATGCTGAAAGCATGGGCTCATTCTTCGTGAATTTGCCTGATTTCGCCTCTTCAACAGAAAGCATCCAGGTACAGCGAGGTATCGGAACTTCGACAAACGGGGCGGGTTCGTTCGGCGCTTCGCTGAATATTCAGTCCAATACTTTAGCCGAACAACCCTATGCTGAACTTAACAATTCCTTTGGCTCTTACAGCACATGGAAAAATACGGTAAAGCTCGGGACTGGTTTGATCAACGACAAATTTGCTTTCAATGCACGGTTATCTAGAATCAGCAGTAATGGGTATATTGAAAGAGGCTCCTCAGATCTACAATCCTTTTATATCGATGGCGGCTACTATGGCAAGAAACATATTCTAAAAGGGATCGTATTCTGGGGAAAAGAAAAAACATATCAGGCCTGGAACGGGGTGCCAGAACCATTGATTACTGGTGACAGATCCCGTATGGACGACTATGCGGATTATGGACTTGAAATAGCGGGAAAAGAAAAAGAGCGTTTTATGAATGCCGGAAGAAACTATAATCTATATAACTATAAAAACCAAACGGACAACTATACCCAGAAGCATCATCAGATTCACTACACCAATATCCTCAGTGATAAGCTCACACTGAATACGGCCCTACATTACACGAGAGGCTATGGCTACTATGAAGAGTTTAGACAAGCTGACAAACTCAGCAAATATGGGCTTCCAGATGTTATTATAGGTAAAGATACCATTAAAAAAACAGATCTAATCCGCAGAAGATGGTTAGATAATTATTTCTACGGCATGACCTACGCCTTGAATTACAAACCTAACGATCAACTTGAAATTATATGGGGGGGTGCTTACAACCAATATAAAGGTAAACATTATGGAGAAGTAATCTGGGCTCAATATGCTTCGACAGGATTTATAGATGACAAATATTACTTTGGAAAATCGCAGAAAAACGACTTTAGCAATTTTCTAAAAGTGGATTACAAATTGGATAAATGGATCCTAATGGCGGATGTACAGTACAGAAATGTAGACTACAAGATGTACGGCGACGATGATAAGGTTAAAAACTATAACTACCACCCAAAATTTAATTTTTTAAATCCCAAAGCCGGGGCAACCTATCTGTTAAATGACCATGCCAATATCTATGCTTCATACGCTTTTGCGCAAAAAGAACCCGTCCGCAAGGATTTCATTGAGAAAAACAGCAAGCTTCCAGATCCAACTCCAGAAAAAATGCAGGACATTGAAGTCGGATATAGATTCAGCAATACCAAATTCAATATTGGATTGAATGGATATGGCATGTTTTATAAAGATCAATTAATTCCAACTGGTGCAATCAGTGATACGGGCGCCCCTATCCGTCAAAATGTGAAAGATAGCTATCGAATCGGATTGGAATTTGATGGAGCGTGGAACATCAATAAACAATTGAACTGGAAGGCTACCGCTACTGTCAGCCAAAACAAGATTAAAAATTTTGAGGAAGTCATCGGCGACCTCATAATTACTTACCCAAAGACCGATATCGCCCTGTCTCCAAATACAATTATATCCAGCAACTTCTCCTATAGTCCTATTGAACCACTGACATTCTCATTGCTATCAAAATATGTAGGAAGACAATATCTTGATAATTCATCCGCAAAAGAAAGGAGCATCTCTTCCTATTTTGTCAACAATTTGTTAGCAAACTATAGTTTTACGGCTTTAGGCATCAAAAACATCAGTGCGACTTTACAGGTCAACAACATACTCAACGAAAAGTACGAAACGAATGGTTACACCTTTGGCTGGATGGAAGGCGATACCAGAAAATATTATAATTTCTACTTCCCACAGGCGCCTACCAACTTTATGTTGGGCCTAAACATGAAATTTTAACAATTAAAGCCCTATATAGAAGAAACCTCCTTTGCTGAAATAGCGAAGGAGGTTTTCTATTTTGGCACCAATAAATACGAGATTGGATCTTGTTTGACAATTGGAATTTTTACCTTTGGTTTTATACTTTTCATTATGCGCGCAGTAATACAACGGGTAAAACACGCTTCCTGTACCGTCGATGAGCAGATCACAGGGCAAATTCAAAAAGGTTTAGTGATCCTATTGGGAGTAGAAGAAGCTGATACAATTGAAGATTTAAAATGGTTAGGACAAAAATTCGTTAACCTACGTATTTTTGAAGATGAACAGGGATTGATGAATAAATCCATATTGGATATTGGTGGTAATATTTTACTGATTTCACAGTTCACCTTATTTGCACAGACAAAAAAAGGGAATCGACCATCATTTATTCGAGCGGCAAAACCGGACAGTGCCAAACCTCTTTATGAGGAAATGGCCAAATTGCTTTCCCAACTGATCGGGCAACCCGTTCAGCTTGGAATATTCGGTGCCGATATGAAAATAAATCTCTTGAATGATGGTCCCGTTACCATAATAATGGACACAAAAGATAAGGACAATTTTTAAACTATTTAATCCAAAAAAATGACAATCAAAGAAGCACAGGAAGTAATTGATAAATGGATCAATACGACAGGGATACGATATTTCAACGAATTGACAAATACAGCCATGCTCATGGAAGAAGTCGGTGAAGTCGCCAGGATTATGGCTAGACAATATGGCGAACAGTCGTTCAAGAAATCAGATAAAGAAGTTAACTTGGCGGATGAAATGGCCGATGTCTTATTTGTTTTAATGTGTCTTGCAAATCAAACGGGCATAGACCTGACTGAAGCATTGGAAAAGAATCTTCAAAAGAAATCCATCCGGGACGCGGATCGCCATAAAAACAACGAAAAATTAAAATAATACCTTTATATTTCATACGTATTCAAGGGTAAATATCAATCTTAGACATAATTTTACAGCAGATATTATGAATAAACTATTTATTATTTATTCGCTTGTAGGAAGTTTATTATTTGCTTCCTGTTCCAACACCCGCAGGCAGCTTGACTCCAATCAAAAAGTTACCCCTGCTACCTTCAACAAAGCAGCTGTAGTGACCGCCCATCCCCTAGCCTCCGAAGTCGGGGTAATGATCCTGAAAAAGGGCGGAAATGCTATTGATGCTGCTGTTGCGGTACAGTTTGCGCTTGCTGTAGTCTATCCGAATGCCGGCAATATCGGCGGTGGTGGGTTTATGCTGTACCGTGATCACCAAGGTCAATATGATGCATTGGACTTTCGGGAAACTGCTCCCAAAAAGGCGCACCGCGATATGTATCTGGATGCGCAAAACAATGTTATTCCCGATTTGAGCTTGTACAGTCAGTTGGCATCGGGCGTGCCCGGTTCTGTTGCCGGCATGTGGGACGCGCATCAAAAATATGGGAAGCTGGCCTGGAAAGAGCTACTAGCCCCAGCGATTGAGCTCGCAAAAAAAGGTTTTAAGATCAGTGAAAGACAAGCCAATGAATTTGAGAGTCATAAGGAACGTTTTGTCAAACTAAACCCCACGGGAGCAGCAATTATCAAAAATACAACATGGAAAACCGGCGACCTATTTGTACAGCAAGATCTTGCCAATACCATCGAAAGAATTGCCATTGAGGGACGCGACGGATTCTATAAAGGAAAAACGGCTGATTTACTTATTGCCGAGATGAACAGAGGTAAAGGAATCATTACCCATGAGGACCTCACAGGCTACAAGGCGCTTTGGCGTACCCCTATTGCATCAAGTTATAGAGGCCACAAGGTTGTTTCTATGCCACCGCCATCGAGCGGCGGAACTTCCCTACTGGCTTTATTAAAGTCTGTGGAGCAATTCCCCCTTCAACGCTGGGGTTTTCAGACTGACTCTACGATACGTGTCATTGTTGAAGCAGAACGTTACGTATATGCCAATAGAGCGAAATATTTAGGCGATCCTGATTTTATCAATGTCCCTGTACAGCAATTGGTGGATTCTTCAGCAAATGCCAATAAACTCAATCCCTTTAATTTTCATCAGGCGACATTGAGCAAAAATGTCAATGCAGATGTTATTCCAGGTTATGAAAGCGAACAAACGACACATTTTAATATTGTTGATGAACAAGGAAATGCGGTTTCCATCACTACGACACTCAATGATTCCTATGGATCCGGTGTCATCGTAGATGGAGCGGGGTTTCTTTTGAACAACGAAATGGACGATTTCTCTATAAAGACCGGTGTACCCAATATGTATGGGCTGACCGGAGAAAAGGCAAATGAAATCCAGCCGGGAAAACGGATGTTGAGTTCCATGACACCCACCATTCTGGAGAAGAACGGCAAGCTTTTTATGGTGGTAGGGACACCGGGCGGATCAACGATTATTACCTCCGTTTTCCAAACCATATTAAATGTGATCGACTTTGGACAAAACGCACAATCCGCTGTGAGTTCACCCCGGTTCCATCATCAATGGCTACCAGACCGCATTGATGTGGAGAAAGATGCTATTGAGGGATCACTTCGCGACAGACTGGCAAAGGATGGTTATGTGATAAATCCCCGCGGAACAATAGGACGCGTAGAAAATATTCTTGTGCTTCCGAACGGCAAATTACAGACCGGAGCCGATCCGCGTGGCGATGATACGGCAAAAGGATATTGATGCTCAACTCGTAATGGCTACTTTTTAAACCGCGGAATCCTTTCGAAAAGAAAAAATTTGATCACATTCAATATTTAATATTAACAATCTAAACTTTTTAAGATATATTTAGTCAAAAAAAATAAATATCAAAACTTTATGTTAAATAAGCACTTTTTCAATGCATTACTAATTTTGGCTTTAGTTGGTTTATTCGTAAGCTGCGGAATAATGAAACCAATGGATTTCACCAACATCAAAGTAGGTATGAATCAACAGGAGGTCATCCAAAAAATAGGTAAGCCAAATCTCGTTGTTGCCTCAAAAAAATACAATGACGGTGTCCTAGAAATATATGAATATATTACTGGTAGCATAGATTCAACACATGTTAAACGGAGCTGGTTGCATTTTTTCAATAACGAATTGCAGGAATGGGGTCCCAAAGAAAATTATTCGCCAAACGATTATGACGAGTATTATAGACGATATCGACATAAACATTAATATAAAAAAAGCTCAACTGGAAAATCCAGTTGAGCTTTTTTTATATCCGGTAGTTTGGATGATCTTACATCATGCCGCCCATACCACCACCCATTGGAGGAGCACCAGCACCTACAGGGTTTTCTTCAGCCTCATCAGCCAACACACATTCTGTTGTCAACAACATTGAAGCAACTGAAGCTGCATTTTCTAAAGCAATACGAGATACTTTAGTTGGGTCGATTACACCAGCCGCGATTAAGTTCTCATATTGGTCAGTACGCGCATTGTAACCAAAGTCAGCTGTACCTTCTTTTACTTTCTGAACGATTACTGCTCCTTCGATACCTGCGTTATTACAGATTTGACGCAAAGGTTCTTCGATAGCACGTTTGATGATATCGATACCGATCTGCTCATCTTCGTTTTCGCCTTTCAGGTTAACCAAAGCTTCAGTAGCACGGATAAATGCAACACCACCACCAGCAACGATACCTTCTTCAACTGCAGCACGAGTCGCATGTAAAGCATCGTCAACACGGTCTTTTTTCTCTTTCATTTCAACCTCTGTAGTAGCACCTACGTACAATACAGCTACACCACCTGACAATTTTGCCAAACGCTCTTGTAATTTCTCGCGATCGTAGTCAGAAGTTGTTGTTTCGATTTGTGAACGGATTTGAGCAACGCGTGCTTTGATATCTTCTACGTTACCACCACCATTGATAATTGTTGTATTATCTTTGTCAACTTGAACTTTCTCAGCTTGACCTAAATAAGATAATTCCGCATTCTCTAATTTGAAACCTCTTTCTTCAGAGATTACAGTACCACCTGTTAGGATAGCGATATCTTCTAACATTGCTTTACGACGGTCACCAAAACCTGGTGCTTTTACTGCCGCAACTTTCAGTGAACCACGGATTTTATTGACTACCAATGTTGCCAATGCTTCACCATCTAAATCCTCAGCAATGATCAACAATGGCTTACCAGTTTGCACTTGTTTTTCCAAGATAGGCAACAATTCTTTCATATTGCTGATTTTCTTGTCGTAGATCAAAATGTAAGGATTATCTAATTCCGCTTCCATTTTGTCAGAGTTCGTAACAAAGTATGGTGACAAATAACCACGGTCAAATTGCATACCTTCTACAGTTTTTACCTCTGTTTCAGTACCTTTTGCTTCTTCAACTGTGATAACACCATCGTTACCAACTTTTTCCATTGCTTGCGCAATTAAAGAACCAATTACTTCGTCATTATTCGCAGATATTGCTGCTACTTGTTTGATTTTGTTGTTATCTTGACCAACTGCTTGAGATTGAGATTTCAAGTTAGCAACTACAGTTGCTACAGCTTTGTCAATACCACGTTTTAAATCCATTGGATTTGCACCAGCCGCAACAGATTTAATACCTGGAGCAACGATTGCTTGTGCTAATACAGTAGCTGTAGTTGTACCGTCACCTGCTTGATCAGCAGTTTTAGAAGCAACTTCTTTAACCATCTGAGCACCCATATTCTCTAAAGCATCTTTCAATTCGATTTCTTTCGCAACTGAAACACCATCTTTAGTAATTACCGGAGCACCAAATTTTTTCTCAATAATTACGTTACGTCCTTTTGGACCCAATGTTACCTTAACTGCATTTGCTAAAGTGTCTACACCTTTTTTTAGGGCCTCACGAGCCTCAACGTTATATTTTACTTGTTTTGCCATTTCTTTAATATTGTACCTTGAGATATAGGTAGAAAGACTCCAATCTTACAAGCCTATGCTACACTTACCTCAGTTTTTAATGTTTACTTTGTAATAACTATTGATTGCTTAGATAACAGCGTAAATGTCAGACTCACGCATAATTAAGTACTCTTTTCCTTCGTAAGTAATTTCAGTACCTGCGTATTTTCCGTATAATACTTTATCACCAACTTTCACAGTTAACGGCTCGTCAACTTTACCTGTACCTACAGCAACGACTGTACCTTGAGATGGTTTTTCTTTTGCTGTATCGGGGATATACAACCCTGAAGCTGTTTTTTCTTCTGCTGGAGCAGCTTCTACTACTACTCTGTCTCCGATAGGTTTGATACTTAATGCCATAATTAATTTACTTTTTATCTGTTATTGAATTTTTATTTTTATGTTATAATCGTTATAGACACATCATCTTTTATGCCAATTGTAGATAAGCTGATGTATCAGACAATTTTTCACCGAAAACTTAACATATTAATAAATAAAAGCACATTTCACTGTCACACTGTCACTGTTTGTCTGACATCCTTACAAAACCTTTCCCGCTGTTACGATCGCCACCAATAGGCAAACTTTCGAAACAGGTAACACCTTAATTTCACATTCCACAAGCATCACCTGCTTGAATATGAACAGAAGTACTTTCTGCTCAATAAGCCGAGCGCAGCCATTCCATTGCGACCCTAACAAAAATACGGATCAATAAAAACTGACACATTGAGCAAAAAAAAGCCTCGTCTAAATTTTAGACGAGGCTCTAGGAATTTCTTTGTTCGAAACTATTTTTTAGCGTCTTCAGCTGGCTTAGTTGCTGGCGTTGCAGCCGGTGCTTTTTGCTCAGATTGCGCTGGAGCAGCTTGCCCTTGTGTTGCTGATGTACCTGCAGGTTTCTGCGCTGGCGTACCTAAGTTCAAAGGTCCTTGTTGAGCCGGTACCTCAATTTGACCACCTAGTCCACCTTTAGATGTACTTGGCGATGTCCCCATGATGTTAACACCCAAACTAAAAATCATAATAGCGATCACCATGATCCATGTACCTTTTTCCAAAAAGTCACCTGTACGTTTTACACCCATTAGGTTTGTTCCACCAGAAAAACCAGATGATAAACCACCGCCTTTTGGATTTTGGATTAAAACCAAAAATGCTAAAATAATACTAGCTAATATGATAAGACCAATTAATAATCCTTGCATCTCTTTATGTAATTAATTTAATTTCTTTTCTAATTCTGTTATGCGTGCCGCAAAGTAAGCATTTTTTTCTGGATATTTCAAAACTAATTTTTCGTAAACCTCTATTGCTTTAGGGTATAAACCCTGTTCGGCATATATTTTTGCAAGGGTTTCGGTCACTAGTGAATGCTGGTCTTCCGAACTTTTTCTTGCTTTATTTTCTAAATCCAGCTTTTCCGCCTGCAATGGTTGGATCATAGGCTCTTCGCGGATAAATTTTTCGATGACCTCATCCGTTTTGCGTGGAATCTGAAAGGCGATCGTCGTTTTTACTTCATCGCTAAGTTTTGCTTCCGGTGACTGCAGATGAAAAATATTCTCCCGGATCTGTTGATCCAATAGCTGACTATCCAATTTTTCATGAATCTTGGCGATATCATCATTTGATGGTGTCATTCGGCCCAATGGAGACTTTACATAAGGTTGGTATGTTTCAGCATATTCAAGTCGGGTTTTATGCAACCACCATAGGAAGCTATAAGGCATGGTATCATCGTCATAGACTGTGACTCGCTCTTGCGTATCCTTAGATGACTGAACAGCGGCCTCAACATGAGCCGGCTCCACAGCCTCTGACGCATCAAGGATGCTGGATTGTTGTTTTGCTTCACTCGAACGAAAATAATCTTGCGCCACACCAGCTTGAATCAAACGTTCCAATTCGTCTGCCTTCTCCACTTCTTCCACATTAGTATCTGTCTGATCAACTTCGGTCTCTACCACCACCGCTTCCTCCATAACAATATCATCCGGTACCTCATCTCCGATTTCCTCATCAAGCGTGATCTCTTCCAATTGGAGTTCTTTTGCAACCACTACTGTACTATGCATAAACTCGTAAAGCCAATTTGGAGACGGAGCATACAGTAAGGTAGCCGATAGATTCTGAACAGACTTACTTTCACCAAAAATTTTACGTTCATGTATAAATCGTAAACTTTGTGCATAAGGATATTTTTCGATCAAGGCCAAAATCACTTCTTCGCCAACAGACTCAGGCTGATTGATTGCTTGAAAGAAAAGCTCATTATTCGATAGCGGCATAGTAATATTCATTTTGGAATAAGATTACCAGTTGGCAAACGCCTTATTATAAATATCCTCTGTCAACATCTGGATAATTTCTTTGCCCAAAGTTTCCTCCTGTGCACTCTGAAGATTTCCTGCAAATTCTTTGAAACGTGTAAAAGGCTGTTCAAAGTCATCTTTAGGGTTAATCTTATTATGATAGGAAACTTTAATGGTAATGGTCATTCTATTCATCGCAGCACGGTCTGTCCCAGCTTCAACGGCGGCTGGACTGATCGTATAATCCGTAATGAATCCTTCAAAAGTGGCATCACCATCTTGATTGACCTGACTCAAACGGGATTGGTTCCGAATACGCTCCTTTAATGCTTCCGTAAAATTCTGACTTAAAGTCGGATACACCAAAGGCGCAATATTTTCGAAATATTGAATATTGACAGTCTTCATCCCTTCTGGAATGGACCCACCTGTGAATCCATATTTCACCCCACAACTATTCATGACGAATAGAAATGCGATTGTGAGAACGGTATATAAAATTCTTTTTGACAACATGTGCGAAACCTTAGTCTAAATTTAAGTCTTTAATTTTCCTATACAAAGTTCTTTCGGAAATTCCTAATTCCTGCGCTGCAGCCTTTCGTTTACCACGGTGTTTTTTCAATGCTTTTTTGATAAGGTCTGATTCCTTATCTACCAAAGACAAAGACTCCTCGACTTCCTGTGCATCTTGTAGATAATCATCCTGCGCAACTGGATTCTTCAATACATTTGCCGTATTATTGGGTGAATGAATCGTCAGCGTCGGTGCAATACCATATCCTTCATTATCAGATTTTATTTGTGGTTCAATTTCCTGATAGAGCTGATTGATATAAGGCGAATTTTGATCAAACGTAGAAGAATCTACGCCTTTCTGAATCAGCTCTACAACGAGTTTTTTCAGATCGACCATATCTTTTTTCATATCGAAAAGAACCTTATACAGGAGGTCTCTTTCAGAAAAATCTTCCTTTGCACCGGTATTGCCTGAAACTATGGCCGGTAAACTTGTGCGGGACTCATTTGGCAAATAGTTTTGCAGTATATGTGCATCAACAATACGTTCTTTCTCCAAAACAGCAATTTGCTCAGCGACATTCTTTAATTGACGCACATTCCCTGGCCAATTATAGTTCCGTAACATATTTTGCGCGTCTTCCGTCAACTGCACTCCAGGAGAGCGATACTTTTCCGAAAAATCAACAATAAACTTGCGAAACAATAGATTGATATCCTCAGGGCGTTCTCTAAGGGAAGGTATACGCAAAGGAACTGTATTTAACCGGTAATACAGATCTTCCCGAAATTTACCTTTTTGAACCGCTTCAAACATGTTGACGTTTGTAGCAGCAACGACACGGACATTGGTTTTTTGAACTTTTGATGACCCCACACGAATGTACTCGCCAGATTCCAAAACACGTAGCAATCGGGCCTGCGTACCCAAAGGCAACTCTCCGACCTCATCCAGGAAAATTGTTCCGCCATCAACGACCTCAAAATACCCCTTACGTGCTTCATGAGCACCGGTAAAGGAACCTTTCTCATGGCCGAATAATTCAGAGTCTATTGTTCCCTCTGGTATTGCCCCACAGTTGACCGCTATAAACGGACCATGCTTGCGAGAACTCAATTGATGGATAATATGCGAAAAAACTTCTTTACCACTACCACTTTCACCTTGTATTAATACAGAAATATCAGTTGGAGCCACCTGACGGGCGATATCTATCGCACGATTTAACAACGGTGAATTACCGATGATTCCAAATCTATTTTTTATATCTTGGTTATCCATAAATTTCCAGTTGGAAATAAATTTAAATTAAGTTTTCTTAATCAACAATTTTACCGAGCAAGGTTGCTGATGTACATGATTCCACAAGCACATTGACATAGTCACCTTGTTTGTAACGAGCGTCTATAGGAAATACGACCAAGGCATTCTGATCATTACGACCACAGAAATCAAACTCAGATCTTTTCGAAAAACCTTCTATAAGGACTTTACATACCTTTCCAATAAAATGTTGATAGCGATATAAACTATGGTCACGTTGTTTGTTGATCACTTCAGTCAAACGGCGCTTTTTAACATCTTCTGGAATATCATCCGCATAACGCTTCGCAGCTAATGTTCCAGGTCTTTCAGAATATGCAAACATATATGCAAAGTCATATTTCACATAATCCATCATCGATAGTGTTTCCTGATGTTCCGCTTCTGTTTCTGTACAGAACCCAGTAATCACATCCGTAGAGATCGCACAATCCGGAATAATTCTGCGGATAGCGTCCACACGTTCCATATACCACTCACGATCATAAGTACGGTTCATAAGTTCCAGTACTCTGGAATTTCCGGATTGTACCGGTAAATGGATATAGTTACAGATATTTTCATGTGAAGCGATCGCATACAAAACTTCATCCGTGATATCTTTTGGATGCGAAGTCGAAAAACGAACCCGCAACAAAGGACTCACTTCCGCCACCATGGTCAATAGTTTCGCAAATGTGACTGTCTCGCCAGGAGTTTCCCCTTCTGCAACGGGCGCAGTATATTTGTAGGAATCCACATTTTGACCTAACAACGTCACTTCTTTATAGCCAGCATTGAACAGATCTTGTGCTTCTTTCACAATAGAATGAGCATCACGACTACGCTCACGTCCCCTAGTAAATGGAACTACACAGAACGAGCACATGTTATCACAACCACGCATGATCGAAATAAAGGCTGTTACACCATTTGAATTTAATCGAACCGGGTTAATGTCGGCATAAGTCTCCTCACGGGACAACAATACATTCACAGCTTTTGCACCATCATCTACCTTATCAATTAAGTTAGGAAGATCACGATATGCATCAGGCCCTACCACAACATCAACCAGTTTTTCTTCCTCTAGAAACTTCGATTTTAAACGCTCCGCCATACAGCCCAGCACACCGACAATCATTCCGGGATTTTTGGTCTTAGCCGACTCAAATTCTTTCAATCGATTACGAACACGCTGCTCTGCGTTTTCACGGATTGAACAAGTATTAATAAAGACAACATCTGCTTCCTGATAATTCTTTGTTGTTTCGAAACCTTTGTCCAACAAAATAGAAGCAACGATCTCACTATCCGAAAAATTCATTTGGCAACCGTAACTTTCGATATACAGCTTACGTCCATTACTGATCTTTGGATCCTGTTCCAATAACAATGCCTCACCCTGACGAGATTCGTCGTGTTCCTTAGTTGTATGTGTTAAATCTAGCATAGCTCAATTTTCAAAGACTACAAAGTTAGAAATTAAAATCCATATAATGACAGTTTGTCAGCCAGAAATATGGTTTATACTTTGTCAAATTTCTAAAGTAAATCAGTTATCTCTTAGCAGTCTGATCGCATATTCAGGTTATTTCCTACGTCACTTCTTTTCTTTCTGGCGATGTCATAAGCCTTTCGGATTAGCGGTGTTTCATTACTAGCCTGGATATTTAAAAAAAAGGCGTGGATGCTATCCACGCCTTTTTTTAAATATCCAACAAGCTTCTCAACGAATTGTAAAACAGTATGGATTCCCGAAGGATTATCTGCTCAGCTCCTTATTGACCTGCTTGTTGTTTTGCTTCTTTCTTCATTTGGTCACCGGCAACGATAACGATCTCTACGCGGCGGTTTTGTGCACGGCCAGCTTCGGTATCATTACTTGCGATTGGCTCAGAGAAGTTTCTTCCTTCAGTTTTAATACGTGAAGAAGCCAAACCTTTAGATACCGCAAATGCACGTACCGAATTAGCACGGTCCAAAGACACTTTATCATTTGCAGCTAAAGTTCCCACATTATCCGTGTGTCCGATAACCAAAATCTCTGTTCCTTGCTCCTTATTTAAAGTCGTCACCAAATTCGCGATATTATCTTTTGCAGATGCTTTTAAATCAGACTTGTTGAAATCGAACAAAATACCTGAATCAAATTTTACAACAATACCCTCTGCAGACTGAGTCACTTCAGCGCCTTCTACGGTTTTAGAAATCTCTGCAGCCTGTTTATCCATTTTCTTACCGATCAATACACCTGCTGCACCACCAATAGCCGCACCTGCCAATGTACCAATAGCCGTATTACCAGCCTTACCACCAATTAATGCACCTAAAGCACCACCCGCAACACCACCAATCACACCGCCTTTAGTCGCATTATTTGTATTTTGGATTGTTGAACAACTTCCAAATAACATAGCCGAGGTTGCAACAGTCAAACCAAATACAGCTAATTTTCTATTCATTTTCATATCTATCTAAGACTTTTAATATTCAAACTAAATTACTGTTGATGTTAAAATCAAACAAAGTGCCAAAAGCATCCTTTTTTAACTTTTTTGTTACGGTATTCAGAAAAAATACATTCTAACATTGATAATTGAGGACGATAAGCTACAAATAAGCCGGTCATTGTCCAAAGAAACAACAGCATAAAAAGAAAAATGTTTTATTTCTCTTGTGTCTTAACTTCAATATCAGGCAATAAAGATCCTTTTGGACGCCCTTTCGCCTCAAAGTCTTCTAGCGATTGCTTAACATAATGCATCAGATCATATTGCCCCCAATGTTCAGCCAGATCAAATGAGGGACGATAACGTACCATGAAAGCATCTAAATCAGCGCTATCCAATTTTGTTAAGTTCTGAACAGCTGCTCTTGAAAAAATACGGTCGACCTGTAATTCTTCCTTTTCCCTGTCCATAAAGCGGCCAAAGCGTTTCGCATTTTTCGCTTCCCGTCCAAAAAGATTATAAAGCGCTGTGGCCGGACTACCTAAATAAGTCCCAAATTTATTCTTCCCACCATTATAAACTCCTTTCTTCGAATAATTTCCCATGGCATCATTCAATTCAGCTTCCTTGGACTTACGCTCCACAATGACTGTTTCCAGCTTAATTCCTTCCTGCATTTCAACATAGAATTCATTGAGATTTGTTAAAATAGTCTTTATTGGTGAAAAGCCAACTTTAGTAAAAGAAAGAGAATCCCCTACAGAGGCATCGATTGTGAATACGCCAAAAGAGTTTGTCAGCGCGGATCTGCTTGTACGCATATTTAGCACAACCACATCTCCAATTCTATTGCCTGTCCCCCTTTGTATCACCATACCTGACACTTTTTGTATATGTTGTGCCTTCGCACCAAATCCGGTCAAAAGCAACATCAATACGCCTAATAGCCCACCTATATGTATGTGTATTCTTCTCATTGGAATATATTGTTTTATCACGCTAGTTTGTTAAGCATTTTTCTAGCCACTAGCGTTATTGAAAGCGATAGGACAAAATCTCACTAATCCAAGACAGCCGATCTCCGAACTATCATTGCAGCCTTTTGAATCCTCACATGCTCAACCTATTTCGCTAAAAATAGTAATAGTTTGACAATTGTACTGTTAAAAAAGTTTAAATATTCCTTCTTTATTTGTAGGGGTAGAAAACAAAATTGGCTCCTTCGGCAACAACGACGAACAAACACATATAATCTTTTGCCGGTTTATAATTTTGTACAAAAGTAGCCTTACGATCCTCCTGAATGATATCCATTTCGACAAATTCCTCTAAAGTAGAGGCATTGATTGTCCAGTTAGTATTAAGCTCGACACGGTCTAGGATCACTTCTCCTACAGAGACTTCATGTTGATGTGCCACAAAAATCGGATAGGAAGAATAACCTTCTTCAATAATCTCCATTGCCACTTCGCGGATTGACTCACTATAAAAATCAAGATCTACCTGCAAACTCTTCAACGGGCTCTGCCCGGCAGATTGCGTTTCCTCATTTCTGGCTCCGCCTGAAAATAAATCCTCTACTTCCATATATTATGATTTTTTTAGTTCTAATAGAACGACATTTTCTACGTGTTGCGTATGGGGAAACATATCCACAGGCTTGATACGTTTTACATCATATTTATCGGCCAACAGGACTAAATCTCTCGCCTGTGTCGCTGCATTACAACTTACATAAACAATTCTGGGAGATTCCATTTCCAACAAACGGGCCACAACATCCGCATGCATACCTGCCCGTGGAGGGTCAGTAATTACTACATCCGGTTTACCATGTTCGGCAATAAAAGATGGCGTCAGCACATCTTTCATATCACCGGCATAAAACTTCGTATTGCTAATATCATTAATTGCTGAATTAACTTTTGCATCTTCAATCGCACTAGGAACATACTCAACCCCGATCACCTCTTTCGCTTTCTTAGCAACAAAATTTGCAATCGTACCAGCTCCGGTATACAAGTCATACACAAGTTCATCACCTTTTAGATCAGCAAAATCACGCGTGATCTTATAGAGCTCATACGCTTGCGCTGAGTTGGTCTGATAAAAAGACTTCGGCCCCACCTTGTAGCGAAGACCTTCCATTTCCTCATAAATAAAATCCCGACCCGCATATACCTCAATCTCCTGGTCGAAGATGGTATCGTTACGCTTTTGATTCACAATATATAGCAACGACGCAATTTGAGGGAACTTGTCTTTGATGAAACTCATTAGCAATTCAACTTGTCCATCTTCAGGGTAAGCAAAAACCACTATAACCATCATCTCACCTGTAGAAGAAATACGGATAATCAGATTGCGTAATACTCCTGTATGCTCCCGGAGATCATAAAAGGTCATCCCGTTGTTGAGAGCAAAGTCCCGTATGGTATTCCGCACTTCGTTGGAAGGATCTTCCTGGAGAAAACAATGATCGATATCCAAGATTTTATCAAAACGTCCAGGCACGTGAAAACCAAGCGCATTCATTTCCAATTGTGATGCAGCCTCGTCAACAGAAGTCAGCCATTTCTTATTGGAAAATGTATATTCTAATTTGTTTCTATAATATTCTGTTTGGGCCGATCCTAAAATATCCTCCATCGAGGAAGTATCGACTTTCCCAATACGGGATAAAGCATTATCAACAGATTGTTGTTTGAATTTCAATTGCGCTTCATAGCTCATGTGTTGCCACTTACACCCGCCACATACACCAAAATGCTCACAAAAAGGATCCACGCGGTAAGTAGAAGCTTCTTTCAAATCCGTCACACGAGCCTCGGCAAAATTCTTCTTCTTGCGCATTAACTCCACATCGACAACATCACCAGGGACAGCTTTTTCGACAAACAAAACCAAATCGTCGGTTTTCCCTACACCTCTACCTTCTTCGGCAATATCAATGATTGCAATATCTTTCAAGAACTTTTTTTCTTGCGGAATTCTTCTACTCATAGTTCGCAAAAATACAATTTTTTATATTGATTTTCCACTGACTACCATTGTCTTAAAAAAAAGACCTTCCATGTATCATATCAATCCATTTCCATCACGCAAATTCCCTTGATATTCAAAGTCATCCAAGCAATATCAAAGCCCTCCCGCCATGGAAAATGATATAAGTTTATGGATCTCAGTCCTAAAAGTGACGGGAACGGTAAAAATAAAAATGGAAGATTATTTAACCAGGCACGTAGCCGAAAAGCAATAAACAGATAAACCCTTTGTTTAGAGGATAGTCGCCTGCACGAGGTAAGGAAGAATTTCCTTTTGAAAAGAAATGAAATTTTTACGCACATCGGCATCCGAGACCGCTGTAAAAGCAAAGGAGAATACAATGCTCTTACTTGATTTGATCAGAAATGTCAATTTTTCCTCACTGATCGCTTCATTAATCTTTTCATTCTGAATAAAAGTACTCAAAAGCAGAAATTCCAGATCTTCAGATAATGTCTTTAGATATTCTTGCGCATTGGCAGACTCACGGATAAATTCCCAGCCGATCAACTCATTGCATGCCGTATAAGTCAGCCGGCTGACACGTAGGATGGTCGAAGCCAAAAAGGAAGCCATATCATCCTCATACTTTGTTGTCTTTAAGATATCCAGCAAACTCGCCCGCAGATAGTCCATTAAAATCGCATGCAAGATCATCTCTTTACTATCAAAGTATTTATAAACAGTCGCTTTGGCAAGCTTAGCTTTTTTTGCCAACGTGTTTACACTGGTTTTATGATAACCATTTTGACGAAAAAGTTCCCGTGCTGTTCTTTTTATGGATTCAATGATATGATCTGGTTCCATACTCTTCAGATAAGACTACCACACATCACACTATTTCCAATTCCCAAACCGCCAAAGTTACGCTTAGAGCCTGGCAATAGTGTGATGCTTACAACAGTCTTTATTAGCATTGATTTATATTAATTCAGTCTCAAACTGAGCTAAGAAACGCGTATCATTTTCAGAAAAAAGGCGCAAGTCTTTGATTACGTATTTCAGATTTGTGATCCTTTCGATTCCCATACCGAAGGCAAAACCCGAATACTTTTTACTGTCGATTCCGCAATTTTCAAGTACATTCGGATCAACCATTCCGCAGCCCAAAATCTCTACCCAACCAGAATATTTACAAAGATTACATCCAGCACCTTTACAGATCGTACAAGAAATATCCATCTCAGCAGAAGGCTCTGTAAACGGGAAGTACGAAGGTCGGAAACGAACCTTAGTGCCTTCACCATACATTTCTTGAACAAAATGGTATAAAGTCTGCTTCAAATCAGCAAACGAAACATTTTCATCCACATATAATCCTTCTACCTGATGAAAGAAACAATGTGCGCGAGCCGAGATAGCTTCATTTCGATAAACACGACCAGGCATAATCGCACGGAAAGGTGGTTTACCAGCTTCCATGAGTCTCACTTGAACAGAAGATGTATGTGTTCTCAGTGTAATATCGTTACCTTCTTGTTTTTTGATAAAGAATGTATCTTGCATATCACGCGCCGGATGTTCAGGAGGAAAATTCAACGCGGAGAAATTGTGCCAATCATCTTCGATCTCTGGTCCCTCAGAAACGATGAAACCTAGCTTTTTAAAGATCTCAACGATTTCCTTGCGTACCAACGAGATTGGATGTCTGGATCCCAATTGAAATCCATTACCAGGCAATGTTAAATCACCTTCGATTTGCTGGGATTTCTGTTTCTCACCGGAACCAAATTTTTCCTGTGCTTCCTTGAAGGTATTTTCTGCCAACTGCTTAAATTCATTCAGTACTTTTCCCAAAGTACGTTTTTCTTCAGGAGTAACTGTTTTGAATTCATCAAAAAGATTCTTCACGATCCCTTTGGAAACCAAAAACTTCAATCTGAAATTTTCTACATCGGCTGAAGAAGATGGCGCAAATGCCTTAATTTCTTCAGTATACTGCGTAATTTTATCTTGCAACATAATTAGGACAAACATAGCCAAAATTTCCGCCAAAAAGAAATTTTGCCATCTCCCGATATGCGCCAAAAGCGAAGCCGTAAAGAAGATAGAGGTGCACGACCCAACGGATAAAGTTCTTTCTAATCAACGCTTTGAATAGGAACCTTATTTTTAAACTGCGGTTAAAAGGAATGGAAAATATACTGTAAATCAAAAAGAGCAGATTTTTCATCTGCTCCTTGCCCATAATTATATATAAAACAATAATCTTCTGCTATTCAAAGCTACCTGTAAGTTCGATTAAAATGGAAGCGGATTATCCTCCTGATCGTTTTCGGTAAAATCAACTTCGATTTCTTTATCCTCAGCTTTCTGTGCTGGGGTACTTGCAACATTCCCCGTGTTAGCAGCTCCAGTAGGCTCAAAATCCGATTTCCGTCCCAAAAGGGTAAAAGTCTCAGCAACTACTTCAGTCGCATAGCGTCGGATTCCCTCTTTATCTTCGTAGGTACGTGTACGTAATCGACCTTCGATATAGACCAACTTGCCCTTAGTAAGGTATTTTACCGCCACATCTGCCAAGCCGCGCCACATGACAATATTGTGCCACTCGGTTTGTTCTACTCGTTTTCCGTCCTTGTTATACGTTTCTGAAGTTGCCAATGGGAAACTGGCAACGGAGACATTGCCTTCTAAATATCGAATTTCGGGATCTTTTCCAAGATGTCCCACTAAAATAACTTTGTTAACTCCTGACATAATTTAAAAGCATAAATGGTTAAAAATTGGATCTTTCCAAAAAGGTGAAGATCAACTTGTGTTTAGCTAATTTATCTAAATCTTTTAAAAATACATAATCCCAATTGGATTTTTTTTGATTTAGACCGCCCTCTAACCGCACTTCAAAGAATGTCGCATAAATATTCTGATGGCTCAGAATATGTTTAGTTTGTTTTTGTAGAAGCTTGATTTCCACATTTCCCCCGAAATACCGGACAAATTCCTCATCTCCAAGGAGCTCGGGTATCGTTAATGTACGATCAGACTCGATCAGAGGAAACTCGTATAAATTCTGCCAGACATCACCTTCCCCCCGCTTTGACATCAAAATTTGCGCTTCGTATTTAAGGATAAAATAATTAAAATACCGATCCTTACTCGCCTTTGCTTTAAGTTTAACTGGTAATCGATCGACATCGCCCTGTAGCACCGCATAACAGGATGTATTAAACATACAAGTAATACATAAAGGTTGCTTTGGCTTACAATGAATAGCACCGAAATCCATGATGGCCTGGTTGTATAATGCCGGATAGTCCTGATCCAAATTCTCCTGAGCGATAGCTGTAAAAATTTTCTTTCCCTCAGTAGAATTGATCGCGGTGTCTATTCCAAAATACCTAGAAAGCACTCGGAACACATTCCCATCCAGTACTGCCTGCGCCTCATTATTGGCAAAGGATGATATTGCGGCAGCGGTATATTCACCTATACCGGGAAGCTTTAGCAAGGTCTTATAATCTACAGGAAAAATGCCGTTATATTCGTCACGGACGATTCGTGCAGCCTTATGCATATTTCGCCCCCTTGAATAATAACCCAGTCCCTGCCAAAGATGTAAAATATCATCTTCCTCTGCGTTAGCAAAGTCAACGACTGTCTCAAACCGTTCCACGAATCGTAAATAGTAAGGCAGCCCTTGTTCTACTCGAGTCTGTTGCAGGATAATCTCAGAGAGCCAAATTTGATAGGCATCTCTTGTTTCCCGCCATGGTAAATCACGCTTATGCTGTTGATACCACCCCTGCAATTCCGCACCAAATGTCATAACAACAAAAATGCACAATTTTTCAGCATTTTCAAGCAGCGTACAAACAAAGATCGGCTCCCGTTATCAAATCAAAACCTGAAACAGAGGTTCGAATACAAACCTCTTATTTTTTCGCATTACGAAGCGATGTAATCTGTTCGTCCGGTTCCAAAATGGCATTTTCCAAGGAAATGGAACCATTATATTTTTCTTTTAATGCCTGATACAGGCGTCCGTCATAGGAGACAGCAAAACGTCCATCAGCTTTCAGATACACAGGCAAATGACGGTTACCTACATCAAAACAGAATTCTCCGACCATAGAAAGATCCTGACTGTCAAGCAGTACACAAAGACAGGGCAAGATATTGACCTGTATAAACAGGTCTTCGCTATGATAGATACATTGCCCTGACTGTAAGGCCGTGCTGTCATCCCTTTGTATCTTTACCGTATTACCCTTACGCGTTTTGCGGTGGATAACACGTTTATTTACTTCAAAGTAGGAAAGATCCAAGATATCCGATTCACGATTGAATTTAACATGCTCAAAATTGGGAATGGACTCAATGAGGATTTCGGTAGGCTCTTTCGATTTACGCATATTTCAGTCCTTCCTCCGTTTTACTTTTGACTACCCTCTTTTTCCGCGGGCTGGTTGTACTTTTCTTTTTAGCGACAACTGCGCCTGTCACAACTTCCTCTGTCGCAATCGATTCTGCCAAAACCGTTTCCGTCACAAATGGCGAAGACTCAGCCCCTTCATTTTCGAGAACTTCCTTTGACTCCGACAGTTTATGCATGGTAAAATCCCAGCACAATTGCCCCAACATCTGCAGAAAATCATAGAGTAATTCACCGTCAGAACCCAACGCTCGTAGAATAACGACATCTGATGAAGCCTGTGTAAATCCATAAGAGATGTCATTATATTCTACAGTCAATATTTCATCAAGTTCGTTCTTTAACTCCTGCGCAAAATTAGCGGAGAATAAAAAGGTCGCTTGATGGGTGTAACCTTCAAAGAAGAGCATCTTCTGGATGGGCTGCTTTTTGGGTTGCAGCAGCTGATTGTCGATGAAGGCCAGCTTTCCGGATCTGAAAATCTTCGTCTGTGTATGCAAACGATTAAATTCAAATGCTTCTTTCATATAGATCCGTCCAACACTGATAATATCACCCCACATCAAAACCGCATCTTCCGCCAGATGGATATGATTTGTTGCTTTGAATATGGAATCCTTAAAAGGTGTAACTGGATGCGGGATATAATGAAATATAGCCCCCGATGCAACCTGTACATCTGTATGCTGGCTTGCGCCGGTTTTCATCGGGTGCAATTTATTGAAGGACTGCGTGAACAATTTTAATTGAGCCTTTTCCTTTACATGGACGTCAATATGAAGATGATCTGTATCCATAATGCCGGGCGATGCGCTCATAATAATCATTTCCAGATGATCAGTGAGATTCGCTGCTCCATAATGGGTCAATTTATAAGGTGCATTATGGTAGCTTTCTTTCAGCCTGCTTCTACCGTCCTCTTGGGCTACATTTATTACTATCTTACTATCCATATCCCTTTGTTTTTAGCCGACTTGTTCTAATAAAGCATATTCTCTGATCCATTTCTTTACATCTTCCAAACCTTCCAATGTCATCAGATTCGTAAAAATAAAAGGACGTTCTCCACGCATACGCAATGTATCCTGACGCATAACTTCCAAATCCGCATGCACGTAAGGTGCCAAATCAATTTTATTGATCAATAATAAGTCTGAACGTGTGATACCGGGTCCGCCTTTACGTGGCATTTTTTCACCTTCGGCAACATCAAGCACAAAAATCGTTAAATCCGCCAAATCCGGGCTGAATGTTGCTGTCAGATTATCCCCCCCACTTTCAACAAAAATCAGCTCAACATCCTCAAAACGGTTAGCCAATTCCTCCACAGCTTCAATATTCATCGATGCATCTTCACGGATTGCGGTATGTGGGCATCCGCCAGTCTCTACGCCAATGATACGTTCTGCCGGTAGTGCCGAATTTTGCTGTAGATACATTGCATCTTCACGTGTGTAAATATCATTTGTAACAACACAGATGCTATAATCTGCGGACATCGAACGTGTCAAGCGTTCGATTAATGCTGTCTTGCCCGATCCAACAGGTCCGGCAACACCAATTTTTACATAATTTCTTTTTGACGTCTTTTTCATCTGTATCAATTTGTTTATTCATGTCCCTTATTTATTTTTTCCACCGATGGGATGGGGACTGATAAAATAAATTTTAAGTATAGCAGTAATCTTACTTTTAGGATATATAGATACGTGTATATAACTTTTCATGTTGCATACAACGGATATCTTGTGCAATACAACAATTACCGATTAAATCCTCTTCCAACGCTGGTTGCGCGGTAACCAACTTATTGATTAATGGCTGCAACTTAAACAGAATCTGTTGTGCATCCATTTGACTGATAGGGACCAGTTTCGCACAGTTGGTCATAATACCATTGAGTGAATTATAATAAAAAGCGCTCAATGCATCTGTATAGCTAATCCCTTGCGCATGTGCAAACATGGCAAATGCCATAGCGTAATGCCCATGCAATTCTTGTGTATTTATTGCTTTTAAATAAGCTGAACAACGTTTAACCGGCTGCAATTTTTCAGTCAGCTTCAGGAAGCGTATACCCAATTTTTTACTTGCATCCCGAATTTCATAAGGCGCCTTAAAGGCTGTGATCAAGGCGTCTAATTCTGCTACCTTTTTCTTTGTCGCCTTTGTTTCGCATAATTGCCAAGTCTTATGAAAAAAGGCCGCATCGTTGTAATAGAAGCTATGTTCCAATAACGTCTGTGCATACTCTTTAGCAGTTTTCGAGTCGTGTACAAGACCTTTGGTTATATAGGTTTCCAATCCATAGGAATGTGTGAATCCTCCAATCGGAAAAACGGAATCATTGATCTGCATCAATGTCAACAATGGATTCATATTATCCCCCCTTTGCTAGTGTGATTTTATTTTGCACTACGGCATACTGATGTATGCGCAATGTATGCGTTCGTTCGATTACCCGTGACTCTTTCGTTGGTGTAAATCCTGCCCTCTGTAATTGTTCCCACAGCGGATTTTCGTAAGCAGCTATGATTTCATGAGCTGCGTTGATAAAAACAGGTATATGCTTATTGCCTATTTCTAGGCATACTCTCGCCATATCCATTCTATTTTTGGGCCGTACGACCAAACAAGGACAGGGCAATATTCGGACAACGATACGGAGGTCTGCTGTTTCAAACAGAATATCACCATCGAACAAGGGGTCTTCACCCAGATTTCTAAATCCGATCTCCCGGCCCTGAACGGTCAATCCCCGAATGACACGTCGCTCGGTATCAAACCATTCAAGCTGTAAAAAATCCAGTTCAGCAGCATCCTGCTCTTTGCCGTCTGTCCAAATATTGCCTTTAATGTCTCTTGTTAAAATCATATATTCTGAATTAGAACAGGAAGTAACGTTGTGCCATTGGAAGCTCTTTTAATGGCTCACAAGTAGCTAAAACACCATCTACTGTTACTTCATACGTTTCGGGATTGACCACGATATTTGGCGTGGCATGATTATGTACCATATCCTTTTTCATCACTGTACGACAACCTTCTACCGGCAAACATTTACGTGATAAATTCAATTTCTGGATATTTCCATTCTCTATGGATATTTTTGAAACGAAGTTGAAACACAATTTTGACACTGCCTTACCATAGTTTCCAAACATCGGTCTGTAGATGATCGGCTGTGGTGTAGGGATAGAAGCATTCGCATCCCCCATTTTCGCACCTAGGATCATACCGCCTTTGATAATCAACTCTGGTTTCACACCAAACAACTCTGGTTTCCACAAGATCAGATCGGCATATTTACCTGTCTCAATAGATCCGATATATTTATCAACACCATGCGCTTTTGCAGGGTTAATTGTAAATTTGGACACATAACGTTTTACGCGGAAGTTGTCATTGTCTTTACCCTTATCTTCAGCCAAAGGTCCACGCTGAATTTTCATTTTATGTGCGGTCTGGAATGTACGCGAGATCACCTCGCCCACACGGCCCATCGCCTGACTATCCGAACTCATAATGGAGAATACCCCCATATCCTGAAGAATATCTTCAGCAGCGATCGTTTGTGGACGGATACGAGAATCTGCAAAGGCAACATCTTCTTTTACATTTCTGTCCAAGTGATGGCAGACCATTAACATATCAAGATGCTCTTCTGCGGTATTCACTGTAAACGGTTTTGTCGGGTTGGTAGATGCAGGGAGAATGTTTGGATACATCGCAATTTTGATGATATCAGGTGCGTGCCCACCACCAGCTCCTTCTGTATGGAATGTGTGGATAACACGTCCGTCGATTGCAGCAACGGTATCTTCCAAGAAACCAGCTTCATTCAATGTATCCGTGTGTATAGCCACCTGTACGTCGTACTTATCAGCAACTTTTAACGCTGCATCGATAGTCGCCGGCGTAGCGCCCCAGTCCTCATGGATTTTCACCCCTAATGCACCAGCTTCAATTTGCTCTTCAATCGGCTTGGTTGTCGAAACGTTACCTTTACCGAAGAAACCAACGTTGATCGGTAGATTTTCAAACGCTTCAAACATACGCTCGATATACCATTTACCTGATGTAACAGTTGTCGCAAGTGTACCATCTGCTGGTCCGGCACCACCACCGATAAATGTAGTTACGCCTGAGTACAATGCGGTCTCGATCTGCTGTGGAGAGATAAAGTGAATGTGTGTATCGATACCGCCAGCAGTAAGGATATAACCTGCACCTCCGTGCACTTCTGTCGAAGCTCCAATGACCATTCCTTTGGTTACACCATCCTGTACGTCAGGGTTACCTGCTTTTCCGATACCAACAATTTTACCATCCTTAATACCAACATCAGCTTTCACAATACCCCAGTGGTCAATAATGATCACATTGGTAATACAGAAGTCTAAAACATCCTCATCACGCAGGGCACGGGCAGATTGCCCCATACCATCACGGATCGTCTTACCACCACCGAATTTATTTTCTTCGCCATATACGTTGAAATCTTTTTCAATTTCTATAAATAGTTCCGTATCAGCTAAACGCACCTTGTCACCCGTGGTCGGGCCAAAAAGAGCAGCATATTTTTCCCTAGGGATATAAAGCTCCCCATCAATATATTTAACAGATGATTTGTCTAAACCTAGTTTATCTAAACCAAGCGCATGTAGACCAACGGTAGATCCCAATGTCGTGAGTCCTACAACCTTAATCCATTCGCGTCTATTCCATCCTCCCATTCTATATTATTTAGATTGTCTGAATTTTAATTTTTTCATTTTCTCCACAGCTTTTGATTTGACATTTTGGTCAGTAAACTTCCCATTAGTCAATCCATTGAAACCGTGAATTTCTTTGCTTCCTCCAAATTCAACCAGTACAACAGACTTCTGTTCACCTGGTTCAAACCGTACCGCCGTACTTGCAGGAATATTCAAGCGCATACCAAATGCTTTTTCGCGGTCAAACGAAAGCAATTTGTTCGCTTCAAAAAAATGATAGTGCGAACCCACCTGAATCGGTCTATCGCCTTCATTTTTTACAACAAGGCTAGTGGTTCTACGCCCCACGTTAGCTTTGATTTCCTCTTTTTTTAAAATGTATTCTCCTGGAATCATATGATTAAGATTTATTAACGAATAGGATCATGAACTGTTACCAACTTAGTACCGTCCGGAAAAGTAACCTCAATCTGCACATCATGGATCATCTCAGGAACACCTTCCATCACCTGGCTTCTTTTCAATAAGGTCGTACCATAAGACATTAAGTCCGCAACAGATCGACCATCTCTTGCTTCCTCCATAATCTGGGCACTGATATAGGCAATACATTCAGGGTAATTTAGTTTCACCCCGCGCTTGAGTCGCTTTGCTGCCAGTTCTCCTGCTAAATGCAATAGCAGCTTTTCTGTTTCTCTTGGTGTTAAACGCATAAAAAATAATTGTTTGTTATTTTGTTAAAGGAATTATTACAAGACCGGAATTGTAAAATATGCTCCAAAGGCAACACGGTTATATTGAGTTTTACCCATATCCATATGCCCTTTGTAGTTCACTGTATTACCTACATAACCAAGGTAAAATCGCAAATCCTGATTATGAAAAGGTTTATGTTGCAGGGTCGCAAAGTAGGTCCAGTTTTGACGGAAATTTTTGCCAACCTGATCGTCATCTCTCGATCCGGCAGTCTCATAACCACCTTTCAGCGCTACCTCCCATTTTGGACTTAAAAACTGATCATACCGTACAATTGCCGAAGCGTAATTGACATCCTTTGCCAAAACGCGTCCTGTCCCCGTACGTCCATAAAAGTCATTGATTGCCGATGATGCAATCAAGGCATGGTCAACACCCAGATAAGAATATTGCAGATCTAAATAGACCATTTGCTTCGGCGTTTTAAACTTGTTCGCCAAAGAGATGGAATGATTGGTATGTCCCTTTGCAAACTGGGAGATATTATAGGACCATTTTGTATTGATTTTTTTATCCATAAAGGCTCCTACCCAGGTAAAGTAAGCACCCATTGGCACATCAGATCGCACCAGATCACCTACTGCAAAACCATTTTTGGTATGCAAATCCATAAAACTATCGTTTGTCGTATTATAAACTTGTGCATGTAAGGAATGATTAGGATTGACTTCATAGGACAATGTTCCCCCTACCACAAATAAATTCAGGATACGGTCAACATAATCCGTGAATTTATACTCGTAAATAGGGTTATTCTCAAACTCGTAGCTACCCACAATAGCACTCTGCTTACCCGCTGTGACGGACCATTTCAGATCCTTTCCAAACTTATATTTGATATAGGCCATATCCAATGCCCTTGATCCATTGTCCTGACTGGTTGGTGCAAATGATCTATTCAGACGAAAACGTACTTTATACGAAAGCTGATCATTGTAATCACCGCTCATCAAGATGCGGGCATCGTCCAAATTTGCTTTTGCCTGACCGGAGCCATCGCTGTTATCAGCCTGCAGACCTGCACGAAGCAAAACATCCAATTGAAATGATTTTGCCCTAGCTGGTTCTTTTGACAATAAACTACTTCTGGATAATAAGCTATTTCTTTCTGCTGGAATGGAATCTGTTGGAGCCTGTTCCTGCGCATGTAATGCCGCAATGCCCAAACCCAACGTTGTAATAAGTGAAAGTGTTTTTTTCATCCGTATAACTTGCTTTTTGTTGGTGATGAAGCTATCAGATTTATTCCTTTATAGGTTTGAATAAATCGTGATGGTTTCATATGATATACCTATCTCTGGTACAAGTATATCACGGCAAATTAAAAATGGAATAAGGATGAGATTAAAATGAGATTAGAAAGCAATTTTAGGCAGCGTGACAACAACCTGGGTACCTTGCCCTTCTGCAGAATAAAGGTTGAGCTCAGCACCATGGAGATCAAAGATATTCTTGGCTAAAACAAGCCCCAGGCCATTTCCATAGATATCCCCGACATTGGAGGCGCGATAAAACGAAGTAAAAATATGGGGCTGATCTTTCTGCGGAATTCCGATCCCTTTATCAAATACTTTAATTGTAATATTTCGGTCATCACAGCTAATAGCGACCTGGACCTGCTCACCATTACCATATTTATATGCATTGGAGATGATATTGCTAAAGGCAATATAGAATAGATCAGGATTGGCAAGGACTGTTAATTCATCGCTATCTTCGGGGATCTGGGTAAAATCAAAAGACAACCTAAAATCCTTATGGATGCTTCGTTCAGCTTTATAAATTTCATACAGCAATTCATCAATGCGGATGACAACTTTATTATCGACCTCTCCCTTAAAGCCCATACGGGATAATTGGAGCAGATTATTAATGATGAGTTCCATCTTATCCGCGTACTTTGCGATCGTCTCCAATGAATAGTAGGCTTCATGTTCTTTGGGAATCAGATTTCGTGCAAGTTCCGCTTCACCACCAATAATGGTCAAAGGCGTTTTTAATGAATGGGATGCATTACCGATAAAGCTTTGCTGGGACTGTACCGAAATATCCAAACGACTGAGCATGGAGTTAAGGTTTGTAATCAATACCCCCAACTCGTCCTTAGCATTACTGAATTTACTGGACAGTCTATGGTCCAGATTGGCAATATCCACTTTTCCCAAGTCACTGTTGATATCCTTGATCGGCTTGAGCAGTCGGTCTGCAAAATAAAAAGACATTAGGACAATCAATAGAATAGCTAAAAAACCACCCGTAATCAAGGTACGATCTAATTGACGCTGCTCCTCGTGCCCATAGTCATCAATCCCTTCCGACACAACGATAAGATTGTCATGATGGAGATGGTCTTTAAAGAACACCGCGACAAATGCTGTTTTGTTATGCATATATCTACCTCTGCCATTTTGGATAACCTCTTTATAGAAGCTCATGGGCATCGGTAGATTAGGTTTAAACCGAATACTGTCACTTCCTTTCACCACACGGAGCAAGTGGTCTGTTCCTTCGGAAAGCTGTTTGAGGTATTTACGTTTTACCTGGATATAAAGTTCCTTGTTTTCTTCCTTTTGGTGGACGATATGATCACCGACGATGACTGCATTTTCTTCCAACCGATGAAAAAACTTAGTCTGTAGACTATCGTAGGTAAAATAAGAGACATAAAGGGCAAATACAACAAGCAGGAGCGTGCTGATAACAGAAAATAAAAGTACAATTTTGGTCCTAATTTTCATGACGGATGACATAGCCCATACCAATAACCGTATGGATCAGTTTACGGGCAAATTGTTTGTCAATTTTTTTACGCAAATAATTGACATAGACATCCACGACATTGGTGCTTAGATCGACATCCATACCCCAGACTTCCTCTAGTATATCTATACGTGTCAATACCTTATTACGATTAAGCATCAAGAATTCCAATAAGCGGAATTCCGTGGCTGTAAGTATGATCGGAGATTCTCCACGTTGAACAGATTTGCTATCCCGATCCAATTGCAGATCATCAAATGTCAAGACGTTCTTTTGTTCGGTCACTGTTTTGGATTTGCGGCTATAGCGATTTATACGAGCCTTTAATTCTTCTAAGCGAAACGGTTTGGTCAGGTAATCATCTGCATCACGTTCAAAAGCTTCCACAATATCTTCGGTTTGGTTCAATGCAGTGAGGATAATAATCGGAACTTCATTATTGGACATCCGGATGTTTTTACACACATCAAGACCATTCATGCCGGGTAACATCACATCCAACAAAATAAGGTCATAATGATTTAATCCGGCCATTTTTAGACCTGTATAGCCATCCATTGCAATGCTAATGTTATAGCCTTCTTCCTTTAGTCCTCTTTCTATCAAGGATATGACCGACGGTTCGTCTTCTATAAGCAGTAGTTCCACAGATATTGTTTAAAAAGTAAATTTAAGGTTTGTAAAATACAAAAATATCACTGATCGTCTTCGCTAAGCTATTGAAAGCCACAAAATTCACAACATTCTTGACTTTTATATGATATTTTTAGGGTGATGGAAACATGCTTGTTATTTTTCAGTCTACTATCACAGCCTAATTTTACAAGATGGCATTTGAATACAATAATATCAAAATTTCTGCATGATTTTTACCAATCGGCAAAAGATTATTTCACAAACCAGCCAAATTTCAATACTTTCGTATTTTAATTTATATTTCCAATGAAACATTTTTTCCTTTGCATAGCCTTCTTCACATTAGTTTTTGTTAAAACCAGTTTGGCTCAACAAAAGGTCTTTAAAATAACCTATCAGTTTGCCGACCCCGAGACTGGCACAGATACATCAGCTTCTGAATTTATCAAAATTTTGGCGGGAAACGGAGAAGCATTGATGCACGCCTATATTTGTAAGGATCAAATGCGTGTAGAGAGTTTGCTGTTTGGAAAATCCATACAGATCAGCAATAGCAAAGACGAGACTTCTTATCTGATCGACGAAAACAGCAAAACATATACTTCAACGGATATTGCTACCGGCAAGCTTATTGAAACATCAGAAGGTGGAGATTACGCTTACTCAAGTGATTTTGAAATGAGCTTAATTCCGAATGAAAAGAAAATGATAGCAGGGTTGTCCTGCAAAAAAGCGACATTTAATCTAGCAGGCAGTAAAGATAAACAAACCGAAATCACAGTCTGGTATGCGGAAAATTTACCAAAATTATATTGGGGAACCTACGATTATCTAGAAAAGGTACCCGGAGCAGCACTATCTATCGGTGCCGAAGGTCTGGGAATCCAAGCGACGAAAGTTGAAGAAGTCCCTTACGATACGGCATTATTCGAAATTCCAGCAGGTTATGAAGAAGGAGAAGTAGAAGAAGCTTCCACTGATTCAGCTCTAAATGACCATTTATCTTGGTATCAAGATCCCAATACTGACTTTTTTGGCGTACAGGACAGCCTAGGCAATAAACTCACGCCAGCAAAATATGCTTCCATCTATGCGTATGTAGGTGATTATGCTATCGTCACTGATGCAGCTCAAATGTTTGGCCTAATCGACTTACAGGGAAAAGAAGTTATCCCTTGTCAATACGAATCGTTGAGTTTAGATACGGAAGGTGCACCATTGGTATTTATGAAAGATCAGAAATATGGTCTGTTGGATAACAATGGCAAACTATTACTCGCTGCCAAATATGATTTCATCTCCGTCCCAAGTTTAAGCCATGCCTTATATAACGAAGGTGACCTTACTGGTGTACTCGATCTAAAAGGGAACGTATTAATTCCTGCGAAATATGAAACTATTGCGGAGTATCGAGACAATCTGGCACTGATTATCGAAAATCTAACCTATCAGTTAGTTGACAAATCCGGCAAAAAATTGTTACCTACAGGTCAGGAATATTTATCTTTTGCTGGCGAGAAATTATTATTGGTTTTTAAAGACAATACCTATGGATATATCGACTATAGTGGCAAAGTGGTCATTCCTTTTAAATTCCAAAATGCACAACCCTTTGAAAATGGATTAGCCTTGGTCAGCGAAGACCTGGAGAATTTTTACTATATTAATGCAAAAGGAAAGTTTATAAAAAAGTATGAAGAGTAATCCACAAACATTCTACCTTTCAACATTGCATCGCGGGAAATACATGTTTATTCTATTGACCTCGATTCTATTGATAGGGATAGGGATGTCGAAAGTTCCGATTCAAGAAATTTATAAGATCATCATCGCTCTTTTGATGGTTCCCCTTGCACTGTATTTGGCGATCAAGTGTTCTACGCTGGATTCCACATGGCGGCTGGATGAAGATACACTCACCGTCAGCAATTCAAAAAAAACAGTTGAATTCCCGTTGAGCAACATTTCACATATTCGAAATCTCAGACGCTCCGGCGGCAATTTGATTATTATAAACCGAAACAAAGGTTCCGCTTTTCGTACCTGGCGTAATAAGTTATTTCAGAAAGAAGATGATCTGCCCCTATTGACCCAAGCACTCAAAGAGGCTAATATTGAGTATTACGATATGTAATAGCATACATTCCACGGTAACATTTGTTACCGTTTTTTGTAATAGCGGTATGTACCTTTGTCATATAAATTAAGAACAAGCTATGTTATTGGAATACATCAAACAACCATGGCCTTGGTATATTTCGGGGCCCTTAATTGCATTAGTCATGTACTTATTGCTAAAACAAGGAAAAGATTTCGGGATGTCGAATAATCTGCGGACGATGTGTACGGTATTAGGTGCCGGTAAATCGTCCTCTTTTTTTCGCTTCGACTGGAAGACGCAATCCTGGAACCTTCTTGTGGTACTCGGAACCGCCATTGGAGGATTCATTGCCCATTACTTTTTAAGCGACGGCTCCGCTGCGCAAATCAATGCAAAAAGTGTCGCTGATTTAAAGGAACTAGGCATAATAGATCATCTACAGGGCTATCTTCCCGAGTCTATTTTTATTTTTAACGGCTCTTGGTTTCAGTTTTTAATACTGAGCATTGGCGGGCTATTGATTGGCTTCGGGACAAGATATGCCGGAGGCTGCTCGTCAGGACACGCCATCTCAGGACTCAGCAATTTCCAGCTCCCCTCTTTAATTGCTGTCATTGGCTTTTTTATAGGTGGCATCATCATGGTTCACGTCTTATTTCCTTTAATCTTCGCATAAATGAAAGTAGTAAAATTTATATTGATCGGGATCTTATTTGGGATCATTTTATTCAAATCAGAAGCAGCTTCATGGTATCGCATTTATGAGATGTTTCAGTTCCGCTCTTTCCACATGTATGGCATGATCGGTACGGCACTCGCAACAGCGATTATCATTGTCCAAATTATCAAACGAAAACAGATTAAAGACAGCAATGGCATGCAGATCGCGTTTCAGGCCAAAGACAAAAGTATCACACGCTATCTCGTCGGTGGTACCATTTTCGGACTGGGCTGGGCAATGTCAGGCGCCTGTCCGGGACCTATGTTTGCATTAATCGGCTCAGGCTATTGGACATTGGGCATTGTACTGATCTTCGCTCTCCTAGGGACATGGATCTATGGTTTAATTAGACACAAGCTGCCTCATTAAGCCGAGAATAGACGATCATGAGTCTGTAGGTATAACAATAGCATTTGATTTAGCAAAAAATGGAACTACTATTTATAATTGGCTTTTTATTAGCGATATTGGTTGGGCTATCAATGGGTTTGATGGGGAGTGGTGGCAGTATTTTAACACTACCGATCTTCGTGTACCTATTTCATATTGAGCCTCAATATGCCCTTGATTATTCCCTGTTTTCCATTGGAATACTGGCCATAATCGGCTCAATTAAACCCCTGATCAGAGGTAAAATAGATCTAAAAACCACGGCTTTCTTTTTGGTTCCGTCTTTACTATCGGTCTACTTGACCAAGCGCCACCTGTTGGCTGCCATACCAACGCAATTTTATCTTGCGGAAATAGCGGTCTCCAGAAATCACATTATTATGCTGCTGTTTTCGATTGTCATCCTGATTTCCGCACTGGCAATGATCCGCAGAAGGAAACAGGTCGAAATATCAGCTGTCACCATGCATATTGGTCAAGTCCTCAAAATAGTTAGCGCGGGTCTGCTTGTCGGTGTCATGACAGGACTTGTTGGTGCTGGAGGAGGCTTTCTTATTGTACCTTCGCTGGTGCTGCTTTTGGGAATACCATTAAAACAGGCTATCGCGACATCGCTATTTATCATTGGGTTAAACGCCTCCTTTGGTCTGGTCGCCAACTACCAACTCTTGAACCACATGAATTGGCCGATATTGCTTACTTTTACATTAATCACTTTAATAGGTCTTCAGATTGGTTCCAAATGGAAAGACAAATTGGAGGTGGTACGACTACAGGGGATTTTTGGTTATTTCCTGATCAGTATCGGTATCCTAATTTTCACTTTCGAAATCATTCAATTCGTAAATCACTAAAAATCAAATATTATGTTTTTTCAACACATTTTTGAGTCATCTTTAGCACATTCAAGTTATTTAATTGGCTGTCAGGCCAAAGGTGTTGCCATGGTAATTGACCCCAAAAGAGATGTCGACACTTACTTAGCGATTGCAGCAAAAAACAATTTAAAAATTACACATATTGCTGAAACCCATATCCATGCTGATTATCTTTCCGGAACATTGGAATTGGCCGAACTAACCGGCGCCCAATGTTATCTTTCCGACGAAGGGGGCGAAGATTGGCAATATGAGTTTCCCCATATCGGATTAAAAGATGGTGATCAGATCCATCTTGGAAATCTAATCTTTAAGGTGCTCCATACCCCTGGACATACGCCTGAGAGTCTTAGTTTTGTTTTAATTGATACGCCAGCAACAATGGATCCGGTGATGATATTTACAGGTGATTTTGTATTTGTTGGAGACATTGGCCGTCCAGATCTTTTGGAGAATGCCGCTGGCCTCATTGGGACCAAGGAAGTCGGTGCGAAGCAGATGTTTAAGTCTCTACAGCATTTTTTAACCTTACCAGACTACATTCAGGTCTGGCCTGCACACGGTGCAGGTTCGGCATGTGGTAAAGCGCTGGGCGCTGTGCCGAGTTCGACTGTGGGCTACGAGCGGATTCGCAACTGGGCGCTGCAATACCAAAATAATGAAAGTGGTTTTATAACTGAACTTTTAGAAGGACAACCTGAGCCACCGCGTTATTTTGCCCAGATGAAGAAGCTCAACAAAATCAAGCGACCACTACAAACAAGCGTGCCTCAGTACCCGAAACTTTCAACGGCAGAATTCAACAAACTATATCAGGCAGGTACAACGATCATTGATACACGGCATAAATTTGACTTCGCCAAAGGCTATCTTCCAGGCAGCATCAATATACAGCATAATCGGACATTCAATACCTGGGCTGGCTGGATCTTGGATTACACAAAACCTTTTGTGCTGATCATGGATGAAAACGAAAAGGAAGAGATTGCCCGCAAGCTAATGCGCATCGGCCTCGATCATGTTGCCGGATATATTACTATGGAAACAATTCCTCAATTGGGAATTTCCTTGGAGCAACAGCAGCTTATTGGGTTCCAGGAGATGAATGCTGTACTGGAGAATCCGAATGTTCAGATTCTAGATGTTAGGAATACATCCGAATTTACAGCAGGACATCTACCACATGCCACACATCTCTTTGTGGGAACGATTGAAAACAACCTGGACAAAATTGATCGAACAAAAGAATTATACCTGCATTGTCAATCTGGAGACCGGGCGACAATTGCAGCTTCGATCTTAGCTAAAAATGGCATTAAAGACATTAAAATATATAGTGCCTCCATCAATGACTGGAAAGAAAAAGGTGGTCATTTAGTTAAATAGCCTATTGAAAAAATAGCTCCGGAAATAAATCCCGGAGCTATTTTATTTTTACATAACCTCAGCCATTCAGCTACTTCTATAAGCTATTCCTGTTAATTCGTAGGAATTCAATAACCTCATCTTTCTTTTCCTCCATCTTCCCTTTCTTCTCCACGAATTGATGATTATAGATGGTCAGATATTGATGGTCATCAGTATCCGATTCGTACACTTCTGCCGTCGCAAAAGAAAAATGCTCTTCTTCATCGGAAAGATGATCGTAGACATAGGCAAAATCATGATTGGCCAAAGTATTCGCCATAGCATCCTTGTCCTCAACAAATTTTAATCTTCCCGGCAAAATCCTCTTGTTCATCCAGATTTCATCTTTCTCTGAAAAAGGATAAATGGTAATACCCCGAAAAGCCATAATAATAGGTGTAATCAGAATGATTGCCATTTCAATTCCCCATACGGCCCAAAGCATCCCCCCTGAAACAGTTGATTTCTTCAAGCTAAATGTACCGACCTCATTTAAGCCCTGTAACGCCTCCCAGATAAAAGAGGGGTGCATAAAAAATGCCTTAAAGCCTTCCAGGCTAAAAGAAGATTTCACCCAGGTGTCTCCACCCATGGTACCTTCAGCATTATACATCAACGAAACAAACAGCGCCCACTGTGCATAAAAACCAACTATAGCAACGATCAGTGTGATTATAATCGCAACACCTTTGTTCCGAAGCTTCCATTGCTTGAAACAAAAATTAAGCAGATAAAACAATCCTGCTCCAAATCCAAGTGTGATAAAGACATTGAAATAGACAATCGGAATAAACCATTGTAAGGCGATATAGACAATTGCCAAAATAATTGATCCTACAATACCTAACACAAGCGAACCGATTAATGCGAAAGCAGGCACCTTCCCAGAAGGCTTATAATACAGATTTTCCATAAATTTATGTGTAATATTTGTTAACTCAACAGATAAATTTCCTAACCAAAACCAAGCCAATTATTAATAAAAAAATCACTTTTCGTCAAGATTTGATGACATTGATCTGGATCGGGCTGATTAATCGGCATTTCTTGAGACAATTTTGTAAGTTTGGAACATGAAAATCAAAATATTGTCCTTTCTAGCACTTATATGTGTCATAAATATTGGAGGACAGGAAGTAAAGGCCCAGAGAAAAGGATTCTGGCAGCAGAAGGTTGACTATACAATGGATGTCAACGTGGATGAAAAAGCTTATCAATATGATGGAAAAATGGCTTTGAAGTATAGCAACAATTCAGGCCAATCCTTAAAAAAAGTCTATTTTCATTTATATTTTAATGCATTCCAACCAGGATCAATGATGGATTACCGCTTGAAAAATATCAGCGATCCAGATAAAAGGATGGTATCAAATATTGGCACCAAAGAAAAACCAATATTGCAAAGCCGTATTGAAACGCTACAACCCAATCAGATCGGTTACCAAAAAATCAAAAGCCTCAGCATGAATGGGGTCAATACAAGCTATAAGATTGATGGTACAATATTAGAAGTTTCCCTACCAACTGCGATCCAGGACGGAGAAACAGCAAATTTTAATATAGAATGGACTGCACAGGTACCTGAACAAATCCGAAGGTCAGGCCGCAATTCGGCAGAAGGAGTGGCGCTTTCTATGGCACAATGGTATCCAAAGATGGCACAGTTTGATGAATTTGGCTGGCACCTTGATGAATATATCGGCCGTGAGTTTATCGCACCTTTCGGCAACTTTGACGTCACCATACACCTCAACAAGAACTATGTTGTCGGTGCTTCGGGGGTACTTCAAAATCCAAATGAGGTGAAAGGCTATCAGACAAAAGCTAAAATAAAAACCAATAAAGATAAAGCAACCTGGCATTACAAAGCCGAAAACATCCATGATTTTGTCTGGGCTGCAGATCCCAAATTCGTGGTAGATTCCGCCTCAAGCAAAAATGGCATAAAAGTTTACACGGTGTATCTCCCTACTGACAAAGAAGTTATATCAAACTGGAAAACAGCTCTCGGCCTATCAACTGAGTTTTTCGATTTCTGTAGTGCTAAATTCGGTAAATATCCTTGGCCGACTTATACCATTATTCAGGGGGGTGATGGTGGCATGGAATATGGCACTGCGACATTGATTACCGGTGGGCGTAATCTAAAAAGCCTTGTTGGTGTTATCTTCCATGAATCTGCTCACTCCTGGTATCAGCATCTATTCGGGATCAACGAAACCGTTGATGAATGGTTTGACGAAGGATTCACTTCGTATGTTGAAGAATTGGCCATGCAGCATCTTTTTGAAAAACGGGGCGCTATCGCATCAAATCCGCTGATCGATGCCTACCGGGCTTATTATAAGCTGGCACTTTCAGGCAAAGAAGAACCAATGAGCCTACTTGCGGACTATTATAATACAAATTATGGCTATAGTAACGAAGCTTATAATAAAGGAGCTGTGCTAGCTGAACAGTTGGGCTACATTATCGGTCAGGAGAATCTAGAGAAAACCTTTTTGAAATTCTACGATATCTGGAAGTTCAAACATCCTACACCCAATGATTTCAAACGTGTTGCCGAAGAAGTATCAGGAATAAACCTGAAGTGGTATTTCAATTTATTTATCAATACCACACGTCAAATTGATTATGCAATCGGTCACGTAACTGATTCAGAAATTCAGCTGCTCAACAAATCAAACTTTGCGATGCCACTCGATATACTTGTAGAATATCAAGATGGAAGCAAAGAGCTATTTTACATCCCTTTACGTGAAATGCGCGGTGAAAAACCCGAGGAAAATTTTGAGATATACAAGGGTATAAAACGCACGGTACTGATGGATTGGTTCTGGACCAACCCTGAATATAAAATTTCAGTCAATAAAGCTCCAAAAACAGTCACAATAGATCCATCGCTCCGACTTGCAGATATAGAATCAGCGAACAATAACCTGACACGCTAATTCAACTGTTGAAACATGGGCACTGTTTAAACATGAGCATCGCAGCAGATTAATGTAAAGATGTTCCATTGATGAGATCATAAAAATCATAAGAGCTGTATCGTATTAAAAATATGATACAGCTCTTTTTATTATACCTTCAACGGAATCACCATATTCCAGGTCCGTCCAAACTGATAAGACTCGGATCCATCTCCTGTAGCCGCAAAAAGATGTGTCGGTTTTCCGTTTTCAAATAGTAAAAATGGACGTTCAAAATTAGCTTGATGACTGACAGTCCCATCATTCCAGCGGATCGTCTTGGAATAGGCTTTGACCGCCTTTGACAGATGCCAATCGATTCCATCTTTCGAATAGGCATGGATGCCCCCCCCCTCTTCCCCACAGATTTTACCATAACGGTCTTTCATAATCAATTCAAAATGCCGGCCATTATGCCATACGAAAGGATCCTCTACATCATTCTCATGATTTTGATCGGTATGGAATGAAAAAATAGGCTTATTGGATAAACGAAGATAGGGCCCAAGGAACGAATCAGCCTGTGCTGCCCCTAATAACAAGGGGGGGCGGGAGTTCGACGGTGATGATTTATAGATCAGATAAACTTTTCCATCGGGCAAAACAACTGGAGAAGGATTTGACGTAATGGAAGCATCCCACTCGCCCTTCCTCGGATTCAAAATCGGTTGATCTACGCGCTTCCAAGGCCCTGATATCGACTTTGAATAAGCCATTCCGATGCGTTTATGCATCCAGGCTTTCTCACCCAGCCCCGATTCCCAAACATTCTCGGAATAACTAGGATTAGGCTCTTCATAATTGTTTCCAAAATAATAAAGTACATAATAGTCGCCATTTTTAACAATACGCGGATTATGGGTTGTACAACCATCAAAATACTTTTTTCCACGAGCCGGCAAGACCACCTCGACAAATTCATAGGGCCCTTCTGGGGTATCGGAAATTGCGCGAACAACTTCGGAATTGGTTACCCAATTACCAAAGCCATATTTTTTGCTCCAACGTGATGCAAACATATGATAGCGACCATCTTCGCCCTTAATCACTGAAGGATCCCATATCCAATAATCTTCCATAGCGAATCCGCCGCCCTTTGGTGCTGGGAGCAACTTATCAATAAATGCTTCTTCATACCGATTATCCACAGCAAATCCTTGCTGCGAAAGCAGCAGCATACTCGATGCACCAAGAACATTTTTCAGAAAGTCGCGACGGGAAGATCGTTTCATAAGATTGATTTTTGATGATATAACATACTTTTAATTGGTGTCTGCCTTTTGATACAGCGGTTTAAATCTCGACAACAAGATAAAAAATAACTCACTTGTTGCCAAGTTCTTTATATATTATTCCAAACACTATTTTCAAAAAAGAACTTCCATAAAAGGAAGCACAAGAAAGCCAAAGTCTGTCATTCCAAAAATTCAATGGCCCATTTAGCTTGTCAATTGTAGCTAATGTAGGATTAAACCGATCGGCGCAAAGAAGAAAAAATGTGAATAAGCGACGAAGTTAATCCGGTCTTGGTATATTTGTGTCCATGATTTACATCCATATCCCATTTTGCAAACAGGCTTGTCATTATTGTGACTTTCATTTCAGTACTTCACTGCAATACAAAACTGAAATGGTCGATGCCCTGTTGCGAGAAATCGAACTTCGATCTTCTTATCTGGAAGACCGAAAAGTTGAGTCCATCTATTTTGGTGGTGGGACGCCCTCCCTCTTGGAAGCGGATGAAATCGCTAGGATTATTGACGCTGTTGCCAAACAATTTGACATAAGCAACCAGGCCGAAATTACACTGGAAGCAAATCCAGATGACCTGAACGCTGCAAAAGTAAATGCATTAAGGTCATCAACTCCCATAAATAGGTTCAGTATAGGGATACAGTCCTTTTTTGAGGAAGATCTGAAATGGATGAATCGGGCCCACACCAGACAGGAAGCATCTGCAGCAATCATGCGTGTACAGGATGCAGGATTTGAGAATATCACCTGTGATCTTATTTATGGCTACCCCCTGTTGACCGATGAAAAATGGCGCTACAATATGCAACAACTGATCGATTTTGCAGTCCCCCATATCTCTTCTTACTCCATGACCGTGGAAGCCAAAACAGCACTGGATCATTTCATTAAGAAGGGCACGAGTCCTGCTATTGATTCAGATCAGGCTGCCGATCAGATGGACCTGCTGATCGAAACATTGAAAAAGGCGGGCTATGAACAATATGAAATTTCCAATTTCGCGAAAAATGGTTTATATGCGCGCCACAACACCAATTATTGGAAAGGTAAGCATTATCTTGGAATCGGCCCTTCAGCCCATTCATTCAATGGTCATTCCAGATCCTGGAATATCGCTAATAACGCCAAGTATATCGGCTCGATACAAACAAACCAGCTTCCACTGGAAATCGAGCATCTATCTGTGCGTGATCAGATTAATGAGTGTATCATGACCTCACTGCGTACGATGTGGGGACTTGATCTTGAACAACTAGAAAAGAAATTTGACTACAGTGTTAAGAGCAAAATAATGGAAGATGCCTTGCCATTTCTCGAACAACAGCAATTAATTTTAGACGATAACAAATTAAGATTAACAGATACTGGCAAACTAATGGCCGATCATATCATGTCCGAATTATTTATCATTGAAAATTAGCAACAAAAAAAGCTAAAAATTTACCAAAACAACAATAAATACCCTGTTTTTGTTTTGATAATTACGAAAATGAAAATCAAGTCTAATTTTTAGCGCTGTTTATCCTATGTTTGCAACATAATCTATTATAAAATATTATGTTACATAGACCTTCTTTTGATGCAGAAATCAAAAGTTACAGAGAACAGCAAAATGCAGCTGTTGAACTGATTCAAATCATTAGCAATCTGTGGTATAATCAGGCTGTTGAACTCATCCTTTTCAGAGAACAGCTTGTTGATGAAAAAGTGAGCGTGATTCTCAATCACCTCCGCGAAACTACTATCCTTACTGGCAATACAATGACCATATTTGATCTATTAGCTGTTGCCCGTGTACTGGAAAAATCAGCTTTAGCTCCTGCTCGAATTGATATTGGTCAACTTGCGGCTAAAGTCACCAACCGACAGATCAATTCGGAGGATTTGTCTTCTTTTATTCTCAATGAATTACAGGGAATCGCGGAATGGCAGGAATTAACACCCCGCGATGTTGTGCTCTATGGCTTCGGTCGTATTGGTCGCCTACTGGCACGCGAACTCATTAATAAATCGGGTTCTGGCAAGCAACTTCGGCTACGGGCAATAGTCACCAGGGACCCCAATGATGCCAAATCATTGTTAAAAAGAGCTGCTCTTCTGAAAAGCGATTCTATACATGGGGAATTTGAGGGTGAAGTGTATACAGACCCTGAAAAAAATGCGCTGATTATTAATGGTATCACAGTCAACGTTATCTCTGCTAAGCAACCTGAAGATATTGATTATACAACATACGGTATCAATAATGCATTGGTGATCGATAATACAGGAGCCTTTCGTGATGAAAAAGAACTTGCACGCCATTTAGTTTCTAAAGGCGCTTCGCAAGTCTTGTTAACGGCACCTGGCAAAGGCGTACCCAACATTGTTTACGGTGTAAACGAAAGCACGATAGATCTGGAAAAACAGGCTATTTTTTCCGCGGCATCCTGTACCACAAATGCTATTGCGCCAGTTTTGGCCGTTCTCGAAGAGAAAATAGGTATCCTGAAAGGTCATATAGAAACCATACATTCCTATACAAATGACCAAAACCTGGTGGATAATATGCATAAAAAATCCAGAAGAGGTCGTGCTGCAGCTCTTAATATGGTCATTACCGAAACCGGCGCTGGAAGTGCTGTTTCAAAAGTCCTCCCAACTTTAACTGGCAAGCTCACCTCCAATGCCATCCGCGTACCAGTACCGAATGGATCGTTAGCCATATTAAATTTAGAACTGACCTCAGCCACATCTTTGGAACAAATAAACACAATTTTAAAAACGAGTGCATTGGAAGGAAATCTTGTCGAACAGATTAAATTCTCCAGCAATGATGAGCTTGTATCGACCGATATTATAGGTACCACAGCTGCCGCTGTTGTTGATGGCCCCGCAACCATTGTTTCGGCTGATGGCAAAAATATTGTACTGTACGTATGGTATGATAATGAGTATGGCTATTCCCATCAGGTCATGCGTTTATCGCGGCATATTGCAGGTGTAAGAAGATACACGTACTATTAAAATCCAATTTTCAATATAAAATAGGGTATCCAAAATCAACGGAGCCCTATTTTTCTTTACTTTCGCTGGTCTACGCTTAGTGGCTCTTTTTTGGCTCTTCGCCGCTTGGTTAGTTTGCTTTTACCTTTGGAGCAGCTTTCTTCATATTTTTATAAATTGGCATTCTTCAAGTATTTCATGATAATGGGTGTCGCCCCTGCTTTCTGCTGTACATATTGGCGTGCGGATTTCGCTGCTTCCACGCGTTTGTATTGATCCTGCAATTGTTCAAATACAGCGGCAAGCCCCTCGCCGTTAGAAAAGGAGAAACCTCCCCCTTGTTCAATCAGATCTTTCGCTTCCTGAAATTTCTTAAAATTAGGCCCAAACAGTACCGGCATTCCATAAGTCGCTGCTTCCAATGTATTATGTATCCCCACACCAAATCCACCGCCGATATAGGCCACCTGACCATAACCGTACAAAGAAGACAGCAAGCCGATATTGTCTATGATCAATACCTTTCCTTCCGTTAAAGTAGCCGTATCATATTCTTTCATTTTTGAAAAACGAAGGGCTGCAGGCCATAGATTTAATATACTGACAATATGGCCCTCATCGATCTCGTGCGGCGCTAAGATCAGCTTATATTCTTGAAACCGTTGGAATAGCTCTTTCAATAATTTCTCATCCTCAGGCCAGGTGCTTCCTGCCACCAAAACAGGAGCAGTACCTACAAAATCCGCTATTAACGGTATGTCTTTCCGATTCTTAGGTAAGTCAATTACACGATCAAAACGTGTGTCACCCGCCAATCCCGCATTCCGAATTCCATATTCTTTCAATAAACGCACACTTTCCTCGTTCTGTACAAAGAAATAAGTTACGAAACCCAGAATCTTAAGAAAAAAAGTACCATAAGCCTGAAAGAAAATCTGTTCCGGTCTAAAAATCGCCGAAACAAGAAATAATGGAATAGACCTGCTGTGTAAGCCTTCAAAATAATAATACCAATATTCATATTTTGTGAAGACTGCAAATGAAGGATTGATCAGGTCTAAAAACAGCCGTGCATTCTGAGACGTGTCATAAGGTAAATAGAAAACATGATCCGCCAGATTAGTATTCTTTCTTATTTCGTAGCCTGAAGGTGAATAAAATGTTACAATTATTTTATGGTCCAAATAATTATTTTTTACGGCCTCCAAAACAGGTCTGCCCTGCTCAAATTCCCCTAGGGAAGCGAAGTGAAACCAGATATGTTTTTGGCTGGAATCAACCGTTTGTTTCATCCGTGAATACCAGTCTTTTCGTCCTGTCACCATGAGCCGCGCCTTGGCATGAAAAGGGGCCAAAATACGCAGTAAGAGTCCATAAAGAAAGATTCCAATTGAATAAAGCAAACGCATGTTGTTAAAATAATGTTTATCTTAGTCAAAGATATCAAACCCATTTCATTAATAAGGAAGCATTGAGTGGAAAATAAACATCGCAAACGGATTTTGATCACTGGAGCAGCAGGCTTCCTTGGTTCCCACCTTTGCGATCGCTTTATTGCCGAAGACTACGATGTTATCGGGATGGATAACCTGATCACGGGCGACCTACAGAATATCGCACATTTGTTCAAGCTGGAGAATTTCGATTTTTATCATCACGATGTTTCAAAGTTTGTCCATATTCCGGGACATTTGGATTACATTCTCCATTTCGCTTCTCCTGCAAGTCCTGTAGATTATCTTAAAATTCCGATTCAAACCCTCAAAGTTGGCTCACTGGGCACCCACAATCTCCTTGGTCTGGCAAGGGCCAAACAGGCCCGGATCTTAGTCGCATCCACTTCAGAAGTCTATGGCGACCCCTTGGTATCGCCACAATCAGAAGATTATTGGGGCAATGTCAATCCTGTCGGCCCCAGAGGGGTATACGATGAAGCCAAAAGATTTCAGGAGGCCATTACGATGGCCTACCATAATGCCCATGGACTTGATACACGTATTGTCAGAATATTCAATACTTTCGGCTCGAGAATGCGCCTCAATGACGGTCGTGCCATCCCTACTTTTATAGCCCAAGCTATTCGTGGCGAAGACATTACGCTGTTTGGTGATGGCTCACAGACGCGGTCATTCTGTTATATTGATGATCAGATCGAAGGGATCTATAGATTATTGCATTCTGATTGTATACAACCGATAAACATAGGCAACCCCGATGAAATATCGCTCTTACAGCTGGCACAGGAGATTGTCGAACTAACGGGCAGCTCCAGCAAGATCAGCCATAAACCCCTGCCGGTGGACGATCCCAAACAGCGGAAACCGGATATTGGCCTGGCGAAGGCAAAATTAAATTGGCAGCCCAAAATAGATCGAAAATTAGGCTTAGAAAAAACCATCGATTTTTACAGAAAGGTTCCTTTGGAAACCTTATCACATAAAGACTTTACATACTATAATCAAAAATAATGAGCAAAAAAATATTAGTCACAGGCGGAACAGGCTATATTGGTTCTCACACCGTTGTCGAACTACATCAGGCAGGATATACTCCTGTAATCATTGATGATCTTTCCAATTCAAATATCAAGATCTTGGATCAGATCGAGAAGATCATTGGTATTAAACCCGAATTTCATCAATTCGATCTTTGTGATGCCAATAAAGTAAATGAATTTGTAAAAAATAACAGCGATATATCTGGGATTATTCATTTTGCGGCATCTAAAGCGGTAGGCGAATCCGTTCAAAACCCTTTAAAATACTACCACAATAATTTCTTCTCCCTGATCAACATCCTGGAGTCCTATCGGAACAAACCAATTAATTTTGTATTCTCTTCAAGCTGTACAGTATACGGCGAACCGGATACTCTTCCTGTTAATGAAAGCGCTCCTGTAAAAAAAGCGACTTCACCTTATGGCAATACAAAACAGATTGCTGAAGAGATTCTTGAAGAAACAGCCGCTGCGTACGATAACTATAACATTATCGCCCTACGTTACTTCAATCCAGTAGGTGCGCATGAGTCTGCCCTGATTGGCGAATTGCCGAATGGTGTACCTCAAAACTTACTTCCTTTCATTACGCAAACGGCTATCGGTAAAAGAGAAAAATTAACGGTATTTGGGGACGATTATGATACACCTGATGGTTCTTGTGTACGTGATTATATTCATGTGGTCGATTTAGCAAAAGCCCACGTCGCTGCAATCAAATTATTGGAAAAAGGAAATCCGAATGGCCAATACGACGTATTCAATGTAGGCACCGGCAACGGCTACTCTGTACTTGAAGCCATCAAAGCATTTGAGAAAGCCTCTGGTCAAAAATTGAATTATGAAATTGGCCCCCGTCGGGATGGTGATATCATCAAGGTATATGGGGATGTAACGAAATCGGCCAATCAATTGCACTGGAAAGCTGCACTGGGTATCGATGAGATGATGGCCTCCGCATGGGCATGGGAAAAAAATCTAAAAGAAAATCCGTTGGATTAGATAGAAGCCCATTGAGCTCTACACTTATTATGACCGTCCAGGGAACTGAGACGGTCATATTTTTGGCAGTAGTGAATTGGATTGTCTACATCCTTTCTCTTTTTGCAAAAGCTACACCTTGTTTGTGACGAAACAAATCTAGGTAAAATCGGATTATCTTTGTTAGCATACCTACACAAAGAACCGCGAGGTATTTGATAAATCCATTATCATTGATCCTTCATTAAAGCTAAATAACAATTGCAAGTCTTGCAATTTTCTTCGCCCTTTCTTGTAAACAGCTTATGGACAAGTTCGGCCCAAGTTCGCCCTCCTCCCAACTTGTAAAAAACGTGCAGGCACAGTGCAAGCACTGTAAAAGGTGGACTCAAGGTGGATTCAAAGTACACTCAATCTGCTTGCAGTACAAAGTTGGTAATAACATGGTACGAAGTTGGTCCCCAGCAAAGGGCACTAATGGTCGAACATTTCAGGAAAGAAAAAGGTATAACTTAAATTAATTGAGTACGATATTGTCTAAACCAGATGGGCTGCTTGATTCAAAAAAGTAACAGAAATACACTATAAAGAGCTTGATAAAGGAGTAATTATTCTTCAGCGATCCATTGGAGGTTTTATCAAGCTGTTTCGGAATGAATGACTAAACAAGTTCTTTATCCGAAATATATTCCATCAATATGCCTGCTTGTGCACCAAGTTTCTTTTTCAGGCGTTGCATTGATTTTTTGATCGCATCGGGGGTAACGCCCAAAACATTGGCGACTTCTCTATTATTTAGTCCCAATTTCATCAGCACAATCACACGCAGATTAGATTCAGTAAGATCTGGAAATTTAGCTTGGATATCTTGCAGTAAATTTGGGAATTCCCTAGTAATCAAAAGCTTAAATTCCTGCCATTTCTCATCGGTGATAAGATGAGACTGCAAAAGTATTTTAAGCTCATCCCGGTCTTTGATACTTGCCGCCCCCCGCTCTTCAAGCATAGACGAAAGGAGATCGATTTGTTCATTATTACGTCTGAGATAGACCATATACTCATCTATTTGGTTCTTGGAACTCATTAGCTCCTTGTCCAATTCGGCTTTGGTGTATTTGAGATTAAGCAACTGATATTCATATTCCCGCATACGCTTCCGTGAGCGGTATCGAAATGCGTTATAAATAAAGAAGAATAGCACCAATACAAACAAGCTCAATATCACCCACAATCTTGTCTCTGCACGCTTTTTCTTGATGAGTGCCTGGGCTAATGATAACTTGTCAGCATATTTCTGCCTGTCAGCCATAAATTTCAACTGGGACAAAACTGGATCACCATCCAGGAAGCGCAATGAATCCTGGAGTTGTTCAATACGCCGACGTGCTTTTAACTCTTGCTTCAGGTCATGATTTTGGATAGCAAGATTCAGCTTATGCTCTTCCAGTTCGAGGATTGTCTTTTTGTCATCGGTTCCTTCCAATAGTTGCTCGGTATCCCTGATCATTTTTTTGACCTCTTGGTTTGCACCCATTGAAATACGCAGCCGAATCCGCATCATTAAAGCAAAAATGGTGTTTTTATTATTCCCCAGGGATTTTGAAATTTCCAGATCTTTTTCTAAAAGTGATAAGGCTTTTTGATAGTCTCCCCTTCCTTCATAGACCCGCGCCTGATTGCCCAAAGTCTTTGCATAACGAAGAGAATCTTTCTCAGAAAGCGCCAGATTCTGCGCAATCTCGAAATTTTTCATTGCCTCCACGGTATCCCCACCACTTTTTAAGGTCAATAAGCCAAGGTTGTCCAAGATCTCCGCCTTAAATTTTGGAGAAATACCCTCCTGCTGTCTGCCAAGCTCCAAGTACTTAATTCCAGCGCTGTAATCTCCGAGCGTGCCAAAGAAATAGCCGAGCTTCTTATAAGTATGTGCTAGATCCAACGCCAGATCCTTGGGTATCTCCTCCAATCCTTTTTCGCCCTCTAAGAGTAAAGGAAGGGCCTCTGACGCTTTTAAGCACCTATACAGATAAAAACCGTACATGACCTTCACCCATGCGCTGACATTTTGATAATTATAGTTCTTTTCCAGATCCAGAGCTTTTAGGTAGTATTTGTCACTAAAACTATTTCTTCCGCCTTCACTGTCAAAAGATTGATCCGCTAACAAACAATAATAAATGGCAAGCAACGCATTGTCATTTTTCCGAATAGCCTGATTGAAATAGGGAGTTAGGTATCTGCTCAACGCCGCACTTGAAGCATGGTACTTCTGTGATTCACGGATAATTGTCTCATAAAAATTCTTTTCCTCCATCGAGGAATTAGAATCCATCATATCCATTCCAAAGACAGCACGACCGGAAATTATCGTTATAGAAAAAAGTACAATAAAAAATCTCAGCATACTGTCATCGAGGTCGAATTTCACATTAAAAATAAAAAATAATTTTAATTAAATCAGTATATAATAAAATCAGCAGGAAATAAAATGAGAAATGCCCTTTGCTCATCGTATTATTTCTGACCAACAGGATTATGGGCTTCGAAGAGACAATAAACCATGGAAGGAGTACACTTTAGTTTGCTACATCAACAAAAATCAGCATTAAGCATATAGAATATTAAAAACTATAAATGCGATTGGGTGTAATCGCTTTAGTCAGTCGAACATCGTGTTCATTTCGGTCAGCTATCCGATCGATCGGATTAAAAAAAGATAGTCCTACACGTTGGATTTCTGGCGCACAAAGTGCAAAAAACCGATCGTAAAATCCTTTTCCATAACCGACTCTATGGCCATCAACATCAAACACCAATAAAGGAACTAGGATAAAATCAATGGCCGCTGGCAGTACTGCTGTCCCTGAAACAGGTTCTGGAATACCCCATTCATTTGTTTCAAACACAGTTCGCTCATCAAGGATATAATGTTGCATGGAATAGTCGGCAAAATTCGATCGTGAGACAACGAGAACAACCTTCGGAAAAAATTCCTTCACATAGTTAATGATGGAATAGGTATCTGGTTCATGATATTTTTCAATTGGAAGAAAAACATGCATAAATTTAACTGCCGCTAGATCTATCATCTGAAATTGGAGCAGTAAATCGCGATTGAGACGCTCCTCTTCTTCCCTAGAAAGCTGGCATCTTTTTAACTTAAATTCCTGTCTTAATTCCTTTTTAGATTTCATGCTTAAAGATATATCTTTATAACATCATTTCGCGGGATAACAATGGACAAAATAGATTTCTTTCGTATTGGCAATAGTTGACAAAAGGACAAACAGTAAAAAAAACGGCCTTGTAGCGAGCGCTATCAAGACCGAATAATCAACCTAAACCTAAAATCTTATATTACTTTACGCGTTCGATATAATTACCTGTTTGCGTATCGACTCTTACTTTCTCTCCTTGGTTAATGAATAGAGGAACCATAATCTCTACTCCCGTTTCTACAGTAGCTTTTTTCAATGCATTCGTAGATGTATCTCCCTTTACAGCAGGTTCTGTATACGTAATTTCCAATTCAACACTTTTAGGTGCCTCTGCCATAATAGGCTCATCACTTTCAAATGCAATAATCACAGTCATTCCTTCTTTTAAGAAACGCGCTGAATCACCAAATAAAAATTTAGGAATATTAAATTGCTCATACGTATTATTATCCATTACGACGAAAAACTCGCCATCTTCGTATAAGTATTGGTAATCATTCGTTTCAACACGTGCAATCTCCACACTCTCGTCCACTCTAAAACGATATTCTACTAATTTACCAGTCTTCACATTACGCATTCTTGCTTGATAAAAAGCGCGCAAATTACCTGGCGTACGGTGTATATATTCTTCTACGGAGACCAACTCCCCATTAAATCTTAAAATATTTCCTGATTTTACCTCTGATGCCTTAGCCATTCTTTGAATTGAACTTTAAACGGTTATCTCATTATTGAGTCGTCAAAAATACAAAAACTAATTGTTTTATTAAAATTTCATTCGCTACTTTTTGAAGTCGATAATAGAAATCTTTTCGTCACAGAATTCGTATTCTTTTTTTTGATTTGAACAGATAATAAGCATTCTAAAATCCCGCTTGGTACGGTCTATTAAATCCAGATACCATTCCTCTCCTGCTATATCTAGATTACTTGTAGGCTCATCCAATAATACCAGATCTGTATTCGAGCAGCAGGCCAAAACTAATTTAACCCGTTGACGCATACCCGATGAAAAATATTTTATTTCTTTATCTAAGGCATTTTCCAACCCCAACAGATTCAAAACACTTTCTTTATCGAATCCTTGGAGATAAGGTTTAAACTGAAAGTGAAAATCGAATAGCTCACGCAAGGTAAACTCTTCGATCAATTCGACATAGGGTGCGGCGATAGATAGCTGCTTGTAAATCTGATCGATACCGATGATGCGCTCTCCATCTGTATAAATCAATTCGCCTTCGGAAGATGACAGACTGCCGGAAAGCACCTTTAATAAGGTCGATTTTCCGGAACCATTCTGTCCGAGGACAGCATAGCTCTTACCGGATTCAAAACGATAATTAATATGTCTGAAAATCCATTCGCGGTTATATCTTCGACCTATATCCTTTAACGTTATTTCCAAAGCTATGCGGTTGGGTAATGCGATTACATCGCTCTATTGTTGAATCCTTTCATGATACCTCTACCCGAATTGCGGATGAAATCCAAAATTTCATCACGGATTTCAGTAGCCTGATATTCAGCTTCAATAATTTCTATTGCTTTCGCTAAATTGCGGTTTTGAACAAATAGAATGCGGTAAAGGTTTTGAATTTCGGCGATCTGCTCTTCTGAAAACCCTCTTCTACGCAATCCTACGGAGTTAATTCCGGCATATGAAATTGGCTCACGGGCTGCTTTTACAAACGGTGGAATATCTTTACGCACCAAAGAACCTCCTGTGACAAATGCATGCGAACCAATTTTCACAAATTGATGTACTGCTACCATTCCTGCTAAAACAACATAATCTCCGACGGTGATATGTCCGGCAAGGGTACTGTTATTTGAAAAAACACAATTATCACCCACTTCACAGTCATGTGCAACGTGGCTGTAGGCCTGAATCAAACAATTCTTTCCAATGACAGTTTTATAACGATCCTTCGTTCCTCGATTAATTGTCACACATTCACGGATCGTTGTATTATCACCAATTTCTGCTGTTGTAATCTCACCATCAAATTTTAAGTCTTGAGGTTCACCAGAAATTACGGCACCGGGATATATCTTACAGTTCTTTCCAATTCGAGCTCCATCCATAATGGTCACATTTGAGCCAATCCAAGTCCCCTCTCCAATGACAACGTCTTTGTAAATGGTTACAAATGGTTCAATGACCACATTTTTAGCAATCTTTGCTTCTGGATGAATATAAGCTAATGGCTGTATCATCTATACTTCTTTAGTTGTTATTTACTCTTACGATCTGTGCCATAAGTTCAGCCTCACAGACAATTTTCTCTCCCACCATGGCCACACCTTTCATTTTAGCGATGCCCCTCCGGATCGGTTCCATCAGATCACATCTAAAAATAACAGAGTCTCCTGGGGTTACTTGTGCTTTAAAGCGTGCATTCTCGATTTTGAGAAATAAGGTTAACCAGTTTTCAGGATCTGGAACAGTCTTTAAGACCAAGATACCACCAGTCTGCGCCATCGCTTCTACTTGTAATACGCCCGGGAATAGTGGTGCTCCGGGGAAATGTCCCATAAACAAATCTTCATTCATGGTCACATTCTTTAACCCTACCACATGGGTTTCCGTTAGTTCTAAAATTTTATCGACCATGAGCATTGGTTGACGATGCGGAAGAATTTTCATGATTTCCACCGTATCATACAATGCGGGCATATTAGGATCGTAAACCTTTATCTTTTTGCGTGTTTTATCTTTTTTAATCTGCTCTTTGATTTTCTTTGCAAAGGCAACATTCGCAGCATGTCCAGGACGAGCGGCCATAATATGACCTTTCAAAGGCCTGCCCACTAGCGCCAGATCACCAACCATATCCAACAGCTTATGTCTCGCTGGTTCGTTCTGATGACGCAATTGATTATTATTCAGAATACCTTCTTTTGCTACAGCAACAGTTTCTTTATGGAAAAGATGAGCCAGTTTTCGCAACTCCTCCGGAGAAGTTTCTTTATCTACAATGACAATCGCATTGCTTAGATCTCCCCCTTTAATCAACCCGTGATCGACCAGCATCTCCAGTTCATGTAGGAAACAAAAGGTACGTGAAGATGCGATTTCAGCTTTAAAATCTTCTATTGACGTAATCGCAGCATGTTGACTGCCCAAAACAGGTGAATTGAAATCAATCATACAAGTCAGACGATAACCATCCATCGGCATACCCAAGATCTCAACTTTACGATCAGGCTCTGCATAATGAATATTATTGGAGATTTCATAGTAATCTCTATCTGCTTCCTGTTCTTCAAACCCTGCTTCTTCCAACAGTTTCACGAAAATTGCCGAACTACCATCCAATATCGGAATTTCAGGACCATCAATATCAATCAGGACATTGTCGATTTGTAAACCAATTAATGATGCCATTAAATGCTCTATTGTACTAACACTTGCTCCATTTTGAGAAATCGTGGTTCCCCTGGAAGTGTCTGTGACATTATCTGCATCAACCAATATCTCTGGCTGACCGTCTAAATCTACACGTCTGAACTTAAACCAGTGATTTTCCGGAGCTGGTTTGATTGTCATCGATACAATTTTTCCTGTATGAAGACCTACCCCCGAAATTTCAACCTCGTTTTTGATGGTTCTCTGTTTCACATTCATTTCTAATAACATATTTTTAAATCAAAACTTCTTTTGACAAAACCATCATGAGATTATAATATTATATCGAAATAGCAGCAAGCTAGGACTGCTCATGATAGCTTCATTACAATTAAATAACAGTTTATTTCAATGAAAAAAGATTATTTTAACTTCGATTCTATTAATTTCTCCAGCTCCTGGATACGTTTCTCCAACTCAGGTAAGCGCGCAAATATCACGTTTGATCGTAACTGCGGCTGATAAGGCATTACTGGTGTTCCACCCCATTTTTTCCCTTCGTCTTTTATTGATCTGTTAACGCCTGATTGAGCCTGTATCTGAGAGCCTTTAGCCACAACGATATGGCCTACAACACCAACCTGTCCACCCAATACCACACGCTCTCCAATTTTTGAACTTCCAGAAATACCTGTTTGCGCAGCTATTACAGTATTTTTACCGATATCAACATTATGTGCAATTTGAATCAAATTGTCCAATTTGACACCCTCACGCACAATAGTTGCTCCCATTGTAGCTCTATCGATCACCGTATTTGCGCCGATCTCAACATTATCCTCGATCTGCACATAGCCTATCTGTGGAACTTTCTTATAAGAACCATCTTCCTGCGGAGCAAAACCAAAACCATCCGAACCAATCACTACACCTGAATGCACAACAACATTCTTCCCTACCTTACAGTCATGATAAATCTTAACGCCGGGGTAAAGCGTCGTATTGTCATCAATTGTGACCTTATCGCCAATAAAAACCTGGGGATAAATCTTAACATGATCTCCGATCTTAGCACCCTTACCGATATACGCAAAAGCTCCAATGTAGCCCCCGGCTCCTATTGTCGCCTCAGGATGTATAAAACAAGGTTCTTCGCGTCCACTTTTGTCAAGACGAAACTCATTATACATATTCAATATGGTAGAAAAAGCTGCATAGGCGTTCTTAACACGAATAATCGTCAGTGTGGGTTTGGTTGCTTGCATCAATTGCAAATCTTCATTTACAATGACTATCGAAGCATCAGTCGTATAAATAAAATGCTCATATTTTGGATTTGACAAAAAAGAAAGATCGCCTTTTTTACCTTCCTCAATTTTGGCAAGGTTACCTACAGTAACTTCTGGATTCCCTTCAATCCTTCCTTCTAATAATGTCCCTATTTGTTGAGCAGTAAATTGCATGGTACAAATCTATGTTTTTTTATTAAAAAATAACTATCCCATGGAAGGAATTGCAATATATCCGACCTCTTTTGGATAACATAATGCATATTTGGACACATTTTTTGATAATGCTTCTAAATTTCCAAGATCCGACGCCTCAGTAATATCAACCAGTTCGCCCGACTTCAATAATATCTTGATTTGGTCATTGGAAGGGTCATATGCACGATTATGAATTTCCTGCGTAAACACATAATAATGAATATCCTCTTCCTTCACACCCAGAAACTGTCTCACGCTGTTTTTTACCTGTTCAATATAATCCGGAGAAAAGGGTTTGTTGCTCATGATTGAACGGTACAAGTCCCTTTTCATGATCCGCTGACACATTTTACTTAAAATTTTGTCTTCGTGCAGTTCCCATGTTTTTATCGCTGACATAATATCTGTATCATCTAAACGAGTAAACCAGTCCAAATGCAACGGGTCTGCCATAAAATTTGTACGATCAATCTCTTGGCTCAAAAACCAGTGGAATGCTGGAGTAGAAAAGAGTTGTACCCCAGATGCTGTTAAATATTTGGCTCTTTGTAAAATTTTAATCAATAATTGTTCTGCTCCTATTACCGTTTTGTGTAAATAAACCTGCCAATACATCAGTCTGCGCGCGATAAGAAATTTTTCCACCGAATAAAGCCCTTTGTATTCAACGACAATCTCGTCATTCACCACATTCAACATCTTTATAATGCGGTCAAATGAAATCACCCCTTCAGAAACGCCAGTAAAAAAACTATCTCTATTCAGATAGTCCATACGGTCCACATCCAATTGACTGGAGACAAGCTGATGGAGAAATTTTCGTGCGTATTTATTATTAAATATATCAATCGCCAGGCTTAGTCTCCCGTCCAGATCCTGATTCATGCGATCCATCAGTAATGAAGACAGCAATTCATGCGAAACACCTGCAATTAAACTATGTTCCAATGAATGCGAGAACGGGCCATGCCCGATATCGTGCAGTAAAATCGCGGCTAAGACAGCTTCTTCTTCTTGTTCAGAAATCTCGATCCCTTTACTCCGAAGGGTTTCTAGGGCCATCGACATCAGATGCATTGCTCCGATAGCATGCTGGAACCGTGTATGTAAAGCTCCCGGATACACCAAATGTGTCATACTCACCTGCTTGACATAACGAAGTCGCTGAAAATAGGGATGCTGTACAAGGTCAAAGACCAAACCTGTAGGAATGGCAACAAACCCGTATACAGGATCATTAATGATTTTATTTTTGTTCAATGCGGCGATAAATTAATGCTACTTTTCAACATATTAAATAGAAAACCCAGTTATGTAACACACAAACTTATGGTTATCACTAATATAAACTTAAAACAAAGATAGTTAGTTCATCGTTAAGAAATGTTAAAAATAAATCTAAAGCACGATATTTGCTTATAATAGTACGATATTGAAATCCATTCAATAAACGAGGTATTTTTCTTTTGTTACGATTTGAGTAACATATCAACCTCTCTTATAGTAGACATATATAACAAGATGCAAAAAACACATATTCTCTGGGCTGATGACGAAATTGACTTTCTAAAACCTCATATTTTATTTTTAGAAAGTAAGGGGTATAAAGTTGATACGGTCAACAATGGAAACGATGCGGTTGAGGCCTTTAAAAATGGTTTTTTTCACTTAATATTTCTAGATGAAAACATGCCGGGATTAACCGGGCTCGAAACACTCGCGATCATCAAATCCATCAACCCCACAGTTCCGATTGTACTCGTCACCAAAAATGAAGAAGAGCACGTCATGGAAGATGCGATCGGTTCTAAAATAGATGACTATCTCATCAAACCGGTAAATCCGAAACAGATTTTGATGACCATAAAAAAACTCACTGAAAACAAACGCATTGTCAATGAGAAAACTTCCATGGCCTATCAACAAGATTTCCGCAACCTGGGCATGATATTAAATGACAACCTGGATTTCAGCCAATGGTCAGAAGTATACAAAAAACTTGTTTACTGGGAATTATCTCTTGAGAAGCTCGAAGACAACAACATGCATGAAATCCTGACGATGCAAAAGTCCGAGGCAAATATGCAGTTTTCAAAGTTTATCGAAAACAATTATATCAACTGGATCAGTAGACCTGAAAATGCACCTATTTTATCCCACCAATTGTTTAAAAAGAAAGTATTTCCAGTACTTGAGGAAGAAATATCCACCTTTTTCGTCTTGATAGACAATTTACGTTATGATCAGTGGAAAATCATCAACGAAGTAATTACAGATTACTTCAGACTGGAGGAGGAAATCAATTATTTCAGTATTCTGCCTACAGCGACGCAATATGCAAGAAATGCCATCTTCAGTGGCTTAACCCCGCTGGAAATGGAAAAACGTTTTCCGAAGTTATGGCAAAATGATGAAGATGAAGGTGGCAAGAATTTATATGAAGATAAATTCCTTGATGATCAGATCAAAAGGTTGTACCGCAAACCAATAAAACATTCCTACACGAAAGTTTTAACACTTGAACAAGGGAGGGATGTTTTGGACAATCTTGGCAATATGATGCACAATCAGCTCAATGTCCTGGTCTACAACTTTGTGGATATGCTGTCTCATGCCCGGACAGATAGCTCCATGATCCGCGAATTGGCCAATGATGAAGCAGCATATCGATCGCTTACCTTATCATGGTTTGAACATTCACCCCTCCTAGAGGCGCTCAAATGGCTTTCACAGAAAAAGGTACGGGTTATTATCACCACAGACCATGGAACGATTCGTGTAAAAAAGCCAAGCAAAATCGTTGGCGATAGAAATACAAACACTAATCTCCGCTATAAACAAGGAAAAAATCTAAACTACATTGAAAAAGATGTGTTTACGATCAGGAACCCGCACGAGGCACAGTTACCCAAGCTGCATGTCAGCTCCACCTATGTATTTGCCAAAGAGGATTCTTACTTTGTTTATCCAAACAACTACAATCAATTTGTCAATTACTTCAATGGGACATTCCAACATGGCGGAATATCCTTGGAAGAAATGATCATCCCCTTTGCGACATACTCGCCGAAATAGTAATTTTGCAGCATGGAAATTATCGTAAATACAACAGCTGATCTTTCTGCTGCGGCACAAACTCTTTTAAATAGTTTTCCAACGGATCGAATTTTTCTATTATATGGCCCAATGGGGGCAGGAAAAACGACCTTTATAAAATATTTATGTGAACAGCTGGGCGTAAAAGACAGTACTTCAAGTCCCACCTTCTCCATTGTCAATGAGTATGACTCTGACAATGGGCCAATCTATCATTTTGATTTTTATCGGATCAAAGATGAACAGGAGGCCTTTGATTTTGGCTATGAGGAGTATTTCTATTCAGGCGCGTACTGTTTTATTGAATGGCCTGAGAAAATACCAAATTTACTACCAGAAGAAGCAAAAGAAATACAGATCAGCATCTTAGATGCGGCAACACGTAAAATTTCTATCCGTTAAACTATCTTTCATCCCCATTATGGCTCATCCGTCCTCTTGTCAATATATCCCTTCCGATACCCACGTACCGGGATTAACACCAATTCATGCCGAAAATCTAAGTTTTTCATTCCATGAAAACAATATGCAGTTTGCTGTTGAAAATGCGTCTTTTGCTATCGAAGGTGGGAGAATAACAGCTATTATTGGAGAGTCAGGAAGCGGAAAGAGTACATTACTTAGATTAATTTATGGTCTGTTGGAACCGACAAACGGTGTCGTCCGGTATAAAGGCTGGCAAGTGCCTACCCGCAAAGACAAGCTCATACCGGGACATGATGCCATGAAACTGGTGTCGCAGGGGTTTGACGATCTAAACACCTATGCGAATGTATGGGATAACGTTGCTTCACAGCTACCTAATACGGATATCAAGCGGAAACAGGATAAAACCGCTGAAATTTTACAACGCCTGCGCATAGATCATCTGGCAAAGAAAAGAGTTGCTGACATCAGTGGCGGAGAAAAACAACGTGTTGCCATCTGCCGCGCATTGATCAATGAACCGGAAGTATTGCTGATGGATGAACCATTTAATCAAGTTGACGCATCCTTTCGAGACACGTTGCAGCAAGACATCAAAGATATCGTTAAGGAAACAGGTCTTACGATCATCCTCGTTTCACATGACCCCACAGAGGTACTCGCGCTGGCGGACAACCTTATTGTCATGAAATCGGGAAAAATATTAGATCAGAATAATCCTCACCTATTGTATAGTCAGCCATCACATCCTTATACGGCACAATTATTGGCAAAAAGCAATATCCTCAGCCCCGAAAAAGCTCAAAATTTAGGTATCCAAAGCGATAAGTCCATTGCCATTCATCAAGAATGGATTTCTATTTCGCCCACAGAAGCGTCGTCTTTCTTTGTCAAAGACATTAAATTCAGAGGTTTCTATTACGAACTTGTAATTTCCAATACTATCGTTGATCTGCATTGTATCAGCACCTCACAGTTAATCCCAGAGAAAAATCAAGCCGTTGATCTAACAATATCCAATTGGATCGCTTTCGATTAATGTAAGTCCGACAACCAGGATAGAAATGCATCAAACCATTTTTTTTCCGAGGTTTTATTAATTAATCCAAAGCCGTGGCCACCTTGATCAAAAACATAAAGCTTATTTGGGACATGGACTTTATCCAATGCAGCCATCATTCTATAGCTGTTTTCGATCGGAACAGCAGTATCATCTTTGGCATGCACAAAGAAAGCAGGACAGACTTCAGGTGAAACCTGTAGATCTGAAGAGAACAATTGAACTAGTCCTTCGGAAGGATTTTCTCCAAGGAGATTGATTTTCGAACCTTTATGCGTCACATCGTTCTGCATCGAAATAACAGGATATATCAATCCTGCAAAGTCTGGTCGCAATGAGATATGAGCTGGATTACTGATGTAAGCATTTTTAAACTTAGTCATCAGTGTTGATGCTAAATGCCCGCCAGCTGAAAAACCAATAACACCAACTTTTTTAAACTTTGGATTTGATTCCCGGATCAGCTGTATTGCACGTTGGGCGTCTTGTAGGGGTCCGATACTTTTATCCCGCATAATATTAGGGGACGGTAATCTATATTGCAAGACATAGGCCGCATATCCATTGCTTACAAGTTCTTTGGCAACCGCATGCCCTTCGTGATCCATTGCAATATGCGCGTATCCTCCTCCGGGAATAACGAGTACGGCGATATTTTTAGCTATATTTTGATCCGGGGTGTAAATAAATAATTGCGGTCTGTTTTTTTCCAGAGAAGCTTGGGCTTTGTCCGTAGCATTTGGAATTGAATCCTGATAAAGATTAATCGCTTCCTGAGCTTTGGCAAGCGAAATTATAGCGCATAAGATCATAAGAATTTTTTTCATCCTTTTAAATTTGGTTTTTCAGTTATGGTTAAGCTATCAGAGTTATTTATCCCACGATGTGATTACTCGTCCATATTTGTGATTCATGAGTTCGTTTACTCATTATTTTTGTAAGACATCCATGAGCTCATTTCGTTCGTTTCACTCTTTTCGAATAATTCAAGATAGTTTCATCTGTATTGTATTTTATGGTATTAGGCTTTCATTATAGCGAGGAAACTACCAATAAGTCCAAATCTTTTGCGGTCATATTAAAGCGGGACGCCATATCGGCATTGGTTAGGTTGCCCTGATAAAGATAAATTGAACTTCTTATCCCGGGGCTTTTCCAAATTGCATTTTTCAATCCACCCAATTCGGCAAAATCCAACAAGATCGAGGTAAAAATATTACTCATGGCATAAGTTGCTGTACGAGCTACCCGCGACGCAATATTAGGGACACAATAATGAATGACATCGAATTTTCGAAAAACGGGCTTATCATGTGAAGTTACTTCCGATGTCTCAAAATTCCCCCCCTGATCAATACTGACATCAATAATAACCGAGTTCGGCTTCATCTTTGACACTGTTTCTTCGGAAATCACACAAGCAGAACGGCCATTGCGTGCGCGCAATGCGCCAATAACAACATCTGAACTGATTACGGCTTTATTGAGAATGATAGGCTGAATGACCGAAGTGAAAACCCTGCTTCCGAGGTTATTTTGCAAACGTCGAAGTTTATAAATTGAATTGTCGAATACTTTTACTTGTGCGCCCAGGGCCAAGGCAGTACGAGCAGCTTGTTCCCCCACTGTTCCTGCTCCGATAATGACAACTTCAGTAGAGGCGACTCCGGTGACACCGCCAAGCATGAGTCCTTTTCCGCCGAAAGCATTACTTAAATATTCTCCGGCGATCAACGTTGCCGTCGCCCCGACAATCTCACTCATTGCCCTCACCACGGCCAAACATCCACCTTCATCGCGTAAGTATTCGTAAGAAATTGCTGTGATCTTCTTATGCATAAGTGCCTTTAATACCTCTACATTCATTAAAGACGGTTGCTGAGAAGATAATAGCACCTGCCTTTCTTTCATCAATTTGACTTCAGATACAGTAGGACTGCCAACTTTAATGATTAAATCTGCCTGGTATATTTCTTCTCTAGACGTCACGATACGGGCCCCTTGCTCACTATAATGGTGATCCAAAAAATTAGCCCCGGCTCCAGCTCCAGTCTCAATTAAGACCTCATGCCCGTTTTCGACCAACAGTGCCACAGCCAATGGTGTTAAACATATACGCTTTTCCTGAAGTGAAGTTTCTTTTGGAATCCCAATAAAAAGACTTTTTCCATTCTTTTTCTTCTCAAAAAGCATCTCTTTTGGAGAAATCATGGCCTGGCTCGCAAGCTTTCCTAACTCATTCATTTTATTAAATTGACTTTAGTTAAAATTACGATAAATAATCAATCTAATCAAACGCAGATAAAATTGCTAGAATCACTGCTCGCTGCCTGCCCTTAACAGCAGGCCATCGATCTTTGGTTAGCCTTCAGCAATCATTGGACAGTATAAAGATTAATGCATATAAGACCATGGGAATGAAACAAAATTATCTACATTTGTCTAAATTAATCAGATATAATACGATGCTAAGTAAAATCAGTATAGTACCCAGGTGGATCATTTTTTTATTGGATATTTTCAGTGTCTCTGTTGCCTATCTCCTTGCAAACATCATTTATTACGATTTTAATTTCGATTTTCTCCTTGATATCGATTTCAGCATAAGGTATATTTTATTTGTAAGCGTTTGTTCCCTATCCTTTTACCTGTTCAAGATGTATACCGGGATCATTCGTTACACAAGTGCAATTGACTCCATCCGGATATTATCCACCATCATATTTAGTGTTTTCATGCTTTTAATCATCAAATTGATTATTCAGGCTAATGAAATTGAACGTAATATCCCTACCGCATTAATTATTTTCTTTGCTCTCTTCTCATTTTTAATATTAACCGTATATCGAACTATCATCAAAATTTTCTTTCTCTATACTAAAAAGGTCAATGGCACCAGAAAGAAAACCCTGATCTATGGCGCCGGTGATCTCGGCATTGCTGTAAAAAGAACATTAGATCACGATCTGAGATCGAAAAATGCGATCATCGGTTTTCTGGACGATAACGACCAGAAGATCAACAAAGTGATTGATGGCACCAAAATTTACTCATCTAAAAAATTTAACCATCTGATCAACACCCTGAATGTTGAAGAGGTCATTATTGCATCACACAATATTCCCTCAGAGCGCAAAAATGAAATTACGGATATTGCTTTGGAAAGGAATGTTAGTATCTTAACCCTTCCTCCTGTCAAAAAGATTATGAATGGGGATCTTAATCCTAATCAGATCCAAAAAATAAAAATTGAAGACCTATTGGAAAGGGATCCAATCAAAATCAATGACGATCATATCCTAAGCCAAACAAAAGGAAAAAGAATTCTTGTTACCGGCGCTGCTGGTTCCATCGGGAGTGAAATTGCCTCTCAGTTAGGAAAATATGAACCGCAAATGATTATTCTTTGTGATCAGGCAGAATCGCCATTGCACAATTTACAACTGGATTTGCAGGACGAATTTCCAAATCAGGTATACCATACCTATATCGCGGATATCCGAAGTACAGAAAGAATGCGCTTGCTCTTTGAAACATTCAAACCACATTATGTCTATCATGCGGCAGCTTACAAACATGTTCCTATGATGGAAAATCATCCGCTTGAAGCTGTACAAACGAATGTTATGGGCACGAAAAATCTGGCCGATTTAGCTGTGGAATTTCAGGTCGAAAAATTTGTTTTCGTTTCAACAGACAAGGCCGTTAATCCAACAAATATTATGGGGGCAACAAAACGAATCGCGGAGATATATGTACAGTCGTTGAACAATCATTTGGAGAGTTTATCAACTGGAAAAGTCAGTACAAAATTTATTACTACGCGTTTCGGAAATGTTCTTGGCTCAAATGGTTCTGTTATTCCTCGATTTAGAGATCAGATCCAAAAAGGCGGGCCTGTTACAGTAACGCATCCTGAAATTACACGTTATTTTATGACTATACCCGAAGCCTGTCGACTCGTTCTTGAGGCTGGAGCAATGGGGCAAGGCGGAGAGATCTTTGTTTTTGACATGGGCAAATCGGTGAAGATCGTTGAGCTTGCCAAGAAGATGATCCGTCTTTCCGGATTTAAGCCAAATGAAGATATCGAAATAAAGTTTACCGGTTTAAGACCAGGCGAAAAACTCTATGAAGAGTTGCTAAACGACCTCGAGAACACCCTTCCGACACACCATGAGAAAATTATGATCGCCAAAGTGCGCGAAAATAATTATAACATTGTCAGTTTAAAATTAGCGGAATTAAAAGAAAGATTAGCCACTCAAAATAAGAATGAGGTTGTTTACCAGATGAAGCTTATCGTTCCGGAATTTAAAAGCAAAAACTCGATCTACGAACAATTGGATAAAGAAATCGAATTATCAAATGCGTCCGAAAACAAAAGTTAATTCACTTTAAAATTTCCAAAACACTTGCAAATTTGCTCGAAAAGTGTATTTTTGCAATCCATATTTTACTGATTAGTAATGTCTAAAAATACAAATAATACAAATCAAGGTTTAAAACCTTCAAAAGGATCTTTTTTTCAAGATAACCAAAAAAGCGTTGCGTTTATTTTAGGTGGTATCGTTGTATTGATATTGCTTTACTTTGGATACGAGAAATTGTATTTGCAACCGCGGGCAGAAGAAGCATCAAATCGTATGTATAAAGCCGAGCAGCTTGTTACAATTGACTCTTTACAGAATAAAGCGATTACAGGTGATGGATCATTCCTTGGTTTTAAACAAATTGCCGAAGAATATTCAAATACAAAGTCCGCAAATATTGCAAATGCATATTTAGGTGGGCTTTACCTACGTCAAGGAAAATTTGATGATGCTGTAAAAGCATTGGAAAAATATTCACCTACAGGAAGTCAAATCTTAGACCCACTGGTTATCGGTTTAACAGGTGATGCCTATTCAGAGTTAAAAGACTACAAAAAAGCAGCTGATTACTATAAACAAGCATCTGAAAAATCAAGCAACTCATACACAACTCCACTATTCTTAAAAAAATTAGGACTTGTTTATGAAGCACAAAACGACTACAAAAGTGCTGAAACAGCTTACAAAAAGATCAAAACAGATTTTCCGGAAAGCCAAGAGGCTTCTACTATCGATGGTCTATTGGGTAGAGTACAAGCACATTTATAAGAAATCATAAATACACAAAAAAAGAGGCTATTTGATAGCCTCTTTTTTTGTGACCATCTAAATTCATTATCTTTGCATCTATTATGGCAAGTAGCATTAAAAATCTATCAGACTTTTCGCATATCCAAGTTGCGGATGCAAGTCCATTCAAATTTGCAATTGTAGTTGCACAGTGGAATGCAGAAATTACTGGTGCATTATTGAACGGCGCAATCTCAGGTTTAGAAAAACATGGCGCAAAAGAAGGTAATATCGACATCATTGAAGTGCCTGGGAGCTTCGAGCTGACTTCCGGAGCAGATCTGGCATTGAGAAATCAAAGCTTTGATGCTGTCATCTGTTTGGGTTGTGTCATCCAGGGAGAAACCAGACATTTTGATTTTATCTGCCATGCGGTTGCAAATGGCGTGTCAAATGTAGGACTAAAATATAACAAACCTGTTATCTTTGGCGTACTAACAACGGATAACCTTCAACAAGCTTTGGATCGCGCTGGTGGTAAACATGGCAATAAAGGAGAAGAAGCTGCTATTACAGCAATACAAATGGCTGCCATTGCTAAAAAATTCTAGTTTGGTATCAATTTTGTCTATTATTTAATCATGAAAAAGTATTCTGGGCCAAAACATAGCAACGCACGAATACTTTTATTTTAAATAAATCGATTAATAAAGTATGATAATATCTTATTAATCGATTTTTATTTTTTAGATATGATTATGAAAACATTATCGAACATACTTTTAGTATTGATGTTATCGTTCTTCGGTTTCGGACATTTATCCGCCCAGAATGATAGTCTGAACAAACAAATCTGGCGTAGTATCGGTGGCCAAGGCAAATGGGACTCCCTACAGTATCTCGCCTTTTCCGCGAAAGGAAATACAGTATCCGAAGAGTTATCCAATGAAGAACGTAAATTCCTTTTTAACCGAACCACGGGAGAATGTAGATTCGACGGGTTCAGTGGTTCTGATCAGGTAACCTATTTATTCAATTTTAAAGGAAGTAGCGCCGATAAACTTTTTATTGCCGGCAATGTAGCTACTGACGGACAGGAAATAAAGAAATCCATAAAAAATCAACTTTTTGCGGATCTAAATCTGCTTCTGCTACCGACGCTAATAGAGCAGAGAAGTGTGCAGTTTAAAATTCAGGAAGAACGATTTATTGGTGGACAAAAACTCACCATCGCAAGTATTACCTCATCAGGCCCAGTTCTCGGCTCGAAACTGGACGGCTTAATCTATATCGATCAAAATACGGGCGAAATTACACGCTATGAATACACTGATAAATCAGAAAAAATCAGTTATGAGGTTGGCAAATACAAAGAAATAGGAGATGGGATACGTCTGCCTAGTTTATTTAGCGCTGCAAGCAACGACAAGAGAACCTGCGTATTCTCTTCGATTTCTTCCTTTGTACAAGTCGAGCAAAAGAAATTTAAAGAATTATAATTATGATCAATTGGATAGAATTAAATACAGAAGAACAATTACAGGAGCTTTATCAATCAGATAAAGTTTCCGCCATATTCAAGCACAGTACGACTTGTGGCATCAGTAATATGGCAAAACGCAGCTTGGAACGGATGTCAAATACTGCTGATCAGGACTATTCAATTTATCTTTTAGACCTGTTGCGCTATCGTGCGCTTTCCAATGAAATTGCACAACGCTGGAATATCGAGCATCAATCCCCGCAGATACTTATTGTCGAAGGTAAAAATAGTCTTTACAATGCTTCACATGGGGATATCCAGTTTGACGAAATTGAAAAATACCTATAGTTATTTGATCTTAAACACTTTGCCCTCATCATAGGCGCTCCGTGTGAGATTATCCCAAGTCATCATTCCTTTGGATTTTTTCCTTAATTCACATGAATTTTTGGCAACGATGACTTGGGATTCCCCAACCACTTTTACCGTATTCTGTCGAATGACAGTCATTGTCCCTTCATACCTATATCTTCCGCAGACTCTTCGGTTAGCGTGGATGGCATCTGTAAAGTCACAATTATTTGACGGGAGCTGAGCTGTATCTGTTTGATTATTTATAAATCTCTACTTTTACCTTGCCATCTTTGGTTACGGTCCCTCTATACATACCTTCTGTATTAAACGGCATAGCGACATGTCCCTGTTTGTCCATGACGATCATTCCACCATCCCCGCCCATCTTTCCGATTCGATCAATGACTTCTTGGCCGGCTTGCCATACGTTATCGTTTTTATATTCCATTAAGGCCGAAACAGAGTATGCTGCTACATTACGTATATAGAATTCGCCCCATCCGGTACAGGAAACCGCACAGGTCGCATTATTCGCATAAGTTCCAGCACCAATAATTGGTGAATCGCCTACGCGGCCAAATTTTTTGTTGGTCATCCCTCCGGTCGAGGTCCCTGCAGCTAAATTCCCCTGATTATCCAATGCTACACACCCTACCGTTCCAAATTTATAATCCTTGTTAAGGGTTCCTAAACGTGAGCTCTGCTTTTGATCGTGATCCAGCTGTGTTTTGGTACTGTCGCCTTTTTTAATTTTTTGCAAGGCATCCCAGCGTGTTTTAGTCCAAAAGTAAGATGGATCCACAAGTTGCAACCCGACTTCTTTGGCGAATTCTTCCGCTCCTTTGCCTACCATCATCACATGTTCGGATTTTTCCATCACCGCACGCGCTGCAGAAATGGGATTTCTAATGGTTGTAACCCCAGCAACTGCACCCGCAGCCAGTGTTTTACCTTCCATGATAGAGGCATCCAATTCATTTCTTCCCGCGTTTGTAAATACAGCTCCCTTTCCGGCATTAAACAAAGGAGAATCTTCCATCACATGAATAGCGTGTTCAACCGCATCCAAACTGGAATGTCCCGCCTTCAATTGGTTATAGCCGGCATTCAAAGCTTGTTCTAAGACAGTTTTATAAGCCTGCTCCATCGAGTCGGTCATATTTTTTTTCAAAATTGTCCCTGCTCCACCATGAATTGCCAGAACAAATTTTTCTTTCATTTCTTCTTTTTTATTTCCATCGTTGCGATTACAGGAAGCCGTAACCGCAGCAGCTCCGATAATCATCGCTATCATTGCATGTATCTTCATATTATTCTTGTATATAGCCTAAATTTTGCATCCTATTTTTGGTCACAAATATTTCATCGTAGGAAGCGAAGAATTTTTACGTGCACAGTTTGCTGCCATCATTCAAATAAATTCCCATAATTGACAGACGAGGCGGATTGGCTGCAAATAATTACCGAAGAAATGAAATGTTTTTTGTCCTATTCATCGTCTTTGTCCCACCATTCAGAAGCCTGTAAATCGTCTATTTCACGACGATCTTTCTTCGTTGGTCTTCCCGTTCCGCGGTCCCGCTTAAGCACTGGCGCCTGAAATACAGATTTGTAGCCAACAGTATCTTCTACCGGGGTTTGATCTTCATAAAACTGCACCGCAGTTTTTGCATCCACCCTTCGCTCAAGAAGACCAATCACCTTAACGACCTTCTTCTCTATTCCTTTTTGGATATGATAGACATCGCCGATCTTCACTTCGTAAGAAGGTTTAATATTTTGACCGTTTAGCTTTACCCGTCCCGCCTTACAGGCTTCGGTCGCCAAAGTTCTTGTCTTAAACACTCTTATCGACCATAAATATTTATCAATTCTCAATTTTTCTGATGCTGCTGCCATAGCACAAAAATAGTTATATTAGCAAATTATCGTGGTATTTCCACCCAAAATTAACAGATTCCCCGGATGAATATTTTCTTCACCGCTGGGGAGAGATCGATAAAGTTGCTTTTAAATACAACTTTATCTAAGTTTGTACATCAAAATAAACAAATTCAAATAAGCAAACAAATAATATGGTAGAGCCACTTAAAAAATTGATTGAGGAAGCTTGGGAAGATAGACAATTATTGGAGTATAAAGAATATACAGAAGCGATTCGTACCGTGATCATGAAGCTAGACAGCGGTGAAATCCGTGTAGCGGAATTGATCGGCACGAGATGGCATGTAAATGACTGGATCAAGAAAGCTGTGATCTTGTATTTCCCGATCAACGATATGCGTGAAATGACAGCTGGTCCTTTTGTATTCCATGACAAAATGAAGCTAAAAACAGACTACAAACATACTGGTGTACGGGTTGTTCCTGGTGCTTCTGCCCGTTTGGGTGCTTATTTAGCAAAAGGGGTCATCATGATGCCTTCTTATGTTAATATCGGAGCCTACGTAGACGAAGGCACAATGGTAGATACCTGGGCGACAGTTGGATCTTGTGCTCAGATCGGTAAACATGTGCACTTAAGTGGTGGTGTTGGTATCGGTGGCGTACTTGAGCCAGTTCAGGCAGCTCCGGTTATCATTGAGGACAATGTATTTATTGGATCAAGAGCGATCGTTGTTGAAGGTATTCGCGTCGAAAAAGAAGCGGTGTTAGGAGCAAATGTCGTATTGACTGCATCAACCAAAATTATTGATGTTACTGGACCTGAACCAGTAGAATACAAAGGCTATGTCCCTGCCCGTTCGGTTGTCATCCCTGGATCTTATACTAAAAAATTTGCCGCTGGCGAGTATCAAGTTCCTTGCGCATTGATCATTGGTCAACGCAAAGAATCGACCGATAAGAAAACATCATTAAATGATGCTTTGCGTGAGCATAATGTGGCTGTCTAATTCAAGATCAGAATTAAAAAAATAAAAAATGAGTGCATTTGTGGATCGAGAGGATCTGAACATGGCGTTGGAAACGCTGAAAGCTGGTGGGTTAATCTTATACCCAACAGACACCATCTGGGGAATAGGCTGTGATGCCACCAATCCTGATGCAGTAGAGAAAGTCTTTCAGTTGAAAGGGAGAGATAAGTCCAAAAGCCTGATCGTCCTTTTACATAACGACAACCAATTGGCTAGTTATGTAAACGAAATCCCTGATGTTGCTTATCAACTTATTGAATATACAGACAAGCCCCTGACCATAGTCTATTCGAATGCCAAAAATCTTGCCCCCAATGCCATTGCAGAGGACGGCTCGATCGGCATTCGAATTGTCAAACATCCTTTTTGCGAACAGCTACTGCAACGTTTCCGTAAGCCCATCATCTCTACATCCGCAAATATCAGCGGCGAACCGACAGCAAAAGATTTTGATGAAATCGCTGAAGAAATCAAAACAGGTGTAGATTATATTGTCGCATACGATAGGCATGTGAAAACGGACGGTAAGTCGTCTACCGTAATGAAACTGGATCCAAGTGGTAAATTTGAATTTATTCGAAAGTAATATAAAACAGGTAGGTAGGGGAAAATCGACGGTAAATTGTCTACCGTAATGAAACTGGACCCAAATGGCAATGTGATTTTTCATGGCCAAGGTAAATTGAATAAATCGCATATATCCTATTTGAATACCGTCTTTACAGGCAAGCATGATAACTTGGCTCTTATGCCCGGGCAGTAAATCGGATGGCTCCATAAACTTTAAAAATCAACTTCTATACAGATGAAAAAGATTATTTTATTTTTTACACTGTCAATTGCTGTAAGTACACAATTGCATGCACAAAAAAAAGAGGTCCCTTCGGCAAAGCCAGGTGTAAAATATGGAAAGGAAATTCAGTCAGCTAAGGCGATTTCTATTGCTAAATTAGAGAAAGAGTTAAGCAGCAAGCATACATTCACGGGCAAAATTGAAGGTAAGGTTGTTGAAGTCTGCAAAAAGAAAGGTTGTTTTATGACCCTGCAGCGAGATGGCCAGGAGCCGATTATGGTTCGCTTTAAAGATTATGGATTCTTTATGCCTGCAGATATTGTTGGTAAGACCGTTGTTGTCGAAGGGGTAGCTAAGAAAAAAGAAACCTCAGTGGCTAGTCTGCAACATGCCGCAAAAGATCTCGGCAAATCGCAAGCTGAGATTAATCAGATTACGCAGCCCAAAAAGGACATTAATATTGTTGCTGATGGTGTTCTAGTGGTCAGATAAACAGGGCTTATAATCGTTATTCTCTCCCCAGCAGCGGGGAACAATTTATTCCGATGAAAAAATTTCAGACAGCATCTGCCCCATCCATCAACGCCGGTGGAAAACTAATGACATTTGAAAAACCTGTTATCATGGGTATTCTCAATGTAACGCCTGATTCCTTTTTTGATGGTGGCGATAATACCACGGTGGAGAAAGCGCTGGAAAAAGCAGGACATCTTTTAGAAGCGGGAGCTCAGGTCCTCGATATTGGCGCTTACTCTTCACGTCCAGGTGCTCCATTGATCTCTTCACAGGAGGAAATGGACAGAGCACTTCCTCCTATTCAGGCCATTAGAAATACATTTCCAGAAGCCATCTTATCCATAGATACCTTTCGGGCGGATGTCGCCGCTGAAGCTATTGATGCTGGAGTGCACATGATCAACGACGTATCTGGTGGCACGCTTGATGAGGAGATGTTTGCAACAGTAGCCAAGTATCAGATTCCTTATATTCTGATGCATATGCGGGGAACTCCGGAAAACATGCAAGAGCAAACCGAATATTCCGATATCGTGACCGATGTTGCTACTTTTTTGGGACAGGGTATAGCACAGTTAAGAGATTTGGGTGTAAAGGACATTATCCTCGACCCTGGGTTTGGCTTTGCGAAAACAATCGATCAAAATTACGAATTGTTATACCGTATTAATGAGCTCCACTATTTTGGACTACCAATTTTAGGTGGTATATCCCGTAAGTCTATGATTTACAAAAAATTGGGCATTACAGCCCAAGAGGCCCTTAATGGAACTACTGCATTAAACACGTTATTGCTCGAAAGAGGGGTACAGCTCCTGCGTGTCCATGATGTAGCAGAGGCGAAACAGCTAGTTGATCTCTTCTTTTAGAGCAGTGTGCACACTATTTGTATAAACATCGTCGGGGTATGTCGTATTACTTTCCAATAAATGTTGGGTCACTGAGCGTCTCTATAAAAGCGATAATATCTAGCTTTTCCTGTGCTGTTAATGGAATTCGATTCCCATTTTCTTTTAGAATAGGGTCAAGATTTTCTGCATCCAATACACCTTTATCAAAATAATCCAAAACAGACCTTAAGGTTGGAAATTGGCCAAAACTCCCATAGGGGGCCGTATAGATAGCATTTCTTAACGACGGAACGCGAAAGGCCATCTGATCTGACGGACGCCCTGTCACCCGTCCACGTCCTGCTTCCTCCGCATTTGGATTCAATGGAAACCCAACATTCCTAAAACTCTGATCGGTAAATAATGCAGTACTATGACAACTTGCGCATTTACTTTTGAACGTTGCATATCCCCGGGCTTCTTCCGCCGTAAATTGATCGCCTTCATTTCTTTTTACACGATCGTATTTGCTGTTTGCTGAAATCAAAGTATACTCGTATTGTGCAATACTGCGATAAATTCGATCAGCTGTTATCGTTCCATCGCCAAAGGCCTGCGTAAATAATTTTTTATAATCGGCGTCACCAGCGATTTTACCGATAACCTCCAGAATAGAAGAGTTCATCTCCTCATGTGTAATTATCGGAACAAGCGGTTGTTTTTCCAATTGCAGGATATTCCCATCCCAATTATAAAACTTCATAAATGCCATATTTTGGATGGCAGGGGTATTGCGAAATCCCGTCCGTCCGTAAATACCGACAGCCCGTGGCTTGCCATCTGAAAAAGCCAGGGCGGGATTGTGGCAACTCGCACAGGAAATGGTATTGTTTCCGCTGAACCTCTTTTCATGAAATAACTTCTCGCCTAATTCGACCCCATATTTCGTCGGTCTATTTTGCGCTACGGAACTATTTAAAGCTGGAAATTCAGCAGGAGTCTCCAAAACAATTTCAGGATTATTGATTGATTCGTTCACTTCTCTTTTACTGCAGGAGATTGCAATCAACAATGCGGTTAAGACCCATAGGACTGTTTTCATTCGAATACGTGATTTTGTATTAAGAATAACCGCCGATGCGGTTATTGTTGCTGGCCTAACAACAAGAAGCTGTTAGATGTTATAGTGAAACAAGGTCACCCCATGAACATCTGAGACATTACTATTTTTAAAATAAAGCTCCGGATGACCTTGTTATCAATTTATTTTTCCTTTAGTTGTTTTCTACACGTTCAACAGAGAACATACCACTCTTATTCTCTTTGCCATTACCACCAATATTATTTACAAATACTTCCATGGCTGCCATGCTGCTATGCAGGCTCGGTGTAATCGCATTTTTTGCTGTAAGGATTACCTTCGTTTGTCCACTCAACAATTTATCAAAGTCTGCTTTGACGGTGATTTTAGGTGCATTGTTGCCCACGACAGCGGCAGCTGTAAGATCTAATGTAATATCGCGATAGGCATCTACACCCTGTGTATACGTTTCGGGCTTACCCCCTTCTCCGTTCAAGGTGCTTCCTGTATGAACCTGAAATGCTTTATTTTCACTGCCAAAGAAACCTTCGATCTTCGTAAAACGATAGCCAGTTGCCCATTGCCACATCATATCTGTATCGTTGGCACCTGCCGCCGCATAAAATGCCGGAAATCTGACCTGATCCAGTGTATTAATTTCTTGCTTCACTCCTAGTCCAAATTTGAGCTGCCGATATTCCCCGACAGGTATATTGGTCAATACATAGTCCAGACTTGCCGGTTTGGCCTGGTTAACGACAGTAGCACCTTTGTCCAAGTCATTTACATTGTAGGGAACCTCCGTTCCGTCTGCTTTTACAAGCCGGATATTGCTGACAACGTACTTAAGCTCGGAGAGATGATGCACTTGAGCGCTATCGGAAATATTGCTGGTTGCATCAACAGAATTGGCACCCCCCAAAACAATCGTGTTATTTTTAAAGGTATTATTAAAATGTAAACTGATATTGTTGGCGACTGGGCTGTGCTCGTTTTTGCTACAGGCAATCATTACGCATGAAACAGCCACTAAAATCAGATAGTTTGTTGTTTTTTTCATTGTATGTGTTATTTAAATGTGATTGATTTTTAAAAATTGACTTTTAGGGATGTGAAAATATTCCGTCCCATCCGCGGAATATTTCCCCAATCCGCATAGGTGCTATAATATTCATTCAAGAGGTTCTCGGCACCAATCTGAAAGACAGTTTTGAATCTGCCAAGACTGAAACTGTAATCTGCGGACAGGTTCCACAGATTGTAGGCTGCTGTTAGATCTTCACCGTACATGGGGCTGTAATTGTGCTGTGCGAAGTCACCGTTTAGTGAAGTCTGCAAGCCGAGCCGTTTAGATCCATAATGCAGTATTGTCTGATAACTCAATGGCCGTATAAAAGGGAGATTTCCCCCCGCGTCGTCCTTGCCTCTGGCATAGGTAAGCACCGCTTTCCAATGCAGATTATCCAGGATTTTGTAATCCATGCTCACCGCTGTATTAAACAGCGTCGCATAGTTCAACGATGTATAGCCTTTTACACCAACGGATTGATAATTCATGGGGCTTCCTAAACTCAGGATCCGTCCGATGATATAATTGTCGATATAGAAATAGTTGACTTTCGCGGCAACACTTAGTTTTTCCGTTTTGAATCCAACACTGGCATTGACCTCATAAGAAATCTCATTTTTGAGATCAGGATTTCCGATGTAATCATAACGATCAAAGCTATTGTAGATATAATAACCATAGGCTTCCGAAACGGAAGGAGCACGATGTCCAAAGCCTGTTCCGATTGCGATATCAAATTGATTTAAGTTTAACTCGTAACTGGCCTGTAGGCTTGGAAGTACCCTGTTCTTCTTTTGTGGCGCTCCCGGATGAAAAATCCAGTTAAATTCCACGTATTTTGAGTAATTGTAATTCCAGCCTAACGAACCGCCTAAATTCACCTTATTTCGATCGGAAATTTCCCAGGAATTATTCATCGCAATACTTGCAAAACGGGTTGTAATCCAAGGCCAGCTGTAGGCAAACATGGTTTGTTTGGAACGATCCTGAGGATACATCCGCATTTCCGCTATAGAGAGATTATCATAGGCATTCAACTGTATTTCCGAGGAATACTGATCTTTTTTCAAATTTATTTTTGATACCAATCCATAGGTCGTACTCCATCCCGGCATATCCATATGTACCAAATTCTCCGGACGCGTCGTATCATCCATATAGTGCTCCACAGCGTTGAAATAAACTTTGGTATCCCATACTTTTACCAAACCTTCCTCAAACAATTGCTTATAGGATGCGGATGTAATAATCGCACGTGATAACCAGAGGTCCATAGGCAAAGCCGGGAAACCAACATCTTTTGCACGGTCAAATATCGCATCTACCCTGATGGCAGAAAGTGGACTTGTCTTATAGGCTAGACCCAATGATGCATTCAGTTTATTATATTGCGAGTGCAGTACTTCCTTGTTGTTCCCGTCATAATAATTACCTGCGTTACGATAGGCAATACTACCATCGGCAACAAAATTGTCTGTTGAATAGAATAGATTACCAAGATTAAATGCCTGCTTATTATTAAATTCGAATCCTGTCTGATAAGCTCCGCCTATTTTTTGAGGTAGACCAAAGGGGGTGCTCCTCCTTTTAAGGTCTATACTTCCCGCAACAGTAGCCCCATGCATATTCCCCCCTTGTCCGGATTTGATATCAATGGAAGACAGGTTATTACTTTCCACATAGGAAGTTATGGGATCCATCTTATCTGTACAGGCGCCAAATATATGCATGCCATCAATGGTTATGGTTGAACGCTCCGTACTCATGTTATTTAACAGAGGTTCCCATGCATAGGCCCCACGCTTGATAAAGCTGATATTGTCCGATGAAGCCAAAAACTCATCGACGGAGACGGCCATTTTTAGGTCACTTTCAACTTTTCGCCTGACCTGTGCGTCGACATTAACTTCGCCTAACCTTCTGGTTGTATCTCTTTTTTCGGGGGTACTCTGCCCATGTACTTTCAATCCAAGAGAAAGAATAAAAAGAACAGTACTTAATTTCTTCATGACTCTTAGAATAAAATATCGAGATGCAGCTCGCTCTTACGTCCTTCCACTCCCGGTGTAAAATCCTTTGGCACCTCAGTACCACGGACTACTTTTCCATCTGGATCCAACAGGATAAAATTTAATGTCCAATTTCCTGTCATGGTATAATTCACCACACCATGGTATAAACCGTCCCTATCCTGGATCAAATCTTTGTTGTTAGGAGATGAGTGATTGCCCATAGAAGGTTCAGGCATACGTGGGTCTAACTTCAGTGTATAACGATCGGCTTGCGAATAGGAAAACTGTAATTGATCAGCGATGCTGTTCGATGAAGAATCAAGTGGCTTATTCAATTTATAGATACCAGCGACCAATTTATTTTCTGCAATATTGGGTTTCTGCGGAGAAACCAATGCGATGATATATTGCTGATCATCTTTCCCCGTAAAGGCAGTCATATTCAGATTTTTATTTGTCTGCTGTCTGACTGACACCTCTTTTATCAGGGAAACGGTTTGATGACCGACTGTGAAACTGATATCGAGGGTCCAACTTCCTTCCGTGCCACTTTCGTTCGTGAAAACTGTATAACCGAAAAAATACTTATTCTCCGCGTTATAACCGAAATCATACTGATGTGGGCATGAACTCTTCTCTCCTGTAACAGCGGTTTTAATGGGCAGAAATGTAAGAGCCGACACCTCAACCGGCGTATTCGTCTGTGTATCCTTAATTTTCACACGAATATCATTATAGCCGCGATAGAATGTTCCATTCAACGCCTCTATACTGATCGTGTAACCAGCGGTCACAGCACTTGTAACCTCCTTGAATTCAACAACCTCATCAACAACACCTCTTTCGGCTTCATAATCCGTTTTTCCTTTTGTACATGATCCGAGAAAAACGCACGCTATAGCACTATAAAAACCAATGGTTTTTATCAATAAACTTACCTTCATAAAAAAATCCTATCTTAGCTTGACTCACAGGCCGGGCTTTTGGCACGGGGACGAGCTGGAACCCGTCATCCAAAAAACGACGACCTGTCCAAATAAAATTTTCATCTGCTTAAATTTTTATTCAGTACTGATAAAGCGATCAGATTTATTCATCGCGTGTACTAAGCGGCATTCAGCAATAGCTTTGCCTGGTTATTCCTGATACGATCGAATAAATAACGATGGCTCCATCGGAATAAATTATACTTTATAGCCGATGAACTGACCATGAGTAGGTATATCGCTATCAATTAGCAACATACATGTCACGATGACTTCTAAAATGGATTTAAACTAACGGTGGGTGGAAAATTGTGAAGATTGGTCTGTAAGAATAATTTTCTTTATATTCAGGGAACGAGCGTTCCACTTCCTCTTCTTGAAATAAAGAAGAAATCTTAAAATCAAAACTCTGGGAGTTATTGATAAAAACGACGTCGATAATACGTGATTCAAGGTTCTTTTGCTCCTTTTCTTCGTGTTCACGCATTTTCTTCATCAGGATACATTGTCCTCTACACGAGAGTGCCTTATCGTTGAAACGGTTGATACATTCGTAACGGGCGATGTAATCCCGATTTAGCTCAAAAATGGACCATAGCCACACTGTTGAGAAGCTCTGGAGGAGCATCAAAGGCAATAAAATCCATATGAACTGTCTAGTTTTCATCTTGTGAGTTCGGCAAATATATAAATGAATCCCTGAATCCGCAAATTCAATAGGAATATTAAAGTCCCCAAGTAAAGCCTTACCTGGGGACTGAAAAATCAAAAGACAGATTATTTTGGTGCAACTGTAAGTACAGCTTTTTTATTACCGGCGGATAAATCCAGCATAAATTGATAGGTTTTTCCAGCGTCTAAGGTTTTACCCGTTTTGATACCCAGGTTTCCGGAATCACGTCCATTTTTACCGTCACCGATAAAAATCAGATCGCTCGGGGTTGTTACATCCGCTCCGCCAAATTCGCCACCCCAGCCTTTCTGATGGAAAAACTTAAAGTTGATATTATCGGTGTTGATAGACTCCCCAGCCTTTACTGTAATTTGGTACTTCTTATTCCCCAATGGGACTAAACAAAGTGCCTTATCTGTGTTCCAGCCCACCTGATTGTTGGATACCTTTGGTTTTCCAATACCTTCTCCAATAATCCATACAGCTCCAGTACCATCTTCCTGCAATTTAGCAAGGTCATTTCCCGCCATCGCTTCGACGACAAAATACTTTAGCGCAAAATCAGCCGTAATCCGGTATTTTCCATTAATGCCATTAAATGTAATGCTTCCATCGGCTGACTGGCTAAAGAAATCCGGATCAATCCACCAATCTTTCAAATCTTCGATACCATCGATCGTGACCGAATTACCTTTGGTCATATTCAGTTCCGCTCTAAAATGTGTATCATCAAGACGATTAAAAACCGTACCGTCGATCGCGTAGGCGATAATAAAAGGTGATGCCTGATAAGTCAAGGTATTAAATGCGATACTATATACACCAGAGGTTGAATTTGAGAATGGAATATCCAATATGGATCCGAGTGAAATGGCATTATTGACCCATCCAAAAGTCATGTTATTCCCCTGCTCACCAACCTTTGGCGCCTGAATATACCCTTTAACGGAAAATGGAAAATTCTCCTTGGCGGCATATTGATTCCGTCCAGTTTTCTCCATCCGATAAGACTTTGATTCAGTAACCAAAGTGAGGTAAGGAAAGTCCGGACGGCTTAAATCTACTTCAAAAGACTGTTCAGTCTTCTTCTGACTAATATTCTGCAGAACAAACTTAAGCGTCGCTTTTCCATCTGGGATGTCTTTCAAAAAAGGGACATAAATTTTTCCACTATACTCGCCATTCTCTTTTGTACGGATCGTCGTTTCGTTAACTTTATCATCTGTAAAATATAATTGAGCTTTCAGCGTGGACAAAGCGACTTCGCTATCCGATACACGAACATTAAAAACCAAACTATCACCAAAATGAGCAGCAGAAATAGCTGATTTCAATTCAATTTTGGGATCGCCGATTTGATAGACATATTTTTCATCCTTTTTACAGGAACTGACAACAGCTACTGTTCCCAATAGTATATTGATGAGATATCTTTTCATAAGCCCATTATTTAGTTTTTCCACCGATAAGAGACTATTGAATTCGCGGGAACCTCATAGCTAAAATGATTTTTACCATCTGCCAGCGTAATTTTCCGATTATCACTCGATTCATTCAACAATACCACAGCATAGGTTCCGTCCGTATTTTTAAAGGCACTATAGACTAATCCTTCAGCGGTATATCCGGTAGCACCAATGCGAGTTGCCCCAGGCTTCACTACAGATGAAAGTTGACCTATAATATAATAATGCGAATTGCGTGTGATACTCTTGTAATTTGACTTGCTAATATCAACAGCGCCATAACAGGTCTGACAACCGCCCTGGCGATTTGGCCCTTTATCGGTATCCAGCATCAAATTCCAAACAATAACCCCCTTACTCCAATTATTTACTGTTCCCAACGCTACTTCGCGCATATCCTCCATCAAACGCTTGTCAAGGTTACGCCCCTCATTCCATTCGCCAATGGATGTTTCTGTAAAGACTAATTCTTTATCTGGTCGCTGGTTATGAATATCGATGAGCTCGGCTTTATCTCCACCATAGTTATGGTAGGCAGCGCCAGCGATAAAAGAAGCAGCGCCGGAGTCATTATAGATTTTGATCGGATAATCTTCCTGATCGGCCATATTATCATAATTATAATTATGGTCGAAAGCATAGATCTTTGTCGTTATATTTGCGGCCTTTAACTGAGGTCCCAAGGATTGTTTGATAAATGCCTGCTGTTCCTGCCATGACATGTACATTGAAGCAGAATTTTTTCGATTCAATGGTTCGTTTTGAACAGTAATCGAATAAATATTAATGCCCTCTTTTTTCATTGCCTGAATCCATTGCACAAAATACCAGCCGTAATCCTGATAGTATTTTGGATTTAATTGTCCACTGGTCCAGGAATCAAAAGGCCTTAGATCAGTCAGATTATTGACCTTCATCCATTTTGGTGGAGTCCATGGTGATCCCATAATTTTGATGCTCGGATTGATGGCCAGGATTTCCTTCAGCACAGGGATGACATATTGGGTTTCTTCTGACTGAAGTCCAAAATTTTCCTTTCCTTCTTTGTCCCAACAGGTATACTCACTCAATGAAAAATCCGAACAACCGATAGCAATACGGATATAGCTCATGCCTATTCCATCTTTATCGGAGAAAGTCTCGGTAAGAAACTTCTTCCGATCTTCCTTACTCATTTTCATCAGGTTGTAACATGTTGAACCGGTAATAGCCGCACCGAATCCGTCCATTGTCTGAAATTTTTGAGTGGGATTTAAGGTAATTGTATTCGGCGACATATTAAACTTTGTGCTAAAGTCGACGTATTTTCTGGTCAGATCATAGGCGCGCTTTGTATTGGTCATTACCACAGTGACATCGCCAGATTTTTTGATATCATCACCTTGTGAAGGTACGAAGCTATCACGGTTACAAGATGTTGCTGTGATCAAACAGGACAACAAGAATGTATATATCATAGTGTTATTATTACGTTTCATAAACAATTAAAATAATTAGTATCCTGGATTCTGAACTAAGTTAGGATTCTGGTCAATTTTCGGCTGTGGAATCGGCAGACGGTAGGAATTCTTTGTGAACGGATATACCTGCGCCTTTCTTCCTGAATCCTTCGCATACACGGCATTCATGACTGCTTCTACTTTCTCCAAACGGACCAAATCAAACCAACGCTGTCCTTCGAAGGCCAATTCCAGGCGGCGTTCTTTCAGATATGCTTCCAATAAAGCATCTTTATTGGACCGAATTCCCGCAGGTAATTTCGGTAATTTTACACGTGCACGGATCTTATCAATAATGTCAGCTGCTCCGGAAAGATCTGACCCCAATTGGATCTTGGCTTCGGCCTTTAGCAATAAAATATCGGCATAGCGGAGTTTGACGATGCTATTCAAGCCCGAACGCAGCTTGAACATAAAAGGATAATGGTTTGAGGGGTAATAGTTGCTCCAGGTTGTTGTATAATAAACAATGGATTGCGCCATCCGAATTTGGTCTGCTTCATTCGTATATGCCTGAATCAAATCGCGTGATGGTGTGACCCATTTGGCCCAGGTAAATGCATTGTCGTAATTAGACAGGTCGCGGCCAAACATCCAGGTCGCCCAGTTGCCCGATCCAGGCATAAATTGCGCCTCTAAAATTGATTCTTTGGTATTTCGTTGCGCTAAATCGGTCTTTGCCGTATTCAATTCATAGAGATCTCCGTAATTAGGATTTAACTCAAAACCATCTCCAGCCAATGCGTCCGCATACTGAATAACTTTATTGTAATCCCGGAGGGGCTTTTCGGCATAGAGTTTGGCCAACATTGCCCGGGCGACAGACTTTGTAAACAAAGTTTTATTTGCATTGTTGTTGACCGGGGCATCAACCAGAGCCTCCAAAAGATCCTTCTCAATCTGTTTATGCGCTTCCTCTTCGGTCGCCTGTTTGGGGAAATATTCTGGATATACTGCTTCGATATTTTCCGCGGTAATATCTTTTCCCTGTGTTGTGATTACCGGAATGGATCCAAATATGCGCACCATATCAAACATTGCCAACGCCCGAAAGATTTTACCCTGTGCCTTATAGACTTTGATGTCCGCATCACTAATGGATTTATCCGCAACACTATCGACATTGATGATTAAACGGTTGGCTCGCGCAATATCTTCGAGATAACGCGCCCAATCGCGATCAATAACGGAATTAGATCCCTCAATAGAATTATTCTCAAAGGGTACAACTTCGGCTCCTGTTGTTCCTGCGTACGCATTGTCCGCATGGGAATCACCGATCAGTAATAGATCCAAATACCAATGCTCTTGCCTATCGCGCATCTGTTGGTAAATCCCCGAAAGAAAGTTATCAACCTCGCTTTTATTTTTAAAGACGATTTGTGTTCCATTTTCAGTTTTACCTTGGCTCACATCTGTATAACTGTCCAGAGGATCACGATTTAGCGAGCAAGAAGCCAGCAGCAAACCTGTCACAAACAAAGGTAAAACGTATTTAATATTTGTTTTTTTCATCACAATTCAATTAAAATTCTACATTTACACCAAGTACAAAAGATCTATTTTGCGGATAAGTCCCCCAATCGAGACCTTGTACTCTTCCCGAATTTCCCCACTGGTTTACCTCCGGATCCATACCTGAATATTTAGTTAGGGTAAATAGGTTGCTGGCGGAAAAATAAGGCTGGATCTTTTGAATTCCAATCTTTTTCAATCGTTCAGGTGCAATGGAATAACCCAATGAAATATTTTTTACGCGCAAATAGCTTCCATCTTCCACAAAATAAGATGAGTTTCTGATATCAAAGCCTGCTTTAGGCACATGTGTAATCTGTCCCGGAACGCGCCATCTATCGAGTACAACTGTCGTTTGATTACGGCCATCATACATGCCCTCGGTTTCCATTCGGCTCGCATTGAAAATATCATTACCATAAGTGCCCTGAAGAAATATACTTAAGTCAAAATTTTTCCAGGAAAAGTTATTTGTCAATCCATATACAAATTTAGGATTGGGATCTCCAATATAAGTCAGGTCGGAAGGAGATGTTTTGCCATCAGCATTCAGATCTCTATACATCAATTCGCCTGTCTCTGGATTTACACCATCGGAGATATAACCGTAAAATCCACCTAAAGGCCTGCCAGGCTCATTCCTAACGACCGTTGCATTGACTAAGTTATTTGTAACCGCATCGTTGTAGATTTTTGTAAAGACCAGTTTATCGAGACGGTTCTTATTAAAGGAAATATTGAAATCTGTATTCCATGTAAAATCGCCTGTAAGATTTTTGGAGCTGATGCCAATCTCAAATCCTTTATTGGTCATCTCCCCCTCATTCCGTTTGATTGTACTCGCCGAAGAAGAGCCTGTAGGCAAGCTCACTTCCATCAACATATCTGTTGTTTTTTTATGGTAGTAGTCTAAGGTCAGGTTCAATCTATTATTTAATGTAGAGAAATCAATCCCCACATTTGCCTGAGTGGTCGTTTCCCATTTTAGATCTGTTGCTCGCAATGTAGTCGAATTCCCAATATTTGGCGGAGAATATTGGTATTTGTCCTCAAACCAAGGTAAGCGCTGAATTACATTGAACGATAGATAAGAATAGTCGCCAAGTCCGGATTGGTTACCGGTCTGGCCCCATCCGCCACGTATTTTCAGATCATTGATCCAGTCCACATCTTTCATAAAATCTTCTGCGGATAAGCGCCATGCGGCTGACACCGAAGGAAAATATCCCCAACGACCAGAAGGGCTTAATTTAGACGATCCATCCGCACGCATATTTGCAGTTACAAGATATTTTCCATCGTAATTGTACATCGCACGGGCAAAATAAGATAAGATAGCCCAATTGGACGCTCCTGATCCTGTTCCATTCCATGAAATCTTATTTGCAGCATTGAGTGTCTGAATAATTCCGTTAGCATAGTTGGAACCATAAATATAACTATTGGTATATTTTGAATCGGTCCAGGATGAACCCGCCATCGCCTCCAAGCTGTGTTTTCCGAAGCTTCTGCTATAAGTCAGCACATTATCCCAGGTCAATACCGTGTTTGTGTTTCGGGCATCGGAAGCTTCTCCAAACTGATTTCTACCCTGTTGTGTAATCCAGGGATCTAAAAATGTTGTCAGTACGCCCGATCGTCTGTCCATTGAAAATGAAGACTTCCAGGTTAAATTGGGCATAAAGGATATCAAAACACTTCCTGTCGCCAATAACCTATTCTCACGATTATTGTTATTCTTGGTTCGTTCAAGATTTTCTAAAGGGCTGTTGATATTTAGCCCATTAAAATTGGTGTTGTACCGATCGGGGAACAAAGGATCCCATATAGGTGCATAAGTTGGTGTATTGATGATCGAAGTAACTACTCCACCCCGATTAGATCCATTACCTGATATAATTCCGTTGGTATTGTAATCCGCATAAGATATATTAGCGTTAACCTTCATCCATTTTTTTACCTGATTGTCTATATTCGCTTTGAAGTTATAGCGTCTAAAGAATGAACCTTGCAGCGTGCCTTTCTCAGTCAGATAGCCCCCACCCAAATAATAGCGCAATTTTTCATTACCATCAGAGATTGATAACTGGTAATTCTGTTGAACTCCGGTTTTATAGGTTTCCTTAAACCAGTCTGTTTGATCAGTAAGCCCTTCTGGCAGTTTAACATAACCTGTCTCCTCCATCAATTCCTTGTATTGCGCGGTATTCAATACTTTTACGGTATTATTTACGACATTTGCTGTCGCCTGCGCTCCCAAGGTAATTTTAGCTTCCCCTGCTTTTCCGGATTTTGTGGTCACAAGAATAACACCATTTGCTGCGCGCGACCCATAGATAGCCGCAGAAGAAGCATCCTTTAAAATCTGGATGTCTGTAATATCACTTGGCGATAGAAATTTGATGTCCTCAACAGGTAATCCATCGACAACATAAAGGGGATCGTTTGATCCATTGAATGATGTTGTACCCCGGACTTTAATTGACATTTCCCCTCCTGGTGCTCCATTGGGCTGGATCACCGATACACCGGCCGCCTTGCCTTGTATAGCCTGTCCCAAACTTACGACCGGCCTCTTCTCCAAATCTTTGGTTGATACAGAAGATATTGCAGTAGTTACGTCCTTCCGTTTTACGGCCCCGTAACCAATGACAATAACATCTTCAAGGACATTAGTCGCAGCGTTTAGCTGAACAGTCATGGTACTATTGGCGGGCAACTCTTTGTTGTCATAGCCAATAAAACTAAATTGAAGAATACTGCCTTGTGAGGCCGAAATCTGGAAACGACCTTCTCCATTACTGGAAACTGCATTGCTGGTGCCCTTTTGTGTGATCGTTACGCCAGTGAGTGGTTTTTGATCCTGGGCATCCAGCACCCGCCCGCTGACCTGAATACGGTCCTGTGCAAATACCGAATTCAACCAGGCACACAAGAAAACCAGCCCCATGGAAAAGGTTACTTTTCGAGTAAAGTAAATCATATGAAATAAAAAATTGGTTATTGTTTTGTTTTTGGTTATTCCAAATTGCGAGGAGTTTCCCCTGCTCCATCGCTCAAAACAAAACTAGCAGGACCCAGACAGGGAAAAAAGTGCCGGTACTTAAAAAGTACCCGTAAAAAATTACAAACAACTGAAAAACAATACTTTTGGAAAATAAAAGCAGGATAAAAAGTACTAAAAAGAGATAGATTTCATTTCTGTATTATTACTTTTCTGGTAGTTTCACTGCTTATTAAGCCGATCGATGGTTGCAATTTGACAAACTGAAGCCTCAAAGGTATCCCGATTGCCGGCGGCTTTGTTGCGTACTTTGGTTCTGTAGTTGTAAACCGTGCGCAGGGAGTACCTCAGGAAACTGGCGATCTTAACGGAGTCGTCTATGCCTAAACGAATCAGTGCAAAAATACGCAGTTCTGTATTGAGCAATTCGCTTTTCTTCGGATATATCTTCTCGTCCTCCTGAAGAAGTGCATTAAATTCGTCAACAAATGTGGGATAAAGATTTAAAAAGATCCGATCAAAATTGATATACAGTTGCTGTATTTCTCTTTCCTCCATCTGCGTTGATTTCAATTGTTCACGAAGTGCTTCCCACTGCTGATTGCTTGCCTTCTTCAGCAAAGCCTTTCGTATATCCTCCATTTTGTCGATATAACTTGAGCACATATCAAAAAATTGCGCGATATATTCTTCCTTAATGTGATTGGACTCGGAGAGTTTAAGATTCGTTTGATTGATTTCACTGTTCAACGCGCGTAACTGCTGATTGGTTCCGGACAATTCGGATCTGATTCTACGCAGATGCTGTACTTGACGATAAATCACAATCAATCCAATAATAACACCGATCAACAAAAAACTGACCACAACAATCAAGGCAATCAACTGTTTATTCTGACTATTGATTTTCTGCTGATATGCAGCATTAATGATCGGGTAGGAAGAAGTACCCTCGATAATGCGATAACGAACTTTACATTGCATTGCGTCATCGATTGCCTTTTCAATATAGCGAAAGGCACGATCAAAATCCTGTTTATCATAGTAAGTTAGTGCTAGATCATGAAATGACGCATTGTCCCGATTTGCCATTTCAATATCCGCACTTGCCGACACAGTCAGATAATAAAGTTGGCCGGCCGCATTTTTTTCGTATTTATAGATCAAACTGATAAAATAGGACAATAAGGCCCGCTGTTCGAGGTCTTTTTGATTTTGTTTCCAAAGGTCGAAAAATTGTTTTTTTGCATCTTCCCGACTGCCATTAAATAAGGTTTTTATCGCCATGGTCGTCCGGTATTCCAAGGAAGATTTCGGCAAAACCTGTAATAGGGAATCGCGATAACGTTCGCTTGCCTGATAATATTCCTGACGATTGTTACTTTGCCCGTAATGACTATAAAATGAACTATAGGTATCGTAATATTTGGCTAAAAGTTTGGTACCAAGAGCTGCGGGATTAATCTCATTCAACAATTTTGATGCTTCAATATAACGGCCAACCGTCGAATAAACCCAGGCTAAATCAAGTTGAATAACTGTATGAAGTGAATCATTATTAGGTGGAGCTAATTTTTGGCAAAGCGTGATATAGGTAAGTGCAGCATCTGAATCGAATTTCTTATAGTTCTGAAAGATTTCGTAATTTTTTTGAAAAAAGCGACTTCTATCAGTTTCCAGTGCTTTCGCTTCCCGTTTTAGTTTATCCAGCTTGTCTTCCCGATTTTTTACATACATCTTCTGATTTTCCATTAGATATTCTAAGCGATGAAAAATCTTGGTACTATCCGAATAATCCTGAGCAGACAATAAACAACTCAAATGAAATAGAAAAATGAAAACAATAATGCGCTGCAACATAATAAGGCTCGGTTCAACATCGTCAAGCTAAACTACATAAAAATAACAATAAAAAAGAGGACATCTCACGACGGCCTCTTTTTCTACCCCTGTTAGGGGCCTAAGAATTAACAATTTAATTCTTTATCGCATGAAAAATAGTTTTCTTATTTTTATTCAAAGGTGGATTTATTTCCACCCGCCACCCAAAGCTTTGTAAAGTAAAATCTGGTTCAAGGTATTTTCTTTCTCCAGTTCAACTTTTCCAATCTGAGCTTCCAAGGATTCCTTTTGCGCTGTAACCACATCCAGTGATGTCACGCGGCCAGCGATAAATAGCTCCTGCGCCGCTTCAATAGAAAGGTCCAAGGCTTTTACATGTTCGTCTACAAATGTTCTACGTTTACTGATTGCCTCTTGGGTCATAATCACATTAGAAACTTCATTATAGGCGTTCACAACAGATTTCTCATAGTCTAGAAAGGCAATTCCGTAATCGGCTTTTGCAACTTCATACTGTGTCTTCAATTGCCGTTGATTTAATATAGGCAGCGTGATCCCTCCGAATAAATTATAAGCGATGGATTTGTCCAGATTAAACAATTTGTTGAAACTGAAACTCTGCAAACCGATAAAAGGACTAATGGCCACCGAAGGCAAAAAAGCCAGTCGTGATGCTTCCTGACTATTTGAGGATGCCATCATCTTCAGATAGGCTGCTTTGATATCCGGACGCTGGTTGACCAGATCGTCTGGCGTCCCGAAGGCCATTGCATGGTATAGACTTGTGTTCTCAACGTATTCACTGCGCTTGATAGGTTGATAATACCTTCCCAGTAATCCGTTGATATGATGTTCCCAAAGCGCAATTTCCTGACTTAATTTCTCCTTAGCAGATTTAGAGTTTGCCAATAATGCTTTAAACTGCTGAACAGACAGTTCTGTGGCATAACCGGCATCTTTTTTTACCTCCACCACTTCAAGCGCATTGGTATGCAGTTCAATATTGCGGTTATACACCTTGATCTTTTGATCTAAAGCCGTTAACTCATAATAGGCAGTCGCGATGTTGGATACCAATTCCGTTTCCAACAGGCGTTTTCCCTCCTGTTCAGCCAAAAAGCCAAAATAAGCAGCTTGTTTTTGGCTTTTTAATTTACCCCATAGATCGATTTCCCAAGAAGAACGAAGTCCGATGAAATAATCAGGAATAAATGGTTCAGGCAGCTTTTCATCACTTTTTAAATTATCTGAAAAGTTTGAATCATAGTTACCGATCCCTGATTCCGTATAGTGACCATACTTACGTATCCCGCCCTCGACAGCGGCTTCGACTGTAGGCCCCAATGCTGCTTTCCGCTGTTTAAAATAAGCTTGTGCAGATTCCAGTCGTAAGATGGATTGACGGACATCGATATTATTCTTCAGAGCGGAATCAATCAATGCGACCAGATGCGGATCCTTAAAGATTTCCCGCCAGGATCGATTACCCACATTTACGCTATCCATGGCAGTCCTTTCTGAAAAAGTCGTTGGTACGGCTACTTTTTCAGGCTGCGCCGCCTTCTTAGGGACGGAACAACTACCGAAAAGAATGAGCGCAGCGATCACTAGTGAAGTCTGTTTGATGACCTGTTTTTTATTCTCTTTTTTCGAGAATAAGATGACCAGCCCCGGGATAACAATAACTCCTAATATCGTCCCAATAAGCATCCCGCCGACCGCAGCTGTACCAATACTTCGGTTACCCAAAGCTCCGGCACCACTAGCCATCATCAAGGGAATCAATCCGGCAATAAAGGCAAATGAAGTCATTAAAATAGGACGCAAACGAGCCACAGCACCTTCAATAGAAGCTGTTACAATATCCATTCCCTGTTTATATTTTAAATTAGCATATTCGACAATTAGGATGGCATTTTTACCCAAAAGACCAATCAGCATGACTAAAGCTACCTGGGCATAAATATTGTTTTCCAAGCCAAAGACTTTCAGGAAGATAAAGGCGCCAAAAATTCCGGCTGGTAAACAGAGTAGAACCGGCAGCGGCAATAAAAAGCTTTCGTACTGGGCGCACAACAACAGGTAAACAAATAATAGACAGAGCGCAAAAATATATAGCGCCTGATTTCCTGAAATCTTTTGTTCGCGCGTCATTCCGGACCATTCAATGCTATAGCCTTGTGGCAAAGAAGAAGCAATCTTTTCCACTTCTTCGATTGCTTGTCCCGAACTGAAACCCAGTGATGACTGGCCAGTGATCATGGCCGAGCTAAACATATTGTAGCGCGTAATCTGTTCAGGGCCATAGATACGTTCCATGGAAATAAACGCATTATAGGGTACCATCTCGCCGGTTTCATTCTTGACATATAGCCTGAGGACATCTTCTGGTCGTTGACGGTACTCAGGTCCAGCCTGCACCATCACCTTATACATCTGTCCGTAACGGATGAAATTTGTCGCATAGAGACTACCCATCAAGGTCTGTAAGGTATTCATCGCATTTTCTACGGATATCCCTTTCTTAGCGGCCATGTCATAATCCACTTTGAGCATATATTGTGGAAAGTTAACGTCAAAACTGGAACTGATATCCTGGATAACTTCACTTTTTTCCATATCCTCCATAAACTTCTCCAATACCTCTGCGGTCTTATTCAGATCCTCATTACCGCTACGGTCCAACAAGCGTAATTCAAATCCGGAAGAGTTACCGAAGCCAGGAACCGTAGGTGGCGGGAAAAAATCAATCTGCCCATCGACAAAATCTTTCGTTTTCTCCCTTAGTTCTTTGATCACATCATCCACCGTCTGATCACGTTCTTTCCAGGGTTTAAGGTTGATCATTCCCATCCCATAGGAAGCACCCGATACCTCGGTCACGATACTATACCCTGATAAAGTTGAAACCGTTTCAACAATATCCAGTTTACGTGCGACGGAATCGATCTTATCCAACACACGTTCGGTACGATCCACCGTAGCCCCTGGAGGCGTAGTGACAGCGACATAGATCATCCCCTGATCTTCCGTCGGGATAAACCCCGATGGCAATATAGCGCTACTCCCCCAAGTCGCTACGAAGAATCCTCCCAGCAATAGTAACGTAAGTCCGCGCCGCGCACTTGTTTTCACTAAGATTCCTTTATATCCGAAAGCTGTGCGGTCATATATCGCATTGAATTGTTTAAAGAAACGATCTAACCAATTATTGGAAGGTTTACGGTCGTGGGGTGACCGCAGGAAAAGCGCACATAGTGCTGGTGTCAATGTCAAGGCATTTATACCTGAAATCACAATGGCAGCAGCCAAAGTCAGCGAAAACTGTCGATAAAATATCCCGACCGGACCGGAAAGAAAAGCAACGGGTACAAACACCGCTGACATGACCAGCGTGATCGCTACTACAGCGCCCCCCACTTCTTTCATTGCCTCTAAGGTCGCCTCCATAGGCTGCAAATGTTCTTCCTCCATTTTGGCATAGACGGCCTCTACGACCACAATACCGTTGTCGACCACGATGCCGATGGCCAATACCAAGGCAAATAGCGTTAACAAGTTGATCGAAAAACCTAACATCTGCATGAAAAACAAAGCACCGATCAGACAGACCGGAACCGCTAGAATCGGGATAACAGTCGCTCTAAAATCCTGTAAGAAGATAAACACGACAATGAAAACCAATAGAAATGCTTCCAACAGGGTTTTGATCACCGATGAAATAGAAGCATCCAAGAAACGGGAAACATCATAACCCATGGTATAAGTCATACCTGCTGGAAACGAAGTCTGTTTCAATTCCGCCATCCGATCTTTTACCCGTTGAATAACTTCTTGTGCGTTTGATCCGGGGAGCTGTTTTAACATGATCGAGGCAGATGGCCGACCATCCGTCTTAGAAACCATTTCATAATCCAGGGATCCGAATTCAACATCGGCGACATCCTTAATACGGATAATCGAACCATTTGAATTTGCGCGAATAGGCACATTGGCATATTCATCAATTTCTGTAAACTTTCCAGGGTAACGCAATACGTATTGTTGCATATTACGCATTTTATCGGAGCTGATACCCGTCTGCCCAGGAGCAGCTTCAATATTCTGTTTACGCAAAGCAGCAACCACATCTTCCGCAGAGATATTATAGGCTGCCATACGATCGGGCTTTACCCATACACGCATCGCATAGTCGCGCATACCCATAATCTGAGCGAGACCTACCCCTTCAATACGTTTAAGTTCCTTCAGGATATTGATATCGGCGAAATTATAGATAAAGCGTTCGTCAGCAGTTTCGTCGTCGGTAAAGACATTCAGGTACATCAACATGGAGTTGACTTCTTTCTCTGTTGTTACACCGGCTTTGATAACTTCCTCGGGCAATTCATCGAGCACTGTTGTCACCCTATTCTGAACATTGACCGCAGCAATATCTGGGTCCGTTCCTACTTCGAAGAAAATCTGTATCACCGTACTTCCGTTATTGGTCGATACGGAGTTCATGTAGGTCATACCCGCCACACCATTAATTGCTTTTTCAAGTGGGATAGCAACGGCATTGGTACTAACTTCAGCGTTTGCACCGGTGTAATTAGCGTTCACAACTACCGATGGAGGAACGATATCCGGGAATTGGGTAATCGGCAAGGTAAATAATGCCAGTAAACCCAAAAGTGTAATAAAAACCGATATGACCAGCGATAATATGGGTCTTTTTATAAATGTTTCAAACATAATATCCTCCGCTACAGCTTCCTCAATTTTGGATTAATCTTCATCCCGTTACGCAAATTTTGCACACCTTCATAAACCACTTTAACATCCGGATCAAGGCCGCCGTCAACAATGTAATAGTGACCTACACGAGGCCCTGCAACGAAAGGTGTCATCTTGACTGTACTATCGGCCTGCATGGTATAAACATAGGTCTTGTCCTGTATCTCAAATACTGATTTCTGGTGTACAAATGCATGTTCTCCCGTTTCCATAGGTACGGCAATCTTACCGGTTGCACCGTGCTTCAGAATATGTTCCTTATTTGGAAATTGTACACGAAGTGCAATAGATCCTGTATTTGCCTCAAATTCACTTTCGACAATATGTGCTACGCCTTCATGTGGATATAATGCTCCATTTGCCAAAATTAATTTCACCGTTTTGCGGGTTTCCTTGCCATTCATTTTATCCTGCATCATCGTCAGATACTCCCGTTCTGAAATATCAAAATATACGTTAACCTGGCTTAGATCGGAAATTGTTGTGATGAGACTTCCTTCGGTCAGGAGTGATCCTTCCTTCAATAGAATCCGATCTATCCGACCATCAAAAGGAGCTTGGATAACCGTGTAATCGAGTCTGGTCTGGGCCTGATTGACCAAGGCACGGGCTTCCTCAATTTTAGAATTCGCGGCTTTCAACTGAATTTTCAGAAGATTATATTCCGAAGAGCTCACAATGTTTTTATCCACCAACTTTTGGGTTCTTTCCATTTCTAGCTTAATTTTTTGGGCTTCAGCAATGGAATTATCATATTGCGCCTTTGCTTTGGCAAGCTCGGAGCGGTACTCTTCGTTATTATATCTGAACAAAACCTGCCCTTTCTTTACCCAGGCGCCCTCATCTACGTAGATTTTATCTAGAAATCCATTTAGTTTGGAGCGGATCTCGACATTTTTCAAAGCCTGAATATCAGCGATATACTCCTGATACACTGTAGTATCCATTACAACTAATGGTGTAATTGGGATATTTTTAATTTCTTTGTTTTGCTCGGCATTAGCATTGGAGGAGCGACAAGAAGCCAGCATCCCTACCGCGCCCAATAACAGGCACAGTGCAAATAATTTTCTCATAGAAACGATAAAAAATAAAATGTAAAACTGGATGGGAGCTACAATAATATTGTAAAGGGAAACACCGAAGCAACTACCCCGGGTCACCAGAAGAGTAAAAACGCTATTATTTTATAGACTCCAATAGAAAAGTATGGTTGAATACCTAGAAAGGCCGGAGTCTATATAGGAATTGGTAATATCCAGGTCGACAGAGTGTTTTCGACCGGTAGAATGGATGTACCTTATCCTTTGAAAAGCATAAAGCAGTAAATAGTATTCCAAAAACAAATATGAAAATGGACAATACCTGACTATTGACAGAAAATATGCGATAGTCATCCTGCAATAAAACTTTCTCTTCCTTTGAAGGATGAATAGGTTCTAAATCCAATACATCATCCAGAAAATACTCCACGATCGTTTCGCCCGCATGCAGCACCTGCCCCGTCGTCGATGAGAATGACTCATACGTCAGGAGATTGAGATACGCAAAGAGTGTTAAAAAATGGAATAATTTACCTAACATATCGAATTTTCGAATCACAAAGGTATGACTTTAAATAACCAAGATTATTTTATTCGTGTAAAAAAACCATGACAGCAAGTCGATTAATTGTCATGGTTTTTTTAATATTTTACTATTTTTTTGGCGAACTGTATCCGTGTTTAATAACAATTTGTTCATCCAAGCCTTTTTATATTAACGTTTTTCGTTACTGAAAGAATATGGCGCATCAGCTTTCTTAATTCCTCTATTTTTATTCGGTTCGGTACTCATTTTGAATTTCAGGTCTGCTCCTTCAATCAGATCCGAATAACGAATATAATTTTTTTCATAAGCTTTTCCATTTAAGGAAAGCTGATTCACATAGACTTGATCAACACTCTCCTGCTTTGCTTGGATATGAATCTCCTTTCCGTTTTCGAGTTTTAAAGTTACCTTATCAAACTGAGGTGAACCGATTACATATTCTCCAGATCCAGGTGAAACCGGGTAAAATCCCAAGGATGAAAATACATACCAGGCAGAAGTCTGACCATTATCTTCGTCGCCACAGTAGCCATCCGGTGTCGGGAGATACAATTTGTCCATTATTTTACGAACCCAGTATTGCGCCTTCCATGGTTCTGCCGCATAGTTATAAAGGTAAGGCATATGTTGGATAGGCTGATTACCATGTGCATATTGGCCCATATTCATCACTTGCATTTCTCGCATCTCGTGGATCATGCTACGGCTTTTCATTCCTTCATAACTCGGGATAACAAAAACAGTGTCCAGCATGGAAACGAAAGATTTGTTTCCGCCCATCAAGTCTATTAGTCCCTGTGGATCATGGAATACACAAAAACTCCAATGCCAGGCGTTACCTTCAGTATATTCGCGGGACCATGCACTTGGGTCAAAATTAGCAACAAACGAACCATCCGCTTTTTTACCGCGCATCAACTTTGTCGTTGGGTCAAAAAGATTTTTGTAATTCATCGCCCGTTGTGCATAGATAGCTATTTCAGATTTCGGTTTGCCGATTGTCTTACCAAATTCATAAATACACCAATCGTTATAAGCATATTCCAAGGAGCGGGCCACGTTCTGGTCAACCTTTACATCTGCTGGGATGTAGCCAAGTTTATTATAGTATTCGTGACCAAAACGCCCTGTGGAAGAATGTTTGGGATAGGCATTATTTGCTCCATGTTTGAGCGCCTCCCAAAGGAGTTCTTTATCATAACCTGTTCGATTGGTGACCAAGGCATCCGCTACGACCGATGCAGAATTATTGCCAATCATCGATGCACGATGTCCAGGCGATGCCCATTCAGGCAAATATCCACTTTCCTTATAGGCATTCACCAAGCCCGCCTGCATACGATCATTCATGGATGGATACAATAAATTCAAAAGCGGGAACAAGCTTCTGAATGTGTCCCAGAAACCCGTATCGGTGAACATCTCGCCGGGTAAGACCTGACCGTTATAGGGACTATAATGCATTCTTTTCCCTGAAGCATCAATCTCGGAAAAATCCCGTGGGAACAAAGTTGAACGATAGAGACAGGAATAAAATGTACGCAAACGGTCTACGTTTTTATCTTCTATCTGAACACGACCCAATACCTCGTTCCATTGCTGTTTACCTTCATCTGCAACCTGCTCAAATGATTTGGACCGCACTTCGTTGAGATTAAGTTCTGCCTGTTCAAAACTAATAAAGGATGAGGCCACCTTTGCCAGTACCTTCTCTCCCCGCTTTAACGCAGGGAAGCCAACGATCGCTCCCGCATGATCATCCTGAATTTCCAGCTGATTATCCTTCATATTGCCATTCCTTACGCCGGCTTTATACGAAAAAGGACGATCAAAAATGATGACAAAATAATTCTTAAAATTGTCAGGGACACCACCACTATTTTTTGTTGAATAACCAATGATTTTATTTTCCTGCGGAATAACCTTGATATAAGATCCCTTGTCAAAAGCATCGATAGCTACGTAGGCATGCTCTGTCTTTGGAAAAGTAAACTGAAATATCGCTGCTCGCTGCGAAGGGGTGAGCTCCGTAGTGACATCATGGTCAGCGAGATAAACACTATAATAATAAGGTTTGGCAACCTCTGCTTTATGTGAAAACCAACTTGCACGTTTTTCTTGATCAAACTGCGGTTTTCCGGTCATGGGCATCAACGAAAATTGCCCATAGTCATTATTCCAGGGACTCGGTTGATGTGTCTGTTTAAATCCCTTAATTTTATCAGCAGTATAAGTATATACCCAACCATCACCCATATTCCCCGTTTGCGGTGTCCAAAAGTTCATTCCCCAGGGGCGCGCTATGGCTGGATAAGTATTTCCATTAGACAGTTCGTATTTAGATTCGGTACCGATCAACGGATTTACATAGTCTACCGGCGAAGATTGCTGCGCTAAACTTACATGAGCAGCAAAAAGAAAAAGGATACCGCCCGTTATTTTTTTAATGTTAAACATAATTCTTGATTTGGTTGAAGCCGTCTTAAAAACACCTCAAAAAGCTAAAACGTATTAGTAAATATAGTTAAGAAATTTAAATATAGGAGAGAACCGCTTTATTTTCACAAGATGGTTACAAAAAATCCCCTATTCAAGCGTCTGTTTGAATAGGGGAATGGATTCTAAAAATGTCAGCACAGCGAGTTTGATTGCTCTATGCTATATTTTATACTTGTTTGATTACTATATTCGTAGATTGCCTACCATATTATTTATTTGGTTTACTGCTCATCGTATAGATCAATTCGGCACCATTGATCAAGCTATTGTATGGCAGTTTCAAATTATCCAGAGGCTGACCATTCAGCGTTACGGATTTGACATACACATTCTTCTCCGACTGGTTGCGCACGGTGATGGCGATCGTTTTTCCGTTTTCGAGATTGATCTTTGCAGATTTCACCAATGGGCTACCGATCCAGTAGGAATCTTCTCCCGGTGCTACAGGGTAAAATCCGAGTGCCGTAAATAGGTACCAAGCAGACATCTGTCCACAATCATCGTTTCCTCCCAAACCAGCATGACCGTTATGATATTGATTTCGAATAATCTGACGTAGACGTGCCTGCGCTTTCCAAGGGCTCTGCGTTATGTTATAGAGATAAGCCACATGATGTGAAGGCTCATTGCCATGAACATAGTTCCCAATAATTCCATCCCGGGTAATATCCTCAGTATGCTCAAAATATTTATCGGGTAGTTCCATTGTAAATAAAGAATCAAGATAAGTCTCCAATTTCCTTTGCCCACCCATACGTTCCATCATCTCCCGGGGTTGATGGGGGACATATAGGCTATAATTCCAGGAATTTCCTTCGATAAAGCCCTGTCCATGGGTATCCAATACATCAAATTGCTCCTTAAATTTCCCTTGAGAATTCTTTGGTCGCATAAAACCAATTGTCGGATCATAAAGCGATTTCCAACTCTCAGCACGTTTCGAAAAGGTACGGTAGATATCTTCTTTCCCCAGCTTCTTGGCCAATTGTGCAATACACCAGTCGTCATAGGCATATTCCAGCGTATTGGAAACTGAAGTGCCAGATACATCATCTGGGACATATCCTTTATCAATATAAGCACCTATCCCTTCATAATTACGTGTATTTGCTGTTTGTACACAAGCCCGTAATGCCGCTTCAGGATCACCTTTATACACACCTTTCAATATGGCATCCACAATGACGGATACAGAATGGTAACCACTCATACACCAGTTGTCGTTCGCATAATGCGACCAGATCGGCAACATCTTTAATACGCTCTGATCGTAATGCGCCATCATTGAGGCCACCATATCCGCATTTCGCGAAGGATTAATCAGATTCAGCAGTGGATGAAAAGCTCTAAACGTATCCCAAAGTGAAAATGAAGTATAATTCGTGAACCCCTTAGCCTGATGAATCTCCTGATCCAGTCCTTTATACTCCCCATTCTGATCCATATAAATGGTCGGCATCAGACTGGCATGATACATTGCCGTATAGAAATTGATCAGATCCTCCTTATTCAACATATCCACTTCAATTTTGTGAAGTTCCTTCTCCCAAGCTGTTTGTCCAGCGCGCACATAAGCCTCAAAATCCCAATTTGGCGCTTCGATTTCCATATTATGGAGCGCATTCCTCATACTTACGGGGCTTAACGCAACTTTCATCTGGATTGATTCCTGCGTTTTGGTATCGAAGTCCAAATGCAATTTGATATTGTGGGCCGCTAGATCAGGAAAATTCTGTTGTTGGTCAAACTTGCGCCAGAAGCCGTTATACACCGTTTTTCCGTCCTCGTATTTAGCCCCGTAGTTTTTGAAAGGCTTGGATGTCTTGATGGCGAAATACACCGTACGTGTACGCGACCATCCATTGGTCTGGCGATAGCCTACCAAGGTCGAGTCATTCAATACTTTAACAACTGTCCAGACGTTTTTACCATCATAGTTATAAATTCCAGCAGTTAAATCCAGGACAAAATGTGAGGCATCCGATTGTGGAAAAGTATAACGATGGATACCGACACGAGATGTTGTGGTTAACTCAGCCTTAATCTGATGTTTATCAAGCAAAACGCTATAGTAGTTGGGCTCAGCACGTTCATTCGCATGCGAATAAGGAGATCTATACCCTCCCTGAGGTTGATCTGCAGTGCCCGGATTGAGCTGCACCTTACCTTGGGTTGGCATGACCAATATATCACCAAGATCAGAGTGACCGGTACCACTAAAGTGTGTGTGGCTAAAGCCGACAATCGTCGGGTCACTGTACTGATACCCTGCACAGTATTTATATACATCACCATTGTACCTTCCATTTACAGCATAGGATAAGGTATCCGTATCCGGACTTAGTTGCACTGCCCCGAAAGGAACTGTTGCCCCGGGGAATGTGTGCCCCATCCGCGCGGTTCCGATCAGTGGTTTGACATACTGAATCAATTTGGTTTCCTGCGCTCTTACTAAATAAGGGAGGCAAAGCAAACCGAAACAAATTAAACTTATTATGTTCATCACTTAAGGATTAGATCTTTGGATTTTGACTATAAGCACTCCACAGCTCGTCAATTGTCTTTCCCGTGTGCGCTTTCCAGAAATCATCTGTATAGGTTTTATTCCGCATTGCAGCATCCAATTTTTTAACAAAATCTTTTTTTACGTTTTTGTTAATCCAATAGAGGAAACGTGCCGTAGTACGATAAGAATCCGTATATTTTTGTTTTTCTGTATACTCAGGCAACTTCCAATTTGCCCCAGCGTTATCTAATCCGTCATCAAAACGAACAAAATCTGCTATCCCTTCGGTTATCCACCAAGGGCCAGCCCCATCCGGATAGGCCTGCACGATATGCATCACTTCATGGGTAACAACATCGATATCGCCCGGATTTTTTGCAAACCATTCTGGACTATAGCGGACAATACCGCCGGCTGTAGCCGCTACCCCCTTATAATCCGGATCAATGACAAAAGACACTTTTTTAATGGTCTTGGTATTATATTTTTTTGCCAGCTTGGGATAATTCGTAAAATACGCCGCTATCAATCTATCTTTTAGCGCTGGACTAAAATTTTTGTCTTTATTGATCCAGATCAAGGTATAGCCCTTTTTGCTAATACTATCAACATCCACAGCGACCTTACGGTCGTTTTCTGTATGTTGCCAATTGTCCTGTGCCAAAACTGAACAGGAATACAATAAGCCTACGACAGCCAATGTTTTTTTTAGATAATTAAAGTTCATAATCAGGTTTATAATATGCTTATTTTTTCTTTGTTGATTTTGTTGATTTCGTCACCGTCTTCAATTCATTCGACATCGAATATGGAGCGGCATTTGAGGTTGCGCCTCTATTGTAATTTGGTTTGGCGGTCATATCAAAATGAAGATTTCCACCTTCATGAAGTGCTTTGTGACTCAACCAGTTCTTACCATACACTGTTCCATTCACCTGTAAATTATTGACGTACACATTCTCATTCGAATTATTCGGTGCATCGATTGTCAATGTCTTACCATTTTCAAACGTTAAGGTAGCTTTCTTAAACAATGGGGCCCCCAGCACATATTCATCTGTCGCTGGACAAACAGGATAAAAACCTAATGCAGAGAATACATACCATGCTGACGTTTGGCCATTATCCTCGTCGCCACAATAACCGTCAGGAGTTGGGTTATACATCCTGTCCATTACCTGACGTACCCAATACTGCGTTTTCCAGGGTTGGCCGGCATAATTATATAAGTATGGCATATGCTGAATCGGCTGATTTCCATGTGCATATTGCCCCATATTGGCAACCTGCATTTCCCGAATTTCGTGGATAATACCGCCATAATAGCTATCATCAAAATCTGGCGACTGAACAAATACAGAATCCAACATATTGACAAAAGTTTTTTCGCCGCCCATTAAATCGATCAGCCCTTTTACATCATGGAAAACACTCCAGGAGTAATGCCAACTATTACCTTCGGTAAAGGCATCCCCCCATTTCAATGGATTGAAAGGTGCCTGGAATTTACCATCCTTATTTTTACCACGCATCAAATTAGTGGACGGATCGAATAAGTTCTTATAATTTTGAGCACGCTTCGCATACAACTCTATCTCGGCCTTAGGACGGTTCAATGCTTTTGCCAATTGGTATATGGTAAAGTCATCATAAGCATATTCCAACGTACGGGCAGCATTTTCATTGATTTTAACATCATAGGGAACATAACCTAAGCTATTGTAATATTCAACGCCTTTTCGTCCAACAGCAGTCATTGGTCCTTCATTGTTCGCACCATGTTGCAAGGCCTCATATAGCTTGTTGATATCATAACCACGCAGGCCTTTCATATAGGCATCGGATACTACCGAAGCGGAGTTGTTACCAACCATGATATCCGCATATCCCGGACTGCTCCATTCCGGTAAGAATCCACCCTCCAAATAGGCATTGAGCAATCCTTCCTGCATTTCTTTATTGATAGAAGGATACATAAAGTTTAGGAATGGATACAAGGCTCTAAAGGTGTCCCAAAAACCTGTCCCTCCAAATAAATATCCCGGTAGCGTTTTACCGTTATATGGGCTATAATGGACGGCCTTTCCTTGCGCATCGATTTCATATAGTTTATTCGGAAAAAACAAGGTACGGTACATTGTCGAATAAAATGTACGCAATTGATCAATATCATCGCCTTCCACCTTAATTTTACCTAAGGTTGTATTCCATATCTGGCGGCCATCTTCTTTAATCTGATCAAATGATTTACTGCCGAGCTCATTTAAGTTTAACAAAGCTTGGTCAGCACTGATAAAAGAGGATGCAACTTTTACCTGAACAGGTTTTGATTTATCCTTCACGTTGAAACCAACGATAGCACCTGTATGGTCACCCTTGATTTGCAGCTGGCCATCTTTCTTTTCTTTTCCCTCCCAGGTAGCAACACTAGCAAAAGGTTGATCAAAAACAAGGACAAAATAGTTCTTGAAATTTTCAGGTAATGGGCCGCGCGCATATTTTGACGAGTAGCCAATGATCATATTTTTTTCGGGAATGATCTGTACTTCCGACCCTTTCTCATAAGCGTCCAAAACGATATAAGCATCATCCGTCTTATTGAAGGAGATACGAAACATCGCGGCACGATCAGTCGGTGTCATTTCTGCTGTCACATCGTGATCAGCTAAATAGACCGAGTAATAATAGGGTTTTACAATTTCCGCTTTATGCGAAAACCAGCTTGCACGTTCATCCTGATCAAAAACAGGTTTTCCGGTAACCGGCATAATAGAGAAAACACCATAGTCATTCATCCAAGGGGAAGGCTGATGGGTTTGCTTCAGGCCGCGGATTTTATCAGCTGTATATTGATACTGCCAACCATCACCATTTTTACCAGTCTGGGGTGTCCACATGTTCATCCCCCATGGTCTCGCTATGGAAGGGTAGGTATTCCCATTGGATAGCTCAAATTTGGATTCGGTACCCATCAACGGATTCACCAGATCCACGGCTTCCATTTGCTGTCCTCTAAACTTCTGAGCCAAAACCGGTTTTGCGCAAAACAAACCCAAGGACAATAATGACCCTAGAAAAACACTAAATGATTTCTTCATTATTTAGGATATATATAAATATTTCTACTAAAACGTATTAGTAAAGATATAAAAAAGAATATGAATTCAAAAAAACTATAAGCTTTCGTCTATTAGGTCTTATGATTTTTACAATACGGCTTTATTCCGCCAAGATAAAACGGACTTATTATAACATATTATAGTGGCTCCTATCTTTTAATCAAATTTGTTGAAATCACATATTCCTTTGGACTGGAAATCCCCCGATCTATTTCCTTTAGCAGTACACGTACACAGGTTTTGGCCAAAGGTTCCAAGGGTTGTTGGATACAGGAGATTTTAGGATTCAATATATCGAACAATTCATGATCGTCAAAAGAAAACAACGGAAAATCAAAACCTTCCCTTCCTTCAGTCCGAAGCGACTTTAACCCGAGAATACAGAGATAATTGGTCGTAAAAAATAAACCATCCAAGCCTACATTTTTAGCTACCCAACTCTGCAAAGCACTTATACCTTTCTGCTTCAAACGATGGTAGGGTAGTTGCAGTATCCTGGATTGCATACCTGTTTCCGCACAAAATTTCAGATAGGCGTCTTTACGCGCGAGCATCTGAGGCTGATCCGAATCGATTGTGATCAATCCAAAGTTTTTACATCCGATAGACTGCAAATAGGAACAGGCTTTACGGCTGCTATCTCCATTGTCAATATGGACATAATGCGTCGCTATGTCGGGTGAATTCCGATCAAATACAACCAAGGGCACCTTATGTTCCAAGATCTTTCGCTGATGTTCTTCGAGGTTTATCGTGGGTGCTAGGATAATGCCTTCAACCCTCTTCTCTAGCATGAAATCAATAATATCTTGTGCATTTTGAGGATCTCCCAAAGTACTACTGTATAATACATGGTAATTTTTCTTGCGCAGCAGTTCCTCGACATGCAAAGCAAAAGGGCCAAAAAAGGAATCGCCAATATTTTCGACAATCAGTCCGATTGTATTGGAACGGCCAGTAGCGAGGCTCTTTGCCAAAGCATTGGGCTTATACCCTATTTTCTCAACATAGTCCAAAACACGCCGTTCCAGCTCCTTACTGATACGGGCCTGTTCCGCTTTATGATTGATCACCAATGAAATGGTGGATTTGGAGACATTAAGTTCTCGTGCGATTTCTTTAATAGATTTGGCCATAAGAGCATTTCATAAAATTAGGTGAAATTAGAAAATAAAATGAGAATTGTTCGTTTTTTATACTGATGACATTTCGTTGTTCATACGTCTACGCACAATATCAAACAAGTAATATGGCCGCTCAGAACTATTGCTTATCCGTAAGCATATTTTCTAGGCTTTTATTTACCTAATACAATAATCTACGGGCTTAGCTAAAGTAGCTTCATTATAAACGATAACTATACTTATTCAATACTTAAGCAATACTTCAAACATACTGGAAGCCTACCGCATGACTGAAACAATTATTTGTTGATCCCCATTGAAAACGACTGATTTTTGTCGAATATTAATAAATATTCAAAAGTAAATATAAAAAGCGAAGCCACTTTACAATCTTTATAATGAAAATATTATTTTTTTTTTAAATTTACTAGCTGCTAGCTTCTTATGAAAAACTCCAAATCATACCAATACCAAGAACTTCTGCCTCTTATTCAACAGGGAGATCAGCGTGCTTTTTCGGTATTATATGATTTGTTTGCCCCCGATCTAATTTCTTTTATAACAAAAAAAATTAGCAATCGTGAAGCAGCCGAAGATACTCTACATGATCTATTTATCTCCGTATGGAAAAATAGAGCATTTATTACAGAAATAGAGTCTCTACCCGCTTATCTATTTAGTTCTTGTCGCTATCTGGTTCTCGCCTACTACCGCAAAGAGATGAAAATTCAGCTTACCCAAAGTTTTGAACATCTTGAGTTTGAAGATCAATCCATACCCATCGAGTATCAGCTGTATTACCGCTACATCATCGACGTTGTTGCCAAAGAAGTCGAAAATCTGCCTCAAAAATGTCAGGAAGTATTCAAATTGAGCCGGGAATACTATTTAAGCAATAAAGAGATTGCTATAAAACTAGGAATCAGCGAATCCACTGTTGAAAAGCACATTAACAAGGCTATTCGTCATTTACGCACCGCAACAGGCCACCTTTTTCACTTTGTATTATTTTTTTAGCCTTTTAATCAGTCATTTAGTCAACAATTTTTACAATAAAATATTTTTTTTCTTTTTGAGTAGAAGCTCTGCCTCTTTTAGGTCACTTGTATTATAACCAACCAGTATAACGTTGCGATTTATGAAGCAAGTGAAAGAATTATATAAATCAATTACCCGTTTTCTGAGCCGATCCGAAAATACTGAGGAACGTAAACAACTTTTTGATTGGTTTGACCAGAAGTCGGTTGACCAGATACCAGAAGCACAGTTTTCGACCATCCAAAAGAATGTAAAAAACCGGCTGTTGGCTGAGGTAGGCTTAATAGAAAAAAAATCCTCTACCATAAAGTATATACAGATTATCAGTACAGCTGCGGCAATATTGCTGATCGGTTTTTTCGCCTATAGATACTGGCCTGCGGCAGAGCAAACTGCTTCCAATAAATTATTAGCATCCATCCCGCCAGGAAGTGAAAAAGCTATTATCACGCTAGCCAATGGGAAGCAGATTAATCTCGACGAATTAGCGCTAAATCAAAGTGTACAGATCGGAGAGACAATTTTAACAAAAGATGCACAGGGAAAAGTTAGTTATCGAAATGCCAAAACCGGAAACATTGTTAGCCAGCAAAATATATTAAAAACTCCCAAAGGCGCTACCTATGAGCTTGCCTTAGCAGATGGCACCTTGGTCAGCCTCAATGCTGATTCGAAATTAATCTATCCTTCTTCATTTGAATCGGGAGACCGTATCGTTGAATTGGAAGGTGAAGCTTATTTTCAGGTAGCAAAAACGAGGGACCACAAAAGTTTCATTGTTAAAACAAAAGATCAACAGACAAAAGTCCTGGGTACAAAATTCAATATTAATGCCTATTCGGAAGAGGACGGGGTACGCACCAGCCTAGAGGAAGGCGCAGTTATTGTTTCCAAACAAAATAGTGCGGTGAGGTTAAGACCAAACGAGCAAGCTTTTTCCGAAGATGGAAAGCTCCGGTCGAAGCGTATCAATATAGATCAGGTACTTAGCTGGAAAAGTGGCCAATTCTGCTTTGATGGTACAAATACAGCAGAGGTATTTAAGGACATCGCAAGGTGGTATGATATCGATGTCACTTATAACGGGACGAGCAATGCCAGTCAATATAGTGGGAAAATCCCACGAAATTTAAGCTTAGAAAAGCTCATTGCTCTTTTAAATTATGCAAATATCCAAACCAAAGCTATTGTAGGAAAAAACAATAGAATTAACTTAATCATAACATAACCAAACCATTAACGAAATGAAAAGCGAAAGATTCCCACCCTAATAAGAGCTTATTAATATCAATAAAAGACGGATCCTGTTGGCGCAGAACCCGTCCAACTTAATTGGTATTAAAGTATCGTCTAACTTCTAAATTATTAACACGTTAAAACCAAACGAATTTAATGAAATTTACCTTAACTCCGTTCATTAAGAAGGAGAAAGATTTTCATTCGACCAATTTGGATGCTAACCCAGCGTCCAACATTTGGCGGATTTATGAAAAACAAAAGCCTCTTTTTGCGCGCCCATTATCCAGATCTCTCATGAGGATCAACTTAATCACCCTACTGATCGGTTTAGGTCTGTCACAAGTAGATGCACACAGCTATGCCCAACAGATTAGCTTGAAAAAGCAAAAATCGAGCTTGGAATCGATCTTGAAAAACCTCGAAAAACAGAGCGGTTATTCATTCTTTTACAAGAAGAATGAAATCAACCAAATCATTGACTTAACTGCTGAAATTAAGGATGCCCCTTTTAAACAAGCGTTAAATGTGATTCTCAACAAAGCAAATCTGTCTTATGACTTTTTTGATAAAACGGTAGTTATCAAAAAGAATACAATTCATCCCAAACAGCGTACCATTATAACATCCAACGCCGAAAGGATCGTATTGACTATGCAGCAGCAATACGTAAAAGGGCGAGTTATCGACAACGAAGGAAAACCTATTTCGGGGGTATCAATTCGCCTCAAAGACAATGTACGAAAAGGTGTAATGAGCCAGGCTGATGGAAGCTTCATATTGCCAATATCTTCACTAAACGAAATCCTGGTGATAACTTCCTTAGGCTACGAAAGACAGGAAATTAAGGCGAGCTTAAATCAGGAGAAAATGGTTATCCGCCTAAAAAAACAAGAAAATGCCCTTGAGGAAGCGGTTGTTTCTACGGGTATTTTTAAGAAGGAAGATAAAAGTTTTACGGGAGCATCACGTACAATCACGACAAAAGAACTCAGGCAATACGGCGCTCGAAATCTCGTGACCTCTTTACGGAATATCGATCCATCGTTTAATATTATTGAGAATAATCTTTTCGGTAATGATCCGAATCGACTTCCAGAAATTCAGATGCGCGGAAACTCTAGTATCCCCAATGTGAATGAAATTCAGAGCGAATCCGCAAGTCAGCTCAACACTCCACTGATTGTTTTAGATGGTTTCCAGACATCGCTTCAGGCATTGATAGATATTAATGAAAACGATGTTGCTTCGATTACCCTCTTGAAAGACGCCGCAGCGACCGCACTTTACGGATCAAGAGGTGCTAACGGCGTCATTGTCATTACAACAAAACTTCCGAGACCAGGCAAATTACGCCTAAGTTTTGGAACAGAGCTAAAGGTTGAAAACGCTGACTTATCGGCTTACCACCTCCTTAATGCAAGAGACAAACTGGAGTTAGAACGTATTACCGGACTTTATGACTCTCCGAACGCAAGTACAGACATTCCGAATAAACGATACTATAATTTTCTGTTAGATGAAGTGAATAACGGCGTCGAGACAGACTGGATGGCTATTCCACTGCGCACATCCTATGCTTTAAGAAGTAATTTAAGACTGGAAGGCGGGGACAACCAGTTCCGATATTCAGCCGGTATCCAAAATAACAATACAGCCGGTGTCATGAAAGGCTCTTCCAGAAATACGCTGAATGGATCCATCACCCTATCTTATACTTACAAAAACTTAATATTTAGGAATTATTTAAATATTAATAATATTAAGAATCAGCAGTCACCATATGGATCATTCAGTGATTATTTCGACCTCAATCCGTATTGGCGCCCTTATGATAAAGATGGAAATGTAAATAAAGTGTTAGGGGATCCAGGTACAACTGATTATTCAAATATATGGACTACCCTTCCGACAAACCCCTTGTATAATGCTAGCCTAAAAACATTTGACAAAGGAGAACAAACAGATATTACCAATCAGACTGCTGTCGAATGGTCGATTCAAGAAGGATTAAGATTAATTGGTAAATTCAGCTTTACAAAATCCGATAAACAGTCCGATGCGTTTAAACCGGCCGAACATACTGACTTTGCCAATTATACCGGAGTTGATGTCTTTAGAAAAGGAGCTTATTGGATTGGTCTTAATCGTGGAATGAAATACGAAGGGGCTTTAAATCTGTCCTATAGCAAAAAAATAAAAGAAAAACATCAGATTTTTGTCGGAACCGAGGCAAATATTTTCCAGGATAACACCTCGCAACTGACAAACGCCGCAGAAGGTTTTCCAAACAGTGATCTTGATTTTCCATCGATGGCATTGCAATATATGAAGGATGGAAAACCTTCAGGTAATGAGTACTATTATCGAACCGTTGGCTTTGTTGGAAATGCAAACTATAATTATGACAATCGTTATTTTGTCGACGGAACGTTCCGTATGGATGGTTCTTCCCAGTTTGGCGCCAATAAACGTTTCGCTCCTTTTTGGTCAGCAGGTCTGGGTTGGAATTTACACGAAGAAAAGTTCTTTAAAAAGAATGAAATCGTCAACCGCCTTAAATTGCGTGGATCTGTAGGGACATCCGGGTCTACAAAATTCAATACGTACCAGGCTTTGACCACTTACGGTTATTACACTTCCGATAGATATTATAATTGGCTGGGAGCTTATGTCATGGGGCTCGGCAATCCGGATCTAAAATGGCAACAAGTGCTTAAATACAATATTGGGACAGATGTCGACCTTTTTGACCGTTATTTAACTTTACAGGCGAACTATTATATTGAAAACACCAATGACCTTGTTTCCTCCGTTAATACCCCCGCATCCAGTGGTGTAGGCTATTATACAGCCAACATCGGAAAATTACGGAATAAAGGATTCGAGTTATATGCAACAGTCTATCTGATGAAAAAGCCCACCGGTTTAACCTGGTCAGTATCGGGTTCGGTATTGCATAACAAAAACAAGGTACTTGAAACCTCACAAGCTTTAAAAGACGCGCAAAAAACACTTCAGGGGGATCTCTATAATGCCAACAAAATGTACATCGAGGGATATTCGAGTAACGCCATTTGGGTAGTTCCATCCCTCGGGATAGACCCGAGCACAGGAAAAGAGCTTTATCTCGCTGCTGACGGCACACCAACTTACACCTGGGCGTCAAAAGATGTTACTGCTGTCGGAAACACAGATCCTAAAGTTTGGGGGAATTTCAACACAATGTTACGCTACAAAGGATTTACATTTACAGCATCGCTGGGTTATCGCTTTGGCGGTCAGGCATACAATAGAACCCTGGCTGAACGAGTTGAAACCAGCAGTTACAAATATAATGTAGATGAACGCGTCTATACCGGCCGATGGCAAAATCCCGGCGATTATGCACCATTCAAAGGACTCTTAAACACAAATCCAACCTATAAAACTTCGCGATTTGTCCAAGATGAAAACACCATTTATGCGAGAAGTTTCAACTTCCAGTATGATTTCCGTTACATGAATTGGGTCAAGAAAATTGGGTTCGAAAACGTCAATATAGGACTGGATGTATCTGATCCATTTATCATTTCGAGTATTCGCCAAGAACGAGGAACAAATTATCCATTTTCAAGGCAGGTAACTTTTAGTCTCAACGCAACATTTTAATAAAATGAAAAAATATATCATATTAACGAGTTTAGTAAGTTCCCTATTTTTAGGTTCATGCAATAAATTTCTGGATGTCTTACCTCGAACCCAAATACCAGCGGATAAATTATTCGATTCCGAACAGGGGTTTAAAGATGCTTTGGCTGGCGTTTATATTTCGGCAAAAAGTAATACAACCTATGGGAAAGCCTTAACTTTTGGCTCCATAGAAAGTTTAATCTCGAGCTGGGATATAACGACGAATTCCCTGGAACAACAGCTCGGACTTTTCAATTATTCCGACAATCGCGTAATTGATCAATTCAATGCGATATTTGCCAAACAATATGCAACAATTGCCTCAATAAATGCTATTCTGCAGAATCTAGAATCCAATAAATCCATCTTTAAGACGGAAGGAGTATATCAGGTCATTAAAGCAGAATGCCTAGGCTTACGTGCCTACATCCATTTTGATCTGATGCGCCTTTATGGCCCTATACCAACTGAATCTGAGATCGGAAATCAGCTCGCCTATGTAACTGAATTTAACAGAGAAATCCATCAACATATTTCTTATGAAGAATATAAAAGCAAAATTTTCACAGATCTAAAACAAGCCGAAGAGCTTATCAAAGAATTTGACCCCATGCTGTCCTATTCGATGAACGATGTTAGAAATCCCAATGGATTCGCAAGCAACTACAAGCCACTAGATGATTTCATGTCATATCGCAATATGCGCATGAACTATTATGCGATGAAAGCGTTAGAATCTCGTGCAAGTTTATGGTATGGAGACAAAGACAATGCGTATAAAGCCGCTAAGGAGGTGATTGACGCAAAAGATGCGGATGGAGAAGTTAAATTCAAGTTAGCCACTGGGAAAGACTTTACAACAACCAACTATATCCTCACTTCTGAACAGATATTCGGACTGTACGCTTTTGATTTAGCAAAAACCTATACAGATAACTTTGGCAACGCAACTTATCGCAAAGGTACATCTGCAACAACCATCACAAATCAACTATACGGCAATACCGGAACTGATTTTAGAGAATCTTCACTTTGGAATATTGTTACATTGACCAACGGTTCCAGATACAATGTGATTAAAAAGTTTTGGGTTACGGCCGACAATGTGACCGTTTTAAGCGATTACAAACAACTGCCAATGATACGCACTAGTGAACTTTATTTGATATTGGCTGAAACAGCTCCTTTCACTGAAGGCTTGGAATATCTAAAAACCTTTAGAGCGAACCGTAATATCTCCGGACTATCAATACCCGCAGACCTGCCAACCCTACAGAGCGAGATTATCAAGGAATATCGAAAGGAATTCTATGGGGAAGGACAGGCGTATTACGCTTACAAAAGACTGAATATCCCAAAACCGCAAATATTATTTGCTCCTTCAAATGCAGTGGTCAATTACCTCTTGCCCATGCCAACAGTTGAATCTATTAATTAACCTCCATTATGAAACCATATTTTATATTAATTATAGTTGGTATCGCATGCATCTCGTTCATTAGCTGCAAAAAGGACCAATATTATATATTTAATGATATTGCAAGAGTACAATTTGGGCCACCCGTTTCGACGCTCAAACTCAATGAATATACCGACTCGTTAAAATCTGAAACATTCTTCTATGAATCAGAGGACACGAAGCAAGATACCGTATATTTTGATATCTACACCGTGGGCGAAACATCAAAAAAAGATCGAAAATACCAGCTTCAACAAGTCCAATTGCAGGGCATGGAAAATGCTGTCCCTGGAAAACACTTTATCCCATTTGATGATCCTGCTGTCGCTGATCTCTACGTTATCAAATCCGACTCTGTACACGCAAAGGTACCGATCGTTATTTTAAGAGATGGCGAATTAAAAAGTAAGACCGTCAATCTCGGTATTTCCATTGTCGCTAACGCTAACTTTGCTATCGGTGAACCCACCAAATCCTGGCGAAAGCTACAGTTTACTGATCGCCTTAGCCAGCCAAATGCTTGGACAGCCTCCTATTCCACCTATTATTTCGGAGCATACAGCGTTCGAAAACATGAATTTATGATCGAGGTTACGGCTCAGCGTTGGGATCAAAACTTTATAGCGACCCTACCTCTAGATCAAATGAACTATTATAAATCTGTCCTTGGGATGGCTGTGATAGATTACAATAAGCAACATCCTGATGCGCCCTTACGCGCTGAAAACGGTGATCTCATTACTTTCCCTAATTAATCAGAAGCGATGAAAAAGATAAATATTTACCTATTACTCCTAGGATTTCTATTGGTTTTATCCTGTTCAAAAGATAAAAGCAACTATGACTATAGCGAAAAGGAGCACATTGATATTGAAGGAATTGAGTCAAAATACACAGTCATTTCACTAAAAGATACTTTAAAAATATCCCCCTCTGCAAAATCAAATAAAGAAGGTGAGTTAGAATATAGATGGGGATTTTACGAAACAAATGTACAAGGTAGAAGCGAACCATTGGACACAATCTCCCGTAACCAAAATCTAAGCTATTATATCACCGAGGATGCCAAGGACTGGGTTGTCGTTTGTATTGTGAAAAACAAAAAAACAGGCTATACCCAATACAAGAATGCCACCGTAACTGTAAGTACACAGTTTACGCGGGGTTGGTATGTCCTTAAAGACGATGGTAATAACTCGGATTTAGATCTACACCTAACCCCGCAAAATAATGTGGTAAATGGAAAAATCGAAAATGTATACAGTACTGCAAATAATCAAAAAATAGCAGGAAAGGCAAATTTCATTAGCTTTTCTTCCAGTTACAAAAGCAATGTGTTAAACCCCAGCTCTTATTCTAATACCCGGGCATTATTTCTTGTAACAGAAAAAGATATACAAGCCATTAATGTCAATAATCTAAAGAAAATAAGGGATAAGCAGAATTTATTCTTAGGAGGACCACAAACGATATCTGGAACTACAGGAGCTTTTGTAGGAAGTAGCGCTAATTATATTCTTAATAATGGACAGCTATATAATATCTATGCTATGAGCGCTAATACTGGTCAGTTTGGAAACAAAGCGATGATTGATGGAAAGAATAGCGCCTATGAATTATCAAAATTTATGATCTCTGGTGCTAGCAATGACCCTATTCTATTTGACAACCTAGGCGGAAATTTCGTCACGCTCGCAAATGGATCCGGTTCCAGTATGACTATATTTTCAAATGATGCTACCAATGATTTCAGCACGACAAATAACAATCAAAAAGCGTTGTTTTTGGGAATGAAGTCTAATATTTATTTACCGGCCCCCGATTACTATTACAAAACGGTTGGTTATGCCATATTGCAGGACAAAACTGACCCTAGTTTAAAATCCCTATGTACACTAGAAAAGAACAAGTTTGTCCTAAAAATAAAAAAAGATAGCATAGGGCCTTCCTCTAAATTATATGAAGCGAGCCTGCATACTTTGTTATTCGAAGACGAAAATCTCCTCTACTTTGTCAACAACAACCAAGTATATAGTAGAAATCTTAGCAATGGCTTTGAACAATTGCAGTTTAGCGCCACTGGAGGTGAACAGGTTACTTTTATTAAACATCTAAAATACTCAGAATCGGGATATGCTTTCAATTTCGTTGTCGTTGGAACAAAAATCGGGTCGAATTATAAAATTAGAATGTTTACAAAAAACTCGGGTAATTTAGATTCAAATCCTGTACAGACGCTCGAAGGAACCGGAATAGCACGATCACTCATTTACATCGCGCCGTCCGTCTCCGATTATACTTATCCCTGGTCTTATTAATCCACAATTACTTATAAAACACAAATGAAAAAACATATCCTAACTTCAATAACAATATTTGCGGCAAGTACAGTTGTCGCTCAATCACCCGTTCAGATCAAGGGGAGATTCGATAAAGAACTTGTCAAACCGGTCAAACTCTTTAAGGTTGTCGAAGGTGATATGGTTGAGATTGCTTCAGCTCAACCTCAATTGGATAAAAAGTTTGGTTTCACGTTCTACCCCGAATACGAAGGATTTTATGCCATTGGTTCGGGAACAACAGGCAGTCAAACCGATAATAATATCTTTTATTTCAAGCCGGGCGACCAACTTGAGTTTACCATCTCCGAAAAAAATTACCAATTGACCGGAACTAATAACAGCAAAGAAAATCAGATCCTCAGCCGTTGGCACGACGAAATAAGCCCAGTAGAACAAAAGGCATTCTACTGGATGAAAGCTCAAAGTACTTTTGTCGATTTCTTCCCCGACCTGGAGAATGTTGTTGCCAAAGCAAATACCTTCGCTAAAAATAATAAAAGTGGAAACTCCAAGTTTGACAGTAAATTGCAGGATTATATCCAATGGGATCTTGCCGCCAACGCGACAAATTTCCTCAATACGCCACGTTCAGCACATCCTGCAGTAGAAGAATATACGGATTACTATAAAACCCTAACGTTAGCCAGCTTCGCAAGAAACGCAGCATTGGTCTATCAAACTCCTTGGGCAAACCGTACTTTGAACGCTATCTCATTTGTATCTCGCCGTACGGCGAATATTCCTCCGGGAAAAGGCATCACTGGTCTCCAGCAAGATCTGGATTTCCTCCCCAATGACACTTTAAAGGGTGATGCTATACTGAATTATCTAGCAAGACAAAAAGATTATTCCAGTTATAAGGAAGCCGCGGATAAGTACCAGTCATATTTTATGACTGCAAGTCAAAAGAAACGTGCTATTGGTATCATGAATGACATGGCTCAACTAAAAAGTGGAGACCAAGGACTTAATTTCTCTTTTCCTGACAATAACGGGAAGACTATAAAATTTACCGATTTAAAAGGAAAAGTGGTTTTAATCGACGTATGGGCAACCTGGTGTGGTCCTTGTAAAGCAGAAATACCGCATCTCAAAAAACTTGAAAAAGAAATGCAGGGTACAGATGTTCAGGTGGTAAGCATCTCGGTTGATGAAGAAAAAGATAAAACGAAGTGGTTAAAAATGATTAAGGATGAGCAACTTGGTGGCTTGCAACTTTTTGCTTCCGGATGGGGAGATTTTACCAAATATTACAAAATTACGGGAATTCCGCGCTTCATGGTTTTTGACAGACAGGGAAAAGTAATCACTATAGATTCACCACGACCATCGAACCCAGAATTAAAGCAACTCCTTGAAAAAGTATTAGCATCGAAATAGGCATGAATAAACTTTGGATTTACTTCTTATTTTTAACGTTATCTCCCGCGCTTCTATTTGCGCAGGGGGATAGCGTTACAATCAAAGGAAAAATTACATCATCTGTAACAGACCCTGCCGCGAAGTTAAGTGTTTCTTTTATTGACTATCAAGGCAAAAGGATAGGTTTTGCAGCTCCAATACATGATGGATTATTTGAAATCAAGATCCCAAAACAAACACAAATAGTTGATGCTACCTTAAGGACTATTGGCAAAGATCCAAATGCCAGCGCATTACGACAAGCCATGCGTTATCCGCTCAATATTTTCATTTCTGAAGATGACATCCTTATAAACGCCAATGCCGAGGAACTTGATTTAGCTCAGGTTAAAGGCGGGAAAGAAAACAATGAATACAATGACCTGCGTCAGTCTACAGCGGGATTTGTAAAGCAAAAAAATACTTTATACAGTCCAATCCTCCAGGGAAAGATTAGCCCCGAATCTACGGAGGGCAAAATCATACTCGAGCAGCTTAGTCAATTGGGCAAAAAGGAAATTGCTCTTCAGAAAAAATTTATAGAAAATCATCCTACATCCTATGTAAGTCTGTTTTTGCTCTACAGAATGAAGTCTAGCTATACTTCTGAAGACTATAAATTAGCATTTAACCGTCTCGATCCCAACTACAAATCAACAGACATGGGTATGGCAATAGCTTCAACAATCTTAAAAGAGAGCGTGACCGCGAAAGGGAAAGCAGCACCACTCTTTTCGCGGATCACTGCTAGCGGCATGCCTTTTCAATTAGAAAAGATGCAAGGGCGCATCATACTACTTGATTTTTGGGGCAGTTGGTGTGGCCCCTGTCGGGCAAGTATGCCGCATCTCCAGCAACTTTACAGTCGCTACAAAAATAAAGGCTTTGAAATCATCGGTATCGCACAAGAAAGAGGCAAAACACTGGAAGAATCCAAAGCGAGCTGGCACAAAGCCATAGAAGAACTCAACTTATCCTGGACAAATGTGCTAAACAACGAGAACAAAGAGCAAATGGATATTGTGAAAGCATATCAGATCAGTGGTTTTCCAACAAAAATCCTCGTGGATGAAAATGGAAAAATCATTTTGCGCGTTGTAGCCTCGGCAACAGACGACATTGACATTACGCTGAAAAAGATCTACGGCTTCTAATCCTTTTACATCCTTCACTAAATACGCTAATTTATTCTGTATTACCATGACTTATAAATCCATTATAAAAGCCGGAGCTCTCTTGCTGTTAACAGCCTTTGCATCGTGGTCAAAAGCTCAGCTCGCAACCCAATTGCCGGCCAAACTACTCACCTGCTTTGAACAAAAAGACAGCTCTTTCATAAGCACTGAGCTGGCGCCAAATTTTTCCATAGCTGGACATACTGGTGCTGGAGCCAGCTTCCGCTTAAACCAAATTATCAAAAATTACCCCCTAAAAGCAGTCAATATTCTATCGGACAAGAAAACTAAAAAAGGAACATTACTTCAAATAGAGGTTACCGATACGAAGGGCAAGACAACAAGCAATCAAGCGCTAGTTGATCATAAGGGGAAATTAATCTATTTCAGTCTTTTTGATCAACTATATGGGTTAAAAAGAGAGAACACTCCCAAATTACGGGCGGTTATTCCTTTTGAAAACAAGAATGGCTCCATTTACCTGCAGGTCAAAATCAATGGATATGAACGGCCATTAAGACTCCTGTTTGACACTGGGGCAGACGGAATGGCGGTAAACCAGCAACTTGCCGATGCTATTGGCCTAAAGGTAACGCGTGAGAACAACGCTTCTGTCGTCGGCGGAAACACAAAAATTCAGGTATCTGACAACAATAGTATTCTATTGGACACGCTTAAACTGGCAGGACAGGGTATTGCGATCTTTCCTGAAATGGGCAAAGAAGGTGATGGCATTATTGGTAATACCCTGATACGCCAATTTATCACACACATCGATTACGATAAAAATACGATTTCATTGTACGATTTTGGCGATTTTCAATACAAGGGTAAGGGAACTGCCGTACCGATTACAATGCCTGCGGGGGTAATGATACTACCCGGGCAGCTTGAAATTATCAAGGATAAGAGCTACTCCGGACATTTCGTTTTCGACACTGGTGCTTCATACGATCTGATCTGCTTCCGTCCCTTTGTACGTCAAAACAAACTGCTTGTTAGCGGCTTCAAAGCCGAGGCACAGGCCGCAACCGTAAGCATGGGTGTTTCCTCGCCCACCTTTTCGGGCAAAAGCTATAAATTTGCCATTTCTCCCCTCCCACCCATGCAGGGTTTGCCGGTAACACTCATGGGCGGCAGTGCTGGCAATGAACATTGGCAACCTGGTTTTGATGGCTCAATTGGGGTTCGCCTATTAAGCCGCTATAATATCACCATAAATCTGGCGAAAGGTGAGGTCTATTTCTCCCCCAATAGATTACACGACCACCCGCAGGATTTTTTAGTCAAGAATTATCAGTTTGGCTGGGATAATACCGGAAAGCTGAAAGTACTTGGCGCTGTAGGTGCTGCCGACGCCCCAGGTGGTCTGAAAACAGGTGCATTGATCCAACGCATAGACAGTTATACAGCCGATCAATTGAAAAAAAATCCATCCCTCATAGATGAGATTCGATTAAAAGCAACGGGAGGATCCATTTCTATAACAACAACTGATGATAATACCGTAAATATCTAATCACGCTAAAACATAATACCTTCAATTCTCAAAACAAATCATATGAAAAAGCTTATTTTTTATATTATTATAGCCTATTACGGCATATTCTTTTCAAACGTAGCAATTGCCCAGGAAAAAATCTTCCAAGGGAGTTATGCGGAATGCCAAGCTCAAGCAAAAAAGGAAAACAAACTCATTCTGATCGATCTGTACTTTGTTGGTTGTATGCCTTGTGCAGAAATGGACAAACAAGTATTTCCGGATCCGGATGTTACTAAAGAACTCAACGATAATTATATTCTGTACAAAACAGATGTGATGAAAGAGGAAGACGGGAAGAAAATAGCCCGTAAGTACGCTGCCCCAGGATTTCCAACCTATGTCATTGTAAGCCCCGAAGGCAAAACCATAATGACTGAATCCGGTTTTTTTGGCGTAGACCGATTTGTCCCTTTGTTAAAAGAAGCTGTCCAACGAAATAAATCTAACCAGTACCTCGCATTTAACAATACTTTGGACAACAGTTATCCTGCAGCTTATAGCGAGCGTTTTATTAAAACCGGAGAAAAACATGATTTTGCGGAACTAGAAGGATATCTCGAGCAACAAAAGGACTTGTTCAATGAGACAGCTTTCTTGGCCAATAGTGTCACTTACTTTGCGAAATACAATAATTGGGCTTATGACAATCTTCCAAAATTGATTAAACTATACGGCGGAAATCTACTCCGCAACAAGATTTCAACAATTGCCAAAGCAAAAAGTAAACAATACGGGACAGCACAACAATTGGATAGTTTAACGACAATGCTAGCTTATATACGTCCCACGTTCAATGACAAATTATGGGAGGTATTTTTACCCGGATTCGTTGCTAGCTATTATGCTGGCTCCCAAAATGCGACCACCTATTTTGCGTTGATTGACCAATATAAACTCTATCCTACTTGGGATGAACGTAGCAATGCCTTCGGACAGGTCATTATTGATCAGTCAAAAAATCCAACAATCCTGAAATCTATACGAGCTAAATATCTAGCAGCAGAACAACGGAAAAAACTGGATCAAGTGGATAGTTATCGGCTGACGCTATTACATTACTATCTAAAAGATTTTGATCAGGCTTCCAAAGAGATGGAAAAACTGTCGAAATCAGATTCAACATCTCCGTTTCTTGCCATCAACAAAAAAGACTTACAGGACTTAAGAGAGGCCATAAAAAGAAAAGATGCCAATTTATTTAAAGCAAAAGATATTAAGAAAATTATACCATTTAAATTAAGTTAACTATCTTTCTCATGATTAGAAAAACCATTTTATTGCTCACTACTGTGCTTTGCTCAGTTGTAGCATTTGCACAACAAGCAAGCAACATTACCGGAACGACAGACCCCTCGAAAGTAAAACGCGTCGGCCTATTTAAAGTACTGAATGGCCGATTGAAGGAAATTGCCACATCCATCCCAGATGCTTCAGGACGATTTGCATTTCGCTTTACTCCTGAATATGAAGGACTATATTCCGTTGGTAGCGGGAATGCACAGAATCAACAGGGACTTTTTCGTTTTTACTTCAAGGGAAATGAGGATTTAAGCCTAAAACTAAGTCAAAATGACTACGAATTAACAGGTAAAAACAGTCCAGAAAACGAAACCTTATACGCCTGGGACAAACAATCGAAATCTTTTCGTGATAAAGGAACCACTCCCGGAGGTATGAGCACCTATGTCGATTTCTTCCCCGAGGTTGAACAGTTTAAGGTAAAACTTGATGCCATCAAAAAGAGCGCAAAAACAGGAAACGTTCTTTTCGACAAATTCTTTCCCGAGCTAGTCGATTATGATTTTGCCTATTATGCGATCTCTTATCTTTACATGCCGCGTACAGCCCACCCGAGCAAAGAGGAAATGAGCGACTTCTATACGCAATTCAATGCAGATCGTTACCTAACAACGGAACTATTAAAATTTCCCTACGGCGACCGCTTTATGAGCAATATCATTTATCGGAAATTGGACCTATCCACTAAACCAACTTTCGATCAACAAATTGCAGCCATCGGACCAGACATACTTAAAGGACAATATATATTGCAACGTCTTGAGGGTGCACGTTCCTATGGTGACTTTCAGGAAATGAATGAGAAATACAAAAAATATTTTACGCTTCCTGAGCAAATCGAACGATCAAAAGTTGTCGAGGCACGGTTGGTGGAAACAAAAACAGGTGTACCTGCATTTCAATTTGCTTTTTCAGATATTACCGGGAAAAAAATTAGTCTTGCCGAATTAAAAGGCAAAGTCGTCTTGGTGGATATGTGGGCGACCTGGTGCGGTCCATGCCGTACCGAAGAACCCCATTGGGAAAAATTAAATGAAGAATTTAACGGAAAACCAGTAGCCTTTGTAGGCATATCAGTAGATCAGGACAAACCCAAATGGGACAGCTATGTGAAAGAGAAAAAGCTAAAAGGAATTCAGCTGCATGCAGGCGCTGACAATGAACTTTCCAATGCTTACAAAGTCAATTCTATTCCACGCTATATACTCATTGATAAAGCCGGAAATCTAATCACGGCGGATAGTCCAAGACCAAGCGATCCAAAATTAAAAGCTCTGCTGGAAGAATGGATTAAAAAATAAAATACCGAATATCAACGTACCAAAAACATAAAGCCCCCGGTTCAACTAAAACTAGGGGCTTTTGTTATATTGCAAATGGGTTAGCCAAATTCATATCAGCATTTTACACCTCTTGATTTTTAGCCCAACTGTGGGTCAGTCTTCGAGTGGCTACCCGTCTCTACGCGACCAGCAAATTGGCGAACAAATTTACTTCCAACAATCTGTAAAGTCACATCGTACCAACCACTTACTTTCTGGGATTCTACAACCCACTTGATGGATTTACCAGGACCCAATACGGTATTTTTCCTCCAGGTGCTGTAGGCATTATCTTTCACCTGCACGTGAAGGGTCTTGTCACCTTTATTGCTCGCTTCCAGGATGAGGTTTCCTGTGGGAACTCCTTTCTTCCCGATTTCATAGCTCGCAACAATAGATAGACGCTCCGCATCTCCCTTAAAGCTGCGCATAAACCCATTTGGGCCGTATACCGTTAAATCATAATAACCATCTTTAAAGTCTGCTCGGTTCCAGTCAAAACTCAACTCCTCCCCCGCGATAACCGCAAATGGCCAAAAACTTACACCATCTTTATAACTCGGGCCACTATACACATTAAAAGGGCTGCTCAGGGATTTAGCACCGAAAATGCTATTCCCCGCAGACATCACCAGTTTTACCGTATCCTTATCGACAGATTCATTTGCATATAACTCATAGGCCAGCGCATTGGAGTTTTTTTGACCTTTTTCCTGTCTTGCCAATTGTGCTGCCCTGCCCGTATTTTGTAACGTTTGGATCTCATCTGCAGTCCATACATGGAAGTTGTTCGGTAGTGGCTTGGATTTAGCCTGATCTATTGCATAGATCTGTTGATTACGGTCCAAGAATGGTAATTCCACAGCAGTTCCACTTTCCGCCTTCCGGAATACCGAAGTCAGATCTCCCGTAATAGCACGGCGCCAGGAACTGATATTATGTTCTTTTACGTCCTTACTAAGTTTCTTGTCAAAGAAATACTCCATAAATTGAATGGTCGACGTAATATCACAGACCTCCGAATTGACCCAGCCGCCTTTACTCCAGGGAGACGCAATAATCAGAGGTACCCGATAGCCCAGACCAACTGGTCCCTCGGTGGCATGCTCTTTCTTCTCTCCGCTGGCCAGTTCTTGCTCCAAACTCACATATTCATCGCTATAATCCAATCCTGCTGAAGTTTTTCCCGACCGGGCATCTGCCGGGTTTGGCGCTACAAACGGTGGGATATGATCGAAGTAACCATCATTTTCATCGTAATTGAGCATAAAAACAGTTTTTTTCCAAATCTCCGGGTTTTCTGTCAGGATATTCAAGATTTCAGATACATACCAAGCCCCGTACATTGGTGCACTAGGATGATCCGAAAAACATTGTGGCGCAACCAACCAGGATACTGTAGGTAAATTCCCCGACTTCACATCTTTCCGAAACTGATGTAATACATCCCCTTTTGGTACAGTAATCTGTTCTCCTTCATGTAATACTGAGGTTGTTTCACGATAAAATGCATCATCCTCATTGGTTTGGAACGCACGCTCATGCAATGCAATTTGTTCTTTCGGAAGCTGTTGGAAAGCCTGTTCGGTAAGTCGTTCCAACTTTTTCTTATAGCTGCTGAGCTGCTCCTGTTTCTGCTTGAGCTTATTTTTGGTTTTCTGTACGCTTTCAGTTCCATTATCAGCCAATGCTTTTTCAAGCTCCTGGATCTCAGCAGGAAGTTCTGCTACGCGCTTGCGCATAAATTCCAGGTGACTTTTCTTGAATTCAATATGGTACTGTGAAAACCACTCTAAATTATTGTCTGTAAAATTACCTAACCATTCTTCTCCATTAAGGCCAGTCTCCATACTGACTTCGTTCTGATAGACCTTCCATGAGATACCCGCCGCCTCCAAACGTTCTGGAAAAGTTTTCCAATGCGCCCAACGGTTGAAGTAAATATCTGAATTACGGATCAACGGTTTTGCCCCTTTATGTGGCACACAGGTACCTGTCCAGAAAAAATGGCGGTTGGTTGTCGTACCTGTAATGGAGGAACAGAAATGCTGGTCACAGATCGTAAACGCATCGGCTAATGCATAATAGAAGGGAATATCTTCACGGGTATAATAGCCCATAGTCAAGGGAATCTCGCTCAACACTTTTCCTCCGGGACGTTTTGCCTCTATCCAATTATCATGTTTTCCTTGGTTACGCGCTGCCATTTGATTTTCCCAGGAATGGGGAAGATTTCCTGTCCAGGCTGCATTGGAATTCTTAATATCCAATCGAAAAGGCGAATACGTCTTACCTGAATCGGATGCCTGCAACCATACGGGATTTCCGCTAGGTAGTGTGATAGCCCTAGGGTCATTAAATCCCCGCACCCCTCGCAGTGTACCAAAACTATGATCAAAGGAACGATTCTCCTGCATTAACAAAACAATATGCTCGGCATCTAAAACAGAACTCCCCGCAACTGGTTCAATCGCTAGAGCACGCTGTATCGCATCCGGTACAGCATTCTGTAAGCCAAAAACCCCAGCCAGCAAGGAGGCCTTTTTAATAAAGTCTCTTCTACTATCCATAAAAATATCTCTTATATCTCTTATAAATTCAATGGTCTATCAGCGAATATATTCATTCGCCAGCGCTTTTTATGTAACGTTTTTAAGAAAAATCCCCGCGTATGATGAATATCGTACGCAGGGATGTATTATTATTTTCGTAGAACTTATTTTTGAGGATCCAGGATCCACATCAGCCTGTTGACATCGTCTACACCACTATTATCTTTACCACCAAATTGCCGTTTGACAGCAGCATCCACATTTTCGGTATTGTATTCATATTCAGTTGCAGGATATCGCCAGCGAACAGGTATCTTGGTCGGTGCCTCTGAATTCAAGCTTGACTCCGGATTGATTTTCCATTTCGGGTAACCTGTTCTTCTATAATCATAATACGTATTAAATTCGGATTGAAGAAAACTTGCCAGATATTTCTGAGTAATGATTTCCTCAATCTGAGCCTCTACTCCGGCAGGCAATGTCAGACCGCCGACATAAGTACTTATATAAGCCGCATCCAAAGGCATTCCATGATGGAACTGCGTTGTATTTGGTGTATTCTCATAAATGAACTGCATAGAGGCCTCCACACCTTTTTTATGCCATGCCAATGCAGATTCGCTGACCCAACCACGAGCAGCAGCCTCAGCAATCATGAAGCACAGCTGTGCGTAAGAAAGCTGTTGCGTAGGCTCACCCGTAGCGATTTCCAGATAGCGATCATTCAGTTTGGAATAGTCATTGGATGTTTTAATTTTCTGGATATTATCATATTTCATTGAGGGATCAATGCCTACATAGGCATCGAAGTTCGCCGCTGTCATTCCTCCTTCAATCTTTTTTGGAGAAGGGTGGCCATAATAGAACAAACGACGGTCAGATCGGGCTTTCAATCGATCTACGATTTCAGCAGACATGGTTGGATAGATCGTAAAGTTATTGCCTACTTTATAAAAAGGATATTGTTGCCCTGCTTTATCCGAACGTATCAGCTGATAATTATCTGCATTTGTTGTAAAGATAGGTTTGTTGGCCAATACTTGTTGGAAACGGGTTTTAATCTTTAGATCCGCATCATTCTCTTTTATACTCAGCTGTAACAACACATTCAGTGTGTAAGTATTAACCAGTTTACGCCATTTAGTAATATTTCCAGCATAAATAGGATCGCCAGCAAAATTATCGCCAGCAGCAAAAGCTTGATCTGCTAATTCCAGTTCTTTGAGAATACCGATAAATACTTCTTTCTGTGTGTCGTATTTCGGAAAGTACTGTTTGTCCGTTTCTCCTTTTAAGGCGTCGCTATATGGAATATCGCCCAAGTCCATTGTTGCTTCAAAGAATTTAACTGCTCGAGCGAAATACATCAACCCTTCGTATGATTTAGCTAATTTCTCTGTAGTAGCAAACTGAGGCATAAAATGTGCATCATTTATTGCAGTAAAACTCAATGATCCCGCTCCAAAACCATTATACTGAAAGCTTTCCGGAAATTCCGTCCAAACAATGCTTTTATTGAGCATATAAGGCTGTAGAAAACCTTTTTGTGTAGGCTGATTCGCCAAATTCAGGATAATCCGCGTGGCTATCATCGCCGAAGTTACTTTTTCTGTTGCTTCAGGATTCGTATTAATCTCCTCAAATTTGGAGCAAGAGGTTGTTCCAAGGAGTCCGATTAATAAATATGTGACTATTTTTTTCATGTGTAATCCGTGTTAAAAATTGAGGGTTAGAAATTAAGACTAAAATTAAACCCGATGTAACGCATGGATGGGGAGTTCAAATCTTCTGAACCTGCATCCGGATCAGAGAAACGGTACTCTTTTGTCCATAAAAACAAATTCTGTCCCGTGACACCAATATTAGCCTTTTTAGCCTTAAACTTGGATGCGATATCTTTTGGCAAACTGTAGTTTAATGACACCTCTCTAAGTTTAATAAAGGTCTCATCCCAGATATTTCGTGTACCTGAATACGCTCTCTTCCAATAGTTTTCGTAAGATACAAGCGTCTCATTCGGCGCAAAAACGCGGGTATCTTTTGTAATCTGACCGTATTTATCGTAACTGACCTCACCTGATACAATCTTTACACCACCACCGGTAAACGTAAGGTTGCCATTAACCACTTCTTCGTAGCGCTCTTTTGTATCCGAATCAGGATGTGCTCCCGTCTGCCATAGACGTGCATTCATATTGGAATAGGACAAGCCTTTGATACGACCGTCAAAACTAAAAGAAAGACTAAAATCTTTGTATTGGAATTGATTGGTGATTCCCCAGAACCATTTCGGAGCAGTATACCCATACAAGCGTGCCGCATGTACTGCACCGATCGGCATTCCATCTTTATTATGGATAATTTGTCCATCCGGAGCACGTTCCCAATCACGGGTAACATAGTGGTCGGTCCGCTCCCCAACCTTAACGTGCAGTGCGTCTACAGAATACTCGGGATCAAGTTTATGATAGTACTTCAGATTCTGTGAAAGATTACCGTTGACAGACCATTCAAAATTCTCTTTCCGGATCGGAACACCCCCTAAAGAAATTTCATGACCCCTGGTCATATGTTCTTCCTGCGAATTGATCAAACGAGCTCTAAAACCGGTCGCATGGGATATATTGTTGTAATCGTTTTTTGTGATATCACTTTTGAGGTCATAAGTCCTTCTGGCGTAGTAAGTATAACTACCTGTTAAGCGATTATTTAAAACAGCCCATTCCAAACCGATTTCTGTCATATCTTCCTTGGTAGGATTGATAGAATAATCTTTTATTACATTCGGATAAGAGGCAGTAGTCATACCGTCCCAAACATTGTTGGTCACGACAAACGTTTGGTTAATTTCGTACGGGTCAGGTGGATATACCGTAGATGCCCAAGAACCTCTTACCTTCAATAAATTGAGCCAATTTGGCTTGTGGATTAAGTCTGACACCACAACACTCCCCGATATTGATGGATAAAGATATGATTTGTCCGGAAGCATAGAATACCAGTCGTTACGGGCTGTACCTTCAATAAACACCGCATTCCTCCAAGATAATGACAAACGCGTGTAGATACCGTTACGCATTTCTTTGGTTTTACCCTCTAACGCAGAGACAGGACCAATGGAATTACGCAAAGAATAGAATCCCGGAATTGCAAGGCCATTTACCGTGGAAGCTGTCATTGTATTGTCCCGGCGGTAAAAAATAGACCCTCCGGCAAGTGCATCAATATCGAAATCTCCAAATTTCTTCTTTGCCGTAAAGATAAAGTCATTGGTGGTACTAAAGCCATCTTGTTTTCTGGCCCAATATTTACCCCTGTTATCATAACCGCCCGATCCATCAAAACCTCCACGGGTTCCGTAGATACCCATTGGGTTGGTTTGCTCTCTGGTATTACCATAGTAATCATACCCACTGCGCAACATCAATTTTCCCCAGTCGGTTACGTTGTAGTTCAGTGTAACTGCTGCATTAACCTTATTAATAAGTTCAGAACTTATTTTTTCATAAGCCGACAAATAGGGGTTGTCGTACCATGCACCATAATGCCAGTTCTGGCTCACATCTTTTACCTTCCAATAATCCTTATATTGTGTCAGGTCGTATTCCGGTCCCGTCCATACCAGGATATTATAGATGTAACCCTGATTACCGTATCCGGAGCCGAAATCATTTGGCGCGTTCCTTCTGTTATATCCTAAACGGGTCTCTAGATTCACCTTATTGGATATTTTAGTTTCTCCGGACACCGAGATATTGGTCATATTCAATTTCGTATTCGGATACTGACCTTTATTATAGACGTGGCTTATCGAGGTACGGATACTCCCATTTTCTCCTTGATTGGTAAAACTAACAGAATTATTGGAGATAAAACCAGGCTCCAGAAAGTTTTGAAAGTTGTTTTTACCTTTTGAAGTCAATTCGGTTTCTACATCATTCAGCTGCTTGGTAAACGGATTCCATTGCTTATACTTTCGACCGATGTCTAATTTATCGCCCCATACCTCATCATCGGTATTATATTTACCACCATATCCCGCCGAATAGGATGATTGAACATTAGGGAGTGCCAAATAGCCGGAAAAGAACATATTATTGGAGTTTACTGTTATTTCCGTCCCTTTTTCACCTAGTCCTTTTTTTGTAGTTACCATAATCGCACCGCCTGCCCCTTCGATACCATATAGAGCCGCCGCCGTAGAGCCTTTTAACACCGAAATATTTTCAATATTGTCAACCGCTATATCGCGAAGAGTCATGTTTTCATAAGCAACCCCGTCGATCACCAACAAAGGGTTTTTTCCCCGAAGTTCTATGTTTGGCGCACGATTAAATTCAGTACTGTTCATCACACGCATACCCGATACACGACCAGTTAATGTTGTTCCCACATCAACACCTTTAACTTTGGCCAATTGGTCACCTTTGATGTCCTGAACGGCATACCCAAGGGCTTTTTGCTCGCGCTTGATACCGAGAGCTGTGACCACGACTTCCTCCAAAGCCTCTGACGATTTGGAAATCCGAATCAAATTTGCGCTATTTGCTGACACCTCAACAGGCTCATATCCGATATAAGAGACCTGCAGTATCGCATGATCTGAAACCCCGGAGAGCTTAAACGCCCCCATCTGGTCCGTCGTTGCCGCTATAGTAGACTCCTTGACACGTATCGTGGCTCCCGCAATAGGTAGGTTGGTTTCCTGATCCACTATTTTTCCACGCAATTCCTTTTGTGCCGCAAACATCTTTTTATTTGCAGATTCAATGGCCTCTTTTTTTGACACAACATAGAGCTTATCATCAATCTTTCTCGCCTCGAGATGTCCATCAGAAATTAATTGGATGAATTGGGCAATTCCCTCCTTTTTCAGCTTTTCAAGATTAGCGAGTTCATTGATTTTTTGATCGGCGATAGAAGCATCATAGCCAAATTTTACGTTGAACTTTTGTTCCATTTTGGCAAGAATTTTCCCGATCCCTTCCCCAGTTGTAAACTGGGAAGCCATGGTTTGAAGCGCTAGAGACTGAAACAGCAACGCTCCGCCCATAAGTTTTAAATAGTAATTGGTTCTTTTCATAAATTACTTTTTATGGATAATTATTTGATTAAATGCTGTATTAAGAATTGTTAATGATTTGTCAAGATCATTGGCTGGTAGATATCCTGTAAAACTTGCAGTTTGAAATGAATCGATCAATCGTAGATTTTGATCCGGATATAGGTTATTCAGATCGGCAACAATCCGCGAAAGAGGTACGTTCTTGAAAGACAATAAATCACCTTTCCCATTTGAAGAAACGACGGTATCCGCAGGCGATACATCAAATTGCCCTTGATCTCGGTCATAAGCCACTTGCTGTCCAGGGTGAACAATAGAGAACTGATGCCCATGGGACACCTTCACCTTTCCGTGATTTAAGACCAAACGGCTACGCTGTGGAGAGCAGAGTAAATTAAATGCCGTCCCTAATACGCGCACGTCAAAATCACCCGAATTAACAACCACAAAAGCTTGGTCAGGATTTTTAGCGACTTCAAAAAAGGCCTCGCCCGAAAGTTTGACCCGTCGTAGACTGTCAACATTAAAATCAGACAGAATTTCAATACATGCCCCTTGGCGAAGGGAAACACGTGTACCATCGGAAAGCGTAAGCTGTTTGACAAATTTCGTTGGGTTGCTGTATTTGACCACTTTGTATCCTGAGTCGCCTTGCAGTGGTTGCGTCTTATACAAAAAAAGAAATGCAAAACCGACCAACAGTAAGGCTGCAGCGGCTAGGACTATAACGTGCCATCTCTTCCAAATAGGTCTCACTTCGGGGCTTAATTCCGTGCCGGTAATCGTATAATAAATATGGTCAGCGGTAGATTGATCTAAATCGAAAGTGCCTTCCTCCAATGCTATCACCGTCTCCAGATCGGGTAAATCGTCTTTATCGCAAGAAGTCAGTAAATCTAAAAATATGGTGTTTTCCTGTGGGGTCAATTCCCCTTTTAGGTATTTTGTATATAGGGTAGCGAGTTTGGGATCCATCATCTTTGCGATCGTTTAAATACATATACGTATCTAAAAGACGATAAGACGACGCTACGCTAAAAAATAGTTAAGAAAATCAACAGGGCTGTCGAAATCTCAAAATTATCCAAGATATACTGCCGTACAAACTTGTTCCCCTTTACCAATTGATCGCGTACAGTATTCACGGAGATCCCTAAGCGTTCCGCAATTTCCTGATTATCCAAAAACTCTTCTTTGCTCAAAAGGAATATCTCTAGACGAGCTTTAGGCAGCTTTTCAATCGCTTCACGATAGACACGTTCCAGGTCTTTAAAACGGATAGATTCTTCGTTTGAATTATCCACCTGTCTTGTGGCATCATTTTCATCAAGTTTAAATTGGAAACGTACTTTCTGCTTTCTCAATTCGTCAAATACGAGGTTTTTTGCAATGGTGTATAAATAAGACTGCGGGTTCTTATTTTCATCTAATTCGCTCCACTTTTTCCAAATGCGAGAAAATGCCTCCTGAACCAAGTCAGCGGCAGTATCTTCTTCTTTCAGATGTAACAAGGCATATTTATAGACCTTGTCTTTGTAAGACAAAAAGAATTTTTTAAAATCGGGAATGTTGTTTTCGATAGGCATCCTTCATCACTTGTAATTGACCTTACAAGTTTAGGTAGAATTTTCCAAAATATCGGAATGAAAATAGATCATAGCCCAGAGCATATTCTTTACCAGAGCACTGATAACATTTTAAATACGATTTATTTACATTAAATTAATCTGCAGACCGTCATCTCCCGCTGGAATGGTCAGCAGCAGTGCCACAAGGTCAGGATATCGCTTCCAGCACTAGGGTCGATGCAATAAAAAATCCCATTGGATTCTCCAATGGGATTTTTTATTGCACATAGGTGCTCAATAGGACAAGATTATTTTATCAGCGGAAATGGTCCCAGAAAATAACTCCCCCTTTTATAAAAGCGCAGGAAGAAATCCAGTACAGCTTCCTCTAAGGGGAAAAAGAACTGCTTGTCTACTTCCGTCTTAAATAAGTTGGCATAATACTTTGGCAATTCGCTCGGGAAAAAGTCTTCCACCAGCAGGTTCAAGAAATAACGTGCAAATGGAATATCTGCCTCAGCCCCTTCATCTTGCTTTTCAATAAATGGATTATGTGGTAGTGGGAAGAATTCCTCAATTCCACCAAAGACCTCTAATCCTGTTTTCGGATTAAAGAAAACCGTTACTTTCGCATCCGCCGTCAGGTCTAGATTGGATTCCGGAAGTGGTGATTCCTCCTTGCTTGGATGTTTTTGTTGATATCTCTTAAAGAACTCATTTGCAAATTCCTTCACTTCCCGTCCCTCCATAAAAGCTACCGCCGCTTTTTGCTCAGACTGGAATAATTTACCCATATCTTTCAACTGTTTTTCTGTCTTTTTCAAGCTCTTGTCCTTACCGTTCATCGCCTCAATGCGATAAGTCATCTCATATTGCTCCGGTAGGTCAAAATTCACCTCTTCCGAATTGACCACCGTCATAATGCCGGACAGATTCCAGGCTTCCTTCCAAGGAACGATTTCCATATAGAAGGATAATGGCTCTGAAGGTTCAGCAAACTCCTGGATCGAATCCTTATAAATCTTGAATGCTGATTTCGTACCGATATGTTTGACATGGACAAACTGTTCATCCGCTTTTACATAGTCAAAGAAACTGTTGATACGGTTGCCCAAGGTTTTAACAGAACCATAAAGTGCATGCTCCTTACCCACTACCTCTGCAACAAATTCGGAAGATTTAAGAGCAAATAAATGTAACCTATAATTGTTAAAATGGTTATCACGGACCCGGTAGATCATTTGCTGCAATTGCGCTTGATCATGTTGATATCTTCCCAATTCTGCCACTTGCATCAGGTGGTTAAGGTTGGTATTATACTCGCCCGCGGTCAGATAGTTTGTTGCGACAAGTTTCTCGATAAAATTACGGACTTCAAAATAATTCGCAGCTTCATCCAGCGTGTATTCCAATTTTAACTTTGGATTTTCAGGAGCCACTTCATAATGTTCCTCCAGAATCGCATAGGCCAGATCCGTTATCAACTGTATCAAACGTCCGTGAGGATCGATAAACAAATGTGGATTACGCTCACTAAAAAATAGCCAGGTCAATACGGCTACATCTTCACCATTGATATCCTCGGGATAGTAGTCTAACAGACTGGCATCCTTATAAAAAGGCAAAAACTGGTTGTATAGGTCTTTATGAATGTTTCTGAAAGCTGCAAATATTCCTGTATTGGCAATTACGTCCTCCAAATAACAGGTAAGGTAAATACTTAATGTCTTTAAGGCGTCCGTATGGATAAGATCATTGGTCTCTGGTTCTTCAAACCACAACGTTGATAAGCTATCGTTGATCTGATTGGCAACTCTTAAATAATAACTGTCTATATCGTTTGCTTTCTGATAAGTATGGTGTGCTATCCAATCTTGAATAAAAATTCTGTTTCCTCTCATATGAAAAATGCTAAATCCAAAAGTAGCCAAATTTTCGAAATTTCCATGATTGCAAAACACAAGCATAGCTGAAAATAATTTAGATATCCGCCCGGATCAATAAAAGACAAAATAGCTGCATATAATTTAGCTGTACAAGGATAAAAAAGTACTGTGTCAAGGGGAAACAAAAAGAGATGCCTTATGGGCATCTCTATATCTTAAATCGTGTCGTTCTTTATCCTGCGGCAATTATATTATCATCGTTTTTCAAATGATCCTGAAGAGTCGGATTTAAAATAGAACATGTTTTTAGTAAGTCGCGGACAGGATATTTAGCAACAATCTCTTCCAATGCTGCGAGATGGCGGCTGTGGTGCACATCCGTTCCTACAAAATCATACATACCTGATTTAATCATTGTCAAGGCGGCCGATTTTACTTCAACGCCATAATACCTACTGATTGAAAGCAGATTCAATTGCAACATACAACCAGCGTCTTTGATCTGTTTGTACATATTAAAATTATAGTGGTAATAGTTATAACGTTCTGGGTGTGCTAAAATAGGTTGGTATCCCAGTTTTTGTATATCTAATATCGTTTGAAACAAAGCTTTGGATTCCTGTAAATAGGACATTTCAATCAGCACATACCCTCCCGGCATTACACAAAGCTCATTTGCCTCGATCAACCGCGCAATGCCATCATCGATCATATGCTCAGCGGCATGGTGGATTTCAGGACGATTAGGAAGCTCTTTCAGACCATCCACTAATTTATTTTTGGCCCCTTCAATTGTTCGGATGGTATTCGGATGCACACCGTCCATTATATGCGGTGTACAAATAAATTTTTCAAACCCCATTCTACCCAGCCCCTTCAATAAATCAATAGATTGTTCAATGGACTGACTTCCATCATCTATTCCCGGAAGGATATGATTATGCATATCCACCTCTAAAAAAGCGAGGGCACCTACAACCTTGATTTTCGACTCTTGAGTTTTGTTTCCAAACAGTTTTGAAAATATCCCCATATCCTATAATGTATAAATCGTTTAGCTAACTTATTATTTTGTAAACAACAAATAACAAAAATACCACTATTCGTCCGAAGGAGCGTAATATTAATTTAACATTATAAAAATATAACCATAATATTACAAACTTTACACGAAACAATTTAACAGGTAAAATTGTTTCGTAGCTCATCCAAAGTTTCCTATTTGCTGATCTCTTTTAAAATCTGATCAATCATGTAACTGATCGCCCCATCTTTTGTCTGTGGAAGTTTTGTAGATATCTCTGCTTCCATACGGTCAGCTACAATCCCCTTTGACGTAATTGCCGTGCTACCATATTGATTCAATTGTGCCATGGTTTGCTCCCACTGTCTTCCTGGGCTTACCCCCATTTCTTTTAGCATAGCGGGCAATTTTTGTAAGTCAATCGCAGCAGACATCTTATTTTGTTTCATCAACTTAATGAAATCTTTATTTGCAGGAGCCATGCTTTTATTTTGACGGATATCATGTAAAGCCAGTGAATCATTACTTACCATTACCAGATCTTCTTTTAGAAGTACATACATCGGAAAATCCATGCCTTTTTTGGACGAAAAAGCGTAAATGCCATCCTGTACTTTACCAAGGGTTTTGGCGACGGCAAGATCCAGTCCTTTTCTGAACAAACGTTGGTCCTTTGAAGTAAACATCCAAATAAAAACGGGTAAGGTTTCGTCCTTCGTTTTCTTTACCTCTGTTGCATTATAATCATCATCATAACTATAATCTATATACTCCTTTCTGAATTTGCGTAAACCATTCACCACAAATAGATGGTCCCCCGGCATCACCTGAGCAATTGCTTTCTCATCCAACGCAACTTCTAATGCCATTAATCCCCATTCAATTAAATCTTGTTGTGGTCCTAGTAACCCTCCATAGTATTTTGCCGTATAAGCAGGCATATCCCGCAAGTAGGCCTCTGAATTGATGTTAACATTAAAAAATCCAAGCGTCTTTTCCGTCAAATATTTACGAAATTTCCCATTTGGTTTTCTTGCGTATAAGCGCTTAGACATCTCAACCAGATCTTTGTCTAATCCCATGGAACCTTTCAATCGCAACACATCGCCATCTTGCAACAAATCCAGCATTCCATCCTTATAACCTGTTTTAAATTTATCCATATTAATTCCCATATAGAGATAAGGAATAGTTTTATAAGGCATCAGCCCACGATAGAGCTCCTCTACACGCGGCACATATAAACGAACCAGTCCCAAGTTTTTGAGCACTTTTCCCTGATCCGAAATGGAGAGGGGCTTATAGGATGCTGACAGCAAACGCGTCGCTTCTCCGTTCAACCATTTATCACGGAGGGCATTCCGTATCGAATCATTTTTTCGGTTTTGATTCTCATATGATGTATAAAGCGAATCGTAATAACTTGGATCTTGCACTTCTGCGGGAGCTATATCCACAGTCATGGGCACATCAGCTTCAGCATTCGCCAAAACGGTATCTGGAACACTTTCTACAATTGCTGGCGGAGTCGGTGGTTCCAACACCTTTTCACCTTCTTCCCATGTTGCCGAATCTACTACTGCAACGGCAGAATCCACTGCCGCTGTTGGATAATCTAGTTCATGAGAAACATCTGTCGCAGGCGCCACGTATGAAACCTTTTTGATCCCATAACGATTCGCCACAGCCTCATCCTCAAAGAAAGTTGTACTCATCGTCGACGAAATAAAACGCGCTACGCGGTCGTTATAAACCAATATGCTCCCGGCTTTCATCCCTATGCTTGAATATCCATTGGCAAAAGATTTGGGCTCACCGGCATCATGTATTAGCTTTTCGAATTGTCCTTTATTGGACAGTGGAAATATAAACTCGAGAAAACTCACACTATCTGTTTTTCTGTTATAGAAATAAGCCGTTTGAGACAAATCGATGCCCAGATTTTTGATATCATTTCCAACCGAAGCGCCCGATTTTTCAATTTTCTTGAACAGACCTGCTTTTTGAAGCAGCTCATTCAATTTGTTGGCATTGGCCTTCTGAACAATTTCTTTTATATTAAATGCTGCAATAACTTCAGCATCTTCAGGAATGAGTGTGATTAAATCTTGTGACTTCACACTTCCCATTAAAGAGAAACATGCCAGTCCAGTCAATAAAATTTTCGATTTCATATAGGTTATTTTGTTAGTGTGATTTTATTTGCCAGTGTAGACTTCCCATAAACCAGATCTGTAAATGGCAATTTTAATAATACGCCCTTCTTATTGCCAGCCAATTTTGCTTTATTATTCCCTTGCGCAACGATTGCTTTTTCAAAACGCACTATCTGTGTATAAAAAGCATCCGCAAACTGCGCTGTATTATCAGTTCCCAACTGATTAAATTTAGACTTCCAGCTGTTTGAAGTCACAAATTTACGTTCAAAAATATTCGTCTGAGCGTTGTAATAGTAGCGATTGGATTCCGATATTTTCGTCTTAAACCGATTCGCTAATATGTCCGAAAAAGCATTTAACGATTCGATCTGGCTAAAATCACAGGATATATTTACAATAAAATTTGTGAAGTCAGTCTTATACTGGACATTGGAAATCCCCTTGGTCTGTTTAAGTAGCTGAACTGCTGCCTTAATCTCCTTTTCCATCTCAGCCTGTGTCGGAATCTGTATTCCCTTTATACTTTTCATCTTCATCAAAGAAGATACTTTCGTTTTACTTTTACTTAGGTTCAATGTCGCTGCAATATGTCCCGAACCATTGGGTTTAAGGTCAATCTGTTCTACAAAGTCAAAACAACTGGACATTGTAAAAGTTATCAACAATGCACATACAACCACAAAAAATCTATTCAACCTCTCTCTTGGTTTAAAAACTCCCTTCATTTCTTTTCAGTACCGATTAATAATTTATCAAATCAATATATGCTCGGGCATTACCAGCAAACATTGTGCTATTTTCTTCACTTTAGGAAAATTTTAGAAAAAAGTACAGTATCGAAACCTTCCAATACGAAAGACTTGTCTTTCTATTTACCTTGTCTTTTTCGAAATACAATACGTTATTGAGCACAAATACTCATTGCCATTAAAAAATAGTTGTCTTCGCCAGGAGTTATTCAATAACCACAATAAATATCTCTAAAAATCAAACAGATGCATTGTTCGAAGCTCCTGCTCTCACAAAAAGAGCGGTTTATGCTCGGAAAATTCAACTTTTCTTAGGTACTTTTGCCCCTCTTTGCTAACAAACACTAACGATTACTATGATTTACAAGTCCAAGACTATTCCACAGTATAGCATTTGTCGGATAGTCTATTTTATGATTACCTTGCTTATACTGAATTCATGCAAAAAAAACGAGTCCAGGCTGGAACAAACGGCATTACAATTTGCGGCCAGCATTGTTGGCCAGATTAATACCGACGCTACGGGAATCTCTTGGGACAAAGGCGACCAAATCGGCATTTATATGGTCAAATCGGGGCAACAATTAACATCAGCCTCCATTGTGAATGCTGTCAACAATCATGTATTTACAATTAATGGTTCCTTATTTCAAAGTAAATCGCCCATCTTTTTACCAAATGAACAAGTAGATTTCATTGCCTATTATCCTTACAGACCCATTATTGATTTTCAATATCCAATTGATCTGAGCGACCAGACAAAACAGTCGGCATTAGATTTCATGTATGCCAGCAATGCAAAAAATATTGCCAAAACCAATTCTACTGTCCCTCTCAATTTTGTAAGACAATTGAGCAAAATAGCCATTCATCTTTCCATTAGCAATACGGATGCTTTAGATGCCAATCAGATTAGTGTCAGTATGCCTTCAGTACACACACAAGGGGAATTTGATCTATCAACAGGGCAACTGCATGTTAACCTCGCTGAAAAGAAAGATATACAAGGAAAAGTAATGGCAAATTCCAATAATACTGCCATCGTTGAATTTACCCTTCTTCCCGGGGAAGATATGACCGGAAAGACGATTAAACTTATTAGTACCGATGGCGTTCGTTATACCTGGACAACTCCACAAAATCAGCTATTGAAAAATCTGATTGGTGGGAATCGTTATAACTTCAACATCAAAATCGACAATGGTGAACTAAGTGGGAGCATCGGAGATTCCCAGGCTTATCTGGAAATTCCCAAAATGAACAATTTGACGAATGAAGAAGTATTCATACAGCATTTTCTTCCGGATGCGAGCGCGGAGAGAAACTACGCTATGCTGTATAATAAAAAGTTAAAAATGGCGTATTGGGTAGCTTATCCATTATATAATAGTATTTTAGGTTCGGGCAATCGTACCGATGCCTGGGGCTATGATCCGGCGCTATCGACAGCATTCCAACCCGTTTTATTTAAGGGATTCCAGCCAACGGGTTATGACAGGGGGCATCAGTTGCCTAGCGCAGACCGCAACCTAAACATCACGCACAATAAAACAACATTCTATTTTACCAATATGACGGCACAGGCATCCCGTCTCAATCAGGGGCTTTGGGCAAACCTGGAAACTAAGGTGCGAACCTGGACCGCGCAATGTGACACCATGTATGTGGTGACGGGAGCTATGCCCACAACAGATACCGATAATCTGCTGGACTTTGCACAGGACAATGATGGAAAAGATATCGCAAAACCAAAATACTATTTTAAAGCATTAGCGATGAAGAAAGGAAGCGAATATTATACGATCGCTTATAAGATCGACAATGTTACTCCGCCTGCCAAAAGTACTTTTGACAATTATAAACTAACGGTAAGTGAGCTGGAAAAAGTAACCGGATTTACATTTTTTCCTGATTTAGACAACACGAAAAAAGAACGTATCAATACCCGTATCTGGAAATAATTTATAAAACATTGTTATCGTATTATTTTATTCCGATTAGATAGCTTTTTTAAGACTTGATAAGTCTTAAAAATACGAAGATCTGCACAGTAAAAAGACAAGGCACCATTCATGGTGCCTTGTCTTTTTACTTACCGGTATAGCCATGATGCGTAATGAACTTGACATCCTTGTAAAAAACAGCATTTTATCCCTAAAATACTCGATCAATCCCTCATAGTTTTTTATTAGCTTTAGCCCATGAAGCTTATAATATTTGATCTAGATGGGACATTATTGGATACATTACAAGATCTTGGAGACAGTTGCAATGCAATCCTTCAACAATATGGCTATCCAACCCACCCGCTCTCGGCCTACAAGAAATTTGTAGGTAATGGTGTACAGAAACTGATCGAACGGGCCCTTCCGGAACACGCACGAAGCACTGAAATAATCGCAACACTGTTAACGGCATTTAAGACCAACTACGAACAGCAGACAATATCCCATACAAAGCCCTATGTTGGAATTGTCACCTTATTAGAGAAGCTTAAATCTTCGGGATATCTTATCTCCGTAGCGTCCAATAAATATCATGAGGCGGTTATCCCTTTGATGGAAAAATATTTTCCCACGATCGCTTTTGACCTGATCCTTGGCCATCGAACAGGACATCCGGCTAAACCCGATCCCGACATTGTCTTGGATACGCTCCAGACTTTAGGCATAGCAAAAGAAAACTGCTATTATGTAGGCGATTCCTCCGTGGACATGGATACAGCCAATCATGCAGCTGTGACTGCTATTGGTGTAACCTGGGGCTTTCGTGATGAGAATGAATTGAGGCAACATGGTGCAAAGTATATTATTCATGCTCCACAGGAATTGCTGGACATTGTATAAAACAAAAAGCTGAACTTCATACCGTTAAGGTTTAAGTTCAGCTTTTTGATTAAAACGATGTAGTTAGCTACATTTTTGCGTCCATTAGCTTTTCACTTTGCGACTTTGGTTTTCCTAATTTCATTTTGACCACAAAAGCTTTATTTGCCATAAACGAATTAGGGAGCAGAATATCGTAATACGTATTTTTATCTAGGTCCAGCCCCATATCCGTATGGCTCAATTCCAAAGACTGTCCATTATGGAGCAGGGTAGCAGAAACTGGGACCTCCGCTGCATTCTTAGGAACCGCAATGCGTACAATATTGTTAACGGGACGATTAAAAACAGTAAGATAAAGGTTATCCGCTTTTTTCGTAAAATAACCCAATTTAGATGGAGCGAGACCAGCATGTCTGACACCGTATACCGCTTCACCATTGATCTTGATCCAGTCTCCGATTTCCTTCGCCAGTTTATCCTCTCCCGGATGCATGTGGCCATTCCCATCAGGGCCAAAGTTCAGTACAAAATTGCCATTCATGGAAACACAGTTCATCAGCATATCAATCAGATCATCGGAGGTCTTGGTATAAATCCCCGACCAGTCTTTCATATACCCCCAGCCATTCGGTGGAATCGTCATGACACAATCCCAGTCGCGTCCTTCCAACCACTCAAATTCCTTCGGCATTTTTCGTTCCCAGCCCTGTTCATAATCACCTAACATCTCACCGTTGGAGTCAAAATGTCGCTTTCCATATTCGTCATTTCTAAACCGGCTTCCGATAATCAATCCCGGGTGTTTTTCACGTAACTCTTTCTCTAATTTATATGTAAAATCATACGCTTGGATCCAGGATTGATCCCAGGTACCATCAAACCAAAAACCCTTTATTTGTGGATAATTTTGTAGGAGCTCTAGCAACTGATTACGTGTATATTCCAAAAATTTATTGAATTTAGCCTTTTCCTCAGGATTAGAAGGGGCTTTCCCCATATAGTTTGAATTATTCCACTCCAGGATCGAAAAATACAAAAACACATCTATTCCCTCTGCCGTATAAGCATCTACGACCTGTTTGACAATATCTTTTTTATAAGGGCTCTTCTTGACGGTATAGTCTGTATACTTAGATGGCCATAGGGCAAACCCATCATGATGTTTTGTCGTAAAAATAAGATATTTCGCACCCATTTCTTTCGCCTGTTTAGCCCAGGCTTTTGCATCGAAACCTGTAGGATTAAACTGTTTGTAGAGGTTGTCATAGGTATTCTTCCAATCTTTCGGTGCTGTTGGCCCACTCCAGGTACGTATCCATTCGGATGCTGCTGCTCCTTTTCGAGCACTTACCCCTTCCCATTCATTACCGGGAATTGCATATAGTCCCCAATGGATAAATTGTCCCAATCCATAATTGCGAAACCGTTCCATGGCCTCATCTGTCCGATGCGCGGGCGTCAAAGGTCCATATTTCACCTCCACTTTGTTTTCAACCTTCTTGCGCGGACCTGTCCATTGCGCCGAAGTCGTTTTTACTCCCAGCAATATGCCGCCGAGAATCAATGCTGTGATTAATTTATTATATTTCATCTTATCATTATTTCTGTTAATCCACTCTGCCCAATGACTGATAGTACTGTGCTGACGAAGCAAATACAGGTAGTCGATCTAATCGTCACTTTGGACTATCTATATATTGTTTTTGTGATTTCTTGATAACTGCCGGTTCTGGATTACTATCCTTAAAGGGGTCAAAGTAATAAAGCCCCTGATCGCGGTACAAGGGCAAATGCTTTTTTAATTTCCTTGTAAATTCCTCAAAATCACGTCCTGTTCCAGGTACCCATGCTGCCTCTGCCAATGCGGCTATCCTGGGAAACACAAGATAATCCAAACGATTGACATTGGTCACCGTCTCAGTCCAAAGATTCGCTTGAATACCCAAAACCTGTTTTTTCCTTTTGCCCAAACTATCCAGTTGGCTTCCAGCAAAATTGTATACATCCTGCAAAGGATTAAAGCCTTTCCCCCATTTACGGCCATACTTATGGTTTTCTTGTTGAACAAAGTCAAAATACATGGGCAATCTGGGAGTTAATATGGTCTGATAACCTTTATCCAATATTTTGTTTAGCTGCTCCGGTTTATCATGACGCCACCACATCATGACGGTTTGATCTTTCTGTAATCTTGCATCCACCATTTCATCCCAAACCATAATCTTCCCATTTATCCCAGCCACCGAATCAGCCATACGGCGAATAAAATACTCCTCAACTTCTTTGTTGGACTTTAGACCTGCTGTCTTTTTCAGTTCCTGAACTTTGGCATCATTATCCCATGCATCACTGCCAAAGGCCACCTCATCTCCGCCCAAATGAATATAGGGTGAAGGAAAAAGTGTTTTCACTTCTCGCAAAACATCGGTCAAAAATGTATATGTTGTATTTTTAGCGGGATGGAATGTAAAATCAGGATGTTTTTCATTGCCACCACCGGACAGGAAAGGATATGCACGATTGGCCGCTGTAGCGTGGCCCGGCATATCAATTTCAGGAATAACCTCAATATTCCTTTCGGCTGCATAAGCAATGATTTCACTGATATCCGCCTGACTATAATACTGTACCGAGGCATAAGGATCAAGATAATTGCCTATCCCGCCAACCTGGGTTAACCAGGGATATTTTTGTATACTTAAACGCCATGCCGGTTCATCGGTCAGATGCCAATGGAACTTATTCAACTTATAAAAAGCCATCCAATCCAGTAGAGATTTCACTTTCTCCTTACCGAAAAAATGGCGCGATTCGTCCAGCATAAACCCGCGCCAGGCAAATTGTGGTTTGTCTTCGATATTCAATGCAGGTAATAGGAATGCCTCCCCTTTTCTTTCAGCACAGGAAAGCAATTGTTCCAAACTAGCAATTGCATTAACAATACCCGATCGATCGGAAGCATCTATTTCAATACTTTTGCTGTCGATCTTTAGACGATATGCTTCATGCTGTAATTTGCTATCAAGCTTTACAATCATTTTTGCATCCTTTTCCAAAGAAGTGTAAGTTGAAATTCCAAAACGGCTCAACATCAGCTTCTGAAAATAGTGCAAAGACGATTTAAACACCGCATCTCCAGTAACTCCAAAATTACCCTCCAGCCTCAACTCTCCCGGCCCCATTTTAAATTCTAAAGGCTGTGGAATAATTGCAATTTGTGCTGTCACATTTTGAATGAGTAAGTAGGCTATAATAAATACTAATTTACGTTTCATGTCATGAATGAAGACTTTACCTTGGTTAGAAGGTGTTAAAATTAATTATTTAAGCATCATTTGGCTACATTATTATAAAACTTTTATTTTCGATTCTGAGTTTGCTGTATCCCTTAAACCAAACCAAATAGTTACTGTGTTTAATCGATTCTAATTGTAGCTCTGCGCAATACAATTGTAAAGAAATTATTAAGTTATTACCCCAGGTCAAATCCAGACAATCGTTTGCGCAATTCTCGAAAACGTTGTAGTGTACATCCTACAAATAGGCTAATAAAGAAATTAAAATAATGGTAAGAGAAAAATAAATTACATATAATAAATTTATTTTCAACTAACTATCTTTCGAAAAATAAGTGGATTAGGCATTGTGTTTTTGTTGGTTATATTTGAAAACGAAACAAATACCCTAAGTTAAAAACCATATGATTAAAAGGATTTTTTATACGCTCTTCTTTATTGGAATAACAATACTGCATCTGCAAGCCAGAACAGTCATTCCATTCAATGCAAACTGGTCGTTTAAAAAAGGTCCATTTTCCAGCTCGGCATTAGACTATAACCAGACATTCGATGGAAAGTGGCAATTGGTTACCCTACCCCATACCTGGAATGCAACAGACATGCAGACAGCCGAGATCAAACCCGGTAGCCTCGGAAAAAACGAACGCTTTTATACCGGTGATGCGTATTACCGCAAAACATTTGTCCCCGGATCAGATTGGAAAGGTAAGCGTGTTTTCATCCGATTTGAAGGGGTAAATACCAATACCGAAGTTTACTTAAATAATAGACCGCTCCCTGCCAAAACAGGGAAAAATGATGTTACCTACGATAATTCGCAACGAAATGGCAACTACAATTTTGTCGGCCGGCATCAGGGTGGTTATTCAGCTTTTGTGTTTGAATTAACCAATATGTTGCAACCCGGAATAGAAAACGAACTGCTGGTCAAGGTTAATAATGAAGCCAGTCCACAGGTGATCCCAGTCAACCACACGCTATTCCCCATGTACGGTGGTATTTATCGTCCTGTTGAACTTATTGTTACTGATGACATTCATGTTGCAGTGAATGACTTTGCCTCCACAGGGATCTATATCACTCAGCAAAATGTTTCGAAGAAAGCAGCTGATATAGCCTTAAAAATAAAAATTGATAACAAGTCCGGAAAAATACAACCTATCGAACTATTAACGACCATTTTTGAAAAAGATGGAACCGTAAAAGCAAAACAACAAACGGCTTATACATTGCCGCCACAGGGCCGTCAGGTATTATCACAACAAATTGCGGTCAAAAATCCGCATTTATGGCAAGGATTGGATGATCCTTATCTCTATCGTGTAGTGACTCAGATCAAAAAAAATGGTCAGCTCATTGATGAGGTGACGACAGCTTTAGGCATACGCAAATTTGAATTACGTACTGGCCAAGGTTTCTTTTTAAATGACATCAAGTATCCCTTATATGGTGTATGCCGGCATCAGGATCGTTGGGGCAAAGGCTCAGCCTTGAGCAATGCCGACCACGACGAAGACCTATCGATTATCAAAGAAATGGGAGCCACTTCCATCCGTTTGGCACACTATCAGCAGTCCGAATATTTCTATTCCAAATGCGATAGTATCGGGCTTGTCATCTGGGCCGAAATCCCATTTGTAAATCGCGTGACCACATTTGAGGATAACAATGCCCAGCAACAGCTGAAGGAACTGATTCGTCAAAACTTCAATCACCCTTCCATCTATATCTGGGGAATGCATAACGAAGTTTACTCCCCATCTGCCTATACCGTAGAACTCACGACCAAACTAAATGATCTGGCTAAATCCGAAGACCCAGACCGTTATACCGTATCCGTCAGTGGCTATAATGTGATTGACCATCCGGTTAACAACAATGCCGATGTACAAGGCATCAACCATTATTTCGGCTGGTATAACGGCGAACTGGAAAACAAATCGGATAAAGATGACGATGTAGCCACTTGGGCGCAACGTATAAGTAAAGAGTTCAAAGACTACAAGATTATCTTCTCTGAGTACGGTGCAGAAGCAGTCCCCGAAGATCAGGCCGAAGAGGTAGGCAATTTCGGGAACCAATGGAGCAACCCATCGTTCTTTCCTGAAGAATATGCGACAAAATTCCACGAAGTCCATTGGGGTGTGATCTCAAAAAGCCCAATTTTTCTGGGATCCTATGTTTGGAATACGTTTGACTTTGCCACACCAATTACAGCGCTGAACGTGAATCCAAGAAATTATAAAGGATTGGTTTCTTTTGACAGAAAATTGAAAAAAGACGGATTTTACTGGTACAAAGCGAATTGGAGCAAAGATCCGGTATTGTATATCACTCAACGCCGTATGATCAATCGTGGAAATGAAATTACTCCGGTAACGATCTATTCCAATAGAGGCGAACCAACCCTAACAGTCAATGGCAACATTATCAAAGCTGTAAAAAAGGGGCAAACCGATGTGCATTACATTTTCGACAATGTCAAACTTGCAAAAGGTGCAAACACAGTAGAAGCGAAGATCATACTAAAAGACGGAAAAGTATTGACGGATAGTATTCACTGGAATTACGATCCATCTTACAAACAAGATGCAACAGGACCGACCAAATCCAAAACGGAGCACGTAGGACTTTAATAAAGAGCTAGATAAAAAAGAAAAGCAACACTATTCCCTGTACTAGTGTTGTTTTTTTATGTAATAAGGGTTTCGGCTTACCCGATCATCAGGCTGTCTCCACCGGAGTCCCATTAGCTTGTATACAATAATTGGAAAACCATTGACCGACATAAGCCGAGTGTTCACCGAGATTCTTTCCTGATTAGCCTAAAGGCTATCCCTCCTTCAGCAAATCCCCCCTACCTTTGAGTTATCAAATAAGAAATAAAAACATTAAAAAATAAACATCATGGCAACTAAAACAACATTCAGCATCAACAGCAAAACGATCACAAAGGCTTTTCAAGATCTTTTTGATTCATTTAAAAGCTCGCGATTAAAGGTTTCTTCCAAAAATGGACAGGAATACCTAAACATATCATTACTGCTGGCGGTGATCATTGGCATTATCTTTCCGGTAGCATTTGTGGTCCTTATTATTCTTACTTTGGTCTGCAGCCTCCAGCTAGCCATCTTACAAGAGGATAAACAGGAGGAAGAAAAACAAAAAATGATTGAACTAAAGTAAGCGCTATATACGATATAGCTTAACATAAACGGGATGTCCAGCAATGGACATCCCGTTAAGTTTTTATATACGTATAGTAATCGGCAAATACGCTACTCTAAGGTAGGATTAAATTCCCCGCCCCAGTCTTTATTTTGTTTGATATTCGGGTTCTTGTCGATTACAGATTGCGCAATCGGGAAGAAATAATAAGTATCTGGTACCAGATTGACTTTATTTCCGGTGCTAGGAACCTGCAGCACATTATATTTAAACTGATTTTCCTTTAGCTGATAATTTTTTGCTAAATCTGCTGCCGTTTTTAGATCCATATCAGTTCCGTTGGCATTGATCGCGATTGCTTCAACGCCCTGTTTGGTTTTATTGTTCAGTACGTCAAGCTTACGCAAACGACGCAAGTCCCAAAAACGGTGCCCTTCGAAGCAGAACTCAATGTTTCTTTCAGCCAATATCGCTTCCCGCATTTCGGCTTTGTTATTTGCGGTAATTCCATAACTGTTGTCCCCACCCGGCTCGATGCCTGCACGCATCCGGATCTGTTTTAACAGCAACATTGCTGTAGCCAAATCCCCTGTTTCATTAGCTGTTTCGGCATAATTCAATAGCACCTCCGCATAACGCATCAGTACAAAATCCACATCGTATTGGGTCTCTACCTGCGTTTGTCGCAGTGAAAGTTTTGAATTCTTCAGGATAAAAAAGCCAGTGTACCGATCCCTGTTAGAAGATGTTGTTCCAGCTTTCGGGTTTTCGCCGAAATTGTCCAGCGCATCCGCAATACCCAGTGAAGTATATTGTCTTTTCCCTGTTTTGCCCGAAACCTCATAAACCTTACCATTCCATACAATAGACTTGTCAAAACGGGGATCACGGTTTTCCCAATAACTTTGTAAGAACTGTTCCTCCGTTTTATGGTATTTACCCGTAGGATCAGTATACAGTTTACCATCTTTCATTGGAAATTCTTTCACAAAATCCCAGGTCGGGACTGCACTGGCCGTTCCACGGCTTTCGGAGCCCGGCCGTACCCCATTATCCCAGTTAGCAATCTTATTGGGATAGGAGTTTATGACTGCAAAAACCACCTCAGGTCCTTTCTCTACCAAGGCGATATTGTAGTAATCAGCAGTCAGGTTATATCCCTGAGCTTTTAGCTGTTCATAAGCTTTTTTATTCACTGCATTAGCTTCCGCCCAATAGGCATTTCCATATGGGTTGGAAGGATTAAATTGTGGTGATGCTTTATACAACAATACTTTAGCTTTAAAAGCTAGGGCAAAATTACCGTCAATACGTCCATAATCTGCCGTACCCTTCCCAATGGTCATCGGCAAATAGCTCAGCGCCTCATCCAGATCTTTTACAATGAAATCAAAGCATTCCTTGGTGCTGTTGCGCGGAACTTTCAATTCATCACTTTCCAGGTCCTGAGGCTTTGTGATATAGGGCACACCGCCGTGATGTTTGACCATATTGAAATACATATAGGCACGCATAAAAAGTGCCTGCCCCAAGACCGATTTCTTCGCTGGATCATTTAAGCCTGTGCTTGCTGATACCTTTTGAATAGCTGTATTGATCTTGCGCATGGTTGTATAGTCCCAGGCTTTATAGGCCGAGTTATTGACCGTCACCGCATTGAGGGGAAAGTTGATCCCCGCTAGCTGCTGCGAATTATTGTCAGCACCACTGTTCCAATTGCCGAATAAGGTATATAAATTAGCCAAATATGCATTAACTAGATTGGGGTCGTTCCAGACCTTATCTTCGTTTACCGAATTGAGATCCTCAATATCCAGTACATTTTTGCAGGAAGCCGTTGTCAGCAACAGGGCAACCAGCGGATAAAATATCTTTTTCATCATTAAAATCAATTAAAATTTAACATCTAAGCCCAATGTGAACGTTTTCATCACCGGATAGGAATCGTACATTTTTTGCTCCGGATCGTGGAATTCCTTCATCGGTGAAAAAACGAATAGATTGGTACCATTTAAGAATACGTTGACGCTCTTCATTTTGATTTTCTCCATCATGGCCTGCGGCAGCGTATACGAAATATTTAAATCCCTTAGTCGCATATAAGCTCCATTTCGGATCCAGAAAGTTGACGAAGTAGCCCCCGATTCCTGCCAGTTATAGCCGACTGGCCTTGGGTACTTGGCATCTGTATTATCCGGTGTCCAGACATCCGATGTCCAGATCGGATAATAAGGTCTAAAAGTATCCCCATGCTGGCGCATTCCAGCCCCTTCCTGATTACTGATCACCCGGTCATATGCCAGTACGCCCTGAAATAAAGCAGAGACATATACACCTTTCCAGCTTGCGTTAAATCCAAATCCATAATTAATGCGCGGTGTGTTATTTTCCGACAGTAATTGCATATCATTGTCATCGATAATGCCATCAGGCTGGTTTACGTAATTTTGTCCACGGATATCTTTATACAGAATCATCCCCGGATAAGGGTCACGACCATAGGTCTTAAATCCTTTTGCTTTCAATGCGTCCGCTTCGGCTTGTGTACGAACCAATCCTGAAGCTTCTAAACCAACAATACGGTTTTCAGGCCTTCCCACTTTGGAGCGGAAATTTTGACTTCCGCCAACAGCGTAAGAAGGTTCCTCGTCAAAAATATCCCAGCGGTCTTTTGCATAGCCCATATTCGCATTCAAGCCATACGAAACCTCGCCAATCCGGTCACTCCAGTTGAGGGAAAGTTCACCTCCTCGAAAGCTTCGGGCCGCATAGTTTTCGGGAGCCAATCCCCGGCCGTAATTATCAGGAACCTTGATTCCCCTCGTACCGAGAATATCAGTCTCTTTGCGAATAAATCCATCCACACTACCGGTCAGTTTATTCTGGACGAAACCAAAGTCTATCCCAACGTTGTAACTCTTTGATTTTGTCCAGGTGAGGTTTGTGGTCGGGTTGTCCAGGTACGTTACCCCGGTGTAGTAACTATCCCCAAAAATATAGCCCGGTACAGGTGTTCTGCTTCCTGTGCGTGAAGTGATGATCGAACTATATTTCTCCATATACGAATAGGGCAATATCGAATAGCCTTCCACATCCACAAAGTTGCCCGAGCTACCGTACGATGCCCGTAGTTTTAGATCACTGACCGTATTTTTGATGGACGAAAAGAAGTTCTCATCCGACATACGCCAACCTAGGGACATGGAAGGAAAAAATCCCCAGCGCTTATCATTCGGGAATAGAGGCGAGCCGTCGTAACGGAAAGAAAACTCAGCAATATACTTATCCGCATAGTTATAGTTGGCCCGACCGATCACCCCTCGGCGTGCGTCCATTAATTCAAAAGCATCTGTCGACCGCATGCTTCTGTCTGTCGGATAGATGTACATCTGGTCCAATGGAATAATTGGGTTTTCTGCCCGCGAAGTAATGTTGGTATTCCCCGATTTAAACTGTTCATAAACCACGAGGCCATCCACTGTATGCTTGCCAAACTTGCGGTTATAGTTGAGGAACCAATCCACTTGATACTGCCATTTCCGCTGTGGATTGTAGTCCATAAAAGGTTGTGCTTGGCTAAAAGTGAATACGTTTATCCGATCTTCAGACGGTGGTGCTGGGATAAAACGGTTTCCATTAGGATTCAAGGAGGTGAATGTATAATTTTTCTGGAAACTCATATAGCGCTTACGCATATAATCTTCCGCAACATAGCTTCCCACCAATTTTGTTGACAGGCCTTCAAGCAACTTATCCAATTTTAAATTAAGTGTCATAATGGGATTTACCTGGCGCACCTTACGGTCGATATACCGGTCGCCAATAACCTGGTCGATCACATTCCAGGCCTGCCAGCTTCCCATTGGTGTCTGTACTGGATAAGCTGTTGGAGTATTGCTTGGAGTGCCGTCTGCGGTCAGATAAAATGGATACATCTTGGGCCAGTTGAATGTAACGCGATAAAAATCGGAGACATCAAAATCATCATCACTGGCGGATGTACTAAATGGCCAGAAGAACCTGTTGGAGTTGGTCTGATTGGCTGAAATATTAAAATCCATGCTAAATGCATCACTGATTTTTGCGGAAATATTGCTGCGAATATTAAATTTCTCATGGTCCAACGATTTATAAGATCCGTTTTCTTTACGATAGCTCAATAAGGCATAATAAGTAATCCTGTCGCCACCACCGTTAACGGCGATCGATTGCCTATGGCTGAAAGGATTTCGCCAGATCACATCATTGGTATTATAGTTTTTATCCTTAAAATAATCAAATTCGCGTTGTCCATTTGGAGCCACCCAGGGGTCAGTTTTCTTTCCCTGTTCCCAACGGAATTGAGAAACCCGATTCTGATAGATCAGTTCATCCGTAGCGGTAGTCAAATTGGCCAATAAAGTCTGTGTGGGTGAACTAAAGGAATAATTACTCTGGACATTAAACACCGCTGCTTGGGCTGTTCCTTTTTTTGTCGTCACCAGTACAACACCGTTACCGGCTCTAGTCCCATAAACAGCGGCAGTTCCAGCGTCTTTCAGGAAACTCATCTGATCGACTTCATTGGCTTCCAGGGCGTCAAAAGCAGCTTTGTCGCGCACCACCCCATCAATCACATACAAAGGTTCTACAGCGGCTCCACGGATACGTAAGGAGGAGGAAGCTCCGGCCATCCCTGAGGTATTGGTCACATTGACACCAGCCGCCCTTCCGGCCAAAGTATTGGACAGATTAGATGGCGAGATATTTTTCAGTTGTTCAGAGTTCACCGCTGCGACCGCTCCGGTTAGATTGCCTTTCTTTTGCTTACCGTAACCCACGATAACCACTTCTTCTAGGGACTCGGTACTGCCAATCATCGTCACAGCGAGCGTTCCGCTACTCACCACGACTTCTTGCCGCGCATACCCTTGATAATTGATCACCAAAAAATCGCCCTGTTTGGCACGAATGGAAAAGCTACCGTTGGCATCAGTTGAGGTCTGAATCGTAGTACCTTTTACTGTAATGGTGGCACCAGCAAGCGGCTCGCCTTTTTCGTTCTTTACATAACCCGAAATTTGCTGTTGTTCAACATGAAAATAGCTCAATTTCGATTTCAGATTGCTCGCAAATAGATTAGGGGACGAGCATAGAAGACCAAGACCTAAAAGACTTAAAGGTCTGGCTTTGCTGTAAAAAAGATAATTCTTTTTCATAATTAAGATGGAGGTTTTTAGATAATAGTTTACAAACAATTACTAAAGGTTTACTGGTTTTTTCATCTTTTGTAAAAAAATAACAAAAGACAGTTGATTTTGATAGGAAATTAAATAAAAGAATCCGAAAATAAAAATGAAATTGAACAAAACAAACTGAAAAATAGCTTATTTTTAATATTTTACCAACAGGTTATTGGAATATAAGCGGTTATTTTTGGTAAAAAACGGTGTATATTAGGGATTAGTTCTTCAGAAAACAGGAGATTTCAGGCAGTAGTAGGGATATTTTTAACCACAAAAGCAGCTATTGGAGTAGCTGCTTTTGCTTAAGGAGCTGTAGGATACTATAGACTATCTTTTCTCCGTTTTGCTGAAAGGAAGAGTTGGTGACAGATTAAATGTAAAATTACCTTTTGAATCTACGCCACCGGCTCCTCTAACCCGAGCTTTGATTTCATATTTTGCATTCGGATTATAGTCTTTAACAGTGAAATTGTAATAAAAGGGTTTAACCTTATTCGTCCCTCTAAATTTATCCGCAAGGGCATGATGTCCATCCTCATCAATAATATGACCATCTTGCAGCAGTTGGACAGCATCAATCTCCAGAAAATTCTTGCCCTCTGTGAAGAAAAAACCGGCTTGTGCCCGGCCGTTGTCGTAGACCTTTTTGGTTACATCAAAGGTTAGTGTACCATACTCCTCCCGTATGTCATTACTTGTCCAAGTACCTGCAATATAGCCCCCAGAATGATAATAATCAATCCGCATGGAATCCAGGCGAGGGAGATTGGCTTCCAGTCTACGACAGAACTCTACATAATCTTTGTTTGACTTGGCAGCCCATCCTATTTCAGCGACTGCCAACAAGCGCGGAAAATTCTGCACGTTCATATCCTTGACATCCTGGGCGAGCGCTGACCACATATTCCCCTGCACACCGAGCAGCAATTGATCCTCCAGGGCTGTCAGCCCATTTGATGGATCGAAATTATAAACCCTTTCCAAAGAATTAATCTGCGGATAAGCTAGATCCGTCATTGTTCCATCGTTGCGGTCTGCTTGGGTAATATCAAAATACAAGTGTGAAGCCGGTGTTGCCACCGCCTTAAATCCGTCTTTGGTAGCCTCTTTTATTGCCTCCTCTCCTAGCCAGCTCATAATTGCGGTATTCTTGGGCAGGTTCTTAGCATCGGCCAAAATATCATTCCAACCGATCGGCTTTTTCCCTTTCTGAACAATAATAGCTGATACACGCTGTACAAAATAACTTTGTAATGCTTTGACATCCGTAATCTGATGTTGTTTCATAAATTCCTGCACGTGGGGTTCTTTTTCCCACAGATCATGACGAACCTCATCTCCTCCAAAATGAATATAGCTTCCCGGAAATAGCGCGGCAATCTCCGTAAACACATCATCCAAAAACTGATAGGTCGTCTCTTTTGTAGGATCAAGTGTATTTGGTGTAAACTGGTTACCCCAATAGCCCCAGGATGATACAAAAGGAAAGATATGATTGGGATAAGAATTTTTGTTTACCCCCAATGTGGGATAAGCCAATATTGTTGGCCAGGAGTGCCCCGGGACATCAATTTCAGGAACAATGGTAATATTTCGTTCTTTCGCATACTGAATCACTTCCTTAATTTGATCCTGTGTATAAAAACCACTACGTTCAGCCGGTTGCTTCTCCGTACGATGGAAGACAGTTGTATTTTCAGCTGTTAACTTTGGATATTTCTTTATTTCGATGCGCCATCCCTGGTCATCTGTCAAATGCCAATGAAAAGTATTCATTTTATACAAAGCCATTACATCCAGATATTTCTTGACGGTGTTTATTGAATAAAATGTACGGCTTACGTCTTTCATATAGCCTCGCCAGTGGTATCGGGGATAATCTTTGATCGCAACTGCCGGGATAGACCAAGCAGTTTCACGATTGGTCTCATTATTTGCTTCGATTGCGGAAGGCAGAATCTGACGCAAGGATTGTGAGGCATTGAAAAGACCATGTGCGGTCTTTGCTTTAACAGTTACTTTTTTAGCCGATACATCCAAATGATAACCTTCATCACTGGGAACATTCAATTTTTTATCCAAAATAAACTCAATAGTATTGCTTGACTGCTTTTTTTCTATCATCGGATAATGGCTAGCCTGCCGTAATTGCTGAATAAACAGGCCCACATCTTTAACGCTACAATTTTTAAAGCTTATGGTTGTCAGATTATCTAATTGGAATACACCTTTGCCGTAAGTGATCTCCTGTGGTTTTGGAATGATATTCACAATAGATTGCGCCTGACTTATCTGTCCGATAATCAATGACAATATTGCTGAAATAAATAGTTTTTTCATCAGTTTTACAATTTGCTCTTTTAATGAAGATGAATTAATTCGGGTCAAAATTTGCCCCATTTTTAGGTTTCCATCTGTAAAATAGAAAATAAAAATCGTAACTACAGACCTGCTTCTTCAATCAAACGATTGTGTAAGTTTTTCAAAAAGTAGCTATTATTTGACAGTGATATTCAACAGCTTTCATTTTTAAGTCTTAAATTTGATTTCCAAACGAAACAAAGAGGCTATAGTTAATTTATTGGTTGAAAGAAGTACAACGTGAAAAATAATAAAAAAATATTTATTTTCAGGACAGTTTTAATCGCTTTTCTGATTCTTTCTTTGGTGTATATCGGCTCGATATTTACCTACCAATATATTGAATATCAAAAAACAGAAGCCCGTCTAAATAAAGCCTACAGCTCCAAAAATCAGCTAACAAGTTTGTTTTATGAGTTGTTTGCGTCTTATAATGCTGCAGGGAATGCATTCCGTTCATACACGGTAGATTTCAGCGCTGAAAACTTGACAAATTATACAAAAAGCTTAGACAGCCTTCGTTTTTACATCGATTCGCTGTCGACTCTTTCTTCAAAAAAAGGGATTTCGTTTTCAACCAATGCACCACTGGAACAAAATATACATCTCTCTGATGAATTCGCCCGTATTAAGCAATCCGTTGATAATATGATTTTCCTAGCAAAGGATTCCCTTTCTTTGTTAACGAAAACCAGCCGAACATTACGTCCGACAACCAATCGGATCAACGCGGATTCAGTTGTCAGCAAAATATTACGCGATACCGCGTTAACAGTTCATAAAAAAGATACGATCGTCAGAAAAAAGGAAAAATTGTTCTCCCGGATTTTCAAAGCCAAAAATGACACCTTAGTATCAGACAGGCTTGAACAACAATTTAATGTTAATCAGATCAAGGCAATTCACAGCCAGATACAGACATTAATTGAACAGAATGAGTCATTTTATAAACAAGATTTCAGCAAAATCCGTCGTTCTTTTGTCGCGCTTCAAGAAAAGGAAAGGCAGCTTCTGCAGTCAAATTATGCTCTTTTTAATACAATCAGTACTGCCCTATTAAAGATAAAAACGCAAGAAGACGAGTCCTTGCGGGCGGCCGAAATACAGGATTTCACGCTCTATAAGAAAAACTCCGCCATTTTTGGGAAACAGGTTATTGCCTCAATCATTTTGATGATTATTATGGTGACACTAATTCTGTCCTATCACTATAATACCATCATTTATGAGCGTAAAATCACAGCCGCAAGGGATTATGCATTACGTACCGCCAAAGAGAAAACCAGCATACTAGCCAATGTAAGTCATGATGTGCGCACCCCTGTCAATTCGTTGGTCAGCGTTATAGATCTTTTAAAGAACAATACGTCCAACAATCGCGTTAGTCCTGCACTATTGGATTCCATTACACAGGATATTCATGTCATCAATGATACTGTCGAAGATATACTCAATCTGGGTAAATTAGAATCAGGAATGCTGGAGATTAAGGAAGAATATTTTTCGCCGGCCAGCTTGCTTGCCAATCTGATAAAGATGCAACAAAGCCAAGCTGAAAAAAAGGGCCTCAAATTGATCAGCAATATTGCAATTGAACGCGATACCTTAATCAAAAGTGGTGCCTATCGTCTGCGTCAGATCGTATCGAATCTCCTGAGCAACGCCATTAAATATACGGACAAGGGGCAGATCGAGATTAGGGCATTCATCAACCGGGATGGAAAGAAAACTTTGCAGATAGAGGTTATAGATACTGGAAAAGGTATTTCGGTTAAAGATCAGGAACATATTTTTGAACAATATTACATGACTGATCTCAGGTCCAAAAATAGTTTTGGACTGGGGTTGCATATTTCCAAGCTTATGGCGGAACAGCTCAATGGAACATTAAGTGTAGCAAGCAAACAAGGTAGTGGATCGACATTTACATTGATCATTCCTATTGCTGATGAAAAGAAAAGCTTAAAACAGGCTGCCACACAGGATAATCTACCTGAGGATTTACGCATTGTGGTGATTGATGATAACCCGATCAATAACCTATTTGTTAAGCAAGCATTGCAAAAATTTAAAGATGTAAAGATTTTCCAGGATTCGCAGCAAGCAATGGCGTATCTTCAAAACAATGGCAGCGATATAGTTATCACTGATCTTAATATGAATGGTCCCAGCGGCTGGGATATTTTGAATTTGGTCAAAGAAGAAAACACAATCCATGGTCCAAACAATAAAGTAATTGCATTAACATCGGATGAATCACAGGTTAGCGTACAGAGCCCTCAAGGGCAGATACATCAGTTTGATGGGGTCATGGTCAAGCCTTTTAATCTAACAAGATTCGTACAAATTTTAACATCTTAGCCATTGCTAGATTGTGCTGCAATTATCAGCCCATAAGCCCAACATCCGTGCCTGTCGGATTCAAAACGAAATCAGATCTAAATCGGAAAAATAAAGAAAGGGGCCTGCAAGACTTATGTAGGCGCCCTTGTTCGTGCTTATTATCCATAATCCTAAAGTACATTGCTACAGCCTGCTTGGTGATATTAGGTAAGATATTATTTCAAAACCTCAACTAACTTAGCATCCAGTTCGGCATCGGCGCCATCACTTCCATTAGCTTTCCGACCAATAATAATTCCTTGCGGATCGATCAAAATTTTTGTTGCAAGCGAACTTACGCCATAACCTTCTGTCACATCCTGACATTTGTAAAAGTTCTTACCAGCGAACTTTAGTCCCCAAGAACATGTTTCCAAATACCAATTTCATCTGGTTCTACCGCTTTGTGCCATTTTTTCTGTTTGCTATCATCATCGTCAATACCAATAATCTCAATACCAGAACGACCAGTAAAACTACCATAACATTAACAGTGCAAGAGAGTGAGTTAGACAGCAGAAGAAAATGCAGGAATAATGTGACTGTACGGAACATTCCATCCAGCCCTGTTGGCTGCCCGCAGAAAAGCAGGAGCAAAAGTATGCAAACGAAAGAAGCCCTTGACTGTTTCCAGCAAGGGCTTCCGTGTAAAAAAAGGCACCGACCT
>NZ_JBLOHD010000009.1:0-30709 GCF_047784615.1 Sphingobacterium sp. NGMCC 1.201703 | reverse complement strand
AGGTCGGTGCCTTTTTTTACACGGAAGCCCTTGCTGGAAACAGTCAAGGGCTTCTTTCGTTTGATACTTTACTCTTCTCCTGCTTTTCTGCGGGCAGCCAACAGGGCTGGATGGGAAGTTCCGTACAGTCCCTTTATTCCTGCAACAGGATTATTGGACAATCGTTTAGGAGCAAGGGCAACAGCAGCCGTAAAACCAACAAAACCGTAGCGGCAATAACTGTAAAAGCAATAGTTGTAGCAGCAAGGGTAACAGCAAGGACACCAGCAGTCGCATCAGCAACAGCAGTCCCTCTGGAGTTTTGATGGTATAACAGGGTTTGACGATCTTTGCAGATGGCATAATCCAAACGAGAATACCTAATCATAGAGATCCATAAATAGAGTAGATATATTTACCTCGGGGGCATATTTTATATTTCTTCTATAAAATTGACAGGTTGTATTTGTCTAAGCACCATACTTTTGCTGAAAAATCTCAATTGCAGGAGATTAAAGCAATCGTTTGTGTAGATTAGACAAACGATTGCTTTAAATTTTGATTTTTTATTTTGAGAAAAGTGTTATATTATTGTTATAGAGATTAAGTTCTTTAGTTAGAACCAAGTATAAATCCAAATCCAAAATGGATTTTTCTTATTGACTGTTTAGTTTGTTTTAAAATAGGTGATTTTTTAGAGGGACCATTTGGTCCCTTTAAATTTACATGAACTTTAAATTATGGATTCTAGAAGAGATTTTTTAAAAAAGGCCGGGATTTTATCGTCACTGGCTGTTTCACTTCCTACTTTGGTTAATGCCAATGCAACAGCAGATGCATTTAATATGTGTGGTTATGCTGCACCCAAAATTGATAAAGTGAAAGTTGCCGTCATTGGATTAGGGATGCGTGGTCCCGGTGCAGTGGAACGATTATCTTTTATCGAAGGTTGTGAAATTGTCGCCCTTTGTGATAAACATCCGGAGCGGGTTGAGAAAGCACAGAGGATTCTTACTTCGAAAGGTTTGAAAGCCGCAAAATCATATTCTGGAGAAGATGGCTGGAAGTCACTATTGAAGGAAGAAAAGTTGGATTTGGTCTATATCTGTACACCCTGGGACTACCACGCACTTATGAGTGTAGCAGCTATGAAAGCGGGTAACCATGTCGCTTGTGAAGTGCCAATTGCTTTGACAATTAAGGATTGTTGGGAAGTGGTCAAAACATCTGAAGCAACAAAAAAACATTGTATGATGTTGGAGAATTGCTGTTACGATTTTTTTGAAATGCTGACATTAAATATGGCCCGTCAAGGTTTATTTGGTGAACTAATTCACGGTGAAGGTGCCTATATTCATGATTTATTGGATTTAAATTTCTCAAAAAATGGTTACGATAATATGTGGCGTCTAAGGGAAAATATTAAATATAATGGTAACTTATACCCAACTCATGGACTTGGACCTGTCGCACAATGTTTAAACATTAATAGAGGCGATAAAATGGACCATCTAGTAGCGATGTCATCCAACGATTTTATGATGGGCGAGAAGGCGAAGGAGCTTGCAGCCAAGGATCCGTTCTTTCAGGAATTTGTCGGAAAGAAATACCGTGGCAATATGAATACGACATTGATCCGTACTGCCAAAGGAAAAACAATTATGTTACAACATGATGTTACTTCACCTAGACCATATTCAAGACTACATACGTTAAGCGGTACAAAAGGTTTTGCCCAAAAATATCCAACTGAGCATATTGCATTTGGCCATGAATTCATTAAGGAGGAGAAGCTCAAAGAATTATATGATAAATATACGCCAGAGTTAGTTAAGTATATCGGTGACAAAGCCAAAGAAGTCGGCGGCCACGGGGGTATGGACTTTATGATGGATTGGCGCCTAATCGACTGTCTACGTAACGGTTTGCCATTGGATCAAGATGTGTATGATGCTGCTTCATGGAGCTGTATCGTGCCTTTGAGCTTTGAATCGGTTGAAAAGAACTGCAAGACCGTAGCTGTACCCGATTTTACAAAAGGCGCATGGAAGAATAATAATCCTGTGGATATCACATTAAAGGGCGGTGGTAATACACCTATTCGCTCAAAAAATGCTAAAAAGGAAAATGTACAATTGGATGTATAAAATCTATAGCTAAGGCAATAATTGAAAGGGGAACATTTTATTGTTCCCCTTTTATGTTTATCTTTAGGTATGTTAATCAATCTAACACTAGTTACCTGCCTATCGATATTTTCCACAAATGACACCCTCTCATGTTGTGTGGGCGAAAATATACCTACCCGAGCAGGAATGATCAAAGCTCAGTTGGCTAAACAAAGCAATTCCGCGGTTGGCAAGATGGTTTTAATTGAAGGAGGTAAATTTCTGATGGGAAGTTCGAATTTCGAAGATAGTAAGCCTGTACATGCTGTGGAACTTAATTCATTCTATATGGATGAACATGAGGTGACAAATGCGCAATTTGCACAATTTGTAAAAGAAACAGGTTATGTAACAGTCGCTGAGCGAAAACTTGACCCGAAAGATTTTCCCGGCGTGGATCCGAATATGCTCGTTCCCGGATCAGCGGTATTTTCAAAACCTAAAGAACTCAGCTCTTTAAATAACTATTTGATGTGGTGGGAATACGTTCCCGGCGCAAATTGGCAGCATCCTGAAGGTCCCAATAGTTCAATAGAAGATAAAATGAATTATCCAGTTGTTCAAGTCGCCTACGAAGATGCCGCTGCTTATGCAAAATGGGCGGGGAAACGATTGCCTACAGAAGCGGAATGGGAATATGCAGCCCGCTCCCGTAAGGATACGAATGAAGATCTGTACTATTGGGGGAAGGATTTGAAACCAAAGGGGAAATGGACGGCCAATATCTATCAGGGGAAATTTCCTGTTGAAGATTCAAAGGAGGATGGCTATGAAGGTGCTGCTCCAGTGAAATCCTTTCCGGCGAACGCATTGGGACTTTATGATATGGAAGGAAATGTCTGGGAATGGTGTTCGGACTACTATAGACCGGACTACTATAAGAATAGCGTCGTCTCAAATCCTACAGGACCGGAGAATTCCTACGATCCACAAGAGCCTAATCTCGAGAAACGTGTCCAACGGGGCGGATCGTTTCTCTGCAATGATCAATATTGTGAACGCTATAAAGCGGGAAGCCGAGGTAAAGGTGAGGTAAATAGCCCGACAAATAATGTCGGTTTCCGATGTGTAAAAGATATAAAATAGAAAAGGCTTGCATTTGCAAGCCTTTTCTATTTTATAGTGATGCCTTATTGGGCATTCAAGAACATTGATTTTTGATTATACAACTCTCTGAAATATGGATCCTGAAGATCTTTGATAAAGCGGATGGCTTCACCTGTTGATTTCATTTCAGGTCCCAATTGTTTATCTACCTCAGGGAATTTATTGAAGGAGAATACAGGTTCTTTAATCGCGTAACCCTGCAATTTGCGCTCGATTGTGAAGTCCTTCAATTTATTCGCACCCAGCATGACCTTTGTAGCGATGTTGATGTAAGGAACATCGTATGCTTTCGCTATAAACGGAACAGTACGAGATGCACGTGGGTTAGCCTCGATGACATAAACATTCTCACCTTTGACAGCGAACTGAATGTTTAATAAGCCGCGTACGTTCAATGCTTTCGCTAATTTGATCGAGTATTCTTCCATCTTATCCTGAACAGCTTGTGATAGACCAAAAGGAGGCAATACTGCCGAAGAGTCTCCCGAGTGAATACCAGCTGGCTCGATGTGTTCCATCATACCGATGATATGTACATCTTCACCATCACAGATTGAATCTGATTCCGCCTCTTCAGCACGATCCAGGAAGTGATCGATCAAGATGTGATTTCCAGGAAGATTTTTCAATAGGTTAACTACCGCTTTTTCCAGGTCTTCGTCATTAATGACGATGCTCATGCCTTGTCCACCCAATACATATGAAGGACGAACCAATACCGGGTAACCGACTTCGTTTGCTACTTGTAAAGCTTCTTCTGCTGAAGTCGCTACACCATATTTTGGATAAGGAATTTCAAGTTCTTTTAATAAGTCGGAGAAACGACCACGGTCTTCGGCTAAGTCCATGTTTTCAAATGATGTACCGATGATTTTTACACCAAGTTGTTCTAAGCGTTCTGCCATTTTAAGTGCTGTCTGTCCGCCCAATTGAACGATAACTCCTTCTGGTTTTTCCAATTCGATGATCTCACGTACATGTTCCCAGAATACAGGCTCGAAATATAATTTATCGGCCATATTGAAGTCCGTAGATACAGTCTCCGGGTTACAGTTCACCATGATTGCTTCGTAACCACATTCTTTTGCTGCCAATAAGCCGTGCACACAGGAGTAATCGAACTCGATACCCTGACCGATCCGGTTTGGACCTGAACCTAAGACAATGATTTTCTTTCTATCTGAAGAGATGGATTCATTTTCTTCTTCAAATGTCGAATAGTAATATGGGGTCTGCGCAGGGAATTCCGCGGCACAGGTATCGACCATTTTGTAAACGCGGTTGATACCTAGTTCTTTACGGCGATCGTATACTTGATCTTCTGTTACATTACCTAATAACCAAGCGATCTGAACATCTGAATAACCTTTTTGTTTCAAGGTCATGAAAAAATCACGTGGAATGTTATTTAACTGATAACGACGTAATTCTTGCTCTAGGTGTACCAATTCTTGAATCTGTACTAAGAACCATTTGTCGATACGTGTTGCTTTACGGATGGACTCCAATGGAACGCCTAATTCGAATGCATCTTTGATATGGAATAGACGGTCACCACTTGGATGCTCTAGGCTATCCATGATCTCGTCTAGATTTCTCCATTGACGACCATCAGCACCTAAACCTGCACGACCAGTTTCAAGAGACTGACACGCTTTTTGCAAAGCTTCGATGAATGTACGGCCAATCGCCATCACTTCACCTACAGCTTTCATCTGAAGGCCTAATTCCTTGTTTGCACCTTTGAATTTGTCAAAGTTGAAACGCGGGATTTTTACGATAACATAATCTAGCGTTGGTTCGAAATATGCTGAGGTTGTTTTTGTAATCTGATTTTGCAACTCGTCCAAGTTGTATCCGATGGCTAATTTAGCCGCAATTTTTGCAATTGGGTAACCAGTTGCTTTTGATGCTAAAGCTGAAGAACGTGATACACGTGGATTGATTTCGATCGCAATAATTTCTTCATTTTCTGGATTAACAGAGAACTGAACGTTACATCCACCGGCGAAGTTACCAATCGAACGCATCATCAAGATCGCTTGATTACGCATATCTTGGTAGCACTTGTCTGATAATGTCATACCTGGTGCAACTGTGATGGAGTCTCCGGTGTGGATACCCATTGGGTCAAAGTTCTCAATGGTACAGATAATGATGACATTGTCGTTGGTATCGCGAAGTAATTCCAACTCGAATTCTTTCCAACCCAATACGGCTTGTTCTACCAAAACTTCATGTGTTGGTGAAGCATGCAAACCTCTGTTTAAAGCAGCGTCAAAATCTTCCTTTCTGTGCACAAATCCACCGCCGGTACCTGCTAGGGTATAGGAAGGACGTATAACAAGAGGATAACCAATTTCTTGTGCAGCTTCTTTACCTTCAAGGAAAGAGTTTGCAATTTTGGATTTTGCAACACCTACACCGATATCAACCATTAATTGACGGAATTCTTCACGGTTTTCAGTTTTTTCAATGGCAGCAACATCAACACCGATTACGCGCACGTTGTATTTTTCCCAGATACCGCGGTTAGAGGCTTCGATACATAGGTTCAAAGCGGTCTGACCACCCATCGTAGGAAGCACAGCGTCGATATTGTGTTTTTGCAATACCTCTTCAATACTTTCGCAAGTTAATGGAAGTAAGTAGACATTGTCTGCAACAACTTTGTCCGTCATGATTGTTGCAGGGTTAGAGTTGATGATGGATACTTCAATACCTTCTTCTTTCAATGAAAGGGATGCTTGAGATCCAGAATAATCAAATTCACAAGCTTGACCGATAACGATGGGACCTGATCCGATGATTAAAACCGACTTAATGGAAGTGTTTCTTGGCATTATATCTAGTTCAAAAAATTAAATTTCCTATTGTAAATCTGAGCAAAGACAATCAAAAATAGCTCATGGGGAAGGGTCATTCCGACTGCTTTGTCGGAGTGCAAAGTTACATTTTAAATTTTGAAAATGAAGTATTTATTTTAAGAATATTTCAAAATAAAATCATCTTTGTTGGAAAAGTGGCTTTGGAAAATAGTAATAATAGTCGGAAAACGTAAGAAATAGATTTCCAACTATTATCGGAAATTGTTTATTATTCGGCTAATAAACAATAATTTCATCTGTAAATAAATATCCCTTTTTGGGGTTGCTAGCTTTGATTTTAATATAGCGCGCCTGTTGCGCTTTATCGAGTTTTAGCTCGAACCTTTTAAACGTTAATTTGGATTCTTTATCAGATATATCGTTTTTCACTGTTCCTATGGAACGGAATGTACGACCATTGTCAGAAACCAGAACCTCCATATCTCCAGGCATATAAACTCCGGGGCCTATCATTTGCATGAAATTCATGGCCACCTGATGGATTTCTTCTCTGCGTTCTAAATCAACGATAACATCAATCGGGCTTGTAAAGCCCTGCCATTGACCGTCATGGTAAGAGAGTCCGCCGGTTATTCCATTTGTTAAAGTTGAGTCTTTTTGTGCCGGATATCCTGACCATTGTGTATTGTAAGTTACTTTTTTTCCAATGGCACGATGAATATCGATATCAAAGGATAATGTGGGACCTATTTTGATCGAATCTTGGAAATAGGCTGCATTGATATGTCCTGTTGAACTAAGTTCAAACGGTCCGGTATAAGGCGTAGACTTAATCGTAGGCTCACTGCTATCAATGGTATATCTAATCTGATCTGTATTCAGTTGCTCGGTTGTAAGCGTAATCCTATTGTTGTTTTTGATCGGATTATAAGATGCTGTATACGCTACATTGAATGAAGGACGATAATAGTTCAGATTCAGTTCCTGCAGCAGTTTGTAGTGTGATTGCATTCGACGTTGAAAGTCGGGCCAGCTTTTCGCCTCTTTAGTTGTCCAATTGATCTCAGATAGGGCCAAGGCGCGTGGAAATACCATATATTCGACATGCTCGGTCGTTGGCACATATTCTGTCCATATATTTGCTTGTGCTCCAAGGATGTGTTTGGCTTTATCCGCTTGTATTTCAGCTGGAATAGGATCGTAGGAATATACCTTATCAAGTGTAAGATAGCCTCCAATTGCTTCGGGTTGAGTCCTTGGATCTGTTTGATAGGAATCGAAATAAAGATGTGAACCTGGAGTCATAATGACATCGTGACCTGCATTTGCCGCTTTTATTCCGCCCTCTTCTCCGCGCCAACTCATCACTGTCGCGCCTTCGGTCAGTCCGCCCTGTAAAATTTCATCCCAACCAATAAGCTTCCGGCCCTTTGATTGCAAATACAGATCCATTTGTTTAATGGCATAGCTTTGTAGCTCATCTACCGATTTTAAACCTTCCTTCTGCATCAGGGCCTGGTCTTTTGGACATTTTTCCCAATGTTTCTTTTCAGCTTCGTCACCACCTATGTGGATGTATTGGGAAGGGAATATGGTGAGGACCTCATCCAATACGTTTTTTAAGAATTCAAAAGTTTTTTCATTGCCAATGCAAAACTCGCTCTGGCTGTAGGGTTTACCGGAACATGAAAGTTCGGGATACACGGCTAACACTTCTTCTGAGTGTCCGGGCATTTCTATTTCGGGAATGACATTGATGCCTTTTTGGGCAGCATAATCTACGAGCTCTCGCGCTTCTTCCTGTGTATAGAAGCCGCCACTTGCATTCGGGGTTCCTTTTTCTACATACTGACGACCATTGTTCCACCAATCTTTCCAATGCGTATGTGTTCGCCAGGCGGCCTTTTGTGTTAATTCAGGATATTTTTTAATCTCCAACCGCCAACCGGCTCCATCTGTCAAGTGCCAATGAAAGTTATTGAACTTATAAATGGCCATGACGTCTATATATTTTTTTACGAAAGAAAGCGGCATAAAATGACGGGAAACGTCTAAATGAAGCCCGCGGTAGGAAAAACGAGGTTCATCAACGATTGTCGCAAATGCTATTTGGTTAGGGTCAGCTTGTAGGTAACCTAATTGAATCAAGGTATAAATCCCATTGATGACCTGTGGCGTATCCCAAGCTTTAAGTAAAAGACCTTTTTCATCAATTTGAATCGAATAGGCATTTTTGTTGAGGTTGTCCGCATCAACAGCCTTTACAATACGAAAACCTTCTTTTGGTGCTTTTTTATTTTTCTTTAGCACTTCAAGGGTGAAACTTTTGATTGCAGGGTGTTCGGTAAGCAGTTGTGCCGTCGCCTGGAAATCATCTGAAATAATAACTGTGGGATGTGTAGGGATGGCATATAATCCTGTCGCTACAGTTACCTTGGATGGTTTGGGAATTAGATCAAAATTAGTTTGGGCCTGCACACCAAAAATGCAGGCTCCCCCAAGAAATAAGAAGGATAAAGATCGGCTCAGTCGCATAGTAAAGTCGTTAGATTAACAAATAATCAACACAAATATCCTAATTTTTGTTTCATTATTCTATTATTGCCGTCATTCGATAAGTATTTATGATATAAAACCAACAAATTGCCCAGTAGAAATTACATTTTTAATCCTTAACTTTGTTCTATGATTGAACTTCCAGTTATTCCGGCAACTCCTGCACAACGCAAGCCTGATTGGTTGCGTGTCAAATTGCCTGTTGGTAAAGAGTATAGACATGTCAGAAGTCTTGTAGATGAGCACAAATTGCATACGATTTGTGAGAGTGGAAATTGCCCTAATATGGGGGAGTGTTGGGGGGCAGGAACAGCGACCTTCATGATATTGGGTAATATCTGTACACGTTCATGTTCGTTTTGTGCTGTAGCAACAGGCCGTCCTTTGGCTGTTGATTTGGATGAACCAAACAGGGTAGCTAACTCCGTGAAATTGATGCAGGTAAAACACTGTGTCATCACTTCTGTGGATCGTGATGATCTGAAAGATGGTGGTTCCACAATTTGGGCAGAAACAATAAATGCCATTCGTAGAGAGAGTCCTGAGACAACACTGGAAACGTTATTGCCGGATTTTAAAGGTCAATGGGATAATTTAGATCGTGTCATTGCTGTCCGTCCAGAAGTGGTCTCTCATAATCTGGAAACAGTTCGCCGTCTAACTAGAGAAGTACGTATCCAGGCGAAATATGATCGTTCTTTGGAATGTTTGCGTCGGATTTCCGAAGCAGGCCTTCGTACAAAATCAGGCATTATGCTTGGTCTCGGTGAAACGGAAGAAGACGTCATTGAAGCAATGCAAGACTTATATAATGTTGGTGTTCATATTTTGACGCTTGGACAATACTTACAGCCAACGAAAGCACATCATCCCGTTATCGAATTTATCACACCTGCTCAATTTGAAAAATATAAACAAATTGGTTTGGAAATGGGATTCAAATATGTTGAATCCGGACCTTTGGTTCGTTCATCTTACCATGCTGAAAAGCATTTGTTCGATATGCAATAATAGCGCTAAACGATTAGACTTCTTGGAAAAACAAAAGTTGTTTCCATGTTAACATATTAAAAAGCCTGCGTGATTATGTCATGCAGGCTTTTTTTTACAACTTACATCTAAGTTTTTGTTGTTTCTTTTGAGATAAGCGAGGCAGTGATAATCAGCGTGGTGCTCAGCAGAAATAGCCAGTGCCTACCGGGTAAAAACAGTTTCTCCAGCGATTACTGTTCGTATTGTTTTTACTGTCCGCAGCTGCTCATTTGGTATTTTAAGGATGTCGTGCTCGAGGATAACAAAGTCTGCGTCTTTACCCGCTTCTATACTTCCCCGTTTTTTCTCCTGAAAGCAGGAGTATGCTGCCCAGATAGTCATCCCGCGCAACGCATCTTCGCGGCTAATCGCATCCTGCATTTGGAAGCCTTGATCTGGGTAACCTTTTTTATCAACACGGGCCACAGCTGCATGAAAGCCATACATGGGATTGAAATGTTCAACGGGGAAGTCACTCCCCAGAGCGAGTTTACCATATTCTTTCAAGAGATGCTTGTACGCGTAGGCGCCTTTCATTCGCTCTTCTCCCAGCCGGTCCTTTGCCCAGTACATATCAGATGTGGCGTGGGTAGGTTGTACAGAAGGAATAATCTGGAATTTCTTGAATTTATCGAAATCCAGCGGCGAGATAATCTGGGCATGTTCGATACGCCATCTGCGATCGGCATGTGGCTGTAGGTATTTGCCATAGATATCCAGGATAATCCGGTTGGCCGAATCACCGATTGCATGGGTGTTGGCCTGGAAATTACTTGCCGCGATCGCTTTGATCATCTGTTCATATTCCGCAGGACTATGCAATAGAAAGCCATGTGTAGGTGCATCATGGTAATGGGCAAGGAGACAGGCTCCACGGGAACCTAAGGCCCCATCAGCCAGTAATTTGAATGATTTTATTTCCAGTCGGTCGGTTTCATAAAATCCCTGTGCTATAAATGAGGAAATATTCTGTGGACTGCCAAGGATCATGGCATAATCCCTAAATTTTAATGCGCCTTCTTTATAATATTTTTTTAACAGATCGAGTCTTTCTTTTGATAAACCTGCATCCACAATAGAAGTAAGGCCCACAGAAAGCAATGAGTCCTGGGTTCGCTTTAGCATTCTCAGGTATTCTTTTTCATTGGGTACAGGGATTGTTTTGTTGACCAGATCCATGGCATTGTCGATCAAAAGACCGTTAGGTGTATTATTGCTTCCACCAACAACGCCGCCATGGACGGTAGGAATACTTGTCAGTTTGGCCCATTCCAGTGCTTTGGAGTTTACCACTGCGGCATGGTAATCTACCCGTATCAAATATACCGGTATATCTGGGAAGGCTTCATCCAACAGTTCTTTTGTGGGGAAGGATTTGTCTTTCCAGCGATTTTGATCCCAGCCACCGCCGATGAGCCAAGTTTTATGGGGATTTTTTTGTTGATAACTTTTGACTCGTTGAATCACTTCTTCGAAAGAATCGGCTCCATTGAGATCGACCTGATCCATTAGTTCGGCTTCATCAAATAGATGCGCGTGTGCATCGTAGAATCCGGGATAGATCGCTTTCCCCTCAGCGTCTATTTTTTCTGTGGCTTTATACTTTCGTTGAATCTCTTCATCTGAACCGATTGCGATAAATTTACCGTCCCTAATTGCAAATGCCTGTGCTGTGCTGAAGGCGGAATCTACGGTATATACCTGTGCATGATATACGATGAGGTCTACCTTCTCTTGCGGAGAACAGGCGATGAAAACTAAACATAAGAGCAAAGGGATAATTGGGAAATTTCTCATATCCTAAAAATAGAAAAAAATAGCTAGATGCAGAGGGAGTCAACCTAAAAATATAAACTGACTAAGGGCAGTGGCATACTACGACAGTATTTTGCTTGGGAGATCGGCGAGGGCGATTGTTAAATCTCGAAGCTGTCTGATAACAAAAAAGGCTATCCAAATAACTCGGAAAGCCTTTTAATTCAAAAATCAAAATACGTGATTAACAGTACTCGTCAAATGCAGCAACTAAATTGTCCGCAATCATTTGTGCCGGGCGACCTTCAATCATATGTCTTTCAATCATGTGTACCAATTTACCATCTTTGAATAAAGCCATTGCTGGAGAAGATGGAGGGTAAGGTAACATGTAGTTACGCGCTGTGTTAACAGCATCAGTTTCCATACCTGCGAAGACAGTAACTAATTTTGCAGGATGTTTTTCGTTTTTTACAGCGGCTTTTGCTGCAGGACGTGCGTTTGCTGCAGCACAGCCACAAACGGAGTTAACAACCACAAAAACTGTTCCTTCTGAAGCGATCGCGTTATCAACTGCTTCTGGTGTTTTTAATTCTTCGAATCCCGCATCAACTAACTCTTGACGCATTGGAGCTACTAAATATTCTGGATACATTATTTCTTAAGTAAAATGTTAATATTCTAATTTTAATGGTATAATGCTGCTACATGACATTTTAAACCATGTTGTTCGCTAGGCTAGCATCATACTTTACAGATACAAATATAGCTGTAAAAGGCTGCTTCGTCAAGGTGCTTGTCTCAAATCAATGTCAGAAAATCGTTAACAGCTGTTAAGCCATTTTCAAGTCGCTGTTTGCCCGCACCCGAGATGATCCGATATTGACCATTGATAGCGTTTAACTCCGTTTTCCAGACTTCCAAGAAATAATCTCGCTGCTCGGGGAAATCTCTGAGGGGATCGTCTTGCCAGGGCAGGTCGATATTCATAAGCAAGTAGAGGTCATACGGATGCTGTTGGATCTTGTCGGTGACCTCTTTCGGGGTATGCTTGAATAGATAATCAGACCAGATTTTCACGGTCATAAAAGTCGTGTCGCAAATCAGGATATTTTCCTTTGCCAAGGGGAGAAGGGCTTCTTCCAAAGCAAGCTGTCCATAAAACATGTTGACCTCATCCTGTAAGGTATATTTATTATTGAGGCTTTGGCAGTAGTAGCGCGAATATTCCGGTACGCAGACTGTTTGGAATTTTTCAGCCAGATATTTTGCCATGGTTGACTTGCCTGTAGATTCTGGACCTACAACAGCGATTTTTATTAACTCTTTTCCCACATCCTTTTTTTGATAGGCAATATTACGCAAAATTTTTATAGGTTTTTTGCCAGTCACGATAACCGTTCCACGCAATAATAGCAAATACGAGATAGAGAACGGCTGTTAGCATTAACTGCTTGTGTATATACAGTGGAATGTAGCAGATGTCGACGAAAACCCAGAGCAGCCAATTCTGAAGTACTTTTCTCGTCATGAGAAACTGGGCCACAAAGCTGACCGAGGTGCAGAATGCATCAATATAAGGTACATCGGAATTTGTTTCGCTGTCCAGGAGGTATCCGATGGCTGTTGTCAAGCCGATAATGGCTAGTATGCTCAGGAGGAGTTGATTTCTATTGGCCTTAACAATTGGTTTCTTATTTTCCTCCCTTCGCTTATGCCAGTAATACCAGCCGTATATGGCTGTGGATAGAAAATAAAATTGCAATACGGTATCGCCGTAAAGCCTGGCATCATAAAAAAGAATGGCATAGGACAACACACTGATGATACTAATGGGCCAGTTCCATATGTTCTGCTTTGCCGCCAAATAAACACAAAGAAAGCCCGTCAGTGTGCCTAACCATTCAAGCCAAGGGGTTTGGGCAAATTGACGCGCAATCTGCTGAAAAAAATCTTGCATCTGGTGTATTAAAATTACACCTAAAGATACAAAGTCTGTCCAATAGTCAGCTACTGCACCTGTTTATTGGCACAGTTGGTACTTGCAAAAGACTCCGGTTTTGCCTTAAATACGAACCCCATACCCATAATATACCCCATGGCCTCTTTGAGGGCTACATTTGATTGAAAATTTGGATTGGTGTTGATGTCGGCGTGGACTTCGAGGTCTACTTTGTATTTTTCGAGGAGGGGGCAGAGTTGGTAGGCGATGTCGATGGATTTTTGGACTTCGAGCAGCATCCGTTCTTTAATACTCATTCGGTGATGCCTTTTGTCCCGTTGGATAAACATAAATCCACCTTTATGTTCCCGGAGAAAGACGATGACGGTGGCGAAGTCGATGATTCCCCTTTTGACCTGGGAATCGGTGCCGATATAAACCTTGAGCTTATTCCCGAGGGCATCTTCTCGTTTAATGACTTCTTCAACAGCATCGAAAATCGTGGAGCGAATGGATTCGCCATTGTATTTTTGCCATCTCATAGTGGTATAAATTAGATATAAAAAAATTAAACTTCATCATTGACATAAATTTACTGAATTTCAATGAAGTAAGCGTTAATTTAATTTTAAATAATTATCCACATTAATGGAGTTTTTCACCATAGGCTAGATCTCCGGCATCGCCAAGCCCCGGTACAATATATGCTTTTGTTGTCAGTTCATGGTCGACATCGCCCACCCAAATATGTGCTGTAGGAACAAAAGCTTTGACATGGTTTAATCCTTCTTCCGATGCGATTGCAGCAACGATATGCAATTCCTTGATTTCATATTCGGCTAGAAGATCTTTGCAGCATAAGACGAGGCTTTTTCCGGTTGCCAGCATCGGATCGACGATGATAACTGTTCTATTGTCTAAATTCGGTGTATTCACATATTCTTTATGAACCTCAAACTCACCGCTCTTCTTGGTGTGCCGGTAGGCCGCGATAAAGGTGTTGTCGGCTTGGTCGAAGATATTTAACAGCCCTTGATGGAAGGGAAGTCCAGCCCTTAGGATGGTAGCCAATACTGGCTGTTCCATCAATAGGTGCGTTTTGGCAACACCAAGCGGGGTTTCGACTTCTACAGGTTTAAAAGCCATAGTTTTGCTGATCTCATAGGCAAATACTTCTCCGAGTCGTTCCAGATTCCGTCGGAAACGCATACGGTCCCGCTGAACCGTTACATCTCTCAATTCTGCAATAAAATGATTTGCAATGCTATTTTGGGTAGATAGAATAGTGACCATGGCGTGCTTGCTAGTTCTGTTAAAGCTAAAGATAGTAAATAATCAACTGAAAGTAATAACATCTTCGGCATAATTATAGTTTGATATAAAATGGTAAAAAAATTAGTAAATTTGTGTGTAGACCATCTGATATATGGCCCTAGATCATTGTTGCACAATCGCAACGTTAGTAGATTACATCATGGAGTTTGTGTGACGGATTTTTTTAGCAGAAATGCAGTAACACACCTGCTATGATGTTTAGCGAAAGGTCGAAATAGTTTTCTTTAAGAAATAGGAATTGTATGAAATTTGAATTAACATCAGAGTATAGACCGACAGGTGATCAGCCAGAGGCAATCAAAGAATTGGTAGCAGGTGTGGAGCAGGGCGAGCAATATCAGACACTTCTGGGGGTTACGGGATCCGGTAAAACATTTACCGTAGCCAATGTAATTCAGGAAACACAAAAGCCAACGCTGATATTGAGTCATAATAAAACATTGGCTGCACAGCTGTATGGTGAATTCAAACAGTTCTTCCCGAATAATTCGGTCAATTACTTTGTCTCTTATTATGATTATTATCAGCCTGAAGCATTTATAGCCTCCACAAATACCTATATAGAAAAAGATCTGGCGATCAACGAAGAAATCGAGAAACTGCGATTGGCGACGACTTCTGCATTGATGTCCGGACGACGGGATATTGTTGTGGTCTCTTCGGTATCCTGTATTTATGGTATGGGAAACCCGGAAGATTTCTCACGGTCAATTTTTCGTTTTGGCGTAGGGATGACAATTACGCGAAATGCTTTTTTACATAAATTGGTTGAAATTCTCTATTCCAGAACAACAACAGAGTTTAAGCGCGGTACATTTCGTGTTAAAGGAGATACCGTAGACGTGTATCCGGCTTACCTGGATTTTGCGATCCGTATTTCATTTTTTGGCGATGAGATTGATGAATTGAGTGAGATCGATCCCGTATCTGGTAAGACCTTGAACAAAATGGAAGATCTAGCGCTTTTTCCTGCGAACCTTTTCGTTACACCGAAAGAGAAATTTAAGGAATCGATCTGGGCTATACAGGATGAATTGATGCAGCGTAAGACGCAATTGGAGGAGGAGGGGCTTATGCTGGAAGCCAAACGTTTGGAAGAGCGGGTGAACTATGATCTGGAAATGATGCGCGAATTGGGCTATTGTTCCGGGATAGAAAATTATTCCCGATTCTTTGATGGCAGAAAGCCGGGTATGCGCCCTTTCTGTTTACTCGATTATTTTCCGGAAGACTACCTGCTTGTTATTGATGAAAGCCATGTTACCTTGCCTCAATTACGGGCCATGTATGGTGGTGACCGTTCACGTAAGGTATCTTTAGTGGAACATGGCTTTCGATTGCCGGCAGCGTTGGACAATAGACCGCTGAATTTTCCGGAGTTTGAATCCTTGACCAATCAGACTATTTATGTTTCGGCGACTCCTGGAGATTATGAACTGCAGCAGACAGAAGGTGTTGTTGTTGAGCAGGTCATCCGTCCGACGGGTTTATTGGATCCGGTTATTGAAGTGCGTCCAGCCATCAATCAGGTGGATGACTTTTTGGAAGAGGTCGACAAGACTATTAAGGAAGGCGGTCGTGTCCTAGCGACGACGCTGACCAAACGGATGGCTGAAGAGTTATCCAAATACATGACCAAACTGAATCTGAAAGTACGTTATATACATTCGGAAATTAAAACCTTGGAACGGGTGGAGATTTTACGAGGATTACGTTTGGGAGAGTTCGATATTTTAGTGGGAGTAAATTTGCTTCGGGAGGGATTGGATCTGCCTGAAGTTACCCTTGTGGCTATTCTTGATGCCGATAAGGAAGGATTTTTACGTTCGGAGCGCTCGCTGATCCAAACTATCGGACGTGCTGCCCGGAATGATAAAGGACGGGTCATTATGTACGCTGATAAAATGACGGATAGTATGCGCGTAACAATAGACGAGACGAACCGACGCCGCGAGAAGCAGATGAATTATAACCTTGAGCATGGTATTACACCACGCACGGTTGGTAAGACCAGGGAAGAAATTCTGGAACAGACCTCTGTTGCTGATTTTTCAGGGGTTGAGCAGAAGATTTATGTTGAGCCTGATCCTACACAGGCTATTGCAGCTGATCCGGTCATGCAGTACCTCAGCGAGAAAGACCTGAAGAAAGCGATTGATAATGTCCGTAAGAAAATGGATAAAGCGGCAAAAGAAATGGATTTCTTGGAAGCAGCAAAATATCGTGATGAAATGTTCTCGTTGGAAAAGCTGTACGATGAACGTTTTTCATCGTAACTGACCGCTGAGCTGATTTATAAATGGGATTGTATCAAAATTGGTTTGCCAGTTGTGTTTCAGCTAAAACGTTGAAACTTTATTCAATAAAAAACAAAAGCGGCTATATTTTCCTACTGGAGTGTGGTCCTTTTGTTTTATGAAATTTTTAAAGCCGTTTCCCAACTTAATTCTGATTCGAGATCATCGCGCTCAATTAGATTATAAGAGCTATTTTCCTTTCGTGTTGTTCATCCTCCTATAATTCTTTGAATATCTGATTGCCGGGGCGACTACTTTTATTTCTTGCTGTCTTTTTGATATCTTTTTTGCGAAGACTTTTACTCAGATAAAATCAGCTGGCATTTTATTGCTCAATATTGTTCAAATATTAACATATTTTGCAAAAATTGAATTCTTCTCAGTAAATTAGAGCTTTAATCTAAACTAAAGCATACTTACGATGAAAAAGCCTATTCTCGTTGTCAAATTTGGATCGGCTTCTATTACCACGAAAGAGGGAGAAGTTGATGAACGTATTGTTTTGGAGATTGCCAGACAGATTGCCGCCTTGCAGAAGAAGTACAATATTGTCCTGGTGTCTTCAGGGGCTGTTGCTGCCGGCAAGCGTTTTCTCCCCAGTTATACAGGTACGCTGTCTGAACGGAAGGCAGCTGCTGCTATCGGAAATCCGATATTGATTAATACGTATTCCACCTATTTCAGGCCTTTTAAGATTTCCTTGGCACAAAGCCTATGTGAAAGGCATCACTTCTCTAACCGGGATCAGTTCCTCCAGCTAAAGAATACTTATGAGGAACTATGGCGTAGTAATGTGATCCCAATTGCGAATGAGAATGACGTGGTGAGTAATAAAGAACTGAAGTTTTCTGATAACGATGAACTGGCCACACTGATCGCAGTTGGGTTTGGGGCTGAAAAATTGCTGTTTAGTACTTCAGTTCCTGGAGTATTGGATGCAAATAATAAAATTATAGAGACTATTGAAGCCATTGACAGGAATATTCTGGGATTGGCGAGAAAGGATAAATCTGCAGTGGGATTAGGGGGGATGACCTCAAAACTGAACTTTGCGCGTCTTGCCAATCAGATGGGAATTGAAGTAGTTATTTTTAGCATGCAGACCGAAGATGCAATCACAAAAGCCATTAAACACGAGACAGGTACTTTGTGTTTGCCTGAGCGTAAAAAGATCTCTTCGCGAAAAAAATGGCTGGCCAGTGGAAGCTTAATTAAGGGCGAATTGATGATTGATCGTGGCGCTGAGGAAGCTCTGTTAAAACATAAAAGCTTACTGGCTGTCGGGGTAACCCGTATTGTTGAGCATTTTGAGAAAGGGGAGGTACTGAATATCGTGAACCTCGAAGGTCTAACCGTTGCCGTTGCCCGGGCAAAAACGGATTCATCTTTGTTATCCCAGTCCAGTAAAAAGAATTTAGAAATTGCACATGCAAATGATATCGTATTGTTATGAGTGAATCAATAATTGAACAACTGAAGGCAGCTACCAAGGCGAAACAATTCTTGCAAGAATTTGCTCCTGACGCGAAAAAAGCAACTTTAAAGGCAATCGCTGCGGCACTTGTTAAAGAAGAGGCGCTCATCCTGCAGGCTAATAAAATAGATTTGGATCGTATGGATGATGAAGATCCTAAAAAAGACCGTCTTCTGTTGAACAGCGATCGTTTGCGCGCACTATCAGAAAGCGTAAGCCAGATTGCTGATCTACCGGATCCGACCGATCAGCTGTTGCTGAAGAAGGTGCTGCCAAATGGACTGGAAATAGAGAAAATAACTGTTCCCCTTGGTGTTGTTGGCGTTATCTATGAATCCAGGCCAAATGTCACGATAGATGTTGCAGCGCTCTGTATCCAATCTGGCAATGTTTGTTTGTTGCGGGGAGGTTCTGATGCGTGCTATACAAATGAGGCCTTGCTGAAGGTTATTCATGATATTCTGGAGGAACAGGGAATACCGAAGGACATTGTGCAATTGTTGCCGGTCGATCGCAAACATGTGGCCGAATTACTGGAAGCAACCAAGTATGTAGATATTATTATTCCACGTGGTTCACAGTCCCTGATCGATTTTGTTCGGGCAAATGCAAAAGTTCCGGTGATCGAAACAGGTGCGGGGGTATGTCATACCTATGTGGATCAAACGGCTGATCTCGACATGGCAGCACGTATTGTGGCCAACGCGAAGATCTCCCGACCATCGGTCTGTAATTCTTTAGACACGGTCATCGTGGATGAGGCGGTGGCGCCGGATTTTTTAAATAAATTAGCACCCTATCTCGAAAATGCCGCGGTAGAAGTGTTTGCGGATCCGCTGGCATTTGAGCTATTGACGCAGCAACGATTTTCAAATTTAGTGGCCGCTGAAGAGGCAGATTTTGGAAGAGAATTTCTAGATTTGAAGTGTTCCATAAAAACAGTCAACGGATTGGACGAAGCACTGGAACATATCGAAAAGTATTCATCAAAACATTCGGAATGTATTGTATCTTCGAACGAAGGGACTATCGAACGATTTTTGAATGCAGTAGATGCAGCCGCGGTATATGCGAATGCCTCCACCCGTTTTACGGATGGCGGGGAATTTGGATTGGGGGCGGAAATAGGTATTTCGACACAGAAACTTCATGCGCGCGGACCCTTTGCATTGGAAAAGCTGGTAACGGAAAAATGGATTGTCAGGGGTAATGGACAGATTCGGTAAGAATAGACAATGGGAATAAGTTTTAAAAAAGATTTAATGGTACGTTGGGTCGAAGACATTGGAAAATTTCTTCGTATCTGGATTGACGGTTATGATGCTTTTGCCGAACCGACGGATCCGTCGGTATTTGCTGATGCCTATCAGAAGTTTTTTGAAAGAGATCGGATTTTTTATTTGGGTCTCTCGGAAGACGAACTCGCAACTTACGCAAAAGAACAGTTGCAGGTTCAGCAGCTGCATCCACTGGCATTGACCTTGCTCTTTGATGGGTTGAATACAGGAGCGGAAGAACAGCAGAATTTATTGCGAAAAGCAAAGTTCATGTTAAATTTGGCAATGGCTGAAACGGCGAGTTTTTCTTTTCAGGATTATCAGTACCTTGCAATGATCGATAATAAATTGAATACCCCATAAAAAAACCTGTCCGCTCATAAAGCGGACAGGTTTTTTATTTAAGCTATGCTATCAATAGTCTAGCGAAGGATTTCCCTTGCGATGACCAAACGTTGTATCTCCGATGTCCCTTCGTAAATTTGGGTGATCTTCGCATCACGCATAAGCCTTTCCACATGATATTCTTTTACATAGCCGTAACCCCCGTGTACCTGTACAGCTTCGACCGTATGTTTCATGGCTACCTCAGAAGCATGCAGTTTGGCCATTGCAGCTTCTTTTCCATAGGGTAGGCCTTGGTCTTTGGTCCACGCAGCCTTATAGGTTAGCAAGCGGGCTGTTTCGATATCGACTTCCATATCGGCCAGTTTAAATTGGATGGCCTGATGTTCTGAAATAGGTTTACCAAAAGTCTTGCGTTCCTTGGCATAGGCAAGCGCAAGATTATATGCACCAGCTGCGATGCCCAAGGCCTGCGCCGCGATGCCTATGCGCCCACCATCGAGGGTTTTCATGGCAAATTTAAATCCAAATCCATCTTCACCGATGCGATTCACTTTGGGCACTTTGACGTCTGAAAACAGCAGGGAATGGGTATCCGAACTGCGGATCCCTAATTTATTTTCCTTTGGTCCTATAGTGAATCCCGGTAAGCCCTTTTCCACAATCAACACATTGATACCTTTATGACCTTTTTCTGGATGCGTCTGTGCGATGACAAGGTAGATGTCCGCATGACCACCGTTTGTAATCCAATTTTTAGTGCCATTCAACAGATAATGGTCGCCTTTGTCTTCGGCAATTGTATGTTGCGAGGAGGCGTCCGATCCCGCCTCAGGCTCCGAAAGCGCAAATGCGCCCAGTTTCTCTCCCTTGGCGAGCGGAACGAGGTACTTTTGCTTTTGCTCCTCGGTTCCATAAGCATTGAGTCCATAAAGCACTAATGAATTATGGGCGGAAACAATAACGGCTGCGGATGCATCAATCTTGGCGATCTCTTCTAATACAAGCACATAGGCTAAGGTATCCATGCCGGCGCCGCCGTAGGCTTCAGGCGTCATGATTCCCATAAAGCCCAGTTCGGCCATTTGTTTGACAAAATCGGTAGGGAATTGGGCCTCCTCATCCCGTTGTATGACACCTGCTTTCAGTTCCTGGGCAAACTCCCGTGCCGCATCACGGATCATTTTATGCTCTTCGCTTAATTCAAAGTTCATGATATCTCAATTTTTATGGTCTATAACTTATCATAACTGTAACTCTTTACAAATCACCACGAAGCAAAAATGTTTTTAAAATCGCAGTAGGAGCGCTAATTTCAATCATTTGTTGAGGAAATAGTTCGCTTATACTCAAATATACTAAATATATGTTATGCTTGCATAGTATTTTAGCTTTGTTTTTCATCTGAATCTAAAAAAATAGGGAATTATTTGTTTGCTAAATTTAATCTACTATATTTGTAGAGTATGTAGTTTTGAACATATTTAAAAGATAAGATTATGAGTTTAAGATTAGGAGACGAAGCGCCAAATTTTAAAGCGCAAACGACTATTGGTGAAATAGATTTTCACGATTATATTAAAGATAGCTGGGTGGTGTTTTTTTCACATCCATCTGATTATACACCTGTATGTACAACAGAGCTAGGCCGCACGGCGAAATTGAAATCTGAATTTGACAAAAGAGGAGTTAAAGCAATTGCCTTGAGTGTAGACAACGTAACCGATCATTTGAACTGGATCAAGGATATCAATGAAACACAGCAAACAGAAGTGAATTTTCCGGTTATAGCCGATGAAGATCGACACATTTCCGAGCTGTATGATATGATTCATCCGAACGCTTCTTTGACAGCTACTGTACGTTCGGTGTTCATTATCGGCCCGGATAAAAAGATAAAGTTGACATTGACATATCCTGCATCTACAGGACGTAATTTTGATGAAATCTTACGTGTAATCGATTCATTGCAGCTCACCGCCGATTATCAGGTCGCAACACCAGCTGACTGGAAACATGGTGAAGACGTCATTGTTGTCCCTGCAATCAAAACGGAAGATATCCCAGCAAAATTTCCGAAAGGATTTAAGGAAATCAAACCTTATTTAAGAACAACTCCACAGCCTAATTTATAATCAATTAGGTGAAATTCTTATAAAAAGAGGGAGCGTCCTGTAAGAAAGGATGCTCCCTCTTTGATTTTGTCCAGGTCCTACAATAGCTCTTATCGAGTGCCCATCGCAGGGAATCTCCTTTTTTGGATAGTTTCTTTTGTTATTGGATAGTTTCTTTTATTAGATCCTATGTCATAGGAACTGTGAACCTTAAATTGGAGCTAGGGGAACAAGTCATTATTTGCATCGAAATCACTGGGCTGGAGGTGAATATTGCCCTGGCAAAAAAAGAAAAGGCGATACTTAAGTACCGCCTTTTCTATAAACATTAAAGATCGAAGTCTTAGTAGACTTTAACCATATAAATATAGTCTTGTAATTTTTTGATCTGTTCGGTTCTCGGTAAACCTGCCAATGTATTCTTCCGGTTGATTTTTACACCTGCGCTTAACGAATCACTAGGGATATCTGCAAGCGCATTCATGATTGACTTGGTTTTGATGGCAAAAGCAGCTCCATCTATTCCTCGCTGTTTACCGGAGATAATACCGATCACATTACCTCTGCTATCCAATACAGGACCACCGCTGTTGCCGGGATTGACCGGAACAGATATCTGATAGGCAATGGTGTCACCGGCATAACCTGTCGACGAGCTTAAGTATCCTTGGCCATATACTGCTTCATCACGCGGGAAGCCGATAGTGTAGATATCTTCTCCTAAATCCGAAGTAGAGGTTTTGAAGGTATAAGGCAAGCTTTTAGCCTTTTTAAAGTTTTTATCGGCGATATATAGAATTGCTAAATCTTTGCTGGCATCGCTGTGAACGACCTGTGCTTTGTAAGATTCTCCTTTGCTGTTTTGCAGGTAAATGGAGTCAGCACCACTGACCACGTGATAATTGGTCACCACATAACCATCCGTTGTCAACATAAAGCCGGTTGCACCAAATTGGCTTTCGCTACTTTTAACCGATTTTTTATCGTTGATATCTTTTATGGCGGCGTTATGTGCGTTGACGTTCTTTTTGACATTGTTCATGTCGCGACGCAAGGCACTGTAATCCGATGAGGCCTTCTCTAGGTTGCTATAATAACCACTCAGCCATAAGGTGCCAAATACCGCAAATACTGCCACAACTGCAGCTACCAATGAGCTGGCTTTGATCCGTTCCCAAAGTGATATAACGGTGGATTGTTTTATCGGAACCACTTTAGTGGCTGTACCTTGGGATTTATGATATTCCTTGGCTGAGTTGGCCAATACTTTTTTGAAGTCAAGCCTTTGGCTAGTTTCCTTCATATTGGCAACAAAGTCGCTGTGTTGTTGTAATTGGGCAGCATAAGACGGGTTTTCAGCACAAAAAGCTTCGAACGCTGCTTTTTCTGCTGCAGATAACTCTCCGCGCAGATATTGGTCAGCCAATTCGAAAAATTCTTTTTGATTCATTGTTCCCATGGTGTTACTCAAATGTTAATCTGTTGAAAAAAATATTTTTTTCAGCCTTTGCAGGCATTTATATTTTTGAGTCTTGGCGTTATCTGTATTGGTATAACCAAATTTCTCACAGATGTCCTGCATCGAGTGGTTCAAGATATAGAAGTCATGTAAGATTGTCTTACAAGGTTCCCCCATTTTCTCTAGCGCAAGTTCCATTTGATCAAACTTCTTCTCAAGCTCTTGATGCTGTTGTAAGTCTTCTTCCTCGAATAAGGAGTCCTCATAACCGCTAATGTCACTATTGTTAAAACCAGTACGATTGAGTTGTTTTAGCCAAAGCCTTCTGCAAATCGAGTAAAGATATGTTTTGAGTTTGCTGCTGAGTTCAAAGTCGCCTTTGGCAACTTTATCATAAAGCACAATCACAGCCTCTTGAAAGATATCCTTTGCTTCATCCTCACTTCCATTGTTTTGCAGTATCATATGACTTATGGATGGATAGTATCGTTTATAGATACTGTCTATCGCCAAGCTATTGCCTTTTTTAAGGCCTTCAATGATCTGCTCATCATTTTCTAGCAGGACTGATTTACTGAATTTACTCACCTATTAATACCTTAATGCCTAAATTGTAACCCTTTGAAAAATGAAAATCTTCAAAATATTTTCAAACGTAAACTTTTATTTGTTTAATGCGAAATCTAAGCCCAAAAATACTGCTTATTCCCTGAAACCGAAAGCATTTGTTTTTGCGCCTACATTCGGATACGCTTAGAATCCACAATTGTTTTTCCATGTATCGAAAAAGTTTCGCAATCGAGTGCTTTAATAATCTGCTTGTTATTCCTCTAAAATGAAGTTACATTTGGTTTCCTGAACTAAAATGCTTAAATACATGATGTTAAGAAAATCCATTATTTTTTCAACCTTACTGGCCTCTTTGCTGTCCCTGCATTCGACCTCAATCATAGGGCAGACTTCCACGGCTCCTATTGCAGGATTTCAGTATGGAGATATGTTATCGCCAAAAGGAAACGAATGGGAATCACCGCAATTGCTCTCACTGAATAAGGAATTGCCACATGCTTCGTTCTTCTCCTTTTCAAACGTTGAAACTGCGAGAAAAGTACTTCCCGAGCATAGTAACTTTTGGCGCTCACTCAACGGTTCCTGGAAGTTCCATTGGGTAAAAACGCCCGAAGAACGGCCAAAAGAATTTTACGAGCCCAACTATGATGTCACGACTTGGGAGACTGTGCCCGTTCCAATGAGCTGGAATATCTTCGGTATTCAGAAGGATGGCAGTTTAAAATATGGTGTGCCTATCTATACCAATCAGCGCGTGATTTTTCAGCATCAGGTGAAGGTTGATGACTGGCGCGGTGGGGTGATGCGCACACCTCCACAAGATTGGACGACTTATGTATACCGCAATGAAGTCGGATCATACCGTCGTAATTTTACGGTCCCCAAAGATTGGGATGGACGTGAGGTATTTCTCAATTTTGACGGAGTAGATTCATTTTTCTACCTTTGGGTGAATGGGAAATATGTCGGTTTTTCAAAAAATTCAAGAAACCTCGCTTCATTTAATATCTCCGCTTTCTTAAAAAAAGACGGGGAGAACGTTTTGGCCGTAGAAGTCTACCGCAGCTCGGACGCTTCATTCCTGGAAGCCCAGGATATGTTTCGCCTGCCGGGAATATTTCGCGATGTCTCCCTGACATCAGCTCCCAAAGTCCAAATTCGTGACCTTGCCGCAATTCCAACATTGGATGAGCGTTATGAAGATGGCGCATTGAAAATTACTGGTACTGTCCGCAATTTAAGCAATAAGAAAGCCAATGGGTATAAGCTTGTTTATTCGTTATATAAGAACAAACTGTATAGCGATGAAAATACGCTGGTTGATCAGGCTGAGGTGTCAGCCCTTGTTCCTGAATTGGAGGTAAAGGGATCCAATAGCACGGAAGCTTTATTAACGGTCAAGAATCCAGACAAATGGTCGGCTGAACTTCCTTATCGGTACACCCTGGTGGCGGAATTAAGGGATAAGAAAAATAAAACTGTTGAAACAGTCTCTACCTATGTCGGATTTCGAAAGGTTGAAATTAAAGATACCAAAGCCTCTGAGGATGAATTTGGTCTTGCTGGACGTTATTACTACGTCAACGGTAAAACAGTGAAGCTGAAAGGAGTGAACCGTCATGAGACAAATCCTAAACACGGAAAGGTGGTTACGCGGGAGCAGATGGAAGCTGAAATAAAACTGATGAAAAGCGCCAACATCAATCACGTCCGCAACTCACACTATCCAGAGCCACCGTACTGGTATTACCTCTGTGACAAATACGGCATCTACCTTGAGGACGAGGCTAATATTGAGAGTCATCAATACTATTATGGAAAGGAATCACTCTCTCATGTTCCGGAATGGAAAAATGCCCATGTAGCGCGGAATATCGAAATGGTGCATGCCACCATCAACCACCCTTCTATTGTGATCTGGTCACTTGGGAATGAGGCCGGTCCCGGAGATAATTTTGTGGCAGCTTATGATGCGATCAAAAAAATTGATACCTCCAGGCCTGTGCAATACGAACGCAATAATGCGATCGTGGATATGGGCTCAAATCAATATCCTTCGATTGACTGGGTCAGAGGGGCGGTCAAGGGAACCTATAAATTAAAATATCCTTTTCATATCTCTGAATACTCACACTCCATGGGTAATGCCGTCGGTAATTTAATTGATTATTGGGAAGCCATAGAGTCGACGAATTTCTTTATGGGGGGCGCAATCTGGGATTGGATTGACCAGGCTATGTATTATTATGATAAGAAAACCGGCGAACGGTTTTTAGCTTATGGCGGTGATTTTGGAGACAAGCCCAATGACGGTACATTTGTCAACAATGGATTGATCTTCGCCGATATGAAGCCCAAACCTCAATACTATGAGGTTAAAAAAGTCTATCAAAATGTAGCCGTTAAGGCTATCGATATGACGCAGGGAAAAATTGAGCTATTCAATAAAAACTATTTTAAAGATCTGAGTGATTATCAGGTTCAATGGTCACTGTTCAAAGATGGGGTTGTTGTTGCCGCAAGCGGTGGTACAATAGCTGCTGCTGATCTTCCCGATGCCCGAAAGAGAAAACAAGTTGTCCTGCCTATTGAATATGGTAAATTGGATGCAGGATCGGAATATTTTGTAAAAGTTCAGTTTTTGCTTAAGACAAATAAGCCATGGGCGAATAAGGGCTTTGTTCAGATGGAAGAGCAACTGTTTGTTAAAGCAGCAGAAAATAAACCGTTGATTTCGGCTGTTGCCAAAGGGAAAAATCCAGTTTTATTCAAAGAAGGTGAGCTGCAGATTGTTAAAGGAGATCAGTTTCTCGCGAAATTTGATAATAATACCGGATCAATCTACAGCTTAACATATGCAGGTAAGCAAATTATACGCGATGGGGAAGGGCCTAAACTGGATGCATTGCGTGCGCCCGTCGATAACGATAACTGGGCTTACCAGCAATGGTTTGAAAAGGGCTTACACAACTTAAAGCACAAAGTCTTGTCTTCCAATAGCTATACCAAGAAAGACGGGACTGTCGTTTTGGCGTTTACAATTGAGTCACAGGCTCCCTACGGTGCTTCCTTGTTAGGAGGAACATCAGGAACCTATACACTCAAAGAGCATACGGATAAACCATTTGGCAAGGATGATTTCAAATTTACTAGCAATCAGATCTGGACGATTTACAAAGATGGCTCGATTGAATTATCATCCAGTATTACTTCCAACAATGCATCTGTTGTACTGGCCAGGTTGGGTTATTCCTTGCAGTTGCCAGGTGAGTTTGGCAACTACACGTATTATGGACGTGGTCCGATCAATAATTATGCAGATCGTAAGACGGCGCAATTTATAGAACTGCATAAAAGCACTGTAAGAGATCAATTCGTAGCTTGGCCCAATCCGCAGAATATGAGTAATAACGAGGATGTCCGCTGGACATCCCTGACGAATAAGGAGGGACAGGGGGTAATCTTTATTGCGAAGGAACATCTTGCGACATCTGCGCTGGAATACAGTGAGCTGGAATTGACCTTTGCACCGCACCCGTATCAATTGCCAAAGAGCTCCGGCGTGCATGTGCACCTTGACGCTGCGGTCACCGGACTCGGGGGCAACAGTTGTGGACAGGGACCCCCATTGGAAAAAGATCGTGTGAAAGCCGCACCAACGTCAATAGGATTTATTATCCGCCCTGTACAGCAAAATGATTATCTGGCTAAAGCAGGGGTGGCTACAGCTGGTGATGCACCCATTTCATTCGCCAGAAGTTCCACAGGTGAGGTAGCTGTGCTTTCCGGAAATAAAGCAGAGACTGTACTGTACACGGTGAACAATGGAAAGGCAAATACCTACAAGAACCCTTTTGATCTGCGTCAAGGGGGAACAATAACGGCCTGGTACCAGGGGAATGAAAAACTAAAAGTGACACAGCAGTACAGCAAGATCGAGACGGTTCCGATGGACGTCGTCTTTGCTTCCAGCCAGGAGACCGGAGAAGGTGATGCCAAGAACCTGTTGGATGGCGATCCTACCTCAATCTGGCATACGATGTATTCAGTTACTGTCGCTCAATATCCGCATTGGGTTGATTTTGATGCCGCGAGTGTCAAGACGATCAAAGGTTTTACATTTTTGCCGAGAGCGGATGGCGCAAATGGCGATATCAAAGATTATAAAATTCAGATAAGTAAAGACGGTAAAAACTGGGAAGAGGTGATGTCGGGTACATTCGAGCGAAACAAGAAACTCAAAACCGTTCGCTTTGAGAAACCTGTCAAGGGACGTTATATCCGCTTTACGGCATTGAGCTCGCAGCGTGGCGATGATTTCGCTTCGGGAGCAGAATTTGCTGTTATTGCCGAGTAAAAAACAGGCTAAAAGCGATCAGAGCCAGCACCCTGTACACAGGAGTGCTGGCTTTTTTATTTTAGGAGTATGTGCCGCTAAGGAACTGAAACATGTCGAGGGCTCACGATATCCTAGTGGCGGATTTTGTAAAAAGTTGGACCTAAAGGTGTTAAAAGGCGTATTGAATAATTTTTATAAACTTATTGCGCAGAATGTTCCAGCGCTTATGTATTTTTAAACCAGTTTAAACCAAAATCACTATTATCGTATGGAAATAGATCAACAGGCGAATGCACCCTTTACGGCGTACCAGAAACTCGTGGTGTTTTTGCTGGCGATTACACAGTTTACCGTTGTACTTGATTTTATGGTCATGTCGCCGATGGGTGATATTTTGATGAAAGCCATCGACCTTAAGCCGGCTCAATTTGGTGTTGCGGTTTCAGCCTATGCATTTAGTGCCGGTGCATCGGGTTTACTGACAGCGGGTTTTGCCGATCGTTTTGACCGGAAGAAGCTCTTGCTGTTCTTTTACTCCGGTTTTATTGTCGGAACTTTTTTCTGTGGATTTGCCAATGGTTATTGGACTTTGGTTGCTGCCCGCGTGGTGACCGGTCTGTTTGGTGGTGTCATTGGTTCGATTTCCATGGCTATTATTACGGATATATTCACCTTGCAGCAAAGGGGGCGTGTTATGGGCTTTGTACAGATGGGCTTCGGCGCAAGTCAGGTGCTGGGAATTCCAATAGGCCTGTATATCGCAAACAACTGGGGCTGGCACAGTGCTTTTCTTTGGATCGCGGTCATGGCTTTGATTGTTGTCATCATTATTGCAGTTAAATTGATTCCTATTACTGCGCATATTGGTTTGCAGAAGCATCAATCGGCGCTGAAACACCTTTGGGCGACATTCTCTCAAAAGGAATACCGTATTGGTTTTCTAGCGACTGCACTACTCTCCATCGGAGGATATATGATGATGCCATTTGGAAGCGCTTTTGCCGTCAATAACCTGCATGTTAGCCATGAGCAACTTCCTCTATTATTTATGATTTCAGGTGTAGCCTCCTTGATTATTATGCCCATCGTTGGTAAATTGAGTGACCGTTACGATAAATTTAAAATCTTCGCATTTGCTTCGCTATGGCTGATGGTCGTGGTGTTGATCTATACCAATCTGGGAGTATCCCCGTTTTATCTTGTTGTCGTTTTGAATATTCTGATGATGGCTGGTATACTAAGCCGCATGACCCCTTCCTCGGCGCTGATCAGTGCAGTTCCTCAGATGAAGGATAGGGGCGCATTTATGAGCATTAGTTCGTCCCTACAGCAGCTTGCTGGGGGAGTGGCCGCGTCCCTTGCGGGTGTGATCATTGTACAGCCGACAAAAGAAAGTCCATTGGAGCATTATCCGACCTTGGGTATTATTGTTGTTCTGCTCTCTGTTGTGAGTATTTTTATGATCTATCGCGTCAGCAGGCTGATTAAACAAAGACGTCCGATTTCTTAAAACAAAATAGTTCTTATTGGTATTAGTAGTTCAGGAGAGATTTTTATTATGGAAGAAAAAATTGTTAAATATGCCCATCCCAATGGGGAGATCGACGTCCTTTGGATTCCCGAACGATGTGAACATGCTGCGGTCTGTGTTAAAAGTTTGCCACAGGTATATCATCCGAAAGATAGGCCCTGGATTACGGCTCAAAACGCAAGTACAGCCGAGCTGATCGACCAGATTAAACGCTGTCCTTCGGGAGCACTGCAGTATGAGTTGAAAAAATAGGCGTAGAGATTTGTGTAACAAAAAAAAGCATCATTTTATTCAAATGATGCTTTTTTTTGTTGGCGGTCTGGACGGGACTCGAACCCGCGACCCCATGCGTGACAGGCATGTATTCTAACCAGCTGAACTACCAGACCAACAAGATGTTTTTTAAAATTTTAGCGGTCTGGACGGGACTCGAACCCGCGACCCCATGCGTGACAGGCATGTATTCTAACCAGCTGAACTACCAGACCTAAAATCTTAAGGATTGTTTTTAATAATTTTTGGCGGTCTGGACGGGACTCGAACCCGCGACCCCATGCGTGACAGGCATGTATTCTAACCAGCTGAACTACCAGACCTAAAA
>NZ_JBLOHD010000008.1:0-330881 GCF_047784615.1 Sphingobacterium sp. NGMCC 1.201703 | reverse complement strand
GCGGTCTGGACGGGACTCGAACCCGCGACCCCATGCGTGACAGGCATGTATTCTAACCAGCTGAACTACCAGACCTCAACCCTTCTCCTCAGAAGGTGTGCAAATATAGCGTTTGTTTACGTATCTGCAAAGATTTTTTGAAAAAAATCTAGTCTACTTGACCCTCTTTCATCTTCTCCGCATTCTCTGCAAACTGCAATGCATCGATAATTCCTTGAATATCACCGTCCATAATTGCTGGTAGGTTGTACATCGTCATACCGATACGATGTTCAGTTACGCGACCTTGCGGATAGTTATAAGTACGGATTTTTGCCGAACGGTCTCCGGTAGATACCAAAGTTTTTCTCTTTGCAGCAATATCGCCGTTCTTTTTGTTCAGTTCAAGCTCATAAAGTTTGTTACGAAGCATCTCCATCGCTAGCTCACGGTTGGCTAATTGCGAACGTTCTACCTGACAGATAACAACGATACCAGTTGGCTTATGGGTCAACTGTACTTTTGTTTCTACTTTATTGACGTTCTGGCCACCGGCACCACCCGAACGGGATGTCTGCAATTCGATATCACCCGGATTGATTTCCACGTCGACATCTTCCGCTTCTGGCAATACAGCAACCGAAGCAGCCGATGTATGCACACGTCCTTGTGTCTCCGTATCAGGAACACGTTGTACCCGGTGTACACCAGACTCATATTTCAATTGACCATAAGCATCTTCACCGATTACTTTAAGGATAACCTCTTTATAACCGCCTGAAGTACCTTCGGTAACGTCCATCACCTCATTGCGCCAGCCCTTCGTTTCAAAATAACGAGTGTACATACGGTATAGATCTCCTGCAAATAAAGCCGCTTCGTCACCTCCAGTTCCACCACGGATCTCGATAATGGCATTTTTGGCATCTTCGGGATCTTTAGGGATCAGCATCAAACGGATTTCTTCTTCTTTTTCCTCTTTTTCGACCAATAAAATATCAAGTTCTTCCTTGGCCATCTCACGAAGTTCCTGATCCTTCTCGTTCATGATGATGTCTTTATTGGTGTCAATATTACTGACCATATTTCTATAAATATGGTATTGATCCACGATTTTGCCCAAATCTTTGTATTCTTTATTCAATTTGGCAAAACGCTTCATATCTTGCATGGTGTCGGGGTTGCTCAATTCGGCTTCCACTTCTTCCCATCTTTCTTTGATCGCTTGTAATTTATCTAACATATATCAAAAATGCTTCTTCTAGGAATTTATGACCTAGATTACTATTGAGAGTACAAAAGTAAGGAAATTTTGTTGCTTTTGAACTACCTAGCCAGCTATTAATGAGAGGAAACTGCTTTTAGCCCAACAATGGAAGCAATCAACGTGAAAATAAAGAATATGCGCCAGAAATCTGCAGGTTCCTTAAAGAAGATAATACCCATTAAAACTGTCCCGACAGCACCGATACCGGTCCATACGGCATAGGCTGTGCCGAGTGGAAGCGTCTGTGTTGCCTTGATCAACAAGCCCATACTTGCGAATAGGAAGACAACAAAGGCGCCATACCAAAGCCATTGCTCACTACCTTCTGCATCCTTGGCTTTTCCAAGACATGTTGTAAAACCAATTTCACATAACCCGCCAAGAATTAAAAATACCCAGTTCATATCTCTGTTTTTTGTTTCAGGGACAAAGGTCTACGTTTTCCAGCAGAATAATTTTAACAAATGTTAAAAATTTGAAAGGATATTTGCGCGGATGCGGCTGAGGGTCACTTGGCTAACTCCAAGGTAGGAGGCTATGTAACCAAGTTTGATCCGTTGTATATATTGTGGATATTTCTGCAACAGTTCGGCATAGCGATCCTGAGCCGTATTAAAGAGTTTGGACATGGTGCGCTGCTCCGCTTTAATAAATTCCAGTTCAGCCATTTTTCTACCCCAATTGGCAATCGCAATATCCGTCTCGTAGAGGGCGAACAGCTGTTTTTGGTCAATTTTGTAAACGATGCTGTCTTCGAGCAGGTCGATGTTTTCGTAGCCCGGTGTGTCATGTACATAGCTGTTCATCGAGATTAAAGTACCGCCGGGAGAGACAAAGTCCAAGGTGATCTGCCGATCTTTGGTTTCGTAATAAACTCGGGCCAATCCAGAAGCCAAAAAATAAATGTCTTTTTGTATCTTATCTTGTTTGATCAGTAAGTTATTGCGTTTGCAAGTAAGTTTTTCACTGATTTGTTCCAGTTTATGGATGCTTTCTGCCTGTAAAAAATGATAACCCAACAGGCAATCTGCCAAAGAAATTACGATTTTTTCTCCCATTTTTCCAAACGTAAAGTGTCTCCGTCCCATACCGCATAGGTATAGTAATTGATCCATTCGCCCAGGTTGACAATACGGCTATCTGCATTAAGCCTGATGTCATACGGTAGATGTCTATGGCCAAACAGATAGAAGTCATGATGTTGTTGACGTTCGATTTCCTTCGCATAACCAATCAGCCATTCATTGTCTTCACCCAGGAATTTTTCATCTTCATTGTTGGCGAGTCGGCTATGCTTGGACCAGCGGGTAGCAATTCCTATTCCCAAATTAGGATGCAATCGGGCAAAAAGCCATTGGCAGAAACGGCTCCGAAATACTTTCTTGAGCAATTTGTACTTATAATCGCCATTACCGAGGCCATCACCATGATGAATGTAGAAAAGTTTATTGTCAAGTTTCAGTTCCAGTTCATTGTCGATGATCTGTACATTTAATTCCTTTTTGAGGTAATCAAACATCCACATATCATGGTTGCCCTTAAATAACGTGATCGGAATGCCCAAGTCGGCAAGCTCTGCGAGCTTACCCAAAAAGCGGATGTACCCTTTGGGGACTACGGTTGCATATTCAAACCAAAAATCAAAAACGTCGCCAACAAGATATAGGTGTGCGGCATCGACTTTGATTTCGTCGAGCCACTGAATAATAGCCCGCTCTCTTTCGCGTGAATGTTCCAGTGGATAGGATCCCAGGTGGAAGTCTGAGGCAAAATAGATTTTATTTCTTGTTGACATGTGCCCAAATCTAAAGAAAATGGAAGCGAATACAAAATTCGCTTCCACAATTGACCGATCAGCCCGCCCCTGTCAATCCATGAGGCGCTATTTGGTCTGTTCACTGGAATGCTTGAATTATTGTTTCTGAATGGAAAAGAATGACATTTACTTCGATTAGTAGGATGAATTCTGAAATTATATTTGTTATTTTTGGATGAAACAAGTATAAAGTTTTTTATGATAAACAAAAAAATTGGCCTTATCCTGATGATGATCGGTATGGCAGGTACAGCGAGCACTGTTTGTGGACAGCAGCTGAAATATCCAACGACAAATAAAGGCACAGTCGTAGACGAATTCTGGGGGCAGAAAGTATCCGATCCTTACCGTTGGCTGGAGGATGACCGCTCGGCAGAGACGAAAAGCTGGGTTCAGGCTGAAAATAAAGTCACTTTTGATTATCTAAATACCATTCCTTTCCGGACAAAATTGAAAGAACAACTGACCGAAATTTGGAATTACGAAAAGATAGGAACACCTTTCAAAGAGGGAGCATATACCTATTTCTTTAAAAACAATGGGCTTCAGCAACATTCTGTACTTTACCGCAAACAGGGCGAGAATGGTGCTGAAGAGGTTTTCCTTGATCCGAATACCTTTTCGAAAGATGGATCGACTTCTTTGGCCGACGTTTCTTTTTCAAAAGACGGAAGTCTGGTTGCGTATTCGATCTCCGAAGGTGGCTCAGATTGGAGAAAAGTGATTGTATTGAATGCAAAGGATAAAGCGCCAGTAGGGGAGACACTTGTGGACGTAAAGTTCTCGGGCATCGCCTGGAAAGGAAATGATGGATTTTATTATTCAAGTTATGATAAACCAAAAGGATCAGAATTATCCGAGAAAACAGATCAGCATAAATTATATTACCACAAGCTCAATACCACACAATCTACAGATCAACTGATTTTTGGCGGTTCGGCAACTCCGAGACGTTATGTAGGCGCTTCGTTGACAGATGACCAACGCTATCTGATTATCTCTGCGGCTAATACAACTACAGGAAATGAGCTTTATTACCAGGATCTGAGCAAGCCAAATAGTAAGATCATTTGTCTGCAAGACCATTTTGATGCAAATACAGGCGTGGTCGATAATATCGGAGATACGTTCTTATTGGAGACAAATTATAAGGCGGCCAATAACCGTTTGGTAAAAGTTGACTTGAAAAATCCAGCCAAAGAAAATTGGAAGGATATCATTCCGGAAACCGAAAATGTACTTTCGATCAGTACCGGTGGAGGTTACCTATTTGCGAACTATTTGAAAGATGCTGTTTCCGTGGTAATTCAATACGATTATACAGGTAAAAAAATCAGACAGATTGAATTGCCTGGGGTAGGGACCGCAAGTGGTTTTTCGGGCAAGAAAAAAGAAAAGGAAATCTATTTTGGTTTCTCGAATTACATCACACCTTCATCGAGCTATAAGTTTGATGTCAACTCGGGAAAATCCACGCTTTATATCAAACCGAATGTCAAGTTTGATAGCGATCAATACGAATCAAAACAGGTATTTTATACCTCTAAAGATGGAACAAAGGTGCCTATGATCATTACCTATAAGAAAGGCATAACTTTGAACGGCAAAAACCCGACGATTGTATACGGTTATGGTGGTTTTAATATTAGCCTGACCCCGGCTTTCAGTACTTCAACTGCAGTATGGTTGGCCAATGGGGGCGTATATGCTGTTCCCAATCTACGGGGTGGCGGTGAATATGGCAGAAAATGGCATGATGGGGGCCGACAGTTCAATAAGTTGAATGTATTCAGCGATTTTATCGCTGCGGCTCATTATCTGCAGGAGAACGGTTATACCTCGCCTGAGTACACCGCGTTGTCGGGTGGTTCGAATGGTGGTTTGCTTGTGGGTGCGACAATGACTATTGACCCTAAAGTGGCTAAGGTAGCATTGCCAGAGGTCGGTGTATTGGATATGTTGCGTTACCATACTTTTACGGCTGGTGCAGGCTGGTCATATGATTATGGTACTGTCGCTGACAGCAAGGAGATGTTTGATTATTTGAAAGCTTATTCACCAGTGCACAATGTAAAAGAAGGGGTCTGCTATCCTGCAACCATGGTATTGACAGGTGATCATGACGACCGTGTTGTTCCGGCACACTCCTATAAGTTTGCCTCCGAACTGCAGGCTAAGCAGGCTTGTGATAATCCGGTTTTGATCCGTATTGAAACTAAGGCGGGACATGGCGCTGGCCGCTCTACGGAAGTCTTGATCAATAGTACAGTTGACAAGTATGCTTTTGCACTCTGGAACATGGGGATCAAAGCGTTGAAATAAAAATAGTAGGGAAGGATCTAGCTACAGCCTGTTTTTTGTAGCTAACTTATCCGAATACAATAAAAAGGCCCAGATCAACTGCTTGATCTGGGCCTTTTGTTTCCTATGTCAGTAGTGGGATTATTCCCAGGTTTTTTCGCCTTTTTTCATCTTTTGTAGCGTTGCTACATAATCCTCTTTTTTATCGTTTGCAGTCAACAGTGAGATTGCTTTCTCCTGGGTTTTGATGGCTTCATCTTTGTTCCCTAGACGATAGAGCAGGTTGGCAAAGGTATCTAAATACATTGGTGTATCTTTTTCCTTTTCAAGCGATAATTTGCTCCATTCCGAAGCTGCTTTTAAACAAGCGGGATCATCACAGTTTTCAAAGATGGACCAAGCCATGTTGTTGAGTTCCATGGCAGTGATTGTCGAACCGTATTTTGAAATATACTTGTTAAAACTGTCTCTCAAACCGGGATAGTTTTTGGTATAAGAAAAATAACGGGGCTGCATTTCCAAACTCGCTTTTTCAGTATTGATAGTTGGGTATTTTTGAGCCAGCTCTTTTTCGAGGGCAGCAAAATCTACAGCTTCTTTAGCCTTTATCTTAGTATTGACTGCTTCGCCGATTAATAATTTAGCCAAGAAATCGTTTGCTTTCACTTTCTCACTGATCGCATCAAATTTGGCTGGGTTATCTTTAATTAAGTTAAATGCCTTTGAATCCTTAATGCTTGCCGAAGAAAGCAATAACTCTACATTGTCTTTAGTAAAGATTTGATCTGTGGATAGCGTGGATAGCACGATACCTTCTGCTTTTGCCTGTGTTTCCTTGTCATAGGCATCTTTTGCTGCCGCAGCCATGGCTTTTGCAATTGTAGGATTTTGGGGATCCGCATTGAATTTTGCCAATAAGGTTTCATATTGGGTGTTCGGATCCAATGCTTTTTGTGCTTTGGCAATAAAACCATCTGCATCCCCGCCACCCACAATACGGTGTACAAGATTTCCTTTTGAATCAAAGATCAAGAAAGTTGGGTAGGCCACAACTTTGTATTCTTTGGCAAAACGGTCTGCTTCGCTGTACCAGGATTTTACTTCTTCATTATCCTCTTTGGTTTTATCCATCTGGATTTTGGCATTGATAAATTTGGCATTGAAGAAATCACCTACCTTCGCCTGAGGGAAGATTGTGTTTGCCATATACTTACAAGGTCCACACCAGGTAGTGAAACAATCGACAAAGATAAATTTGTTTTCCTTGGCCGCTTTTTCCTTGATTTGATTCCAATTGAGGCCATGCTCAAATTTTACACCTTCGCCCTGAGCGAATAACAGGGTGGGAACCAAGAATAGCATTAAAATTAATTTTTTCATAATCCGTTGATATTTAGTTGTTAATTTACTGAATAAAATGACGATCAAGAAAAAATTATAAAAAAAATTAATCAGGTGGTTTACTATTTTGAATAAATCATTTGTAATTATTCAAGGTGAAATCCAAATCAATAAATAGGGCTAACGCCCGGATGTTAATAGCCGATCTGCTGACGGACTATGCTCCATACTCATATATGCTTTAAAGCTCCGTGAGAAGTTCTAAAAACCAGACTACACAAATGGTAAAATATCGTTAAGATTTATTCCATAAGAATAAACCTGTACAGAAATCGAAAGAACCCTTTTGCTTGACAACGTCTAATTGTCCCAGGTCTTTATCCCTTTGGTCATTTTGTCGAGTGTTTCCTGATAGATAGGACGGTCATCTTCGCTGGCCATTTCGATGGCTTTATTTTGCCACTTGATCGCTTTTTCGGTTTCCCCTTTTTTATAAAGCAGGTTGGCGTAGGTATCCAGAAAAGCAGAACTGGGGTCTTCGATAATCGACTTCTTGCTCCAACTGATCGCTGCATCAATACATTCAGGATCATTACTGTTATTAAAGATCGTCCAGGCAAAAGTGTTCAATTGATGTGCTGTAAAATCCTCTGATGATAGGTAATCGTTGATGGTGTTTTTCATGGCCACATAATTCTTGACCTGAAGATAATAGTGTGCTTTGATCTTTTTGAACATCGGGACAAAATCTATGTCCGGATATTTAGCAGCCAATTCACTTTGATAAATATCCCAGTTAGGTTCGTGCTTGGCATCTATCTTAATTTGGAAGAGTTCATTGACGACCACATTAGCTAATGTACGATTGGCAATCCCGGGTGATTCTAAAAGGATATCTATTTTTTCCTTATTGTTACGGATCAGGTTAAAAGCCTTTGAATTTGTGAACTTGGCGGCAGCTAGGAGTATATGTACATTTTCCTTCTTAAAAAGCTCGTCAGTGCCTAAAGAATTGGCCAAGGTGTTTTCGGCTTTACGTGCAGTGCTTTCGTCATAAGCGATATTGGCTGCTTTTAACATCTGTTTGGCTGTATAGATATCCTGCGGTCTTTTCTCGAATTTTTTCAACAGTGTATAATACTGGGTTTCGGGAGCCAATCCATCTGTGACATGGTCAACAAATTCTGGTGCATCACTTGCGCCAACAATTCGGTGTACCGCTTCTCCGTCTGGACTAAAAATCAAGAAGGTTGGAAAAGACTGGATGTTGTACTCGCTGGAAATGGCACGGGCATCAGCATACCATTTTTTGACAGTGGCATTGTCTGATTCTGTGGAGTCCATTTGTACACGGATACTGATAAAATTCTGGTTTATAGGGGTACCCACCTGCTCCAAGGGGAAAATTTCATTACTCATGTATTGGCAGGGGCCACACCAGGTCGCAAAAAGTTCAACGAAGATAAACTTATTTTCTGCCTTCGCTTTTTCTTTGACCTCTTTCCAACTTAATCCTTCTACAAATTTAACCCCTTTGGTCTGGGAATATGCTAGATTCCCAACTAAAATTGCAAGGCATAATGCGATTATACTTCTCATACTCACTGAACAACTAGATTTATAATTAGGTTTAAGTTATCAAATTAATCTGAAAACAAAAACACCTCTGAAAGATTAATTTCAGAGGTGTTTTCAACGGTGGATAAATTGCTTATTTGATATTTATCTTGGATTTTAAATCTTTTGTGAGACCATCTTTATGTAACAGTAAAGAGGTTGTTTTATAGCGTACAAATTCCTTTGTCGCGTATAAATATCCTTTGTAGTCATTGGATGTTCCCCATGAGTTTTTGACGATATAGTACTCTTTACCGTTTTGATCTTTCACCAGACCGACGATATGCATACCATGATCGTCGGTAGTTTGCCAATTGTCGAATGCTTTTTGACGCTCTTCAGGTGTAATTTTCATTTCTGGTTTTGGACCAACGAACATACTTGCTTTCTCTTGCTCGCTCATTTGTTCGAATGGTTTTTCAGGAACATAAGCGATACCATTTTTCCAGGAGAATCCTTTTTCTGATACGTCAGTCGCCCAGGCAACAGTGTATCCTTTTTGCAAGGCATTATCAATGATATCTGTTAAATCATTGGTTTGTACATTATAAAAACGGTCGAATGACCAGTTGTCCGGAATTAACAGTACGAACTGGCTATAATAAGGATGGTCGGTAACCGAAGCAATACCAACATAATCATCCGGGTTGATACCAATGACCTGATCTGCGAATGTACGTGGGGTATAGGATTTACCGTTGTAATCGAATTTTTCAGGCACTTCACCTAAGTAAGAGTCCATGGCTGCAGTATAAGCCTTTTCCCAGTTTGGTGTCAGGGATTTACCTTTTACAATGGAACCTAACATCGCATCAAGCATGGATGTCATTTCACCAAAATTATTGCGTGTGCTACCATAGTGCAGCCCCGTATAAGCCGACTGTGGCATAGCACCATATTTGCGGAATGAATTCAACACGTCGTGGAATTGACCACCCTCACCCAATGACAAGCCGCCGTGAAGACGTACATAGGTACGTGCTTTATCTAAGTACGTATTACGCGCTGTATAAATCTGGGAGATCTCCACCGGTTTTTTACCCATACGGATCATCTCGGACTCCAGAAAAGAGTTTCCTGAATAAGACCAACATGTACCTGAAGAACCTTGATCCTTGATCGAGGTGTTACCTAAATTGATAACTTCTGTAAATGTAAACCCAGATTTGCTATTGTCATTTTGATTTGCTTTTAAGGCATTGATCAAATTGTCCTGTGCTTGTACTTGGAATGAAGCTGCAAAAAGAGACGCAGCTAGTACAATCGATTTATTCCAATTCATTTGTTAGTATTTTGTTAATTTAAAGTGATGCTAAATTAAATAAATTAAATTTAGTAAGGTAAATTCCTCTGTAAAATAATTGTTCTTAAAAAAGGGGCATTGCAATTTAACGACCCTTTGCTGCTATGTTATTCGGCAATTTCCTTCTGTTTCGGAAAGAGCAGCGAAGCGATAATACTTAAGGCAAGTATGCTGATAATCACAATCAAGGAGTGGGTAGTTGTAAATCCAACCTCTGCTAACCAGTGATGCAATAACATCTTCAAACCAATAAAGACCAATAGAAAAGCCAATCCAACCTTTAAATATTGGAATTTATGGATAATATTGACCAATAGGAAGAACATGGAACGTAGCCCTAGGATAGCGAAAATATTCGAAAAGAACACGATATAAGGATCTTTGGTTACCGAGAAGATTGCTGGAATAGAGTCCACCGCGAAAATCAGATCCGTAAATTCAATCACCAACAAGACCAAAAATAAGGGTGTCATGTATTTTACGCCATTCTCTATATGGAAAAAATGACCCGCGTCCAATTTGGGAGTTACTTTGAAATATTTGGATGCAAATTTAACCACAGGATGGTTTTGCGGATCTACTTCTTCTTCCTGGTTGCGGTTGATAAACATCTTGACACCTGTAAAGACCAAGAAGGCTCCAAAGACGTATAGAATCCAGCCAAATTTAGCGATCAGGGTTGCACCAAGGAAGATAAACAGGAATCGCATTACGATGGCTCCCAGAATCCCCCAAACCAGGACTTTATGATAATAACGTTCAGGAATTCCAAATGAGGTAAACAGTAATACCATCACAAAAATATTATCCACCGAAAGTGCATATTCAACCACATAGCCTGTCAGATACTCCAAGCCGAGGTTGTTATTATAGACGGCTAGACTAGCGGCCAGGTCGCCGGGAATAATTTTAATATCATGGTGATGTTTGGTGATGACCTCTTGCAGATGGTTGAGATCATGGATATTATGTAATTCAAATCCATACTGTCGGAGCAACCAATAGAAGCCTAGGGAGAATAATACCCATACAGCACTCATAATTGCTGCCGTCTTTAAGCTAACGGGTTTATCGCCCTTGGAAAATAGGCCGAGGTCGATGGCTAGCATCAGCGCAATGAAGATTAAGAAACCTCCAAAAAACATTAATTCGTGACTCATTATTTTTTTCTTTCTGTTGTATATCTTACCAATTGTAGTAATCCTTGTTTGTATTCGCTATCCGGAAAATCATCTAGGATGCGGAAGGCATCTTGCTGGTATTCCAGCATTTTGTTTGTTGCATAAGCTAACCCACCACTGTTGCGTACAAAATCGATGACCTCAGTAACTTTTTTGGGGTCTTCATTATGGTTTCGAACCAAATTGATGATTCGCCGCTTTTCACTGGAGCTCGTCTGATTTAGGGCGTGGATCAAGGGCAAGGTCATTTTTTTCTCTTTGATATCATTTCCAAGTGGCTTGCCCACATCATCCAATCCAAAATCAAACAGGTCATCCTTAATCTGAAATGCGATGCCAATTTTCTCTCCGAACTGGTGCAGTTTTGCTACTGTCTCTTCGTCAGCATTGGATGAAGCAGAACCACAGGCACAACAGGAAGCAATTAACGATGCTGTTTTTTTCCGGATGACCTCAAAATAGATGGACTCTTCTATATCCAGTTTACGCGCTTTTTCGATTTGGAGCAATTCCCCCTCACTCATTTGATCCACTGCTTCTGAAACAATCTTTAACAGGTGATAATCCTGATGTTTGACCGAAAGCAGTAATCCTCTTGAAAGCAAAAAATCACCAACCAGTACCGCAATCTTATTTTTCCAGAGTGCGTTGATGGAAAAGAACCCCCTACGTTCATAGGAATTATCAACAACATCATCATGTACCAGTGACGCTGTATGCAATAGTTCAACCAAAGCAGCACCCCGATAAGTCGATTCATTGATCCCATTGCAGATGCCTGCCGAGAAAAAGACAAACATCGGCCGCATTTGTTTGCCTTTGCGTTTGATCAGGTATTGCGTGATACGATCCAACAAAGGAACGGAGCTTTTCATCGATGCTTTGAATTTCTTTTCAAAAGCTTCAAGTTCGTGGATAATAGGACGTTGGATCTCTGTTAATTTTGACATGAATTGGAATGAAATACCAAAAAAGTTAAAGCTTAAAGATAGTAATTTTGTTACAACTCATCGACTGCACGCTCAAGATTTTTGTACCATTCTTCGCCATAAGTGCGGATCAGGGGATCCTTCAGAAATTTGTATACCGGTACCTGTAATTCCTTCCCAAAAGTACAGGCATCTTTACAGATATGCCAGCGGTCATAATGAAGTACGTCAAATTCCGGATAATGCGTTGTGCGGATCGGATAGAGGTGACAGGAAACAGGTTTCCGCCAGTGGACTTCACCTAATTCATAAGCCTTCTCAATTGCACATTTGGTAATGCCATTTTCCCAGGTTACATACGCACATTCTTTGTTCCCATCAACGCATGTTGTGGTTAGGTCACCATCGACATCGACAACATATTTGCCCTGTTCTTCGATGGCCTCAATGCCTTTCTCGGTCATGTAGGGTTTTACCTTTGGATAGATCTCCTCCAGAATAGCTTTTTCACTTTCCAGTAAAGGTGCGCCCGAGTCCCCCTCGATACAACAGATTCCTTTACATTTTGATAGATTGCACACGAAGTCATTATTGATTAGATCTTCGTGTACTAACACATTTCCTACTTCAATCATTCTAATTATTTTGAGTAGCTTGCTTTTTGGCCCAATTTATATTTCAGTCCGCTTGCTTCCAGCAATTCTAAGGTCACAGAGCCAATTAATATATCGACGTTGGCTTTCACCGGAATACGGTTACCGTCATTGGTTACCCAAAGGTAAAGCTTGCTATTTTTTTTAAAGATACGCCCCGGTTTTATTTCAGGACTGAATTTGAGGCACTCTAGGGTGCCCAGTTCGGTTTTTATTTTTTCGATTCCAATATACTGTATGCCCAAGGTGGCTATTTCATCATTCAGGAAATAGGTCAACTTAAAGGATTCACCAGGCTTGACCGAACTTAGGTCCAGATTGCGGGCGAAATAGTAGGATGATAGCAAATCAAAGGTCTGATCCACCTTGGATGTGAATGTTCCTTTATTGCCGTTCACGGTACGTGTGTCCTGATTGAAACGTACTTTGTCATTCCTTCTGTACCCCCCTTCACGGATGTTTTCTGTATAATAGTAAGGCAGGAATGTCTTGCTATTGATATATGAATTGTATTCGTTTCTTACGGTATAGATGGCAAATGCTCCCGCTGTTTTACCTGCTGCATATAGATGAAAGGAGGGATTCCCAAATCCATCTTTCGTATCGGCAACAGTCAACGTTCCCGTTGCAGCGGAAATAATACCATAGCGGAGTTTATACTTTAATTTCTCTCCACCCTTAAATGCCGATTCCTTTAAATGGGGTAGACCCTGAGCGAAAACTGTACTTACAAAAACTGATAAGTATAGGAGCAATGTCGATATAAGTTTCATGTACGTAAGTTTACGAAAATTGTTTGAAAAGAAATGTTAATTTCATCAGAATAAATTGTCTTTTTAAAGTGATGAAATCATCACGCACAGGCGTTTACGCTTGTTTGTCAGTAGCTTTTGGCGCCTGAGGACTTCTTTTAAAAACCGGAACCGTAGAACAGGGTTCCCCGTACATAATACTCTTTGCTACTTTGCTCAGTTTTACCGTAAACTGGACAAATGTCGATTCTGGGATAAACGTTTCGCCACAGCCCTTCACTACGACTCTCTGATCCCGAAATTGTTCCATATCGATTTGGTCAACAGCAGCAGCATATTGTATGCGCAATAACTCCTCTAAATCGCCGAAGATAACATTTGCAGCATATGGCTCCAGCTTGTTGGCCAATAGCATATAGGCCCAGGTCGGAACGATAGCATCCGCCGTACAGGTGATGGCCACATGCTTATCGGTATATTGTGACCAGTCATGAGTTTTGATGAACTCGCGGAAATCTTTTTCCCGTAACATCAGACCATGGAACAGATTATCCTTGATATCATACAGGACATTATCAGTTGTCGGATGATAATCAGCTAGATCAACAGTCATTAATCCACTTTGTGCAACTTTATTGACAATATTTGTTTGAATTTCCATAACTATCCTATCAAAAAAAAGCCGGACGATAATTCGTCCGGCTACAAATTTACTTAAAAATCTTCTAAAAGAATTTCACTCTATTGTCAATGATTTCAGCTTTGTCCTGTAATGCACGGAAAATAGATCCCCAAGCACGTTGCGCTTTAGCTGCAAGCATTTGTTTCTTTTGTGCGTTGATGTCAGAGATTGCTGATGGATTTGTGAAACCATTTACCTGTACGACATATACACCTGTGTTTCCTTCAATTGCTTTAGAAGGTTTGTTTGGTTGAAGTCCAAATACTGTACCTACTACTGCATTTTCCAAGGCTACACCTGGGATAACAGGATTGGCAAATACCACATTCTCCACATGGATCGCAGATTTGCCCACTTTTTGAGCCACTTGGTCAATGGAAGAAGCTCCAGCCAAAGCTTTTGCAAATCTTTCTTTTAAGACTTTCGCTTTAACCTTGTTTTTAACTGCAGGCTCAATGTCTTTTTTCACTGCGTCTAGCGAAAGTACCCCTTTGGGCTGTACATCCACTAAGCTCGCTAAGATATAAGAAGTTTCAGTTTCAAATACTTTGTCTGAGATGTCACCTTTTTTAGCTTCGAAAGCCCATTTGATCAAGTCACGTGGAGCTTCTGTGCCATCAAGCACATTGTCCATTGCCGTAACACGTGATGCTGTACGCGCCTCTAAGCCTAATTTCTTAGCCTCTTGTGCAAAGTTTTGTGCAGTAGCAGCCGATAGGAATGCTGTCGCTTTGCTATGCGCATTGTTTAGGGTTTCTTTACCACTGTTGATTACCTTGTCGATGATAGCAACTTTTGCATATTTTGCCGTACCGATCTGCTTCTCAATTTTAATGATATGGACACCATATTGCGTCTTGACAACTTTAATGTCTCCAGTTTTACCTTCGAATACTGCTTTTTCAAATTCTGGAAGCATGCGGCCTCTTGTAAAAGTACCTAGCTCACCACCATTTGCTTTACTTCCTGGGTCATTGCTGAACTGCACTGCCAAAGCAGCGAAGTTGTCACCTTTTTGGATCAATCCTTTAATGGAATCAGCTTTTGCAAATGCTTTGTCAACACCACCTTCTGCTGTAGCATCCAATAGGATATGAGAGGCCTTTACTGAATCCGGACCAACTACTGTCGAAACTACTTTCGCAATTTCATAGGCGCCATTGCTTAGGAATGGGCCTACTGTAGTACCCGCAGCTACATTGAAGACTACTGAATCCAAAGAAGGACTCAATTGACCTTTTTTCATGTAGGTAAATGGATATTTGTTGTCCGAATTAATGGATGCAAATAAGGAATCATCCTTCGCCACGATAAGATCTTGCTTTAACTTGTTGATCGTTTCTTTTACGGCCAATGAATCTTTAGCCAGCGGTTTTGCGTCTACAGTAACGTATTGGATCGCGCGTGTTTCCTCTTGTGTTCTGAACATATTTTTATGCTCATTATAGTACTCTTGGAAATCGGCATCAGTCACTTTAGCCTCAGCATCTTTTACAGAAGCATAATCTAAAAGGATATATTTGAAGTTCGCCAATTTATTACGTTCTTGGTATTCTTCGTTTGCCTCCAATGAAGTGACGTATACACTGTTTGAAAGTAATTCACCATATTTGCTACTTAAACGTTCTTCTTTCACACCTTCAAGTAGAGTTTCCCACTGATCAGCCATGGCTTGGTTGCCAGCTGTGTTGATTTGGCTTATAAAAGTTGACAATTGACCACGGTTAAATTGTCCAGTTTGTGGGTCGGTAAATGCCTGAACGATCTGAGCGGAAGGATTAGGACCTTGTACTAGATCATTCAATTCCTTGCTACCTACTGTCAAACCGATTTTTTCAATCTCTTTTCTCAAGATTTCTCTGGATAAGAATTGATTCCAAACCTGTTGTACGGCGTACGTTCTCATTTGAGGAGTAACAGCGCCACCCATTTGTTGTTTGAACATTTCTTCCGCCTGTTCTACCTGTTGGCTGAACGCAGGATATTCAATTTCAGTTCCGTTGACTTCCCCTACACGATTTTGATGTCTAGCCCAGAAAGGAGCGCCCCCCCGAACAACATCGCCTAGTAAAAATGCTAAAATTGCGATAGCCATGGCTGCCGTCAAGATGACACCAGCTTTGTTACGCAAAAAGCCCATTAATCCCATAGTCTGCTTATTGTGTTTATATTGTGTAAATACTTGTATTTCGTTAATTTATGCATAGCATAGCAAAATGCGGTGCAAGATACAATTTTTATAAAAAAAAACGGAATATTTTACTGAATGTAATAAAACAAATTTGAAAACCATTTGTATTGCGCTGTTTTTTATAACTCATGGTATTGATCCAGCAATGATAATTTTCTGTAAGTTATTTGTGCGATAGCGAGTTGCGTTGTTGGCCTCCCGCCATACATTATAGAGCGGTATGAACGAGCCATAGTATAAGGCCTAATAAAAATAGGATTTTTCTATCGGCCTATGGAAGGGAATAGGCTGTTGTCCTTGATGATAACTACCCCCGTAGCATTCTGTATATTGGCATGTTGCAAGTCCTTGTCCGATGTAAAAGACGAGCCTTGAAGGTTTCCCCTTTGATCTTTAAAGAAAGCCTGAACAGGCACGTTGTTGTAAAAAGTCTTATTGGGATCTTTCGCGCCTTCATCATAAACGATTTCTTCCGTTTTTAGAATGGAGCCATCGGCCATGGTGACAACAACATTTTTTGTGAAGACTGTTATTTTCTCCTTCTCTTTTCTGATGGCATAGTCCGAGGTTATGCGCTGTGTTTCCTTTAGTTTCTCATCATAGAAGATGATCTTTATGGTTTTAGGAAACTCATAGACTTCTGTGCTATCGTGTTTGATCCGCATTTCGGGTGCGGTAAGGTTTGCTTTAACCCGGGTAGAATCACTATAGATCACATCGACATGGCGTGATATGTCCACCGCCTCTTCTTTTTTCAGGTTGGCGATCCGGTCGACTTCCTTTAGATCTGGCTCACATGAAGTCAATAAGAGCGCCCCTAGCAAAAATTGAATTACCAGGGGCGATATATTTTGTAATATGGATCGTGCAGATACCTTGCGTACCATTGTCTTAGTCAAATTGATTTCTTCTAAACCAACGGTCATTTAGCGTAAAGCCAATATTGAAGTTGATATAACGTTCACGTAACAGTCCATTGGCGACTTTGCCCATTTGGCCAAACTCTGCTGAGAAATTGATCTTGGAGAAAGCACTTGAATATTGCGTTCGGGCTAAAGGCAAGCCTACCCCAACTGTTACAGCCATATCATTAATATCCTGACCAGCTAGAAAATACTGTGTTTTGTTGTATCTAAAACCAAGACGATAATCGACGTGGTTCAGATAGTTGAGCGACGATCGATCAGGAGTCAATTGTCCACCAACTGCTACACCATAATTTTTGCGTAGCTGACCTTCACCATTTCTCACCTGAAATCTTGACCAGTCTGCATATTTAAAATCTGCTCCAACCAACCATCGGCCATTGCGGGCAAAAGTAACACCCACATTATGTTTTAATGGTAGCGTCAGGTGTCTGCTGCTCCGTGCAGACATATAGGTTGTATCTAGTGGAATATTTTGATTGTCCGGATCGGTTGAGGGTTGCGTTCTTGTATCAAATATTGTTGTGCGCTCTTTTATATCGTTATTCAAGGATCCTGAATAACCAAAGGTCAAAGCATACTCTTTACCTATAGCCTGTTCATATTGTAATCCGTAGTCAAAGATAATACCTTGGATTTCGCGTTTGTTTTGACGTTGTGTATTCAAAATTCCGCTGGAAAAAGGGAATTCAGCACGACTATAGTCATTTAATGTACCAAAGAGGTACGACATATTGGCACCGATACTCAAACCTTTATAAACACGTACGCCCCAACCTGCATACGCTTTTGTCAAGCCGCCTTCGCCGGTGAAAACCTTATTAAAGGTTACTGAATTGATGCTTTCCTGTGAATTACTGCGATAGCCCACATCCGAAAAGGGCAATATCCCCATACTGATACCGCCGAACTTTTTCATTGGAAAAGTCATTGTGATATGACTAAAAGCAAAATCAGCCGTATTTGCAGACTGGGTAGTTGATTTTAATTGTGTGTAATTACCATATAGCCCTGCATCAAAGACAGTATACCGCGCAGCGGAATAAGATGCCGGATTACCTGGGTTCGTATTGTAATAGATGCCATCTAATGTACGGATAGCCGTATTGATCCCCCCCATAGCTCTATATTGAGGTAATAAATCTTCACGCATCTGACCTATCCCTAATTGAGAATAAGGTGAAGCGGACGTCGTTTTTTGGGCAAATGCGGTAGTAGAACTAGCTAAAATTCCACCTGCTAACAACAGTTGGAGTGATTTATTTCTTAGAGAGCTTATAAAGCGTTTCTGCATGGTCAATCTATAAAATTGAGAAACTAATGTTTATTTAGTTTTTGTGAAATCTTTGAGTTTTTTGACTCTTGTAATTAAATGTTCTTTGCTTTTATTCGCATACAAAACTATTCAATTTTTATGAGCTTGTTAAGCTGATTTTGTTAAAAAAGGTTAAACACCTGTTGTACAATTTGTTAGAAAAATTGAAAGTAGATTATGGTTAATACGATTATGGCATATACGACTTCAAAAAACCATTTCTTTTTGGCGTAGGTAAAGTAATACGCCATATAAATTGCAATTGGGGGCGCGCAAAGCAGAAAGTGCGCCTCCGTTAATTTTTTATTCCAGTAAAATGAGGCTACAGCTAGGCATAACATGAAAAATAATAGCTGGAAAGATTTTCGGATATGCACGATGCTCTTGAAGAAGTTGTCTTTGAGGATCAACAGGAATAGTATGAGCGTAAATAGGACCGGAATCAATACCAGGTAATCAAATAACTGAATACGGATAGCTGTTGGGAACTTATAGGTGAACGGTAGCCAGATGGTATAAAATAATTCCATTTTTCCCACCCATAAATAGATTACTCCTAGTATGAAATAGACCGTAGCCAATCCAAGTAGTGGGGTGACCCATTCACGCCAATTGAACGGTCTGAAAATCAGTAGGCTTATCCACAAGAGGAAGAACATACTCAAAAATGGAAAGTAGATCAGACTTCCGATACCTACAATCATCCCCAGGTCGAACATTTCCGCTTTTACATCGGTCTGACGATAAAGAGACAGCAATTTGCTCAGCATCCAGATCGAAATAAAGTTACAGATCAGGGTGGGGGACAGGACCAAAAAAGGTAAAAATAAACTGGCCAGTGTCATATACATCAACGCAACCAAAAAACTAGGTTTTCCCAGTAGGTTGAAATGGCTTGTGATCCGATTGAGTATGGTTGCCTGAAAAATAGTCAGAATCAGTGTGATAAAGACGTTTGTTGCTGGAGAGAGGTTGATTAAATTGTTTTCTCCGAGTAGATTGCCAAGTGCAGGTTCAAAAATTACCGAATCAAGTTTATCCGGTAGGTGTAAGAATATGCCAAGGCATAATACAAACCCCACAAGGGATAAAAATAAGATGTTTATTGGCGTATAATTTCTGAACTGACTTATAATCATGATATGCGATATACAGTTGACTATTTATTCTTTTTTTCCAACTTCGTTATGCGGCGGTCAAGCAAAAAAAGAAAGAAAGCCAGACCGAGAAAAATGACCAACATCACGAGTACAACCACATAGATTTTTCCCTCGCTACGTAAGCCGGTTGCCATATCAACGTCATCCTGCGCAAATGTGCTTAAAGTTGATAAGATTAATAATGCAATTGATAATGTTATTTTTTTCATCCGTATAAATTATTTATAAGTGTTAATACCATTGGTATAAATGAGCTCGTTAACTCATTAAGTTAGTACTTTAAGGTATTCGCGAGCTCAATCGTTCGGTTCACTCCGTTTGTTTTTTATGCCTGATGAGGCACCGGTTAGATTGCGGTTTCATCAGAATTCTTTTTTATCGTAATTTTCAGTTATCTCCACTGATGGCTAGATTTCCTGTTCTTTTCTTTCCAGCAGACGGACTCTATAACGGAGCGAGCAGATCCAAAAAGCGATCATCGGCCATCCGATCATTGCAGCATAAAAGGTCGGCCGGAGTTCGTTGCTCATTTGTAGCTGCCCAAAGGTCGCGTTACCGCCACTGCCAGGATGAAGGGAATCAGTCATTTTTGGCAGAATATAGAGTAATACTATAATGATCGGGAATGCAAAAATATTGTAAACGGCAGATATTTTGGCTCTTTTTTGCTCTTCTTCCAGTGCATTGCGGAGTACAAGGTAAGCCAGATACATCAGCGTTGCTATCGCTGAACCATTTAATTTGGGGTCATTTGGCCAAGGCTCTCCCCAGGTGATATTTGCCCACAACATTCCTGTTGCCAAGCCAAAAAAACAAAAAGTAATACCTGTATTGACCGCTTCTATGGCCATTAAATCATACTCCTGTTTACCCGTATTGAGGTATTTGATACTATAAATGACAGAAATCAGGTACATCACAATCATCGCAGACCACATGGGGACATGGAAATAGACGTTTCGGATACTCTCGTGAAGGATAAATAGGCGGGGAACAGGGCCCAGAAGGCCATTGATAATCACTGCACAGATAATCAGGACAGCTAATATTTTCCACCATTTTTTTCTCATGGTAAATTGAATTTAATGTGTTTCAATCCTAAAATTTAATCTCGCCAAAGGTACGGAAATAACAATAAAGAAATAGTGATCGTGATTACATTAATTGCGAGTAATACAATTATTTCTTTTACACTTGCTGCCCTTTCCAGGCCTTCTACGGCATTACGGGAAAGCTTGATCAAGACGATCAATAAGGGGATAATGGCCGGAAAACTCAAAATGGCCATGAGTGTACTATTGTTGCCTGCCTTTGAGCTAATGCCGGAAATCATCGTAAATACGCTGGCAAAACTGATACTCCCCAGAATGACTGAAATGAAATATAGCGTAGGATCTCCGAGCGGATTTTTAAATATGATTGAATAGACGAAATAAGCGATAGTGGCCAGTATGCTCATCAATAGCATGTTGTAAATGACCTTGGCGAGGATAATAGCCCGTGGGTCTACCAGCGAATAGTAATAAAGCTGTCGGTTGGGATTTTCCTGAACAAAACTCTTATTGATGGCATTGATGGAAGCAAATAACATGATGATCCAAAACAATGCATTCCAAACTGTAGTATCTACTGACTTGAATGCCTGATAACAAACAAATACAGTAGATACGACATATAATAGGATTCCGTTGATGGCGTATTTTGATCGCCATTCCAGAATAATGTCTTTAAGAATCAAAGTTTTTACCTGTTGCAGTAAAGTCATATACCGCAAAGATACGAATGTATTTTAACCACGGAAGGTGGCTAAACCATCAATTCTTAAAAAAACGTTTTTTTTACTTATGCATTAGAAATTTTTGATTTAGCAGCATCGGTAGTGTTGTCGATTTTGTTTGCTAAATTTTGTGCTGCATTGTTTGCGTGGTCCAAAGCTTCTCTACCAGCTTCTTTTGCTTTGTTTTTCAATGCATCGGCATCATCTGAAGCTTTACTGAAAGCAGCCTGTGCTTTGGATTTTAAGTTGTCCAGTTCGGCTGAAGCTCTATTGGCCAGCTTTTGTGCTTTTCTAGCTTCTTTTTTTGAAAGATCCTTCAATGACTTAGTTAAGCTTTTTATGCCATCATTTGCACGATCTAATTGTTTTTTCCCGTCATCAGTTCCTAAAAGATACCATGCAGCAGCTCCCGCAGCTAATCCTACCAAAGCAAATGCCACTAATCCATTTTTGCTATTTTTCATAATTCTTCTATTTTATTGTGTATTCAAATGATAATCAAGTATGATACCAAATGAACAATCACCGGAACAATTTGTTTAAAAAGAATCAATAATTAACAAAATTTTACATATCTACCTTTTGCTGTTTGGATTGCAGGGTATACAGGTGGCGATAGAGGCCGGTTTCTTTCTGTAATAAGTCGAAATGTGTGCCACTTTCTGAAACAATCCCGTTTTCCACTACGATGATTTTGTCCGCATCGACGATCGTAGAAAGCCTGTGGGCAATGATCACAGAGGTACGGCCACGCATCAATTCCTCTAGGGCATCTTGGACCTGACGCTCTGACTCTGAATCCAACGAAGACGTTGCTTCGTCCAGAATTAAAATCGCAGGGTCTTTGAGTAAAGCCCGGGCAATGGCGATGCGCTGACGTTGTCCGCCAGAGAGCTTCACGCCGCGTTCTCCAACAATGGTATCGTAACCTTCGGGAAAATTTAATATAAATTGATGTGCATTGGCACGTTGGGCGGCTTCGGTAATTTCAGTTTCGGTAGCATCTAATTTACCATAAGCGATATTCTCGCGGATCGTTCCGCCAAATAGCAGTACATCCTGCGGTACGATGGCAACCTGGTTACGTATATCGCAGAGGTCAAAGTCTGATGCGGGCTTGCCGTCATACAGTACCTCGCCTTTACTGCTTGTGTAAAATTGCAATATTAAAGATGCAATGGTTGATTTTCCTGTGCCACTGGGACCCACGATAGCGATTTTATCCCCGGCATTGGCCCTAAAGTTAATGTCTTTGAGAATTTCAATATCAGGTCGGCTGGGGTAAGCAAATGCCACATGATTGAAGCTGAGATCGCCGCTCATCTTTTTGCGAATATCTTTGCAGCCCGGTTCAATCCTAATATCTTCCTGTTGTTCGTCAAGGATGTCCAGAATCCTTTCGCTCGCGCCTAGGGAACGTTGAACGTTTGCGTATAATTCCGGGAAGCTGCCCATGGACCCTGCGACAAACATCGAATACAGAATATAGGTGGTCAGATCACCGACAGACATCTCATGGATCGATACCAATGCTGCACCATACCATATGACAGCTATAACAGCTCCGAAGATACAGAATATGATAAATGATGCGAAAGCACCGCGAAAGGTAGCTCCCTTGACCGCTAATTTGACAACAGAATCCATCTGATTGCTGTAGCGGTTGAATTCAAAGTATTCATTCACAAAAGCTTTCACATTACTGATTCCCAATAAGGTCTCCTGAACGATGCTGTTTGACTCTGCCATTTTATCCTGTGCCTGTCGGGACAGTTCACGAATGAATTTGCCAAAAATAATGGCAGCCACAACAATAATCGGTAAAATACAAAGGTTCATAAGGGCAAGTTTGGGCGATACCCAAACCAGTAAAAATACCCCAAAGCAGAGGCTAATCAATTGCCTCAAAATCTCCGCTAACGTAGTCGTCAATGTATCTTGGATCTGTGATAGGTCGGCCGACAATCTGCTGTTTAATTCGCCAACACGTCGGTTCGCAAAAAATTCAATGGGTAGGGAGATGAGCTTGTGATAGCTGTCTTTGCGGATCTTTGCCAAGGCACGCTCCGCGATCTCAACAAAAATACGGATACGGAAAAATGAAACAACCGAGGTGAACGATAGCATAATGAAAGCGATGCCACCAATGTAATACACTTCAGGAGTCAGCCAAGGATAGGTTTGCTTGCCTTGAGCTGCATCAATCATGGCACCCAGGAGTGCCGGAAAGGATAGCATGGCAAGACTGGATAATACCAAAAATAACATCCCGATTCCAAACTTAACCCGATAAGGCCGTAAATAGGTCATTATTTTCGAAGCCCGTAATAAAAGCTCCTTATTTAACTTTGGTTTTGGTAGATCTTCTTCTTGTTTATTACCACTATTGAAACCTCTTGCCATAATCCGCTACTTCAATGTTTTGTTGCGAGGACAAATGTAAAGAGATTAAAAATATTTTGCTATCATACTTTGGTCAATTTTTTGCCTTTTAGACGATTTTACTCAGTTAAAGTTGTATTTTGACCTGCTTTTCGGTACATTCCAACGATTGGAAAGGTAATCCAAAAAGAATTAATCCAGGTTTTTATTGCTCAACACCGGTTTCTGCGTACGGTTACGGTACAATAACGTAGCGAGGATAATAATGACAAGCAGGGCTAAATAGAGCCACAGATTGCCAGCCAGGCCCCGCCCTTCGGTTTTTTCCAATTGTGCCCGCAATCGTTCGTTCTCATTTTGAAGTTTATTAATCGTACCCATATAAGCGGAAATCTGCTTGTCATATTCAGTGGCCATCTGCCGAAATTTGTCCTTTTCGAAATCTTTTATTTTTAGCAGCTGCTGGGTTTCTAAAAATATGTTGTTGTCTGTGATTACGACATCCTTTAGGATATCGATGCTTTTTTGCATATCGCCTTTGGATTTGAATAGTCCAAAAAGACCTGTTTTCTGGGTCAGACTGGTATCATAAGCACCAAATTTCTGCTGTCGTGCCTCGAGTAGACTGTTGACACGCTTACGTTGCACCTCAAAGGCACTGGAGTCTGCATTTTCCTGTGCATGAAGATGCCCGAAGATCAATAGTAGGAGGAGTGATAGTAATGTGTGTGTTGAAGGCTTCATATCTAAATTTGAACAATCAATCTGAAATTAATTTTGCTGAAATCGCATCAATGTTTCAACGGTACAAAGGCTGACAATGTCTGCTAAATCAGGTGTTTAACGATCATAAATCCCAAGCGTATTTTGGGTCAGATTCAAGTGATAAACTATTTGCAGAAATGAATTTATGAAATTAATCTTTAAATTCGATGCGAATGACATTGGAATCGTCGTCGTGAAGCCCCAAGAGCTGGCTTGCATTGCCTTTATTGATCGCAATTTCCAGGTAATTACTGATTCCAAAAAGACATAGTTTTTCGCCTTCACCGACTTCGTTGTAATGCCATGAAAGGTTGGTTATTGTTTCATTGCGTTTGAAATACAGGACAAAATTCCGTCCCTTTTGGACTTTGTTGAACAGGTCTTTGGAGATATTGGTAATGGCGTTGCCGAAAGCATCAACATAAATGACATTGCCGCGGATCATATCTTTGTCAAAGATCGGCTGTAAAGTAACTTTTTCAATCAGGTGATTCATGGGGGTACCAACATCTTTCAGTTTACCGCCTTTGGCAATATGGCAGGCAGATTTTGAAAGAATATCCGCCAGTGGGAAATGAAGGTATCTTAGGTCCTGCATCAGGTTGAGCTCATACAGTTCCTGGGGTTCATTTCCATTCAACAGTAGGCTGAAGATACCATTGTCCGCTCCCACGAAATAATGATCCCTATATTTCATGCCGATATACTTGGATTCTTCATGGAAAAGGGTGTTGATGCCGATGATATGCACTGTTCCTTTGGGGAAATAATGATAGGCGTTACCAAGTACAAAGGCTGCACGGGGAATGTTGAATGCAGGGATTTCATGCGTGATATCGACAATATGAACATCAGACAACTGCGTTAAAAGGCTTCCTTTTAGCGCAGCTTGATAAAAATCTTTATGTCCTAGATCTGTCGTTAACGTAATTACTGCCATTATAATCTAAAGTAGACCGAATTTGTCAAATTCCCTTTATTGCATGAATATAAATAGATCTCCTGCCGTTTACATATTCTGTTCCTGAAAATCTATTCAAATAGAGGACAAAATTACTATTTATCAGCTGATTTGTAAAGCTAATTGAAGAACTTATTTTGAATATATCTTTTTTCGGTTGATATACACAAACATAGCTTCTGTTTATCCTGTAAAGAATAGATTTGTACGGTCTAAGTTCAGCTTTAAAAGCCAAACTTATAGCGGAAACCTGAAAAAAATAATTTGGTTTTTCTTTTTACAAAAATCTCTTCGGGATGGCGTATTTTCTCATTAGAATACGTTAATTTTGAATAGTATTACGTATTGGAGCTATAGCGTAATAGGGACATCTGATTATTTCTAAACTAGGATAAAATTTGAACGAGTTACTAATTGCATTAGATGGTCTGAATTTACCCATATTATGGGGAGCAGACAATGAGCACTTTGATTATTTGAAGAAACAATTCCCAAAACTGCGGATTGTAGCTCGTGGAAGTGAAATGAAGGTGCTAGGAGATGCGAAGGAATTGGAACTATTTGAGCAATCCTTTAAGGAAGTCATGGCACATCTGGAAAAATTCAACAACATTACCCTGTTGGATTTTGAGAATCTGCTGGGCGCGAGTGCAGGCTCAGCTGCGCAGCAGGAAAAGGAGATTGCGGCTAAGCAGGCAGCCTTTGGTTCCGAACCCATCGTTTATGGGCCTAATGGGTTGATTGTCCGCGCACGGACGGCCAACCAGCGAAGGATGGTGGATAGTATTTCAAAAAACGACATCTTATTTGCCATTGGTCCTGCGGGAACAGGAAAGACCTATACAGCTGTTGCACTGGCAGTCAGAGCACTTCGCAACAAGGAAATCAAACGGATTATTCTGACCCGACCAGCGGTGGAAGCCGGAGAAAACCTGGGTTTTCTCCCCGGAGATCTGAAAGAAAAGGTCGATCCCTATCTGAGACCACTTTATGATGCGCTTGATGACATGATCCCGGCTGAAAAATTAAAAGGATATTTAGAAAACCGTACGATTGAGGTTGCACCACTCGCATTTATGCGGGGGCGTACGCTTGACAACTGTTTTGTGATTTTGGACGAAGCGCAAAATGCAACGGATATGCAGTTGAAAATGTTTTTGACACGTATGGGGCCCACTGCAAAATTTATTGTTACGGGTGATATGACGCAGGTCGATCTCCCCAAAAAGAATCAATCCGGCCTTTCAACATCCATCCGTTTGTTGGACAATATTGAAGGGATTGATATTATCCACCTTAGCGGTGGGGATGTGGTCCGCCATAAATTGGTGCGGCGCATTTTAGAAGCATACGGCGATATTTAATGGCTTGTTTGCAAAAACTAATTATTTGAATTTACTTTGAACATGAACGCTATAAAAGAAACAAATTTCAATTTCGAAAATCAGACTGCTTTTTACAGAGGTAAGGTACGTGATGTGTATACGATTGCCGATACCTACCTGGCGATGGTAGCTTCCGATCGTATTTCAGCATTTGATGTGGTACTACCCCGACCGATTCCTTACAAAGGACAGGTGTTAAATCAGATTGCAGCTAAATTTTTAAAAGCGACAGCTGATATTATCCCCAATTGGGTTGTATCTGTACCGGATCCGAGTGTGACCATCGGTCAGATGTGTGAACCGTTTAAAGTAGAAATGGTTATCCGTGGTTATTTGTCGGGACATGCTTGGCGCGAATATGCGGCTGGTAAACGTGAGGTCTGCGGTGAGCCTCTTCCAGAAGGACTGAAAGAGAATGATAAATTGCCGGAGCCGATCATTACACCGACGACCAAAGCGGCTGTAGGTCACGATGAGGATATTTCCCGTGCTGATATTTTGAAAAAAGGTATCGTCAGCGAGGCTGATTATGTGCAATTGGAGAACTATACCAAAGCCTTGTTTCAACGCGGAACTGAAATTGCAGCGCAAAGAGGACTGATCCTGGTGGATACCAAATATGAATTTGGTAAAAAAGATGGCAAGATCGTTTTGATCGATGAGATCCATACCCCAGATTCATCCCGTTACTTCTATGCAGATGGATACCAGGAACGCCAGGAGAAAGGTGAAGCTCAAAAGCAATTGTCAAAAGAGTTTGTGCGCAAATGGTTGATCGAAAATGGCTTTCAGGGTAAAGATGGGCAGGCAGTTCCGGAGATGACCGATGAAATTATTGCTTCCATTTCCGAACGCTATATCGAGCTGTACGAGCATATCGTTGGTGAAAAATTTGTCTACCCTGATCAGGAAGATGTACTGGAACGTGTGGAAAGAAATGTTTCAAAAGCCTTAAAAGAGCTAAATTATTAGTACATTGTATCTTCAAACTAATGAAATAGACTTATGAAGTACACTATTGATAAGCATGATCGTTATATTGTGATAGAACCCCATGTGGAAGTGATAGATGCGGATAATGCAGCTAAACTGAAGGGGGAGTTCCTGTTGCGAAATACGATTGGCCAACGCAATATTGTTCTGGATATGATTCATGTCCAAAAGACGGATGAAGTAGGTATTCGTTTGGGGATACTGGCTCACCGTTTGTGCCAGTCCGTTGGCGGTATATTTATTTTGGTCAATCTATGTCCTAAATTAATGGATATGGTTCGTGTGTCGCACCTGGATAAATCGATCAAGATTGCTCCATCACTAAAGGTTGCTGAAGATATGATCTTTGCGCACGAATTAGAATCTGAATATCGGGGGACAATCGAAGATTAATATGAAGTTTGAAGTTCTGATATTAGGAAATAGTTCCGCGACACCGATGTTTGATCGCCATCCGACTAGCCAAGTGTTGAACTTTAATGAACAATTGTTTTTAATAGACTGTGGTGAGGGTACGCAAATGCAGCTCAGCCGCTATGGAATTAAAAGCAATCGCTTAGGACATATATTTATTAGCCATTTACATGGAGATCACTATTTAGGTCTGGTCGGGCTGCTGTCTTCGATGCACCTGGTCGGCCGCAAAAGTGATCTTCATTTATATGGCCCTGCTGCCTTGAAGGAGATTTTGGATATACAATTTCTGCATTCTGAGACAGCTTTACGCTATAATCTTATTTTTCATCCGATTTCACCCGACGAGCCCGGGGTTATTTTTGAAAATCGAACAATGAAAGTGAGTACATTCCCTTTAACACATCGCATTGCCTGTACAGGCTTTCGTTTTGACGAAGGTCCCAGGGCCCGTACCTTGCTTGGTGATGTGGTTCAGGCATTAAATATTCCTACGGTCTATTATCCCGCCATAAAGAAGGGGATGGATTATGTGGACGAAAAGGGAAATGTTTACCCAGCGGATCAATTGAGTCTACCGGCTCCTAGATCCAGAAGTTACGTGTACTGTTCGGATACAGTGCGTACTGCGAACTATCTGCCTTATGTCCAGCATGCCGATCTGATGTATCATGAATCTACTTTTCTGCATGATATGGTAGACCGTGCAAAGGAGACTTTCCATACGACCGCACTGGAAGCCGGGGAGATCGCCAAAGAAACCCATGCAAAGAAATTGTTGCTGGGACACTACTCCGCCCGTTACCGGGATCTAAATCCTTTATTGGATGAAGCCCGTACGGTATTCCCAAATACTGAACTTTCGATTGAAGGTAAATGGTTTTCAGTTTAGCTTTTTGTGAATTTTAACCATATTTCCACTGCCAAATACTTTTTATATTGCTTTTGATAAACAATTTATCTAAGTTTACGGCTCTAATTTTTTTATAATGGATAATCCATTCAACTTAAACAATCTACTACGGGAAAATATCAAAAAGCTCGTACCCTATTCGTCCGCTAGAGATGAATTTAAAGGGGTGGCATCCATATTGATTGATGCCAATGAAAATCCTTTTGGATCCCCACTAAACCATGATTACAACCGATACCCAGACCCACTCCAACATCAAGTCAAAGCAAAACTTTCAAACATAAAAGGTGTACCTCCAGAAAACATATTTTTGGGTAATGGAAGCGATGAGGCTATTGATATTTTATACCGTGCATTTTGTACACCCGGTGTAGACAATGTTATTTTAGTTCCGCCGACCTATGGGATGTACGAGGTGTCTGCAAATATCAATGATGTCGCCTTTAAGAAAGTAAATCTTACGGCAGACTATCAATTGGATCTGGACGGTATCGCCAATGCCATAGATGCACATACCAAGCTGATCTTTATCTGTTCACCTAATAATCCAACAGGGAATTCGATCCGTCGCCAGGACATTGAAACGGTATTGAATAATTTTCAGGGACTTGTCGTTGTCGATGAAGCTTATATCAATTTTTCTGCTGTGAAATCATTTACGCAGGAACTGGCCGAATATCCAAACCTGGTGGTTTTGCAGACCTTATCTAAAGCCTGGGGACTTGCAGCACTTCGCTTAGGCATGGCCTTTGCAAGCAAAGAGATTATAGCTGTTTATAATAAAATTAAACCGCCTTATAATATTAATCAAGCGACACAGGATATCGTGCTGGAGGCGCTGAATAATGTGGATCAAGTCAACGACTGGATCAAGGAGACTGTTGCAGAACGTGAAAAACTGGTACGCGAGCTCCTTGAGTTGGACTATGTGCATCACATCACACCTTCCGATGCCAATTTTATTCTGGTCAAGATGGAAAACCCCCGGGAGATCTACGACTATTTGGTTCAGTATGGGATCATTGTCAGAGATCGCTCCAAGGTCGAACTTTGTGAAGGCTGTTTGCGGATCACTGTTGGGACGCCTGCGGAGAACCGGACATTATTAGAAAAACTTAATCAAATCAATAAATAATACTATGCCTGATAACTTAAAACGTGTCCTGTTTATAGACCGTGACGGAACATTAATTTTGGAACCAGAAGATGAGCAGATTGATTCTTTTGCAAAATTAAAATTCTATCCCGGTGCTTTGCAGTACCTGCCACGTATCGCTAAGGAGCTGGATTTTGAATTGATCTTGGTTTCTAACCAAGATGGTTTAGGAACATCTTCCCATCCGGAAGAAAACTTTTGGCCTGTCCATCATTTTGTGATTGATACGTTTGCGGCAGAAGGTGTAGTATTTGCGAAAGAACATATCGACAAAACTTTCCCACACGAAAATGCAGATACACGTAAGCCGGGTATTGGTATGCTGGGGGAATATTTCGATGGAGCAAAATATAATCTGAGTGAATCATTCGTGATCGGTGACCGTGTAAATGATGTCAAGCTTGCGCAAAATCTTGGTGCTAAAGCCATATGGCTACGTGCAAACGATCAATTGGGGGCATTGGAAAACGTCGACATTGACCCGAATGCGGTGGCTTTGGAGACCACAGACTGGAAGACCGTATACGAATTCCTCAAACTGGGTGCACGTACGGCCGAACATCATCGTAAAACGAATGAAACCGATATTTTTATTCAACTGAACCTGGATGGTTCCGGTAAATCGGAAATTGAAACAGGATTGCCCTTCTTTGACCATATGCTAGATCAGCTAGCCCGACATGGTGCATTGGACTTAACGATCAAAGCCAAAGGTGATCTTCATATCGATGAGCATCATACCATCGAAGATACAGGGATTGCTTTGGGCGAAGTGTTCTTAAAGGTCTTGGGTGACAAGCGCGGTATTGAACGCTACTCTTATACCTTACCAATGGATGATTGCCTGGCGCAGGTTGCGCTGGATTTTGGTGGCCGCAATTGGATTGTCTGGGATGCTGAATTTAAACGGGAGAAAATAGGCGATATGCCGACAGAGATGTTCTTCCACTTCTTTAAATCATTTTCTGACGCCTCCAAATCAAATCTAAATATCAAGGCCGAAGGGGATAACGAGCACCATAAGATCGAAGCAATTTTTAAAGCTTTTGCGAAATCGATCAAGAAAGCAGTACGACGGGATGCGGATCATATGCAGCTGCCAAGTACAAAAGGTGTTTTGTAGTTTTACATTATACCTGTCTTTGTGACTAGGCTATAAACGCTAAAACTAAGATATTGCCCTTGTAGGGTGAGGAGATAAAAAAGTTTGGGCTAAAGAGTAAAAGATGAAGTAGGTAAGCCAGCGGCTAGCCTAACCAAAGTCTCGATACTCAAATCTCAAATCTCAATACTAATAAAATGATAGGAATTATTAACTATGGCGCCGGGAATATCTTCTCGCTGACTGCTGCGCTAGATCGGGTAGGGCTGACCTATGGTATGATCAATACTGCGGCGGAGATCGATCTTTATGATCGTATTATTATTCCGGGCGTGGGCCATGCCGGAGCCGCCATGAACAAATTGCGTGAGTCGGGATTAGTGCCTTATATTAAACAACTGCGCAAACCTGTTTTGGGGATCTGTGTCGGTATGCAGCTTTTGACCGAACATTCCGAGGAGGGTGATGCGGAGATGTTAGCATTATTCCCATTGAAAACGTTACATTTTGACGCCAGCCTAGCGGGCAAAGTGCCTCATATGGGCTGGAATAGCGTTTCGGTACAAGCAAATAATCCTTTATTTGCGAATATTGAAGATCAGACTTATTTTTATTTTGTGCATTCGTATTATATTGAATATGATACGACGTTTACAGCCGCAAAATGCGACTATGGATTACCATTTTCAGCAGCCATTTCCAAGGATAATTTCTTTGGTGTACAATTTCACCCGGAGAAATCGGGAAAAGCAGGTGAGCAGTTACTGCTCAATTTTTCAACTATTCAAATAGACTAAAAATATTCGATTATGTATATCATTCCAGCAATTGACGTTTTGGACAAAAAAGTTGTCCGTTTAAGAGAGGGTAACTACAACGACGTTACGACTTATGATATTAGTTTGGAAGCACAGATAGAAAACTATCGTGCAAATGGTACTGAACTGGTCCATATCATAGACCTGAATGGTGCCAAAGGTGATTTTAGTAACCAATCCTATCTGTTCGACATTATCCAGAAGACAGATATGAAAATACAATATGGCGGCGGGGTAAGGAGCATTGAAAAAGTAAAGGAATTGGTAGATGCTGGGGTATACCGTGTTATCGTGGGTACGCAAGCGATTACGAATCCTTCTTTTTTAGAGGAATTAGCAACTTTAAATGAAGGGAAAGTGAAGTATGCAGACCATATTGTCATTGCAATTGATGTCTTGGATGAAGTGATCAAATACTCCGGCTGGTTGGAGAGCTCACCAATTAAATTGATTGAATATATTGATAAATGTTTGGTTTTGGGCTTCTTTAGATTTCTATGTACCGACATTAGCAAGGATGGTAAACTCGGCGGAGCAGGTGTAGAATTATACAAAAAGCTATTGAGCCATTCACCAATCATCAAATTGATTGCTTCCGGAGGTATCAGTTCTATGGATGATATTCAAAAACTTCAGGAACTGGGGGGAGTAGAATCAGTTGTCGTAGGAAAAGCAATCTATGAGAATAGAATTTCCATCGATGAAGTCAAAGACTGGAATCTTAAATCATTAATCAGATTTTAAGATGCTGGCAAAACGGATAATTCCTTGCTTGGATGTTAAAGATGGACGGACAGTAAAAGGAGTGAATTTTGTAGACCTTCGTGATGCCGGGGATCCGGTGGAATTAGCCTACGAATACTCCCAACAAGGGGCGGACGAACTCGTTTTCTTAGATATCACAGCTACTCATGAAGGGCGCAAGACAACAATAGATCTTGTCAAAGCGGTAGCACGTCAGGTAAATATCCCTTTTACAATCGGCGGTGGTATCAACGAAATTAAAGATGCCGACATTCTATTAAATGCGGGAGCGGATAAGATATCGATCAACTCTGCAGCTGTACGTAATCCCGACCTGATCAATCAAATGGCTGCAGCTTTTGGAGCGCAGTTTGTTGTGGTTGCCGTAGATACCAGATCTATTGAAGGGCAGGATTTTGTTCACCTGAGCGGCGGACGTATCAAGACCGAGATCAATACCCTGGATTGGATATTGGAAGCCCAGGAGCGTGGCGCAGGAGAAATTCTGCTGACATCCATGGATCATGACGGTACGAAAAATGGCTTTGATAACGGATTTTTAAAAGCGGTAAACGATCGCATTCATATCCCTTTAATAGCATCCGGTGGTGCTGGAAATCAGCAGCATTTTGTTGATGTATTTCAACAGGCCAATGTGGATGCCGCCTTAGCGGCTTCAGTATTCCATTATGGAGAAATATTGATTCCGGATCTTAAAGAGACCTTGCGCCAACATGGTGTTGTCGTAAGATAATGGGGATAGAGATCCAGAAATATGGATCAAAGGATAAAGAATTAAAAGAGGAGAAAATAGATAGTATGTTAGCCTTGGGCTTGCACTATCAGAGTCTCAATACTAGATACTAAATACTAGATACTAAAACAATGTTAGATTTCGCTAAAAGTGACGGACTTGTTCCAGTGATCGTGCAGGACGCCCAAACGTTAGAAGTGCTGATGCTGGGGTATATGAACGAGGAAGCTTGGCAAAAGACACAGACGGAAAAGCGCGTGACTTTTTTCTCCCGTAGCAAAAATCGTCTCTGGACTAAAGGAGAGGAGAGTGGTAACTTTTTAAATGTAAAGAGTATCCATATTGATTGTGATAAAGATACCGTATTAATTAAAGCGGATCCTATTGGACCGACCTGCCATACCGGAAGTCGGAGCTGTTTCAACACGGAATTCAATCAAAATTTCATATTGGAGCTGGAACGTATCGTAAATCATCGCTACGAACATCCTTCTGACGAATCCTATGTAAACCGTCTGCGCTCAAGGGGAATTAATAAGATCGCTCAAAAAGTAGGTGAAGAAGCCGTAGAAACAGTGATCGCCGCATTAACGGAGACCGAGACTGACTTTATCAATGAGACTTCTGATCTATTGTTCCATTTGATCGTATTGCTACGTGAAAAAGGGTTTTCGTTGGAGACAATCGCTAAAAATCTTGAAAGCAGACATCAATAATGCTTGTTTTTGCTAAGCCAAGTTGTCTATTGAACATTTGCCCAGGTAAATTTCATTGAACCGACGGATCGGACGAGGCTTTAAGGTAATATGACAAAATAGTCTTGAAAGTGCAGTATATTTGTGGATATACTGCACTTCTTTTTTTGCGTGGTCCGTTTTAAATGACAGCCGGTCAATAAGCCAAAAAAGATAGGACAAGAATAGTCTCTCCGCATATCATCTGGAGAACTTGACAATATAACTATGAATATTAAATTAAGAGCGACATTACCGGGACATCAAAATCCCATTTTTTGCGTAGAAAAAGGATATGATCCAAATACATTCTTTACCGGAGGAAATGATAAGGGCGTGGTCGAGTGGGATATCCAAAAAAATGGTTTTAAACGGATCCTCTGTGCCGTGACTTCCTCAGTCTATGCGTTAAAGCTGATTCCGGGGACGGCTATCCTAGCCATTGCCTTACGCGAGGGTAAGCTACTTTTTGTGGATGTACAGGAACAAAAACTTGTTGCGAGTTTACAATTGGGTAAAAAAGCCATCTTTGCCCTGGCGTATGTTAAGCAAAAAAATGAGCTTTTGGCTGTAGGCGAGGCGGGCATGTTGTACGTGATAGACCTAGCGACCTATAAGAGTATCTATGAGCTACAGCTCTCCCAAACGACAGTGCGGAGTATTGCCGTCGACGAAAATACAAACAGGATCGCATTGGGCGATAAAGAAGGTTGGGTATACTTGTTGGACAGCACGGATTTCCATGTCATTGAGCGTATGCAGTTGCATAGTCTACCCACAACCTCGTTGGCTTTTCTCGAAAATAAATTATTAAGCGGTGGCCGTGATGCGAAGCTCATGATTTCGGAAGTCGGGCAACTGAGTAATAATTTTTCATTTATCCCGCATCTTTTTACTGTTTATGGGATCTATCCACATCCAGTTGAACCATTATTCGCCACGGTAAGTCGGGATAAATCCTTGAAATTCTGGTCAAATGCAGACTTCGCTCTGCTGAAGAACATGAGCAGGGAAAAAATGCAAGATGGCCATCATTTATCTGTCAATGCCGGCGTATGGTCTGAAAATGGTCAGTATTTCTTTAGCGTCAGTGATGATAAATTAGTCAAGATATGGGAATTTCAGCAGTAAAATATTCGAAGAATAATCTACTGAAGCTCCCATAAAACATGAGGATATAGTGTCCAATTCTGAGACGTTAGGACTTTGTCGCATTGTTTTTTTAACAGGGACTAGCGCTGACCTTTGATTTATATGTCTGAACGATAGACATAATTCTTCCGATATCCGGGCACTAATTATCCAACAGCTGTAAGATCTGCGTCAGGTACTTTTCGTCGATTTCATCGAAGCTGTCCAATTCGCTGCTGTCCACATCGAGAACGCCTATAATTTGTCCCTGACTATATATAGGCAACACGATTTCGGAGCGTGACAGCGAACTACAGGCAATATGTCCGGGAAACAGCTCTACGTCCGGTACAATAAGTGTTTTCTCCTGCGCCCAAGATCCGCCACATACACCCCGTCCTTTTTTTATACGGGTACAGGCCACAGGACCTTGGAATGGACCGAGCACAAGCTCTTCCGCGCTGTCTACCAAATAAAATCCTACCCAGAAAAAATTAAATTGTTCTTTTAGCGCTGCCGCGATATTCGCAAGATTTGCAATCTGGTTATTTTCTCCCTGTAATAATCCTGCTATCTGCGGAAGTAAGTTTTGATATTGTTCCTCTTTGCTGCCCTTGGCAATTAGCAGATCCTCAGCCATAAAATTTCTTTTTTAAATCCTTGTAGAAATACACATTTTCCATAAACCCTTCACGCTTTTACAGCCTGCAACGACGATGGAAATCGATAGCAGGTTATTTTCTAACATCCCAAAAAAAGGTAATTCAGAAAAAAAGCGCTAATACCTGTTCAAAGTTAACAGAATATTAGCGCTTTCGCATGGGGTATATTATTTTATTTCTTTGTATTGATAATGTTTACCCGGATGTAATTGCTTCTTTTTCCGGAAGGAGTAACAACGACTGCTTTGAATACACGTTCTTTACTATCTGGGACAGTCACTTTAACCGGACCTGTATACTCTAGATCTAATTCCGAAGGATCGTAGTTGTCCAAGGTATAATAGATTTTTGCACCTTCCACAGATGGTTTCAATCCGCGGATGGTATATTCTGAGGCATATATTGTTGTGTCAGAGATACCATATACCTCAGGTACGCGATAGAATGTATTTGTCTGATCTAGCTTTGCCAATTGGCGTGCAGCCCGTTGTTCGGAAAAATTCTTCCAGTTTTTCTTTTCAGGCTGGGTCCAGGCAATCTCAGATAGGGCCAATACACGTGGTAAGATGGTAAACTCTACTTTGTTGGAAGAACCGATATATTCCGTCCAGATATTCGCCTGAACACCCAAGACATGTTTCTTGTTGTTTTCAGAGATTTTGCTAGGCATAGGATCAGAAGAGTATACCTTAGCCAATGTCGAAAGACCGCCGATACTCAAAGGCTCTCTATTTTGATCCGCTCCTTGTTTGTGGTCAAAATAAAGACCGTAGCTATTTGCAGTGATGATAACATCATGACCCTGGTTTGCGGCATCGATAGCTCCTTGGTCACCTCTCCAGCTCATAACAGTCGCGTTTGGTGCTAAACCGCCCTCTAAGATCTCATCCCATCCAATGATACGTTTACCTTTGCCATTGATGTACTTTTCCATACGTTGGATAAAATAACTCTGCAGCTCGTGTTCATCTTTGAGATTATTATCCTTGATTCTTTTTTGGCAATGTGGACAGGTCTTCCATCTTGTTTTAGGACATTCATCGCCACCGATATGAATATATTCGCTAGGGAATAAGGGGATCACCTCGTCGATCACATCCTCCAATAGCTTAAATGTTTCTTCTTTTCCGGCACAGAATACATCATCAAATACCCCCCAGGTCTGTGCTGCAGTATACGGTCCCGGTTTATCGCCACAACCGAGCTCTGGGTAAGCAGAAAGTGCTGCCAAAGCATGACCGGGCATCTCGATTTCAGGGATGACGGTAACATACTTAGATTTGGCGTAAGCCACGACTTCTTTGATCTGTTCCTGGGTGTAGAAACCGCCATAAGGCGTATGGTCATAGTCTCCGTCGGTTTTATAGTTGCCCAGCAATGTTTGCTTGCGGTAACCGCCGATCTGCGTTAATTTAGGATGTGACTTAATTTCGATGCGCCATCCCTGATCATCGGTCAGATGCCAGTGAAAGGTATTCAATTTGTAAGAGGCCAAAATGTCAATGTACTTCTTAACAAATTCTACAGGGAAGAAATGACGGCCAACATCAAGATGCAGTCCACGGTAAGCAAAACGAGGTTCATCCTGAATGGACGCCTGCGGAATTTCGATGTCTGCTTTTTTATCGACAGGTAGTAACTGGATCAGCGACTGCATACCATAAAATAGACCTGATGCTTTTCCACTGACCGTGATTTGATCCGAAGCGATGTTTAGTTCGTATGCTTCCGTGTTTGCGGATTTTGCATTTTTGGACGAAAAATAGATACTATTCTTCCCCGGTGACTTAACCAATGCTAGATTGAGGTTGTAATTGCTTTTTAGAAAATCCTGGAATAAGGTGGCAATTTTTTTATCCTCATCACTGTCAAATGCAATTTTAGTGTTTGCGTTGACTTTAAATGATCCGTTTTTGATCTGAACATGTTGCGGTAGAGGCACAATGTTCAACGTGATGTCTTTCTTTTCCTGCGCAAATACTGCTACTCCTAAACTGAAAGCGAGCGCAAGTGAAAATAATTTTTTCATGTGTGAGATTATAACTGAAATACAAACGCTAAAAATAAGGGAATAAATACGTTTTAGCAACGCTAGATTGTAACAAATAGGCTTTAGCGACGTGAAGGAAGGGCTTGTGTGTTTTTGTAAGTGATTGATTATGTGTTTGTTTTTGTTAGGGCAATCGTTTGTGTTATTTCTTGAAGACATACGGTGATTCATGTAGATCCACAGCCGTACTTGTCATTCGATAACTCATTTCAACTGCTATCATCCCGCGGTTACACACCGACCAGGCAGATCCCTCGGTTATTGAGGCAAATAAATCTGTGGCAGGGAGGGGACAAGTGGGAATCTTCTTCATATTTTCTAGGTTTTTAGCACTAATCATAGCCGGGAATAAGACGGACTTCATACGTGTTTATCCGAATGAAGTCCGAATGAGGTCCGTATAAGGTCCGCATAAAGTCCCTGTTAGTCTACTTTCAATTCTTAAATTGTTACCTAGATATTCGCTGTTTGAGATCGCATATCGCTATGCGGGATTCGAATGAAGACTGCCGGTGGGAAAATAGAAAAAGGAACCGAAGTTCCTTTTCTATTTCGTAGTATAAGCTAGCTATTTGATGTTGGCGCTATTCAACGGATCTGTTGCTCAGCTACATGTTCGTGGCCAAATCAATAGATCAGTTGGCATATACTATAGTCTCTTTAGGGCAAGTTTGATCATATCCTCTACAGAAAGATTGCTTTCTGTCTTTAGAATGGTATTCAATACCTTTTCTGCCGCTACTTTATTAAAGCCCAACATAACCAGTGCAGACAAAGCTTCGTCCGGTACGGATTGCGACTGAATGGTTGGTGAAAGCGCTTCCACACCCTGTTTTTTCAATTTATCCTGAAGCTCCAGGATCAGACGTTGTGCTGTTTTCGGGCCGATCCCTTTAATTTTTTGAATTAAAGCAACCTGACCATTGGCAATGGCCGATTGGATTTCATCCGGGGTATTGGACGACAGGATCATCCGCCCCGTATTGGGACCGATACCTGAAACCGAGATCAGATTCTCGAACAGTTTTTTCTCACCTTCGGTAGCAAAGCCATAAAGCGTATGAGAATCCTCCCGGACTTGCAGTGAAATAAATAATTTGCAGTTTTCCTGATCCTTGATTTGGGAAAAGGTATAAAGAGAGATGTGGACATAATAGCCAATCCCACTCACGTCGATAATAACATGAGTGGGGGCTTTATATGCTAATTTTCCATTGAAATATTCGTACATAGTACTACGAATATAGGAAGATTTTAAGCTATTCTATAAATTTTTGAGATGAGCCTGAACATCAACCACGGCAATAGTCACCATGTTGACGATTTCACGGACTGAGCTATCCAATTGCAGTACATGGATCGGTTTGTTCATACCCAAAAGAATTGGACCTACAGCTTCCGCTTCACCGACTTCCTGCAATAATTTATAGGCGATATTGCCTGATTCCAGATTAGGGAAAACAAGTGTATTTGCTGACTGTCCGTTTAAACAGCTGAATGGGAAGTTGTCAGTCAACATATCACTGTTTAAAGCAAAGTTAGCCTGCAGGTCACCGTCAGCAATAATATCCGGATGTTGATCGTGTAAGATCTGAGCTGCCGCTCTTACTTTGGTTGGTGTTTTTCCTTCGCTAGAACCAAAATTAGAGTAAGACAATAAGGCAATACGCGGTTGGATATTCATGCGTTTAACAGCTTTGTCCAAAAGCAAGGTGATATCCACAAGCTCTTGCGCCGTAGGATCCTCATTCACGGTTGTATCACCCATGAAAATAGGACCTTTTTTTGTTAACATCATATACATACCTGCTACACGGCTGCCGGGTTTAGCACCTATAACGTGCAATGCTGGGCGGATGGTGTTTGCATAATTTTTGGTCATCCCGGAAATCAAGGTATCTGCCTCGCCAAACTCCACTAATGAAGCCCCGAAATAGTTACGGTCAAACATCAGTTTGCGTGCGTCGTAGCGGGAGATTCCGCGACGTTGTCTTTTGTTATAAAGGTGTTCGATGAATTTTTTTGAACGCTCTGTTTCACCATCAACCTCTGCAACAGGGTCAATAATCTCTACACCGTCCAGTTCAAAAGCGTATTCATGGATCAAACGTTCGATTTTCTCTTTTTTACCTAAAAGAATCGGAATTGCGATACCTTCCTCTTTTACGATCTGAGCAGCACGTAAGGTTTTGTAATTATCTGCCTCAGCAAAAACAACACGTTTTGGATCTCTTTTAGCAGCCATCGTTAAGTTGCGCATGATCGCATCATCTTTACCTAGGCGTTTACGTAATGCATCGCGGTATTTATCCCAGTCTTCGATTGCTGTTTTCGCTACGCCGGATTCGATCGCTGCTTTTGCCACAGCCATAGAAACCTCCGTGATCAAACGTGGATCGGTAGGTTTAGGAATGATATATTCTTCCGAGAATTTTAAATTGCTGGTATTATAAGCCTGATTGACCTCTTCTGGAACTGGTTGTTTTGCCAGATCAGCAATAGCACGTACAGCGGCAATTTTCATTTCCTCATTAATTGCTGTCGCACGCACATCCAACGCACCGCGGAAGATGTAAGGGAAGCCCAATACATTGTTTACCTGATTTGGATAATCCGAACGACCGGTACCCATGATAATATCATTACGGGTAGCCATCGCTAAATCGTAAGCAATCTCCGGGTTTGGATTAGCCATTGCCAGAACAATAGGATTAGGAGCCATTGATAGCAACATCTCTGCTGACATGACATCCGCAGCTGATAATCCGATAAATACATCGGAGTCTTTTACGGCATCTGCTAGGGTATGGATATCGCGATCTGTAGCATATTGTGCTTTCATGCTATCCAGATTTTCTCTATCCGTACGGATAACACCTTTACTGTCCAGCATTACGATGTTTTCTTTGCTTGCGCCTACAGAAATATACATTGCTGTACAGGACATCGCTGCCGCACCGGCACCATTCACGACGATTTTAACTTTAGAAATATCTTTTCCGAGAATTTCACAGGCATTGATCAGGGCCGCACCGGAAATGATTGCTGTACCATGTTGGTCATCGTGCATGACCGGAATATTCATTTCCTCTTTCAGGCGACGCTCAATTTCAAAACATTCAGGAGCTTTGATGTCTTCCAGGTTGATACCACCGAAAGTTGGTTCCAATGCTTTTACGATTTTAACGAACTCGTCGACATTTTTGGTGTCCACTTCAATGTCAAATACATCGATGTCGGCGAAAATTTTGAACAATAAACCTTTTCCTTCCATGACAGGTTTACCTGCTTGAGCGCCGATATCACCTAGGCCCAAGACAGCTGTCCCGTTACTGATAACAGCAACAAGGTTCCCTTTTGCGGTATATTTATAAGCATCTTCCTTATTCTCGGCAATAGCCAAACATGGCTCCGCTACGCCAGGAGAATATGCTAATGATAAGTCTCTTTGCGAATTTGTTGGTTTTGTCGGAACAACAGCTATTTTTCCAGGTCTACCCATTGAGTGGTAAGTTAACGCTGCCTGTTTACGATTAGTGTTACTCATTACGATTTTATTAATTTAAGGCTACAAATCTATCATTCTTTTTGATATTTGGAAATATTTGCCAATATCTTATTATAAATAGACAATAATATGTTATTTCAAAACATCCAGTAATTTAAACATTTGCCTACGCATATTGGACCCTGATCCGGAATAATTATTGACCAATAGTGTATAGGTAAAGGATTGTCCATTTTTATTGGCGTGTACACCGGTATAGCCCAGTACGCCACCGATTGTTCCGCTTTTCATCTTCATGTCATTGTAGGTGGGCAGACTTTCATAGAATACAGGATACCAATTTTGCTTTTGGGCATACTGCATGATTTTGTTCATAGCAAGCGTGGTGACCCTATTTTGTGGTGAAAGTCCCGAACCGTCCATACTGTTGAGTTCACTGGGCTTAATACCTAATTTAGCTTGCCAATATTTCTGGATGTAATTGGCCCCATCATCCGTACCGGTCTTTCCGGCCGTGGTATAGGCGATTGCCTTCAATAAAGCTTCGCCATAGAGGTTGATGCTTTTTTGGTTAAACCAATAGACAATTTTATCCATGGTAGGGGATAGGTGCACATCTAGCGTCTTTTTCTGCGAGACATCTACAGAATCCATTTTAGCGCCGGTTTCAGGTGGGTGGGTTGCAATAATCCCCTGTTTGCTGAGGCCTTCGTTTAGTTGGAAAGCAAGGTCATAGGCGGGGTCGGGGGAGGCGAGTTCGATGGTCTTCTTTAAATCCTGACCATAGGTTCCGCGGACAAATATTTTGGTCGAATAAGGTGCAGCATAGGCATACACATTGTCCCCAGTGCCAGCTTTACCAGTGGTGGTTTCGTTGATAATGTTCAGGTAAGGAGCCCGGGTCGTGTCTTGGACAATTTCGGCTTTTGCCCCCACTTTATTGCTCGGGCTGAAATTTATACCAAAAGCATTTTCGCGCCAGTTGAGCGATGAAATGCCTGCGCCATAGTAATTGCCCATGTCTGTCCAGATCCAACCGCCCGGTAGTTGGTTGCCATTATATAGACGGTCATCGGCAATAACTGCTCCGTTGATGCTTCGTATCCCAGCGTTTTGAATAGCTGCGATCCATTTGTTCAGCACGACATCCGCTTTGGTCTCTGGGTAACGGCTACTGCCCAAGGTAGGGTCTCCAGTTCCTGTTACAATGATGTTGCCATTCAGCACGCCGGTTTCATCTATGGTACCTGTATAGTATAGGGTGGTTTTAAATTGATAATTCTTGCCCAGAAAATCCAATGCCGTAGCTGCAGTAATCACTTTCATGGTGGAAGCTGTGGCTAGCCCGATATTTTCATTGGCCGCATAGATAGTCTGTCCGGTCTTTCCATCAAACACGGTCAGCGAACTGATCGCGTTTGTTACGTTTTCCTGACTTTGAAACTGATTGAATGCAGACTGGATTTTGGTTCGTAGATCCTGTGCAAATAACGAACCTGTGAGGCCAGTAAATGCATAGGTCGATAGTGCAATGGAATAGAGCGCAAATTTTTTCATTAACATGTTATTTCGTCGGACTTTATTCGGTCCGGGTAATTGATATTTTACTTCTGCTGTGATGGGCGTATTACTTCACTATGTGCATACGCGTAGACTCAGTTTGTTTTATTTGGCTTAAAGTTAGGCATTCGACCCTAAAAAATCCTAACTTGCATAAAATTGTATAGACGACATGAAGCATATCGAAAAATTAGCTGCTATTCGTGAGGCGATGAAGATTCAAGGAATCGATGGATATATTATCCCATCATCAGATCCTCATATCAGTGAATATTTACCAGAACGTTACAAATGTATTGCTTGGGCATCAGGTTTTACCGGATCTGCAGGTACGCTGGCAATTACACAGGATTTTGCAGGCCTCTGGACAGATTCCCGTTATTTCGTCCAGGCAGCAGAGCAATTGGAAGGAACCGGTTTTGAATTGGTTAAACTGAAAGTCCAGGCAGCGGCGGAGTATGCGGATTGGTTAGGAGAGAAATTGAATGCAGGAGCGAAAGTTGCTTTTGACGGGAATCTGGCGTCACTCTTGGTTGCTCAATCTGTCAAAGGAGTTTTGGAACCCTTGGATATTAAGGTGGATGGGCATGTTGATTTACTAGCTGATTTATGGGCCGGTAGACCAGAGCTGCCAAAAGCGCGGGCCTACTTGTTGCCGGAAAGTACAACAGGACAATCTACCGTGGCGAAGATTGAAGCTGTAAGGGCTGAAATGAAGAAAAATCGGACCGATGCACATTTAATATCATCTTTAGATGATCTTGCTTGGCTATTGAATATCCGTGGTCAGGATGTACCTTGCAACCCAGTTGTTTTGGGGTTCGTATTGATCACTGCTGATTCGGCGACACTTTACATCGAACCCTCGAAATTGAGCGCCGAAACCGTTGCTGAATTAGGAAGCTATGGCGTTGAAATCGCTGCATACGACAATATCTATCAGTCGATAGAGACATTGCAGGCAAAGGCGATCTTAATTGACCCAAAACGCACCTGCTTTGCGATGTTTGATAGCGTTCCAGAAAGTGTTAAAATCGTCGAAAAAATAAATCCTTCGACGACTTTAAAAGCGATTAAGAATAAAGTAGAAATTGAAAATAACAGGCATACTTTTGTAAAAGACGGTGTCGCACTTACGAAGTTTTTTAAATGGTTGGAAGAAAATGTGGCCAGTGAAGAACTTTCGGAGCTGTCGATCGCAGCGAAGTTACGTGGATTCCGGGAGGAGCAAGATGGATTTGTGGATGTTTCTTTTACGACAATTGCAGGTTATCTGGATCACGGCGCATTGCCACACTATTCGGCAAACGAAAAATCCAATTATACGTTGCGTCCGAAAGGATTACTGTTGGTAGACTCCGGTGGCCAATACAAAACAGGTACTACGGATATTACAAGGGTCGTTTCGCTAGGGGGACTTACCCAAGAGGAAAAAGAGGACTATACCTTGGTGCTGAAAGGCACAATTGAGGGCTCGCAGGCTATTTTCCCTGTAGGTACCCGGGGTTATCAGATTGATGCCATTACCCGCCGTCCACTGTGGGAGACATTGCGTAACTATGGTCATGGTACAGGACATGGTGTCGGGTTTTTCCTGAATGTACACGAAGGACCGCAGGTATTTAATGCCGCGGCGATAGACGTTGCGGTTGAACCGGGTATGATTACCTCCATTGAACCTGGGCTCTACCGGGTCGGTAAACATGGTATCCGTATCGAGAATTTGGTCCTGACCCGTAAGGCCGGTTCCTCTGAATTTGGCGAATTTCTGGATTTTGAGACCCTGACAATATGTTATATCGATACAGCGCTCGTAGAGAAATCCCTGTTGGAAGAAAGACATGTTTCCTGGTTGAATAATTATAACCAATGGGTGTTTGATCAACTGTCAACGCATCTTTCAAGTGAAGAAAAGAATTGGCTTGCTGAAAAATGTAAGGCCATTTAACGTAAATGAAGGGTCTATCCAAAAGGTTGGATAGCCCCTTTTTTTGCGATTTACAGCCAGCTCCTTAAAGCATCATTTCAGCTATTCAACGCTTTCTTCTTTTATCCGGCCAAGATGGGTAGGTCAAACCAGCATTCCGGCAGTATGCGGATGTAGGTCGATAGTCGGCGTTGCAATCCCCCTGTAGAAAGGAGTTTTTTAAATGCGTACCCTTAAAATTTCATACAGTTGTTCCTTGCCGAAAGGTTTTAAAATAAAACCGCTGATAAAAGGATAATTTGCCAATTGTTCCTGGTCGCTTTGGCTCGTGGAGGAGCTGATAATAAAGATCTGGGTCTGCTCGATAAAATCGGTTCTATCCTCTAGGATGTCCATCAGCTCCCAACCTGTCATAAAAGGCATACTGATATCGACAAACAATATGGCCGGCTCAGACGATGTGCTGATATCATGCGACTCCAGAAAATCCAAAGCATCCAGTGCATTTTTGAAGGGAAAGAATTCAATGGGGTAATCCGCAAATCCCTGAAGCATGTAGCCAAAAATGGTACGTAAGATCGCATTGTCGTCTATGAGGATGACTTTTCTTTTATTTTCCTGATTCATTGCTTTCGTTCTAAAAATTTGACGGAAAAGACACTGCCTTCGTTGGGTTCACTTTGCACATCTATTTTGCCGCCCAGTGACTCCACCTGATAGCGTGTGAGAAATAATCCGACTCCTTTACTCTCAAAGCCACGATGGAAAACCTTCTTGAACATGAAGAGCTGGGATTTATATTTGGGTAAATTAATACCTAGTCCATTGTCCCTGACAGTCAATAAGGTACCGTCTTCCTCCAGCGTAGTCCTGATCTCGATGTAAGGTGCTTTATCCTTGGCTGTAAACCGAAGGGAATTGCTGATGAGGTTACTGAGAATGCTTTCGAGGTAGATTTTGGGGTAATGGATATTTGCCACATTAAATTCGACGGAAATCGTTGCATTCTTTTGCTGTATTTCCTCTATATATTGTTGTTTTACTTTATGATATACCTGGAGAAAATCACAGTTTTCAAATACAAGGGATTTATTTGAACGTAATTCGAGGATATCCCCCAGTTCCTGCAGGGTTTCGGTAAGTTGCCCCGTGCTGATTTTCAGAAGATTCAGGAATTCAGTCTTTACCTCTTCATCTTTCGTTACTTGCAGTTCATCGATGAGCATCGGCATATTGCTCAAGGGGCCCTTTAGGTTATGGGCAAGGATATGCGCAAATTCTTCCAGTTGTCTGACTTTGGTTTCAAGGTCCATTTTAACCAGATCAGATTCTAATTTTTGCCGTTTTAATATTTCGATATTTTTCTTTGACTCTGAAATATCCTGCACCTGAACAATCAGAAATAAGGGCATGTCGGCATTGTCAAAAACTGCGGCGATGGTGACAGAGCACCATACATAATGACCCAGTTTGTGTCGATAGCGTTTTTGTATGGTAAAGCTTTCAATTTCACCCCGGATAAGTTTTTTACGGAGTTCAATCTCGCGTTCGACGTCGTCCGGGTGTGTATTGGTGGAGAACCTCGTTGTTGACATTTCTTCCTGTGAATAGCCGAGGATTTTCGTCAGCGTTTGGTTTGATTCAATACAGTAGCCATCAAGGTCCGTCAAGGCAATACCCAGCCCTGAGAAATGAAAAGCCTGATTGAATTTATGCTCGTTAAAACGTATTTTTTCCGTTGATTCGATCTGTTTTGTAATATCCGAGATGACCAAAGCAACCCGATTTTGTGTCCGGTGGATAGGTTTTATCTGTAGACTATACCATTTGCCTTTATGTTGTTCGGAAGGAGACTGAAACTCCATTTTAAACTCACGGTCAAGCTTGAGGGAGTTCTGGATCAGTTGGATCGTTGGTATGGCCAGGTCCGCCGGAAAAAGTTCTGTCAGGCTTTTATTCAGGAATTCTTCGGGTGGGTAAAATAGCTGTTTTGTGTCGTTGGTCCAATAATTTTTAAACACCCCCGTGTCGGTGACTTCAAATACAAGATCGTTGAGCGAGGCAACGAGTAATTGCAGCTGATGTTGTTTGTCTTTTAAGTTCTGGTTCTGATTGACCAATTTGGAGACATCGAAGAAAGACAGTTGCAGGGCAGTCTTATCCTCTTCCCTGAACGGGTTGATATGAAATACAAACCATTTAAATTTGTCTTCAATTGCGATACCCAGAATTTTTTCTTCATGGATCCGATTGTCGTCAGGACGGATCTGGAAGGGAGTCAGCTCTGCTACGGGGGCAGAAGTATCATCCGATGAATAGAATGTGATTAATTCATGTAGTTTTTTGCCTTTAGTCTCCGTCTTGCCTAAACCTAAAAGCTCACATGCGCGTGCGTTGAGATGTAGAATGCTTCCATCTTCCAAAATTGTAATCAATCCTTCTAACCCCGAACATTCTGTTTGAGCGGAAGGTGTAGATAAAGAGTCCCGTTGCAGATGCATTGTCCGACAATTTTTAGGATTAATTTACTCATTTATAAGTGAAGAGACTGATCCTGTCTCGATTTACAAAATTGGTAACTTTTAATCCAAAATAATAAAAAAAATATTAAAATAGGTAACTTTTGTTTAATAGGCTGTGAAGCAATTTATTAGATTGAATAGGTTGAAAAGTCAAAAACCTCTGACTTTAGGTCAAAGGTTTTTGATGATTCTTATGAGGGACGTTTATACTAAATCGGTTAATTTTTTGTTTTTTCCAGCCATAACCAATTAAACCATAGTGGAAGCTGCTGTTGACTTTTGTACGTTAGAATATATTTACCTGGTTTGTCAAATTTTAATGTTCCGATACGTTTTTCCACAAATTCTTCGGTGTAGTTGTTTTCATTTGGTTCGACAACCATTTTGTTAGTTGGTTCAAAACTTCCGTTCAATTGTTGGCTGGCGACGCTAATTTCGAAGGGAATATTTTCTTTATTGGGATTGTGCGCAGAGAAATCTATCGCATAAGTTCCGGCCTCTGTAACCGTTACTTCCCAGTCGATCTTCGTATTTCCGGTGAGGATGGCGTGGGTTGGATTTTTCCCATTGTAGCGTACTATTTTCAGTTCATTGTTCAGACTATTGGTTGATTTTAGGGAAAAGCCACCAAAAGTCGATTCCGGGACGGTATTTTTGTCCAGTTCCAAGGGGCCATCGAAGGTCAATTTTACTTCCGAGACATAATGGTCAGGCTGGTCTCCTGGTAAGTCAATATGTATTGCGCTTAATTTCTGTTCGTAGTTCAGGGTCGTTAAATTGTTTCCCTTCATCAGCGCGATATTGGACGGTTTGGATTTTATACCTGTAATACGAAGTTTGTGGTCTAGAGGCCAGTTGAACACATGCGCATAGACAACGGTTTTGTTTTGTTCTGTCTTTGTGGTCAGGTAACCCCAGTCAAAATGGTTGTTTTTTAGCGCAAGGCCAGTGCCACCATAGATGCCTTGGCCGTAGGTATTCAGCCAGGAGCCGACATCGTGCAGACGGCTGACACTTTCGTAAGGGACAGTACCATCGGCGCGAGGACCAATATTTAACGTGAATCCGCCGTTGAGACTAACGTTTGAAATCAATGACTGAAAGATCTGACTGGTGGATTTCCATTCGTTTTCCTGTCCGTTGTAGCCCCAGGAGTGTGCGATCGTGCCCGGCGTCTCCCAAGGATGAGCGATATACTTGCTGCCAAACTGATTGTCGCCAAGGGTTTCGAAATCTACATTTTCGGCATCTGTCGGAAGACCTAGACGTGAATTGATCAGGCAGTTTGGTTGCAACTCGCGGATCAATTTTACGACCTGAAGCAACTGTTCTTTTTTGATAATGGATTTTTGGTAGGGGATCCACATGTCAAACCATATCAGTGAAATATCGCCGTAGTTGCTCATGAGTTCACGCAGCTGGGGGATTACCTTTTCCTGCCAGTATTGATTATATTGTGCATCCGTGACATGTCCGGACAATTCTTGCTGATGATTCCAGCCATAGGGATGCTCCCAGTCGATCCAATGTGAGTAGTAAAAGCCAAGTTTCATATCATGTTTTTTACAGGCAGCTGCAATTTCCTTGATCACATCGCGGTAAGAGCCGCTCAATTTGGGCAAACTATAGGTGCCGACTTTCGTATCCCATAGCGCTACGCCATCGTGATGTTTGGTCGTGATGATCATGTATTTCATCCCGGCCTCCTTTGCCAGGAGTACCCACTTTTCCGGATCGATCTTGTCCCAGTCAAAGCGTTTGGCTAGACTACCATATTCTTCTTTCGATACGCGGTTGCGGTAGCGCAACCATTCCGCATAGTTGTTCATATACCTTAAAGGCTCTCCTTTCCACATGCCCTCGGCGGCGCTGTATAGCCCCCAGTGGATAAACATGCCAAAACGGGCATCTTTAAACCAGTCTGCCTTCCCCTTGTCTTGAGCAAAGAGCCTTGTTGCGGCGCTGAGTAGTAGTAAAGATATGAGTGCGATTCGTTTGAGTCTTGGTATCATAAAGGTTGTTATTTTTTGGATGACAAGATAAGTAAAAAAAATTACTATATCCGATTCTGTTCGAATACAAAAGGTTCATAAAAAAGGATGCTAAATCGAATTTTTATTATGTACATACATTTGATGACATAAAAAAAAATTATATTTTTATGAAAACCAAAAAAAATATACCAATTAAACGAACTGAAGGCGGGTTTACATTTTGTTAATATGATATTAAAATTTTGATAACCCTTAATTTCTACTTTCGCCACACATTATCAATCATATGAATAAATTTCTAATTCTACCACTCGCGCTTGGGATTGCCTATCAGGGACAAGCATTCCCCGTAAAAAAGCCTTTTTCTGCCATCGTTGGAAGCAGTGTCTTTCAGGATCAGATTAAAGGAACAGTTGTCGCGAACAATGGCGTGCCTGTTGCAGGAGTAACAGTTAAAAACGTTCAATCAGGAAAAACAGCAGTAACCGATGCAAATGGACAGTTTCAGTTGTCCGCCAAACAGGGCGAGACGCTGCGTTTTAGTTTTGTAGGGTACAAGTCACTGGATCAACAGGTGACAGGTAATAGCCTGTCAGTAACCCTGACAGAAGATGCCAGTCAATTGGAAGAAGTCGTGGTGGTTGGTTATGGTACGCAACGCAAGAGTACAGTCTCGGGTGCTGTTGCTACAACAGATCTGAAAGGTGTAAACAGCCGCTCAATGGCGGGAATAGGGGAAGTGCTTCAAGGAAAGACGCCCGGTGTTACGGTAACTGCTGAGGGGGGTGACCCAACGTCTAAACCGAGTATCAATATCCGTGGAATGGGCGGTATCAATGGTGAACAGCCTCTATACGTCGTTGATGGGGTACTTCAGGCACGGGCTCCGGAGCTCAACCCCAACGATATTCAGGATATTAGTGTGCTGAAGGATGCGGCAGCTGCCGTCTATGGAGCACGTGCGTCCGGTGGTGTTATCCTGATCACAACAAAAGGTGGTAAGAATGGGGATTTGAAAATTGATTTTGAAGCCAAATATGGCGTACAAAAGGCGCACAACCTGATCAAAGCGCTGAACGCAGCAGATCGTGCCATGATCTCCAATCAGGCGGCCGACAATGCGGGCGTAGCACGCAACCCGGCTTTTGATGCAAGCAAATATCCGGATGGACAGATCACCCGTACCGATTGGGTGGACGAAATTTTCCGTACGGCACGTGTACAGGATTATAATCTGTCGGCGAGTGCAGGTAATGAAAAGTCTTCTTTCTACACCGGCTTCAACTACCGAAATGCCGAAGGTATATTGATCAATACGTATTCTAAACGATATAATTTCCGTGTAAATTCACAGACCCAAGTGACTCCTTGGTTGAAGTTGGGTGAAAATATATCCTACTCCTTTACCAATGGACAAGGTGCCAATACAAGTTCAGGCTATACTGGGGCTGTATTATCCGCCATTCACTATCCAAGAAATGTATCTGTATATGATGCCGCAGGTAAGTTCTCAGGACTCCCCGTGGAGTATGGGCCAGGCACTTATGGTGATGTAATCAATCCGGTAGCTTACTTAAGCCGATTGGATGTCAATAATCCCGTACATAACCTATTGATCAATCCCTATATTGAGCTTAAATTGCTTCCGGGCTTGAAATTTAGATCAAACTTTGCCTATACAAAGCAATTCACCGATTTCAAGGAATTTACGGCACGTATTCCGGAAATTGGAAAACCCAATATGTCCAATTCGCTCGCCGTTAATACCAATCGTCTGACAGATATCTTGGCTGAGCAGACACTGACCTACGAAAAGAATTTTGGTCTGCACCATTTCGACGCCCTAGCAGGATATATGTATCAAAAAACAACAAACAGCTACCATAATGTTATCGGCGAAAACTTTGATGATGAGGCTAAAAACTACCGTTACTTAGTCAATGCTGGACGTATTCAGCCAGTCGTTGATGGGAAGCTTGAGCAGGCATTGATATCATACCTTTTGCGGGTAAATTACAATTACGATAACCGTTATATGTTGACCTTGATCGGCCGTCGGGATGGTACTTCATTGGTGGCAAAAGATAACAGGTTCCAGAATTACGGTTCTGTATCCGGTGCCTGGGCAATCCACCGCGAGGCATTTCTTTCGGATTCCGAAGTAATCAATACGTTGAAATTAAGAGGAAGTTATGGTATTTTAGGTAATTTAGGAACGTTGAGCTCTACGGCTGTAAGTCCATTATTACAGCGTGTAGACAATTGGGTTGGTAAAATACCAGCGTTAATGCCTGGATATGTTGAAAAAATCATGGGCAATCCTATCTTGACCTGGGCGCAATCGAATCAGACAAATATTGGTTTAGATATCGGTGTATTAAATAATCGTTTGACCCTGAATGCGGATTATTTCGTTAAGCGGACAGATCGGATGTTGATGGATATCGCATTGGCAGGGACAACTGGTTTGGAGACCAAAACTGTCAATGGTGGACGTGTTACGGACAAAGGAATTGAACTTGCTGTAAGCTATAGCAGCAAATCAGACGCTGCTTTCCAATATGATATTTCAGCTTCAGTCAATAAAATCACCAATAATGTGGATTATTTAATTGACGAATTTCCAAAAATAACCTCGCAGGTTGACTATCGCGGCATCCTGAAACCTATATTGACCGAACCAGGACAGCCACTGTATTCGTACTATGGCTTGGAAACTGCAGGTCTATTTAGGTCCAATCAGGAGGCTGAGCAGTATAAAGGCAGTACTGGGACCAAAATACAACCTAACGCCCAGGCCGGGGACATGAAATTTGTGGATCAAAACGGAGATGGCGTAATTGATGATAAAGACCGCGTGTTTTTAGGAAGTGCCTATCCGGATTTTAATTACGGATTGACCTTCAATGGTAGTTACAAGAACTTTGATGTCAATATCTTTTTCCAGGGTGTACAAGGGAATAAATTGTTCAATGCCTTGAAATATACAGGTTTAAATGCGGCGTCCGGACAACCTTACAATATGTTTGAAGAGATCAAGAATGCGTACTCAGAGAGCAATCCAAATTCAAATATACCACGTGTATCGGTAAAAGATCCGAATGGCAACTTCTCCAATGTGTCGGATTTTTATGTGGAAAATGGATCGTATCTACGTTTAAAGAATTTTTCCCTGGGATATACATTGCCACAAGAACTAACACAAAGATATAAAGTGCAGAGATTACGGTTCTTTGCTTCGGCGACCAATCTGTTTACCGTGACGAAATATACGGGAATGGATCCTGAGGTCGGAATGAACAATTTTGGTGTGGATGCGGGCCGTTATCCGCAGTCACGTACATTTATGTTGGGAGCAGCTGTCACTTTTTAATCTCAAATTTGGATAAAATAAAGGATGATACAGCTTTTCAGGTCAGTGAATCGAATGATTAAACCTGATTGTCCTGTGAATATTAAAAAAATACTCCAATGAAAAAAATAACTCGAAATATATGTTTTGCCCTGCTTTTAGGAAGTATGGGAATGTCTTTTCAATCTTGTACCAACAAATTGGATATCCTGCCAGAGGGGCCTCCGTCAAAAGCAAGTTATTGGAAAACGAAAGAAGATGCAATAAAAGGGGCCAATGGGCTCTATTACCTCTATGATGAAGAGGATTTCTATGGCCGTGGATTTGCCTGGTTTTTGAATGCCAGCGACGATATGGTCACCGGAAGAAATAATGCGCAGGCGGAGAATATCCGCACCTTTAACAGCAATTACATCGGTGGTGGCTACACCGAATCACAATGGCAAATGCGCTATGCGATTATTAAACAGGCCAATGATATCTTGCGCTATGTTCCTTCGATCTCCATGGATGAAGCGTTAAAGAAACGTATCCTGGGCGAAGCCAATTTTAATGCCGGTTATATGTACTTCCAGCTGGCTGCGAATTATGCAGATGAACGAGCTGGCGTTCCTATCGTTACTGTTGAAAATATGGATAACGAAAAGGCTACACCGAGAGCGGCCAATATCGAAGAAAATTATCGTCATATAGAAAAACTGCTGAAAGAGGCTGCTGATCAACTGCCTTTTTTCAGTGAACTGGGAGAAGCGGATTATGGCCGGGCGCATAAAGTGGCAGCATGGGCGGTGCTTTCCAAAATGTACCTGTATAAAAAAGATTACAAAAATGCCATTATCTATGCTGATATGATCATCAACCAAGGTAAACGTGGACTTGAACCTACTTTTACAGATGTCTTCAAAGCTACGAATAACTGGGGCCCTGAATATATCTGGTCTGTCACGAGTACAGCAGCAGGGACAGACGGCTGGGGATCTATTTTACCGGGTGTAATGCTGACCAATGGTGCCTGGGGCTTATACAATGGTTGGGGATACTATATGCCAACGAAAGAGTTGTATGATTCGTATGAAGCTGGTGATGCACGCAGAGAGGCGACAATCTTGAAGCCAGGGGATAAATTTACGTTCTTCGGTAGCGAGCGGATATTCACTCCGGCAAGTTCCGCGACCTGTGATATGCAGTTCAACAAGTACATGGAACCTTTCTCGCATGTAAATCCAGTGGGTAAACATGTGAGTCCAAATGGAAATCACATGGCCACGGATCTGAATGTGCCTTTGATCCGTTTTGCAGAGATCTTATTAATCAAGGCCGAAGCTTCGATTATGCTCAATGGTACCGGAGCGGGAGATAAAGAATTGAATATGATCCGTAAACGTGCCAAACTGATTGAAAAGACGGGCATGACTTTGGCTGATCTGAAACGCGAACGCCGTAATGAACTGGCCGGCGAATTTGCAGACCGTCACCGCGATCTGGTACGCTGGGGTGATGCACAGGATACCTACGCCAAGCCACTTCATACCTATGCGATGAAGAATGGTTCAGGCATGCCTGTCGAGTTTGCAGGTCGTAAATTTGATCCGAAAATTCACCATGTGTGGGCCGTACCGCGCAGGGAAGTGGATAATAGTGCAGGTTTGATTAAACAAAATCAAGGATGGTAAACGTTCCAAAAGTCTTCCAAACTAAATTGGGTGGCTTATTGATCATCGCGAGCTTGTGCGGAGGACCTCTGGGGTCTTCCGCACAAACACTCAATGAAAAATTTGAGCAACTGATGTTCAGCCGGGAGAAAGAAAAGGCGGGAGCTACTCCTTATGCTGGCCATAGTCATAACGATTATTGGCAGAGTCAGCCTTTCTATACGGCCTATTATGCGGGTATGCAATCTATTGAAGCGGATATTTTTCTGCGCAATGGTCAATTGATGGTTGCGCATGATGCAAAGGAAATCAAAACGGAGAATACGCTTAACGCGCTTTACCTGGATCCTGTTGCTAAGCTATACCGCAAAAATGGCGGAACTGCCTTTGCAGATAAATCAAAACAGCTTCAGCTTCTGATTGATGTGAAAGAAAATTATAAACAGGTATTGGCCATTCTTGTCAAAGCACTTGAACAATATGGCGATCTGTTCAATCCGCTTAAAAATCCCAATGCCGTTAAGGTCATCGTGACCGGTGGGCGTCCCAAGCCAGCGGGATTCAAGGATTATCCCAAATGGTTGTTTTTTGATGGGGAGGTTAACTGGACTTATGATGCAGCGAGCCTGGCACAGACCGGATTGATCAGTGCGGATCTGAAGGATTATACGGATTGGAATGGTAAGGGATTACCCGAAAATGTTCCGGCAATCAAAAAGGCAATCGCCAAAGCAGATTCACTGGGACTCCGTTTTCGTTTTTACGGAACACACGACAGTCCCAATGCCTGGCAGCAGCTTATCAATCTCGGCGTGTACTGGATCAATACTGACCATCCAAAGACCTTGGAATTATTTCTCGATCAGCGCGAACGTTCATCTTTTCAATCGGCAAAACCGCAGACAGTCTATACACCCAGTTATCAATATGATGGTCAGGACCGTAAGGTGAAGCGGATTCTGCTGCTTATTGGAGACGGTATGGGGCTGGCAGCCGTTAAAGCGGCAACGCTGGCCAATGGCGGTGCACTCACCATGACACAGATCAAGACAGTTGGACTTTCACAGACCGAGGCATTGAATTCGGATAATACGGACTCCGCCGCCGGAGGTTCAGCCATTGCGGTGGGGCAGAAAGTAAATAATCGTGCTATCGCCGTCGATACCACTGGAAAACCCTTACCTAGTGTCGCTGCGGTACTTGCTGATCAGGGCTGGAAAACCGGCGTGATCAGTATCGGTGATGTGACCGACGCTACGCCGGCAGTTTTCTATGCCCATCAGCGGGAACGGAATGAGAGTGAATCCATTTTGGGGCAATTCCAACATTCCACCATGGATTTTATCCTGGGCGGAAAGCCGGGATGGCTGGAGAAGAAAAATGACTGGAAAGGATATACCGGTGTTTCGATCGTAAAAGATCAGCTCAATCCATCTGGCGGAAAACAAATTGTTTTCCTGTCGGACGAACTTGTAAAGCCCGTCAAAGATGGTCGGCCGGCGATTTTAAAACAGTCTATGCTGGATGGCATAAAGTTTCTGTCCCGCGACAACAAACCATTTTTTCTGATGGCTGAATCTGCGCAGATTGACTATGCTGGCCATGCAAATGACCTCAAATATTCGGTCATGGAAACATTGGATTTTGATAAAACTGTAGAAGAAGCCCTCAAGCTAGCCGATCAGGATCCGGAGATGCTGGTTGTAGTAACGGCTGATCATGAAACCGGGGGAATTACATTGCTCGATTCAGACCGGAAATCAGGACGTGTGATGGTTAATTTCAGCAGCAACGATCACACCAATGCATTCGTTCCTGTATTTGCGTATGGAGCGCGCTCGTTTTTATTCCGTGGTGTATATGATAATACAGCTATTTTCCATAAACTATTGGAAGCTGTGAAATAAAAAAATAATTTCCTTTACACTTTTCGCCCCGTTTGTGTGTTACAACACAACGGGGCGTTTTTTCTGGCGATCACCGGATGTTGTTCAGGTACCAGCTCTTACTCGCGGTACGCTTTTCCGGTATAAATATCTATATAATAGTAATTATCTTTATTTTCCGTATCTTTTTCCCGTACCAGGCCATTTGAGCTGATCGTGTTATAACTTTTGCTTCCGATCTGCTTTTTTGTTTTATTATCGTACAAGGTGTAGGGGCCATCTTGCTGTGTCTGTAAGGCAAATATCTGTTGTTTGCCGTCGAGGATCTCGATATGTCGGAAATCTGGCAGTAGATCCCATGTTTTGGCGCCCGCATTCCAAAGCCCCATCGTTGGATCCTGTTCCCCTTTTTTGATGTTGATCAGGTAAAGTGCTTCGGTTTGATAAACGTACTTAATTTTCCCCGTTTTCCAGCCTTTTTCAAGGGTGTTCTTGGTAAACAACATATGCTTATCCGGCCAGACCAGATCACCCACTTGATCCAATATAAAGAAATCCTTGACGTTGATTTTATCCAATAAATTGCCATCCTTGTCAAGATACAGCCAGTCATAAGCCCAGACCTCATGGTCATAATTAAACCTTCCCAGAATAAAGTAAGGCGAGTTGTTGACAGAATACAGGAGTGAGGCTTCTTTCAGAAAAGCAATCTGTGCGGCAGTAGCCTGTTTGATCTGTGTTGGAAGCGCTTTGTCATATTGTGGGAACGCGTAGATCTTTCCGGAACTATCGTCTTTTAATAATTTTGGAACTGTTGGTGCAAAGCGTTCCTGATTAATGGAATCCAATTGCAGGAGTTGCCCCTTCCAATGCAGGTCTATCTTATCCACAGCGATCAGATTGGATGAAATAGGCCGCTCATGTTGGATATCGTAAATTTCAAAACGATTTTCAGCTACAGGAATATAACGGCCATCTTCCAGGATCAGATCAACTTTGGTGCTGAGCTTTTTTAAATGCTGATCTTTCAGTCGATAGAGGTTTCCATTTAAGACAACATGTTGGTCGTCCAAATGGTATAGGGCCAAACTGTACTCGTTCTCGTCGTAAGGAACATCTTTATCCAATAACACCTGGCCGGTTTCCAATACCCGGATTTCTACTTTGATGTAGGTAGCTGTTTTTTTTATTCCACCACCTAGGATATTCCAATCCCAATTCCAGAAAGGAAGGTTTTTTTCATGTTCCTGACGTTTCATAAGCAACGTCACCTGGCCTAGTGTTTGTAGCCCGAGATCGGTATCCGAATAATTTTCGATAAACTCGCCCTTTGAATTAATTAAAGCCTGCTGATTTTTTGTATTTGAAACGATGGCGTAACCTGTGGGGGTAAAAAAATCGGCATGGGCGAATTTTTGCGGCAATTGCTGACGGAGCGCACTGTCCGAATAAACGAATTGTTTGTCTTGAGTCTGCATTGGAATCCAATGGATGGGTTTCAAGGCTGGATTTATGGTGGACTTTTGTGCACAGGCTGTCATACAAAGCACGCTTATTAAACCTATTAGTGTTGATCTGATCATTTTTTTCTTTTTTATTGAAATCGGTTATCGTCAAATGGGCTGCGGAAACCTAGCTATTTTTTACCCTGCCAATAAAGCGCTTTCGAAGGATTTGTGCTACCTATTGTAATCCCTTGGCTAAAGTAGGCGAAAATTGGCGTTGAAAAAATAGCCGAATTCCGTGATTATGAATCGGATTGGTCAGTTACTGGACAGCCATATAAAGTCCGTTTGTTCCTGTATTATTTTTTCGATGAGCCGATTAAATTGGTTAATCGGCTCAAAATTTGCTTATATTTGAGCCGATTAGGGTTTAAAATCGGCTCAAATGTATAATTGGCAATATAAAGAATGGCCCCATTTCAGCTATAGTATCGAAGAGATTCTACCTATAGCTGTTGCATTTGCTAAAGAAATGGGAGAGCTAAAAGGTTTGTTAACAGGATTAAATGCGGAACTAAAAAAGGAAGCGTTTATGGAGATTTTGATCGCTGAGGCAATGAAAACTTCAGAGATCGAGGGCGAATATATGAGCAGAGCGGACGTAATGTCCTCCATCAAAAGAAATCTCGGTATTAAAGACGACGTAGTCGTTCATGACCAAAGAGTTACTGGTGTTGCGAAATTGATGACAACCGTACGGGAGAGTGCGGTAAAAGAATTAAGCGTCGATTTGATCCAGCATTGGCATGCCATACTTATGGCAGGATTTCCGAAAATTAATACAGGAGTATGGCGTACCGGTGATGAACCTATGCAGATAATTTCCGGCTCATATGGTAAAGAAGTTGTCCACTATGAAGCTCCTCCATCAGTTGTTGTACCAAAAGAGATGGAGCAACTGATTCATTGGTTTAAATCCTATGAAATTAAAGAGTCGGAGTATATTATCGGCGCCCTGATCAAGACAGCTATTGTCCATTTGTATTTTGAATCTATTCATCCCTTCGAAGATGGAAATGGACGGATCGGAAGAGCGCTGGCAGAATACACTTTATCCAATACGCTACAGACCCCTGTCTTGTTGTCGATATCAAAGACTATTGAAAAAAATAAGCAGGCTTATTATGAAAATCTAAAAATTGCTCAGGCTAGCTTGGATATCACAGGTTGGATAGGCTACTTTACCCAAGTTATTTTAGAATCTCAAAAAGAAGCAAAAGAACTGATTGAGTTTACAGTAATAAAAGCAAAGTTTTTTGATCGAAACCGGGACTTATTGAACGAGCGACAGATGAAAGTTATTAATCGCATGCTAGAACAGGGGATTGAAGGATTTGTCGGTGGCATGACAGCAAAAAAGTATATGTCCATTGCGAAAACCTCAAAAGCTACTGCAACAAGGGATCTGCAATACCTGCAAGAGCAAGGTATAGTTGAACAAATTGGGCTTGGGAGATCTGTACATTATGAACTTATACTTAGTTAGACGACCGATATTAAACTAATAGATTCAAGCAATACCATTATTTCTTCTCCACCGGAATAAGCTCCGCTCCACCCGCTTTGGGGCGGTACCAATACTTATGTCCCAGATCATCTTCAAAATCATGACTTGTTTCAGATTTATCAACCACCCTGAAACTTTTGACATCGGCATCTCTGAAGATTTTATCGCCGACGAAAATATGCTTGGCATCTTTAGCAACGGCACGCTTGAGCACTTCAAAGGTTTTTGGGTCGGCTTCGGACAGAAGCTGTTCGTTATAATAAATATGATTTTTGTCGCCGGACCAGAAGGAGTTCCCGCCAATTCCTTCCAATATTTTGAAGCTTTCGGCATCCACATCTGCGAAGGGAAAACGCTTTCCCCCTATGATAACCAATTGATCGATAATAATTGATTTTCTGTCCAACAATCTGATGTTATTGGCCGTGGGCAAAGCCGTTTCGAGTACACCTATGCCTTGATAAGGTTCGTAATACAGCAGCTTTTTGCCATCCAAAATAAGATATTCACTGTTGACAACTTTAACTTGATCTGTTGTATACTGGAGTGGATTGATGCCTTTCTGTGTGACTACGTAGAGCCGGTTTTTATCTTTTACAAAATTTTCATTCAAAATTTCGAATGTCTCATAATCGACGTCTATCGGTGAGGACTGGTAGAAATAGTGTGTTTTGTCTTTGGAGAGGGACTGAAGTTGATCATAGAGCGTGTTGTATGTTTCGGGATCCGCGCCCTTCACGATGGTAAGCTGTTGCTTGCTGCATGCGCCTGTCGCTGATGGAAAGCCCGTGAAATGAAAGACGTGATGTTGATCCACCGGTATGTTTTCCTTGAGCTTAAAGGTCTTTGCGTCTACGAGCTGTTGCGGGCAACCCATAAAATAGATCGTATTTTTGTCGCGTGCATAGACAGTTTTAATGACAGAAAAACTGCTGATATCGACGTCCATCTTTCTTGAACCACGCTCAAAATCATTGCCGCCCGGAATAAAGTAAACCGTTTCTCCTTTTTTATAGTAATCTTCGGACAACGGACTCATTTGCTTTTTGCAGGAAAAGAATAAACCGATGCAGGCACTGATCATTCCCATCTTAAAAATATGTTTCATACTTCCTTGTTATCATTTGCTCCATGACGACGTACTATCCGAGGTATTTTCGCTTTTGTATACTTACTCCCACTTAATTTACCTTAAAAATACGATGGGTTTGTATCACATGGAATAAAGGTTTACGATTCGCTTATCGCTATTTATGATCCGTTGACGATATAGACTGTAAACTTTCCGCTCTTTAATTATCTCCTGCACAACCCATGCTTAATCCAACCATAAGTTAGTGAATATTTTTGCGATTTAAATAGCTTGGCTCGAAGATCTCTCCGGCCGAATAAAACGTGTTTGCTGTATAGTTACAGTATAGTTGTAGTATTGATTAAGTATGGATAAAGTATTGATCATTTAGCTTAAGGCAGATACCTACCATACGAAAGCCTTGCCGTATCCATGTGAATAGCGTGACGGAGACTTGAGGTATGCCTACGGTTGCTTAGACGCATGTGATTCGAAATGACACTATTTTTTTTAAATAATAATTGTGATTAATATTTTTAATTTATATATTTGTATATATAAACTATATTTTTGTATCGTAATGGTGTTTTGGAATAATCTGTAATACCAATATTTATCTGTTACTTTGCCGGCAGACAGGTCATTATTCTTCACAATCAAGTGAGATTTCGATGCAATGTTTTAGGTCGATTGCCGACCAGTCTTAAAATAAACCAAGGTGCAAATGTATATGTATCTTACCTGTTGATTTTCCTATTTAATCACCTTGGTTGTAATTTCTATCTTTTTTACAAAATACTGTTTGTTATTTGCAAGAATAGTCTTTAACTGTTTATTGTTCTGAAAGACTATTTGTTGTGAGATTTTACAACCATTAAATCATTTATTATGGAAATTAATAGTCAGTTGATTATTGATCGCTTATCTAAACGTATGGATCTCGATCGGGTTTATCTCGTTAAGTATGCATTTTTGGATCAAGAATATCAACACTTAATTTTAGCACTAAAGCCCGTGAGTGGGCTTTCGCATAAGGTATTAAAGCCTATTGTGGAATTATGTCTAATCGACCAGGAACCTATTTCATTTGAATTGATTTTTACGCCCGAGCTGAAGAACAAGATCAAGATCGGTAGCTTATTCTATTGTTATGCAGTTTTACCTGCGCACGAGATTTTTAATTCCTGCGGTAATACTACGGTGACCGCCAAACAGAAAGAGTTAAGGGGGATACTGGATCTATCCGAAAAGCACTATCAAAAAGTGCTGATTACATCTGGAGAATTTTTAGAAGGAGCACAGACATTTGCGGATACTGCAAACTATCTCCGGGCATTGTTTATGGTACATCAAAGCTTGGAAAGCCATTTGAAATTGCTGCAAATCGCCGTGGAGGGGAAAGGAAATAATGTACATCGCCTAGACAGCAGGATAAGGAGTCTCGATACACACTTCTCGATGTTCAAAAAGGTATTTATGGGGGAAGACGAGGCAGAGCAAGAGCGCTTCCGCCTATTGGATAGTTCCTTTAACGCAGTCAATCAAAATAAAGATCTGGCTATTTTGGCTCTTGATGCCTCCTGGTTATATGAGCATTGTATCGCGATGCAAACTGCAATAGAGAAACTCTTCCGTTACTTTACGTCAGCATTGCAGAGCGAATATGAAAAAAATATGGCGGCTGAAGCTGCCATTCAGGCGGAGCTCGCCCAGGCTAAATTGGCCAAAGAAGAAAAAGTCAGAATTACACAATCGAAAGCGCTAATAGCAGTGCCTACTTTTCAGGCATTTCCCTGGCCGTCACATGATCAGTCCGATATCCAGCAGCTCCTCCATCAGATCTGTCAGGAACATCAGCCCGAACAGATCATGTTGCTCAACTATTATGTGAGCAATGTCCCTGGAACCGGATTATTCGATTATCCACCAAAAGTCATCGGCGGTGCAACACTATACCTAACAGTCATTAAAAAACGGATTGGAGCGGCTTATTTCCGTCAAGTTTCTTTCGGTCGGGCGACAGCAGTTATTTCCTTTTTAAGCAGCAGCTTTATCGCCGCGAAATTGAATAAAGGGAGTCGCTTCTCCCAAACGATCTGGAATGAATCTGTTGTCCTTTATCGCAACCCAGGCTATAAGCCCACGCATTCGCTAACTCCGGTAAATTGGTCAGACGCACTGGTTAAGACAACAAATGCCTGGATCCGCAATTCAAAGCTTATGCAGGATCTACAGGCTGTACTTTCTGATACCTGTTTTTCCAGCAAACAATTGGCGGTGCTGTTATTAAACCAGTTGGTCTTGATTGGATTACATAGTTATCTCTACCTGCGGATCGGTTATGCGCCAATGAAGGCAACAATAGCTGAGCTGATTGAATGGACCTGTACCTGTGATAAAAAAGTAAGTGAATTTTTTGTATCAAATGAACCTTTTGAGGACATCTTGTACCAGGAAATATTAAAAGACATGAAAGGTAGGGTATATGAATTGTCTCCAGAACTGGAGGAACTGGAGATGGACTTCTTTAAATCCAGTGCCAATCGGATAACGACCTTTTTTGCTGATCTATGCGAACAGAGTTTAAGGTATATGGAAAGGAAATCGGGGATTAAAATAAATTGAAGCTTACCATAAAAGACTAGATGCTCATCTACGCAGGCTAGATTTATAAAAATAAGCCATCATAACTAAACATAAATCAATGAAAAATGAATTAGATATAACGATACCATGGCAAAATAAGCATGAAAAATCCCTATCTATCGTTTATCTGAAAAGATTTTTTAACGAAAAGTCTGCAAGACTATCTTGGGATTTTAAAATAATACTCGAAGAGAGCGTTTTTAATAATAGGTATGTGTTCGAAAGTTTGTATAAGGAAAATATTCGAGTCCAGATTACATTGACGGCCGATCATTTGAAAGCGAACTGTTCATGTGGGAGCATGAACACGACATTATGCGAACATGTCTATGGTTTATTGCGTGAAAAACTAAGTGGGAATAAATATTATTTTTCTCATTTATACGATCCGAAATGGTTTTTACCCCAGCCTGATCAACGTGAACTATTTGGTTTATCTCTTAAAGATGAACATCGGAGAATAACAAAAATTGAGATCAACGCAAAAGCAGATTATGGGAGCATTTATGGCTTTCATGGAGCATCCGAATTATGCTATGCTGCCAGTAATAGAATTTCTTTCTTAGAACCTACGGTTTGTAGGTCGGAAGGTAAGTTTATTGTGGCAATTCCGATAAATAATACGATTGATCAACTACCTTTTTTACTTCCATTTTTAAGTGGAGAAAAGAAAAAAGTTGTCTTCAAAGAAAGCTATCTCTTAAAGGATGACCTACCACATCCGGAACATCTTACCTGCCAGGAGATGATGCTTGATGCCATAGCAAAGAAGATGTTGCAGTTAGGATCTTTCGCATTTAATATGGTCAGATCAAAGGAACCTTCATTACTTGAACAAAGTGAGCGGGCGTATCGAATAATGGATTTATGGAGAGATCTCATTTCGAACCAATGGGGTCGTGATGAAGTGATCTTTTTCTATTCCCATACGAATAATTTTGGCCTAAGACATTGCCAATTCCGATATAGCGCTGCTTCCAATCAAATGTATAAATTGAAAATTGCCAATGGTGATTTTAAGCTTAAGATTCAAGTAGTAGAAAATCAAAAAGGGTTATTGATGGAAGTGTTGCCGTATTACAAGGGTAATCTGTTAAAGAAAATCAAGTTTTTGAGCGATGTACATAGTTTCTTTGTTGAATTAAATTCCAAGTATGTACTTTTTATTGACGATATGCAAATCGGAAAACTTCTAAATCAATTTAGGCATTCCGAATTCAAAATTTTTGTGTTGCGACAAGACATCCCTAAATTTTACGAAGATATATTGCGTCCAATAGCGCAATACTTCCCGATAGTGTATGAAAATGAAATGGTCAAAGATCACGCCGCAACTAAAGAGACAATTGAGGCGACAAAAATATTGGAGGTATCACTTCAGGATGATCTACTGCTATTGAAAGCATCCATAGATTTTGGGACAGTTACCCTGCCCATTGTGGAGATGCCTAGTACAACTGTTTTAACCTATGTTGATTATGAAATTCGCGTTCAAGAGCGAGACACTGACGATGAACTGGCCTTTAGCAATTTTGTTAAAAGTCAACATGAATCTTTTGAAAAACAGGCTTCCCCTCATACTTGGGATTTGAGAACGTCTCTAATTGCTCGAACAAATTGGATAAAAAACCTTCGCAAAGCATGTCAAGATCATCAGATAAAGCTTAAACTGATAGGACTCGTTCAAGGATCTTATTACTATCCGTTCTCTTTGAAATGGGAAGTGGTCGAAGTGAAATCTCAATCAAATTTGTTATATATCAATATAAAATTTAGGCTGGGTAAACTAATATTGGAACCTAGTCTATTTGAAGATTATCTATTTGAAAAGAAAAATTGGTTCAAGGTAAATGGCGAAGATCATGTTTATATCAGCGATTCTCTGAAAACTCTTTTTATCCCCTTATTTGCTCAGGCACGCGTAGAAGATCCATACGTTATTTTGACTTCGGCACAATTGATCTCATTTCAAACGCAATTGGAAAAAATAGATCCGAAGATTATTAACGATAGTACAAGAGAACGGCGGGATAAATTAGCCAATATGACCGAAATTCCTTTATTAGATGTTCCGGATACGGTCAAAGCAACGTTGCGTCCCTATCAATTGGTTGGTTTTAGTTGGCTGGGATTTCTACAAGAATTTCAATGGGGTGGTATTCTGGCGGATGATATGGGACTTGGAAAAACATTACAAGTAATTACTTTATTGGAATATTACTACCAAAATAATCCGGATGCGGACCCTTCCATTGTTGTTGTTCCTAATTCATTACTATTCAATTGGCAAAACGAAATTAAAAAATTTGTTCCGCAGCGGCGTTATCATATCTATCATGGCATAAAAAGAAAGGACCAAGAGACGTTAGCAAAAGCATCAATTGTGCTGACAACCTATGGGACAGCGATGACAGACTTTTCCTTTCTTCAATCCCAGTCATTTAGTTATATGGTTTTGGATGAGTCTCAAATGGTAAAGAATCGAAATTCTAAAAGATTCGAGTATTTATTTTCTATTAAAGCATCATTTCGGATTGCAATGACCGGTACCCCAATTGAAAATGGCATTCAAGATATTTATGCACAAATGACAATGGTCAACCCTGGTTTTTTTGGGAATTACAGAAATTTTAACAAGATGTTTAAGTCTATGGGAGAGGGGGAGGGAATGGATGTGTCACTCATGAATTTGCAAAAGATGATTGCACCATTTATTCTGAGAAGGACCAAAAAGCAAGTCGCAATAGATTTACCTGATAAAACAGAGACGATTTTGTATTTGGATATGCAAGAGGGGCAACGGAAAATCTATGATAGCTATCGAAAAAAATATCGAGAGGAGATTGAAGAAAATTTAAACAGTGAGGAGTCTACAAAATCCAAGTTCTTAGCTATAGAGGCCCTACAGAAACTACGGAAGTTGTGTAATTCTCCTGTACTAATGACAGATGGTGATTTCGCTAATAACTCCATAAAATTGGATTTTATTGACGAAATCATGGAAGAAGTAGCTCCAAATCATAAGATTCTTCTTTTTTCATCTTACACGTCTATGCTTAAGCTTGTGGCCCAACGGATCGAGAAGTACAATTTAGGGTATACCTATCTCGATGGTAAGATGAATCAGGAACAAAGACAGTCTGCAGTTGAGAGATTTCAAATTGAAGATACCTGTCGTGTTTTTTTGATTAGCTTAAAAGCTGGTGGAACAGGTCTGAACTTGACTGCGGCAGACTATGTTTACATTTTGGATCCGTGGTGGAATCCCGCTGCTGAAGCTCAGGCAATAGATCGTTGTTATCGTATTGGCCAAGACAAACATGTCATGGCCTACAAGATCGTATGCCGAGATTCTGTCGAAGAACGAATATTGGAACTTCAGGCCATTAAAAAGAGAATGGCCGAAGGATTAATTTTAGATGAAGCGAATCTCATGAAGTCTATTAGTAAAGAAGAATTACTTAAATTATTCGAGTAACCAATTATAAACCTAACTTATGAGAACCGAATTAACAACCACAGCTTCCTACGCCGGAATGATGTATTCACAAGATTTTCAGTTATGGTATACGTATTTCAAGCGGAGGATAGAAAAGAAGTGGCGGCCTGAAGAACTTTCGTTCTTACTGGGCAAGCCCGATCATGCCTATATCGATTTTGAGCGGATGTTTCAAGTCGAAAAGTTTTTAACACAGGAATCTATTTTACTGGATCGGATATATGCGAGTTCGCGCATAGAAGCCATGGAATTTCATCGCCAAGAATTTGAAGTTTCCCAGGAGCGTTTGGTACGTTTTAGGATCGAAGAAGATGAGCTGAAGTGGAATTATTCCATAGAGGTTCCCTGGATCTTTTTAACCGGGAAAAAGAAGCTCGCTCTACCCGAATTACAATTTGAGGAATGGAAAGCAGAAAAGGATCTACAACTCGAATCGGACGCCATGCTCCATGTTCGACAGAAATTGGACGTATTATTGGACAGTAATTACTTTGAACATGGTGCTACAGCACTGCAAATGTTTCGTAAGGTCGAACATACTGGTCTTGTTCATTTGCAGATTTTTCCCCGTCACCTTAAAAATGTCCTATATGGCCTTATCCAACAAAACAAACTCGTTGTCAGAAATATAGAAAATAGCTTTTCTTTTTTCTTAACGGATTCTCAGCAAGCTAGTCGCAAACAGTATTTATTAAATGGCTGGCGTTGAGTAAAAAAACTATCATTATATTTATCCCAATGAATAAAATGATTCCCGAACATAAAACAGCCATCGTACCAGCCCTTCTAAAAGGAATAGCTGGTACGATAGCTGTTTTTGCTGTTTTGACAGCGCTCTCGTATCAGAATCAACTGCCTGTAGATGGCAAACTGGTGATGGGATTTCCATGGGAGTTCTATTCAGAAGGGACGGGCTATAATCTTGAACGTGATGAATATGCCAGTTTCGAAAATTTTAAACCATTCAAACTGACGGGTAATATCCTTTTCGCAATGGCTGTCTATATGCTATTGCGGCTGTTGCTCCGTATGCTTGCTAAGAAGGGTAGCTAAGTGCTTTTATTGTTATCCTTTTGTTAAGCCTGTTTTATATGCTAACGCGGTTTAGTTAAAAACTATTAACCTTTTATTGATACTGCCTTCATATTGCATTTGTAACCTTGTACCCATAAATCAAATGCACTACTTATGAAAATTAAAGCCAACAATGTCTTTTGGTTGTTATGTGCCATTGCAGCGAGCTCATCGGCTGTTCAAGCTAAACCTCTATCGCTAACCAAACCACATTTCTTACAGGTACAGCATCCCGTTAGCGGCCGTGTGGTCGATGCACAGGGCCATGCAGTGTCAGGAGCAACAATTCAAAATTTAAAAAGTAAAAAGTCCGTTCAATCCGATGAAAAAGGAAACTTCCATATTGATGCGGAGGTCGGTGATAGACTCAGCATCTCCTATGTCGGCTTTAGCAATCTTGTCCAACCTATAGCCCAATCCAATGGGCAGATCTTCGTCCTACAGACCAATGAAAATACGCTTGAAGAAGTGACGGTTTCCATCGGCTATCAGAAAATACGGAAGTCCGATGTTACCGGTGCGATCGCAAGTGTAAAAGCAGAAGAGCTAAACCTCAGTGCACCAAAACTATCTCAGGCTTTAGTTGGTAAAGTAGCAGGTGTGCAAGTGATGCAAACAAGCGGGGCTCCGTACGATGGAACCAAAATGCGTGTCCGCGGTATGGGATCGATCAACGCCGGTTCGGATCCCTTGTACGTCATTGATGGTTACCCATCTGGAAATAATTTAAATATTAATCCCAATGATATTGAATCTTTCGATGTTTTAAAGGACGCTGCTTCTGCCGCGATCTATGGATCCCGTGGTGCTGGAGGTGTTGTATTGATTACAACCAAACGTGGCAAGGAAGGTAAAAGTCAGGTGGATTACGAAGTATTGGGAGGCTTTGGTCAGCTTTCCAAGAAAATAGACGTCTTAAATTCAGAACAGTTTATTGATCTCCTAATTGATGGGCGTAATAATTCCTATAAAGACCTTTTGGCCGCAAAAGGGATCGCTTGGAATGACAGTAGGCGCTTTGATGATAATAAAACGCGTATCGCCAATGTCGGAAATGCCGGCTCGGTGAGTATTCCTGAAGACTATTATGACTTTGCCACCGGTACAGCAAAAAAAGCGAAATACGATACGGATTGGCAGGATGCTTTATACCGTAATGCACCTTTCCAACGTCATAATCTCTCTACCTATGGCGGTAACGAAAAAAATCGCTACTTCCTGAGCGGCTCGTATCAGAATCAGCAAGGGATCATGCTTGGGACTGATCAAAAAGTCTTTAATTTTCGCGCCAATATTGATAGCAAGGTAAGCAAGAGATTGACCGTCGGCGCGAATGTTTCCTTTACATATAATGACAACAACGAGGTGACGACAGGGCGTTACGACAGAAGCCCATCAATGGCCGCATTAATTTATTTGCCAACCCTCCCTGTTTATAACGAAGATGGAACCTATGCCAAATACCTGATGGCTGATCTGTCGGCAAATAACTTTGGTATCCAGAATCCAGAAAACCCACTGGCCTATGTTACTGAGATTAAAAACAACCGCCGTGGAAAGAGGGGGATATACAATGTCTTTGCCGATTTTTCCATTATTGATGGCCTAAATCTTAAAGTAAACGGTGGCCTGTCTACTTATGACGAGAAGTATGATTATTTCCGTCCGACAAGTATATCCGATGGGAACAACAAACCGTTTTCACCACAGGCAATTTCTGCAGCTTACGCAGATGCCAAGACAAAAAATGAACTGGATAAATTGCTGGAAACAACATTAAACTATAACAAGACTTTCGGTGAGAAACATCAGGTATCCGCTCTATTGGGTTATTCGGCTCAACGAACGGATTACGATTATCAAGGTGTGCGGGCCAACGGCTTTAATAACAATGCGATTGGCGAAATTACCGATAAGGGATCCGATCCTTCTAATTTCCAATTGTTAAAAGACGATACGTTCAAACGTACGACAACACTTCAGTCTTATTTTAGCCGCGTAAACTACAGTTTTGATTCGAAATATTTCCTTTCGGCATCCATTCGTACAGATGGTTCCTCGCGCTTCGGGCCAAATAACAAATGGGGAACCTTCCCATCAGTTTCAGCTGGATGGACGCTCTCCAAAGAGGAGTTTTATACGGATTGGTTAGGACAACAATCGACGGTCAAACTAAGAGCGAGCTGGGGACGTAGTGGAAATAATAATATTGGTGATTATCGCGCGATATCCATTATTAATTCGCCGGCGGGAGTTATTCTTGGCGATAAAGTGGAAACTTCTTATACCGCAGGTGATCTACTCGATCCAAAATTGGGCTGGGAAACAACTTCGCAATACAACGCCGGTCTAGACCTCGGTTTGTTAAAAGGCCGACTCAACATTATGACCAACTTCTACCTGAGCCGTTCCTTTAATTTATTATTCAATCAGCCACTCTCCGCAGTCTCTGGATCAACTACGATCTTGACCAATCTGCCAAATTCAAAGGTGCAGAATAAAGGTTTTGATGTGCAGATTGATGCAACACTGATTCGAAAAAATGAATTTGAATTGGGATTCAGCGGAAACATTAATGTCAACAGAAATAAGGTGCTTGATCTAGGAGGTGCTTCTACCATCTTGACGAATGGCGCTGAACGCTCTTATCTAACGCATATCACACAAGAAGGAAGTCCGATCGGTATGTTCTATGGTTTTAAAGTTCTCGGTGTTGCAACGGAGGAAAACTATAAAACTGTCGCACCTTCAGCGGCTTCAACAACGCCACTACAGCCTGGAGATCTATATTTTGAAGATGTGGACGGCAATGGTATTGTCAATGATGCCGATAAACGGGTGATCGGCAATCCACACCCTAACTTCACCTATGGCTTTGCCGTCAACGCACGCTATAAGGCATTTGATCTACGCGCATCATTTAATGGCTCCCAAGGGAATAAAGTGCTGGATGGCTATGATTATTACCTCTACAATATGGAAGGCTCCGGCAATCAATATGCCGATGTGGCACAACGCTACCGTTCGGCTCAAAATCCGGGAAATGGAAAGGTTTACCGTGCATCGCGTGGCGGTACGCAAAGTAACAGTACACGTCTCTCGGATTTTTATCTGCAGGACGGTTCATTCTTGCGTATGACAAATATTGCTTTGGGTTACAATCTTCCCAAAAGCCTCGTAGAAAAGTTAACACTTTCTGGCCTAAGGGTCTACGCTACAGTGGACAATCCATTTACGATTTCTAAATATAAAGGCTACAATCCGGAACCGGATTATAATCAACGCGGCAACCTGACTCCAGGTGTGGATTATGGACTTTATCCATTGGTGAGATCGTATAACCTTGGTGTGAAGGTAACGTTCTAATAGTAGGATCCAGGAGCTATTGTGCATATAGGCATATTAAGGAAAAATCCCTTTCAATAGCTTCGTCTTTATAGATAATAACCTTGCGAACCCTCTCTTTGAAATGAGGTTGGCAGGAAAAAATAAAAAATAACAGGATGAAAAAAAGATATATATTACCCTTTGTTTTGTTGGCATTGTCTTCATGTACCAAAGATTTTTTAAATCAGAAAAATCCCAATGCCGTCACGATCGATGATTATTTCAAATCAGAAAACGATGTACTGCTGGCTGTCAACGGGCTCTATCAGTCCCTTCGCTCAGGAAGTACACTCGGTGAATCGAGCACTTTATACAATGAAGAACGTTCGGACAACTCAGGACGTAATGACAACCAGTCCAATGCCGGGGAGCCATTCCAGTTCAATGACTTCTCCTTGCTGCCTAGTAACACCTATCTCAAGACACATTGGTCTGCCATGTATGCTGCCATCAGCCGTTGTAATGTGGTTCTTTCACATGTCGATGATGTGACCTTTAACAGTGCAGAGCTAAAAGGTCGCTATATTGCCGAAGCCAAATTTGTACGTGCATTATTGTATTTTCATATGGTACGCAAATTTGGCGATATTCCCTTGTCGACCGTACAGGTAACCAGCAAAGAACAAGCAAATGAATTGGCTTTCCGTCAGAAAGAATCAATTGTGTATGAACAGATCATTAAGGATTTAACGGAGGCTTTGTCCAGCAATCTTCCCAATACCCAAAAAGATTATGTCATCGGCAGAGCATCTAAAGCGGCCATTAATGCAATTTTGGGTCAAGTATACTTGACGTTGGGCGCAACACAGACTTCGGGGCGGACAGAGAATTTCATGAAGGCTGAACAGTACCTCAATGCGGCCTACCAAATGCGAACTTTCGGCAAGCTAAACGAAATTCCCTATGCGGATGTTTTCGATGTGACCAAGAAAAGTAGCTGTAAAGAACTTGTTTTTCAGATTCAGTATAAACAGGGAGACCAAAACTATAGCTCGAGTATCGCCCGTAATTACCAGGCGCGAGGAGAAACCATCAATTCACGCTACAACTCGACAGGTGCTGGCGAAGTCGCTAAATTGGACCTGGTCAAAGATTACGAAAAAAGCGATATCCGAAAAGACTTCTCTGTGAAATTTGCGACAAACACACAGGTTAATGATTGGTTTGTGACCAAATTTAGGGATAATAGTGACGCTGCGGGTACCAATGGCTGGGGTGGAAACGACTGGATCTTGATCCGTTACGCGGATGTCATGTTATTATTGGCCGAGGCGAAATATCGTTTAGGTAAAGACGCAGAAGCAATTGCGCTATTGGATCAGGTACGCGAACGGGCTGGGCTGCCTTCATACGCTGCGTCAATCCTAAATAATGAATATCGTACAAAGTATCCGACATTAAAGGAGGCAATCCTGCACGAGCGCCGTGTGGAACTGGCTTTCGAAAATCAACGTTGGTTTGACTTAATCCGGAACTATAATCCACAGGAATTGGTGACGTACTTTAAAACTAAAAATCAGGCGGATTATGGCAATGCTAAAATCTCCAATATATCCACAAAAGATCGGTACTATCCAATCCCTTTCGATGAATATAAATTGGATCCGCAACGTATGTATCAAAACCCAGGTTATTAATAGTATCGGATATGACAGGTTCGCCTACCCAATCCTGTCAGTCTGCAGGACTGGGTAAGCTGAAAGAATTATTACGCGACCTATTTGTTGCAAAAGGATTTCGCTTTAACACAGTCTGTGTATGTCTCAGGCCTGTTAACGGTCCTGGTACCTATTGAAAAAGGTATGTGGATAATCATTTCTACATACCTTTTTCTGTGAAAGATCAATTTAATGCAATTGTCTTTCCTTCCTTTGCGGAACGCTTGGCTGCTTCCAGGATCTCAACTACAGTTACATTGTTGCTGAGTGAACCTAGATCGTTGTCCGCTAGCTGATTTCCACTTAGTACATGCTCCAGATACTGGATATGATGTTCAAAATAGGGCTGATCTGTTGGAATAACTGTAGGTTTCTCGTTATGTTGAGCATATTTCAGCAGCTTTTTGTCATTCTGCGCATAAAGCTGGGCTTTCGTTCCAAATACCTGTAGATCCTTTACGCTGTAAGGCCATGCCCAAGATGCCTGGATAATACCTGTGCTGCCATCGCGGTAGTTTAAGATAATCGTGGCATCGTCCTCTACCTTTGGATAGACTTCGGGTTTGAGCTGTTGAGTAAAAGCGGTGACAGATATAGGTCGTTCGCCATTCTTGATCCAGGTCATCAGATTGGCTCCATAACAGCCAAAATCCATCAATGCTCCCCCGCCATTTTTTTCTGGATCTGTTAGCCAGTCCAGAAAATAGCTGCTACAACCAATCTCTTTAGGCCCCTCATGCCCGTCTTTTACAATCATACGTGTCACTCTGCCGACGGCGTGCTGATCTAGCAATTGCTTGAGCTGTTGGTTGCTTTTATACCAGGTCGTTTCGTAATTGACCAGAAAAGGGGTTTTGTTTTTCTGCGACAGCGTAGCTATACGTTTGGCATCTGCAGCTGTGGTTGCCAGGGGTTTTTCGACCATGACCGGTATTTTGAGCGGAAGGCAGATCTCTGCTACCTGGATATGTTCATTCGTGGGATTATAGGCAAGGACAACTTGGGGTTTGACCTTTTTGAGCAACGAACCAAGGTCAGGGTAAAAAACGGACTTCGGAAGATTGTATTGGGCTTGAATCTTGTCGGCAAGAATGCTATTAGCCTCTGCTATTCCAATAATCTCTACCTTCTTCGCCTTGTATAAATTTAGAAGGAGATAAACATGGTCATGATTGAGGCCCGCAACGGCTACCTTAAGCGGGCTATTTCCATAGACAGCATGCTGAAATAGCATCGTCAGGAAGAAGAATGTCTTTATAATATGTTTCATTGTACACTGTTTAGGTACACTAAAGATAACATTTTGAAACTATTCATTAGCTTAATGAATCCATTCTATCTTTGGGTGTGATTGTATTATTTCCGCTACGATATCAAAATAGGTCTGTCCCTTTCCAGCTTGTAAATCGCTTAGTTTTTGCTGGAAATAAGCCTGGTTGAACTTCGTGTTTGCGGCCAGTTTTTCCTGATAATAGGCGAGTGTGGTGCTCAGTCCCAATGCCGCCCGGCTATGGGCGACATCCCGCCAAATGATCGTATGCTTTTTTGCATGTTGCAATTTGCCAAATCCACCATGCAGTAGATCATCGAAGCCATCGAGGCTCCCAATTTTCCAATTCTCATCGGCCATATAAACCCGATTGATTTCTGTATAAAAACTGCGAATATCTGCGATACGGGCACCCTCGATAACAACAAAGCCCATTTCGGGGTAAGTACAAAGGACCTTAGTAAAATCCAACCATAGTTGTGGTAATTGTATTGGAAATGCTGCTTTTGACCATTTGTCCGCAAACAGAAAAAGATCCGCCGGGATGTCGTCTTGCCTGCTTTCGCATAGGTCCAGCAAGGACTCCCGTAGCGCCTGTTCCTGAACATTTCCGACTAGAAAATTAGCAATAACTTTAAGTTGATCCCGTTCATTTTTTTTCATCTGCTTCGGATTAAATTCACCTTTTTAAAAGGACTAAAAAAAATTGACTTAACGAAATCGTTTTCGGTTTTTTTATAAAAATCCAATACATTTAAGTTTACATTTAAGGATAAATCTAAAGCGATGATCTACCGAATAACGTTTTTTCGTATACTTATTTTGCTGAGTGTACTTTCTTTGGTTAAGATTTCTGTTTTTGCCCAGCAGCGACCGAATGTGATTGTGATCTTAAGCGATGACGGCGGTTATGATGATTTTGGCTGCTATGGCGGCAAGGAGGTACATACACCGCATATTGACGAACTGGCTAAACAGGGGATCCGTTTTCAGTGTGCTTACGCCTCCGCTTCGGTTTGTGCACCCTCACGTGCGGGCTTGCTGACGGGCCGGTATCAACAGCGCTTTGGATTTGAACACAATATTTCCAAACGTCCGACCACAGGAACAGCATTGGAAAATATCGGGATGGATACCAGCGTAGCGACAGTAGCCGATTTTATGCGATACAATGGGTATAAGACAGTTGCCATTGGTAAGTGGCATCAGGGAGATAGCCCACAATTTCATCCGCTTAAGCGTGGCTTTGATCACTTTTATGGTTTCATCGGTGGTGATCGCTCTTATTTTCCGATCCACGGAAAAGTTAAACCCACACAAATGCTGATGGATGATGATCAAGTAGTGCCCGAGGATGCTATCCGATATCTGACAGAGACATTGACAGACAAAGCTATCTCTTATGTGCATCGTTATCGCCAGCAGCCTTTTTTTATGTACCTCGCGTTTAATGCGGTGCATACACCGGTAGAACCTCCGCTGACGCAGGGAAATAAATATGCTCATGTCACAGATCCTTTGCGGCGCGCTTATTTGGCGATGCTGGAAAACATGGATAGCAATATCGGGCGATTGATACAACAATTAAAAAACGATGGACTTTATGAAAATACGCTGATTATCTTTATGAATGATAACGGGGCAGCAACAAATAACGGGGCCGATAATGGTCAATTGCGTGGTTTGAAAGGTTCGAAATGGGAGGGCGGCATACGTGTGCCCATGATCATGCAGTGGCCAGCGCAACTTCCAAAAGGAAAAGTAGCCAATGCGATGGTATCAGGTATGGATATTTTACCAACGAGCCTAGATGCCATACAGGGGAAAAGCATCCCCGGACAGCAGGTCGATGGATTAAGTCTATTGTCATCCTATAAAACGGTGAAGAAGGGGCATGATTACCTATTTTGGCGACGGGGTGTCGCTAAGGCGGTTCGTCATGCCGAATGGAAACTCATTGTTGTCAAGGATGATCCTATATTATTATTTAACCTTAAAAATGATCTGAAGGAGCAGCATAATCTTGCAGAAGAATATCCCGATCGGGTGAACGATATGTTGGATAAATTGGCTGAATGGGAAAAAAAGATGGCTGCTCCCAAATGGTTGAGTGGAGTCTTGGATAATGATCAGAACCAAATGATGAAACATCGAATGGAGGTCATAGGAAGATCGGCAGAAAAACAATATCCTTAATCGGTTAGCAATTATAAAGCGAATGAAAATCATACTTATATTTTTATTATCCTTTGGGCTTGTCATGGCTAAAGCGCAGGACAAGCAGACATTTGACCGTATCAAAAAGCACGTATATGAGGATGAATTACGCAGTTCGGCGACGCATCCTGACCAAGCGACATCCTGGGGCAATCAATTGACAGCGGCCGGTACTTGGCCCGATATCGATTACAAGAGTAAATCAATATCGCTCTGGCCTCCTGGGGAACACCTGGATCGTTTAAAATCGCTGATTGTGGCCTATGTATCTCCCAATAGTAAATCTTATCAGCAAAAGTCGATTTATGACAAGATTCTACTGGCGGCGCAGTATTGGGCAAATAACCGATTTGAATCAACGAACTGGTGGCACAATGAAATTGCATCACCAAAAGCGATCGGCATATGTTTGATAATGATGAAGTTTGGCCGGGAGAAAATTCCGGCTACTGTGGAATCACAGCTTGTAAAACTGATGGAACGGGGAGATCCTTATAAAAAAACTGGTGCGAACAAGAGCGACATCGCGATGCACTATTTCTATCGTGCACTGATCCTGGAAGATGCCGGTCTACTGGCTGCCGCTATGGAACAACTGCTTTTCCCCATCCAGTTGGTGGATGGCAAGGAGGGCTTGCAATATGATTTCTCTTACTTACAGCATGGCCCCCAATTGTATATTGCGGGCTATGGCGAAGAGTTTTTAAAGGGAATTTCTAAGGTAATGGCTTATGTCCGCGAGACGCCTTATGCTGTCAACAAAGAGAAATTGGATCTCTTCGAAAAATTTCTTCTGGAAACCTATCTCCCGATTATTCGTTCACGTTATATTGATTTTAATGTGCATGGACGTGGAGTCTCGCGACCAAATATATTACGCAAGGACCAAGAAGTGGACATATTGCAGCAGATGCAATTGATTGATCCGGCTAAAAATGAGGTCTGGAAAAAAGGATTGGCAAAATTAGACAGTACACAGGCCTTTGATGCCGAAGAACAATCTCTGCACCGGCATTATTGGAAGGGAGACTATACAACACAGCTCAGAAAACAATATCATTTCAACCTGCGTCTGGCAAGCAAGCGTACCAACAAATCGGAATCTGGAAACGGCGAGAATATGCTCGGCAAAAATATGAGCGATGGTGTAACCAATATTCAGGTATTTGGTCCGGAATATTATAATATCATGCCCGTATGGGAATGGGACAAAATTCCGGGGACAACAACCCGGGATTATCAAGATGACCAGGAACTGAAAGAACAATGGGGTGTACTGGCTGCCAACAGTTTCTCTGGTGGGGTCAGTAATGGTACAATTGGCGCATCGGCGATGTCTGTCCAATACGATGGTTTGGCTGCACAAAAAGCATGGTTCTTTTTTGATAAGGAGATTGTTTGCCTGGGCAGTGGAATTAACTGTAGTGCTGCTGAACCGGTCGTCACAACATTGAATCAAACTTGGTTGAACGGCCCTGTTCTGTGGAATGGAAAAGAAAAGATTTCAACCGATTCACTGGTACGAAATGTAAAACAAGGCGAATATGTCTTACACAATCAGGTCGGCTATTATTTTCCGGAAGCCATGAAAGTCGCGCTGACAGCAAAAGAACAATCGGGCTCCTGGTACCGCATCAATCGTTCCCGGTCAAAAGATCCTGTCCATGGAAAGGTATTTAAGTTATGGATCGAGCATGCAAGCAGGCCCGTAAACGGAACTTATGCTTATATCGTTGTTCCCGGGGTGACAAAGATCGATAAGAAGGCAATGCAGCAGCTAAAAATCTGGCACAATACGCCTGCTCTTCAAGCCGTCGAACATCAGGGTATGGCTACCATTCAGGCCGTGTTCCATCAGTCAGGTACCTATCAGATCGGAGCCTGGTCTATTGAGGTGGATAAGCCCGTCATTCTGCAAATCACAAAGGGAGATCGAGCCTTCAAACTGGATGTGGCAGACCCACTGCAACAGGAAAAGGCCGTACGCATTCATCTTATCAATATAAGTGCAAAAGTAAATCAGACTGTCGAGATAAAGCTACCGCAGGCGGAGTACGCGGGTAGTACCATATCAGAGACAATCATGGCCAGTAATTAAGAAGATTTTAGTTCTTTGGTAATCGCCATGAAAATTAAAAAGTAAGGTCCAGTTTCTTTACAGGATATAGACTGATCCTGTAAAGAAATTGGACCTTATTCAATTTTTAAACTGAGGTTTCCAAAGATTATTTGATCCTGTCTGCGAAAGTTTAGCTTTCGAAACAACCTCTGCTGATTATTTTTTGAGTTGCTCCAACCGTGTCAATCCTTCGAGATAATAATAATCCGCATAGGTCAATGGCACATCAATTTCGGAATGATGCGGCAGGCTGCCAACACTATGTTTGAGCAAGAAACCGCCGTTGCTTCCGTATTTGGCAAAATAACCTGATCCTGAAAGTGTCTGTAGACTTTCCTTGGCAAAAGCCAAATAGGACTTGCTTTCTGCTCCTGAAGTTAAGGTGGATAGTTCAACGAGTGCCGAAGCGACAATAGCTGCTGCAGATGCATCACGAGGGACGTAATTGAGCTTTAACGTTGAAAAATCCGCATCTGATTTGTAGCCCTGTTGTCCGGCATTGAAATCCCAGTAAGGGATTTTATCTTTTGGAAGATTTTTGTGGGTCATGTAAAATTTAGCTGCTGCCTGTGCTGTTTTGAGAAACTCCGGTTTTTTCGTCTCCCGATACATCATTGTAAACCCATAGATCGCCCATGCCTGTCCGCGTGCCCAGGTTGAATTGTCTGAATACCCCTGGTTGGTCTGTTGATGGATCGCTTGCCCATTGGCGTCATAATCGACAACATGATAGGTGCTAAAGTCCTTACGGAAATGATTTTTCATGGTTTGCGTGGCATGACTGATAGCTACCTCCCGGTATTTGGGATTTCCTGTCAGGTCGGAGACGTAACAGAGCATTTCCAGATTCATCATATTGTCGATGATAACAGGATATTTCCAAACTGTTTTGCCATCCCATGATTTTTTCTCATTCCAGGATTTGATGACACCGACCTGTGGATTGAATCGCTTTAATGCGGTATTGGCCGAATGGACAAGGATGGCTTTATAATCGGCAATTTTCTTCTGGTCCTTGAGATACTTAATTGCGGTTCCGTAGGAGCAATACATGACGAAACCGATATCGTGGTGTTGATCTAGGTCCTTTGCTTTCTCGAGTGCTTCGGTCCATTTTATGGCCGCTTTTTCGGTTTCTTTATTGTGCGTGTGGTTGTAGATATACCATAATGAACCCGGGAAAAAACCTCCTGTCCAATCCCATTCATCAGTTCCTCGCAATTGTCCGCTGGGAGTCAATGTACGCGGGAACTTATGGTCTTTGTCAGCTTCCTTGGCCAAAAATTGATATTGTTTCTCTGCAGCTTTGAAACTAGTGTCAATAAAGTTTGGCTTTTGGTCGATAAAGCTGAGTGCAAAAAGCCCCGAAGCGATAAGAAGGATTGTTTTTAAACTGGTTTTTCTTTTTTTCATCTGTATCATTATTTGTTCATCAGTTATTTTTTAAGGTAATCATGCTGCCTTGGTAGTATATATAGTCTCGCGGATATAAATGAACTGACAGGTATGCTACCTTGATCGTATTATTTATTAGTAAGTTACATAATAATCTTTTGGAAAAGGTAAACCTGCAAAAGCTTTTTGCGAGCTCCATTGTGCAGCAGCATCAGACCAAAAAGCATGCGTCGGCGGCAGCCCTAGCGGTAAAAATGAGAGGGAGGCAGTATAGAGCGAACCGGAGTTCGTATAGCTGTCTGCTATCTTTCCCTGATCGGCATTGAGAAATCCCAGTGCCATCCAGCCATCCTCATGAAAAATGCGATCGGCGTAGATGTGCTTGAGGACTGCTGTCAATGCTGCGCGCACCTGTCCATTGGAAAGATCTGGAGGGAGTTTCCCATCGAGTGCGACCGCAGCCAGGGGTTGGAAGGCTGCATTTCTGTATGTTGCACTCCGCCCGACAACAGGGTAGGTGCCTTCGGGTGAAATCATGCGCTCCAGATGATGCGCATAACGTTGCATACGTTTATAAGCACGGTCATACATGGGTTGGTACTTTGCATCGGCGCTAAGGTTATTTTTTAAGGTCTCTACTTGCATACAATGGATGACATAGCCATTGTAATGATCAAAACTAAATCGTGCTCCGTCGCTATACCAGCCGTCGCCGACGTACCATTCCTGATCAAATTTGTTCACCGCATAGTCTATTTTCTCACGGGCACAATCTTCACCGATACTGTAGAGAAAAGTTTCGGTCATTGCGGCAAATAATAGCCAGTTGCTTTCGTTAGGTTTAACCCAACGCAAGTGTTTTAATTCAGTAATAACCTGTTGCTTTGTTGTCTGCGGCAACGGGTCCCATAATGCTTTTGGGGCACGCATAAATGCCTGCGCCAAATGTGCCGCATCCACCAGTGGTTGCTTGGACTTGCTACGCCAGGAGAAATAATCAGCCGAAGCAGGATTTACGCCATGTTGTATGCCCAGCAAGGCTTGTTGTTTAAATTGAGCACGCAACTTCCCTTCTGCGGTTTTATCGTCTGGAAGAGCCAGCCATGGAGCCATACCGGCCAATAATCGGCCAAAGGCTTCCAAATATCCCACACTGGGATCTATATAGTCATAAGTTTCACTTTTGACAATTGGCATTTCCGCGCGAAAGCGCTCTTTGCTGATTCGATCGAGAATAGGAGTGGCCATTTTTGTTAAAATAGACACCCAATACGCACGATCGTCAGTAGAAGGTTGCGTTGCTGAACCGCCGGATTTGCTTTGACCAAGTAAGCGGCTGTTCATTAACGCTCCTGCGGTCGTTAATGTTACGGCTTGAATCCAATTTCTTCTTTTCATTTGGGTTTTTTAATGATAAAACTATATTTTCCTGTCGATTTGATACTTTTGGCCTTGAGGCTGATGCGGTAAAGCTGCTTGCCCCATACCTGACCCAGACGAGGATCATCCTGCGGAATAGCCTCGTAGGAAGCAGTGAACTGTGCGGGATTAAAATGCAATGCGGCCAGATCGTCGCCCAACACAATCACGCCCTTGTTGATCTGAGGTTCTCTTGAAACTAAAAAATGAACAATATTGGACTGAGTCGGATTTTTGATCTTAAACTCGTCCGCAATGGTCAGACCTTCGGCTGTCAGGCTGTAACTTCTGATCCAATGTTCAATATTGGCTGTCTTTGGATAGGCTTTCCCGATATCAAGCTGGAATTTATTCTGTTCAGGTAGGAATACCACATTTTCGGCTTTATATTCCTTACCAAAGGCCTGATCAGCGCCATTGATCAGTGGGAGGTTGTGGTAGGCCCCCTGCATGGTCCAGATACTATAGCGGTCGTCGCTAAATGTTTTTTTCGTGTAGGTTCCGACACCGGCATCAATAAAAAGGGGCTGCTGGTCCTGGTATAGAATAAAACTTCCGACATCGTTATGGTTGTGGCTCTCATTGTTAAAACCACCCTTGGCGGCGAGGAAAAAACCTGCCTTTTTCAGATAGAGAAACTGCGTTTCCGGATACCACTTAAAGGCATTTTGAGGAAGTGCTGCCTGTGTGTGCTGAAGCTGTGGAAAACAGCGTAGGTCTTCAAATGCACGGAAGATATCCCGTGTTGGTTTGAAGCCGGCACCTTTACCGCCAAGGTCTTTCATATATCGCGCAAATTGCATCATTTCGGTACTATGTACATCTTGCCCATAACGATAGATGAGTAGCGGATCCCCACCACCTTTGGCGGAGGCATCCGCAAAATTGACCACCCATCTGTCACCGCCGATATACGATTGGGCGATGTATTCACCCATATCGCGGATAAGTGGCTTGTCAAAGATACTGATCTTGTTTTGTGTTGCCAGGGCAAGGATCTTCAGGTAATCGTATAGCTTACCGGCCGCATGCCCCCAATAGGACGGTCCTTCCTCGCAGGCTCCGTCTTTTTTGATATAGTCGGTAAAGCGATCGACCGAGGTCATTGTTTTATAGATCCCGCTCAGTTGAACATCCGGATTGTCTTCCACCAGCAATAGGCAGGTAAGTACATTAAAATTGCACCAGGGGTTCCAGTTGTTGACCAGTTGATTTCCCTTGAGTTCAAAGCCCTGCCACCACATATCGTTGCGGTCGAGATAGGGCTGTATAATGCGTTGTTGGATGTGCTGTTTTAAGCGAACACTAATTTCGGGATTGATGGTATTGAAGGTATCCCGAAAGAAATAATGTATCCATGAGAGTAAGGATCCTACATCGCCAGCCATCAGGTCGATCACGTGTGTGCGTTCCTGTGGAAGCGATCTTTTGCTGGATTGGAAAGCGGGTAGGTGGGCCGATAATGACCAGGTTGACATCTCGGTCATATGCCAGGTACCGTTTAGGATCTGATCGATGTAACGTCCTTTCCCTTCTGCCAACTCGGCTAACAATAGATTGGTGAGGGCAGAGCAGTTTTCATTCATCGGCTTTTCCATCATATTGCGATTGCCCGAACGTTCATATTCCAGATAATCGGTTGCTTTAACGACCTGCCATTGATAGTTTAAGGCTTTGTCTCCTTTCGCGATAACCTCTTCCCGAAAGGGGGCTATCAGCTGATCCCATGCTTTGCGATCGGAATAGTCTGGGTAGGGAATCCAAGACTTGTCGCGGCTCAGGCTGAGCTTGAGATCTTCCTGTTTAAAAGTGTCTGTGAGTAGCTTTAATTCTTTTCCCAGTAGTCCCTGAAAAGAGAGACTACTGAGGTAAAAGAATAGGATTAGATATCTTCTCATGTTTACCAATCTTGATTTTGGGGTAGAAGAGCGGCATTCATCTCTATTTCTTGTCCCGGCACTGGCCAGAGTTTATGTCGGGTTTGATATCCCCTGGTAACGAGATTATCACCGGTAATGCCCTTTTCGATAATGCCCTTCGACAGATCTTCCAATAGGTTCCAACGTTTGAGGTCAAAATAACGCCAGCCTTCTCCTGCAAGTTCGACTGCACGTTCGTGCTGAATACGCTTACTCATCTCCGTTTTATTATTCACGACTAAAAACGAACTGCCACTGTTTAAGGCCGGCATTTTTGCACGTGTACGGACTTTATTCAGTTCGGTGATTGCTTTGTCAAGCTGATTGGTTTCGTTGTAGGCTTCGGAGAGCATCAACAATACGTCTGCCAAACGAAGGATCGGGAAGTTGATCGGTGTATGTGCGCGGTCGGTAATAGCGCCTTTAAGGTTACCTTCAGGGACAAATTTGCGCCATAAGTAGGTATACCAGCCGCGGTTATTACGAATCTGTCCGAAATTTTCATTTACCCCTGTTGCGAGAATAAATTGCATGTCACGTTCTTTGTTGGCATTCCAGCCCAAATAATGTGAATAAGGGACAATAAGCGTCTGATTCATCCGTGGATCGCGGTTGGCATAGATCTGACGTATCTTGGCCGTGTCCGGTACCTTTGTCAATACCCCACCGGATTGCGTGGATTCCATCGCCTGTTTTTTGACAGCGTTGTCGGCATTATAATTGGGGAAATGGTCATTCCAGTTGAAAGGGCTACCGTCCCGATTTTCATAGCGGTCTGCAAGCCGGGTGCTTGGCAAGCAGTTGTTCCAGTCACTGCCAAAAGTTGATCTTGTTCCCATATACCAGGCCATAGGCATCCCATAAGGAAACCCGGTTCCGCCCATGTTCTGTATCGCAAAGATCATTTCAGTGGATTGGTCCCCCTCTGGCGTAAATAAAGTCGCATAGTTTGCATGCAGGTTATAACCGTAGTTGTTCGTTTTATTGTAGACAACCTCTTCGAAATCCCGGATTGCCGAGGTCCAATCTTTGTTGTATAGGGTTACTTTACCTCTTAATGCATAAGCTGCACCCTTTGTGATTCGGCCATAATGTTTGGCATCATACGTTACGGGTAGCTTATCGACAGCGTAGTTGAGGTCGGCGAGGATAAATTTCCTGACATCTTCAACCGAAGAACGGCTATTTTTGAGTGAACTGAAATCTTTGTTCAGATCGACGGTCTCATCATATATAGGCAAAGCCCCATAGAGGTTTGTCAATTGAAAATACATCAGCGCCCGAAGAAATCTAGCTTCGGCAATAAAACCTTCCTGTTTCGCTTTGTCTATGGTCATGGGCTGAATATGGGCGATAGCATGGTTACAGCGTTGGATCAGGTCATACCCTGCCTGCCACCTATCCACGATAATGGATGAGCGATCTGTAAATGTACCGCTGATCACCTCGCCAAGGCCCGGAGGATCATAGCCAAGTCCAATATCACTGAGTCCGTCATAGGAAAATTGTAAACCGAAGGTCGCTTCCTTTTTGAGATCATTGTAGCAACCGAGTATTCCAGCGAGTGCCTGGTCTTCATTTTGCCAGAATGTATCGGCACTGACCTGACTGTAGGGTGTTGTATCGAGTTTATAACAAGATGATAATGCAATGCATCCAGCTATGAGTAGTGAAATCTTTTTCATGATAGTTGACAACTTAAAATGTTAAACTAAGACCGAAAACAGCCTGTTTCATTGTAGGGTAATTGGTACCACTCACCTCGGGATCGAAGCCCTTATATTTGGTAATCGTCCAAAAGTTTTCAAGTGAGCCAAAAACACGTAGATTCTGAACCTGGATCCGTTTGGTAATCTCATTCGGAATCGTGTAGCCGAGCTGAATATTTTTTACACGGATAAAGGCCTTGTTCTGTAACCAGAAATCACTGTTTTTGATATTTCTTGTATCGGTGTATGGTAATAACCGCGGGAACTTAGCATCAGTAGCTCCTTCGGTCCATCGGCCATCCGCGATCTCCTGATTGATCTGGTAACCCCAACGTACAGTAGGTGTGTAATAATTATCTATCCATACCGCTTTATTGCCGGCATTACCCTGTAGGAAAACGGAAAAGTCGAAGCCTTTGTAATCGAATCCCATATTAAAGCCATAAGTGATCCGTGGTGCGGTACCATGTCCGACAGGTACACGGTCATTGTCATTAATGACGCCATCACCATTGGTATCCCGATACAGTAAATCGCCTTTTTTTGGCGTTCCATAGGATGCAAAAGGGTTTACTTTTTGATTTGTATTCGGATCAGTAGGTGCATTATCGATCATTTGTTGTACAAGCTGCATATCCGCATCGGTCTGCAAGATCCTATCGGTCAATAGTATATACTGCGTGTTGATGGCATAACCCTCCTGAATTAAATTGGATCCCGAAATAGATTTGTCGTTACCCTTAAACTTGACTACTTTATTGTCGATGAAGGTAAAGTTACCACCAATGTTGAACTTGAAGTCGTCACCGATCTTATCGCGGTAATTAAGGTTAAGTTCAATACCATTATTACGTACTTTCGCAGCATTGGTACGTGGTATGGTGGCATTTCCGGCAACCAAAGGTGCTGGGAGGTTGATCAGGATATTGTTGGTTACTTTATTGAAGACGTCAATGGAACCATTCAGTTTGTAATTGAAGAGGTCAAAATCCAGTCCCGCATTCAGGATATAGGTGTTTTCCCAGGTCAAGAGGGGGTTGCTCAACACTGTCTGTGCAAACCCAACATAGAGTTGATTGTTTAGGATGTAGTTGGCTGGATTGTACAATGTCAAATATTCGTAATTGTTAATATTTGCGTCCCTGCGGAAGGATGCATCTGAAGTGCCATTGTTACCCAGTGCACCATAGGAGGCACGGAACTTAAGACTTGGCATCCATTTGACATCATAGAAATCCTCGGAAGAGATCTTCCAGCCAAAAGATGCCGAAGGGAAGGTCCCCCATCTGCTTTTTCCCGTCATAAAGCGAGAGGAGCCGTCCGTACGGAGATTGGCCTCCAGGAGGTATTTATCGTCCCAGGAGAGGTTAAGCCGACCGAAGAAGGAACGCATGGCCCAATCCGTAATGTTTCCTGAGGCGGAAGCATCCATGGTCGCCGCGTTTAATACCGTCAGTGAGGGATCGACGAGATCAAGTTTGGATGCCGCAAACCAACCATCTTTAAAATATTCCTGACTGGCCCCCACCATCACTTCATAGTTTAATTTCTCAAACAAAGTATTCTTGTATTTGGCAATCCCATCCATATAATAACGATATGATTTAACAGACTCATTGGTCACGGAGGAACGACCAGTACCTGCAGTGGCGACAGTATTTGTCAGGAAATTCCAACGGTCATTAAAAACAGGCTGTGAATAGATAAAATCATCATCATAAGTATACGTGTATGAACCTTCGATGGAAAGACCTTCGATCGGTTTTAACTTTCCATAAAAACGTGATACAAAGCGATTCTTATTGATATTGCCTTTTTGTCCGTATAAGCGATGAAGCACATTGTTGGATTGTGGGTCGTCCTCTGGGTTGTTGGGTGAGCCAAATCGGCCATCTGGCGCTCTTAGCACCATCCCTGGGGTACTAGCCCCCGCAAAGGTGAATACATCATCAATGATATTGGTACCGATATCGGTCTTTGATACAACACCGTTGATATTCGCGCCCAAGGTCAGCCAGGGTTTTACATCGGCTTCCAGATTGATACGTCCAGTATGACGTTTATAGGTTGCCTGCTCGATAATTCCAGGATTGTTCAATAGACCGTAGGAGCCAAAGAACTTGATTTTTTCACTTCCGCCAGTAAAGGACAAATTGTGGTTTTGGCTGATCTTGTTTTGGAAGAGATCAGAAACCCAATCTGTATTGGGATACTTCAATGGATCCTGACCAGCATTTTGTCGCCAGAGGTCTATTTTCTCCTGCGAAAATGTAGGTTTGGCATTTGGATCCCCATTTTTGTAGCCTTCATTGATCAGCTCCATATAATTAGCATAGTTAGAAACCATATGGATGGTATTGGAAGGTTTCTGGCTAGAGAAATAATTATTATAGGTCACCTTAAACTGCTCGGTCTTCCCCTTTTTCGTCGTGATGAGGATTACTCCGTTAGCCGCGCGGGAGCCGTAAATAGAAGCCGATGCGGCATCTTTTAATACCGAAATACTTTCGACGTCCTGCGGATTGATGAGGTTCATATCGCCGATCACACCATCGATCACGACAAGCGGATTGGCGTTATTCAATGTTCCCTGGCCGCGTACCCGAAGGGTACCACCGTCGCTCCCGGGTCTACCCGAGCCCTGATTGACATATAGACCGGGTGCCTGACCTGCTAAACCTGCTGATAGGGAGGTGACAGGTCTGCTTTCCAGGACTTCAGACATTTGAACAGAGGATACCGAACCGGTTACATTTTCTTTTTTCTGGGTACCGAAACCAACGACGACAACTTCTTCGAGCCCTTTGGATTCTTTATCCAATGTGATGGTTAAAGGTGAACCTGCACGGGCTGTCGTTTCAATGGCTTTATAGCCAATACTTCTCACGACCAAGGTGACCTCTTTCTGTTGGCTATTGAGTTCGAAGGAACCGGTTGCATTGGTTGATGTGGCTTGATTGGTTCCTTTAATCTGGATCGTTACATTTGCGATCCCCTTGCCTTCGTTGTCCACAACTTTACCTTGAATGGAATTTTGTTGTATAGCTAGTGAAAGTTTACTCGGCATAAATTTAGACGCCGAAGGGGCGGCCTGGGATGCTGCCAGATTGGATACGACCAACAGGCAGGATAATGGAATTGCCGCGTGCACCCAGCGATTTTTCGCAAAGGATGCGTTTTGGATCTTAATCATAGGCTTTGTTAGATTTAATTGGATGAAAAAACGAATTTTCTGTACAGTGAATTTACGGCATTCGCTGCCATTGATTTTACGCTTTCTTCGCAATCGTTTTCGTAAAGAAATGGCCTTGTTTTGAACCGATATAATAGCTGAAAATAAATCAGATTTGTGGTAAAATCGTATTTATTCCTTAAATTGATAATCAACAGTAGCGGTTTACATCTGTTTATCGTTAATAATAAGGATTATATAAACCTATTTCTTTTATGATAACTATCAAAAAACTGTCGTTGTTATTATGCCTGTCGGTGGGGAGCTTTCTCGTCCATGCACAGACAAAATGGAATGTGAAAGCAGGCCTGAATTTCTCGAATGTTGATGCAAAAAATAAAGATGGGAATAAAGCCAATACTGAATCGGTCGGAGGTCTGTATTTGGGAATAGGTCCGACGATAAGAATGAGCGAGCATTTCGCTATTGAGCCAGCATTCGTATTTGCCAGACGTGGCTTTGAACGAAATGAAGGTGAAACCATAGGCTGGGGCGAGAATTTTAAAGCTAATACTTCCTATCTGGAGCTGCCTGTTGATTTTGTTTTTAATTCAACAGTCGGTAACGATCAATTGCAATTTGGACTTGGGCCCTATATCGGCTATGGATTAGGGGGAAAATGGAAAACCTCGGAAGAGGTCTATATGGATGATATTGGTATTGGTCAGAAAGGTGATATTAAGTTTCAAAATGATGCGAGCATAGCTGATTACGGGGATTATATCCTTGGAAAATCATTTGACTACGGTGTTCGGGCCAAGGTAAACTATCTATTCAGGCGACATTATCTTTTTGGCATGGAGTTTCAAAAAGGGATTGCTAACCTGGAATCAAAATGGGGCGATTATAAACCTGAGGGATCACTAAGAAATCGTTCTTTTGGAGTATCTGTGGGGTACAGGTTTTAAAAACAGTGTTAACAGCTAAGCTGGTAAATGAATAGCTTGTTTCCTAAATTGATTTTAGGAAACAAGCTATTTATATCACAGGGCTTTCTAGCCTTCGTTTAGAACTCAATCCGATAATTGATGGTTGGGATAATACCGGTCCATTTTTGCGGTTCGATAATACGTTTGCTGAAATTGTAATGCATCCCGACTGTATTCTCCCTGTTGAGGAGGTTTTGAATATCCAGGATAATGAGATGACTCACTTTTTTACGATTGATCCGATAACTGGATGAAAAATCCAATCGGATATAGGGATCAGCAGTTAAGGTATTGATCCGGCTCTGATCGATGATTTCCTCATCCAGTCGCAAAGATTCTTCTTCCAGCACTGGCGAGTATTTTCTGCCGCCGGCATAGATCAGTTTGGCATTCATACCAAATAGGTTATTTTTATTTTTCCCGACCGTCCATTCCTTTCCTAATAACAGATTGGCAACATAGCGGGTGTTAAATGTGGTATTATATTCCTTGCCATTAAGTGCTTTGAATTTAGAATCAAATACCGAAGTGGTGGCCATAAAATAATAACCTTTGCTAAGTGATTTTTCAAGCGTTAACTCGATCCCATAGTTTTTGCCTGTTCCTTTATTGATCAGTTGGCGATAAGTGGATGTGCCGATAGCCGAAATATCCGATACGTTGAGCAGGGAGAAATTCATTTCTGGATCTGAGGAAACCGGAACATTATATAAATGTTGATAATAGGCTTCGGTTTTGAATCTCAGCGTACGGTTTAGATTTTTTTCATAGCCAATGACAGCCTGAGCAGATTTGGTGGGTGATAGCGCAGTAGGAGCTGTTGTGTTTTGACCGTTTCCACTCTTTGCAAAATAATAGCTGAGTGGTTCTAGACGATTGTACAGCCCGGTACCAAAAGATATGGTTTGGTCCGACGCGATTTTCCAGTTCAAGCCTAGACGCGGTTCTGCAGTCCAACTTTTGCTTAAGGCAAAATAGTTGGCGTGTATACCCGTGTTTAGGGTCAGGCGATCGGATAATTCAGTTTTGAGCTGTGCAAAAGCATCGTAGGTACTGGTGCTGCCGTTTTCATTGATCCGTTCTTTTAATGCCGCAAGTTCAGTGTCATAGGTCAGGGCATAGAGATCATAGCGCAGTAAGCTGGCGTTGATACCTGCGCGGATGGTATTGCTGCTGCTTGCTCTGTAATTGAGACTACCGGCATAGCGGATTGCCGTATTTGTAAATTTATCCTTGTGATATAGACTGGCTACGTAATCCTGTGTCAGGGTATCAGTTTTATTGGAATTGCGGCTGATCGAGGCAGAGATAATATTGGTGAAATACAATCGATCGTTGGCGATATATTGATGTTTTAGTCCGGCACTACCGGCGTTAAATCCCAGGTTCATGTCCTGCGCATCTGTTCGCTCTTCCCATTTTTGGAAATCGCGTTTGGCAGTTTCTTTGACTGTCCCCAGACCGCCGATCCCAAATAGCGAAAATGTTCCGGCTTTTTTGGTTGGAAATACAAAATTGAAGGAGAGATCCTGATATTTCGGGATACCGGTATCTGAGACTTTTACACCGATTTTTTCCAATAGGCTCAATGAGGAGTATCGGTAGCTGATCAAATAGGATGCATCACTTCCCTTTTTGAAAGGGCCTTCTAAGGTTGCACCTACCCCCAGCACCCCGACATTGAATGTGTATTCGCGTTTATCGGTATTTCCCCTTCTAAATCTAAGGTCAAATACCCCCGATATCGCATTGTTGTATTCAGCGGCCAATCCACCCGTATAGAAATCAGATTTTCCCAAAACCATCGTATTGAGCATGCTGATCCCGCCACCAGCGGCACCTTCGGCCCCGAAGTGATTGGGATTGACAATTTCAATGCCTTCCAATCGCCATTGTAAGCTTTTTGGAGAATTTCCACGTACAATTATCTCATTATCGTCACCACCTGCCACGGCGCCGGGAAAGCTCTGTGCCATTCTTGCCGGGTCAAAGAAAGCGCCGGCATAACGGTTGGTCTCCTCAGGTGAAAAGGAGCGGCCACTGGTCATCGCCATTTGATTTAAGGGCTGCTTTCCTGTATTGGCATAGACCACCGCTTCGTTCAGCGTATTCGCCTGCGGCTCCATTTCAATGTTAAGTATATTCTCACGCCCAGAGGTAATGAGCAGCTCCGATAATTCTTCCTGCCTATATCCCGCCATCCGCACCTGTAGGACCTGGCGTCCTACTGGAACTTGTTGAAGCTTAAATACGCCCTGTTGATCCGTGCTAACAGTTTTTGTTCCGCCATTGGAAGAAAGTATGATGGTGGCACCGATCAGCGGTAGCCTTGTATTTTTGTCCAGGACAGTGCCTTTGACGGTCTCGGTCACCACCTGTCGATTTGTCTTCGTCGAATCTTGTACCTGCGCAAATGACTGTGTGGTTGGGGCGGCCAGTGCAATTATTACGATGGATGTTAGTTTCATATTGATTAAGCTTTATCTCTATGACAGCTAACTTTTATTTTACCCTTGGCGAACAGCATGATTTTTTTTGAAGTGACTCTTTTTTTTGAAGAGTGTTGGTTTTTCAGAAACATCAGTGGTAAAATGTTATCAACAAAATGTATTTTGATAGTCAGTTAATTAACATGGTTGTTAACATTTTTTTTATTATGTATTAACGAGACATTTTTTTTGATAAAGACCAGTAGTTATTGCGTATTTCTTAAGGATCTATAATACTCCATTTAGTTGTACGCGCTGTCTGCGGATTGTTTGCGGTAGGAGTTATTGGGGAAAACAATAGTTTTTTATCTCTTTGGTTAAAAAGTATCTATGCACTGTAGCAGCCAACTATATTCAAACGTTATAAAATTAAAACTAAATAAGAACCAATATGAATAAATTATTTAGCGGAATTTTAGTGTTGATTTTGTTTTGCGGCTGCAGTAAGGATACCATTAGTCCGGAAAAAATAGCACCGGACGATGTGAAAAAACAATTAGAGGTCTATGATTGGGTTCCTACATTCGCGAATGGTGATGCGAAAGACGAGCTATACCATTATAAACCGGAAGATTGTGAAAGGGACAACATTTATTCGTTTTCTTTTGGCAGTGATTTTCAAAAATTAAAGCTGGAGCGTGGAAATGAGCTTTGTGAATCCAATAAACCAACCTTTGAGCAGTCTATTTTAGATGGAAAGTTGGAGCGGTCTTTTACTTATGACAAGGAGAAAAAAAGCATTAAATTTGCTGATAGCGATCAGTACGAAAGCTATGGTGTCCTTGTGGACGGAGATTATTTGGTCTTAACCTATCGAAATAATAACCCTGTTGCTCTCGTTATTCCCAAGGCATATTATTTTAAGGGAAAAAGTAAAGAAAATAAATAAAGTAGCATTCCTATAACACATGAATGGAGAGACGGCTTGCCGTCTCTTTTTTATTTAATGATAGATGATCTCTTTTTACATGCAATGAATTGTACATCTTTATGAACAGTTAGTAATCTTTTTAATTCATTGCTCAATTTCTAACATCATCAGTGGCCTCGTAATTATGCATGTGTGCTACTACTTTCTTAACCATATTCACTATATTGTTAAAGATTCATATTAAAAATCATCGTTAATTACTGCATGAATTTAATTTTGATTAGTTCTCTGATTCTATTACTGAAATTTCTATAACAGAAAAATTATCTTGATTATTAGCTGTAAATCCTTATTTTAGTCCTTTGGAAACCGGTTGCATAACTCCGGTAATTTTAAACTTATGAAACTCCGAATACTACTTTTGACGGCGATGTCCACTTTACTTTATCCTCAGCTCCAAGCACAAAAATTCCCTTATAAGGATAGTAAGCTTGGAACAGAACGACGGGTGCAAGATCTTTTGGGTCGGATGACTGTAGAAGAAAAGGTGGGGCAGCTGAGCAAATTGCTTGGGTGGGATATGTACGCGAAGAAAGGTAAACAGGTAGGAGTGAGTGACAAATTAAGGAAAGCCGCAAAAGAGCAGCATATTGGATTGCTATGGGCAACGCTACGCGCCGATCCCTGGACGCAAAAAACACTGCTGAACGGGCTTAGTCCTGTAGAAGCTGCACGTGCAACTAACGCCATTCAACGGTACATGTTGGATAGTACCCGCTTGGGAATCCCATTGCTGCTATCCGAGGAAGCACCACATGGACATATGGCGATTGGTGCGACGGTATTCCCGACGGCTATAGGTCAGGCGAGTACCTGGAATCCTGTTTTGATTCAGCGTATGGCCTCAACAATCGCACAGGAAACATATGCTGTAGGTGGAAAAAATGGCTATGGCCCAGTTCTGGATCTTGCGCGAGACCCTCGATGGTCGCGAACAGAGGAAACGTATGGCGAGGATCCTTACCTAACGGGGCAGATGGGAGCTGCAATGATCCGTGGTTTTCAGGGTGAGAAACTTGGGCAACGGGATAAAATTATTGGTACGTTAAAACATTTTGTCGCTTATGCGGCGCCAGATGGAGGGCACAATGGTGAATCGGTATCATTTGGTGAAAGGAGTCTCAGACAGTATTTTTTACCACCTTTCGAAAAAGCTGTAAAATCCGGTGCGGGCTCGGTGATGACGGCATATAATAGTATTGATGGAGTTCCCTGCTCGTCCAATCCCTGGTTGCTAAAGGATATCCTTCGTAAAGATTGGGGTTTTAAGGGATTTGTGGTATCCGATTTATTAAGTATCTCTGGACTCAATGGGGGGCATGCGACAGCTGCCACAGCGGAGGAAGCCGCTTCGCAAAGTATACATGCGGGATTGGATGTTGACTTGAGCGGATCGGGGTATGGCCCGAATCTTTTGAAAGCTGTACAGCAAGGTTTAGTGGAACCCGCAGTATTGGATACCGCGGTAGCCCGTGTATTACGGATGAAGTTTAATCTTGGACTATTCGACCAGCCCTACGTGGACGAGAAACAGGTTGCCCAAAAAGTTGCGACAGCTGAAAATAAGGCTGTGGCGAGAGCGGTTGCGAAGGAATCTATTATCTTGCTGAAAAACGAGCAAAATATATTACCCTTAAGCAAATCATTGAAACGGATCGCGGTTATTGGACCGAATGCCGACAACGGTTATAATCAATTGGGTGATTATACCGCGCCACAGGCCGATGGCAAAGTACAGACCGTATTGACCGGAATTCAGGCAGCTGTGAGTAAAGGCACCCAAGTTGATTATGTGAAAGGTTGTGCGATCCGTGATACGACGCAATCCGATATTCCGGCTGCGGTGGCTGCTGCACAGCAAGCCGATGTCGTGGTGTTGATCCTTGGAGGCTCTAGTGCGCGGGATTTCAAAACTTCCTACCAAGCAACAGGAGCTGCCAATGTTGACCCCAATACCGTCAGTGACATGGAAAGCGGGGAAGGATTTGATCGCGTTTCATTGGATATGATGGGCGATCAATTAAAACTGATGAAAGCGATCCAGGCAACCGGAAAACCAGTCGTGCTGGTGACGATAATGGGCAGACCGCTCAATCTGAATTGGGCAGCAGAACATATCCCGGCTATCGTGAATGCCTGGTATCCGGGGCAGGAAGGAGGATTGGCAATCGCAGATGTGCTGTTTGGCGATTATAATCCAGCCGGTAGGCTGCCGATTTCGGTACCACGTTCGGTTGGTCAGCTTCCGGTACACTATAATCATACAAAGCCGAAGCATCATGATTATGTGGAGATGTCCGCTAAACCGCTATATGCTTTTGGTTATGGATTAAGCTATAGTAAATTTGATTACAGCAATCTACAGGTGGGGCTGACTGAAGGTGCAGATGATTTTGTCTGTACGGTATCTTTTGATGTAGAAAATAAAGGAAGTCTGGCCGGTGATGAAGTGGCACAATTATATGTTGTCGATGAGGTGAGTTCGGTAGTAACGCCGGTAATGCAGTTAAAACAGTTCGAACGTAAAGCGATCGCTGCAGGAAAGAAAGAGCGGTACACGTTTCAGCTGAGCAAAGAAGACCTTAGATTATGGAATGTGGATCATGCGTGGAAAACAGAGAAGGGGAAATTTAAGTTGCTGGTGGGGACATCTTCCGACGATATCCGGTTGAAAGGGGAGATGGAGCTAAAGAGGGATTATTAAAATGACTTGATAATAAAAGGGGAGCTAGTTTTACTAGCTCCCCTTTTATTATTTAAGGACAATGTGTTTAATATTCTTTCTATTCCAGGTATAGGTGATATGGATAAGACCGTTTGTGTCCTGAATAATTGTCGGATAAGAATACTCATCGTTCTTTATCCCATCTTCAAGGGTGAGGACATCTTTCCACTGTAAGCCATCCTTTGATATGGCGACATGCAGTTTTGTGCGTCCTTCCCACCAGTCGTTGCCAGCGATGGCCGGATTGTATACGATCATAAATAGACCGTTATTTAAATGGATGGCGTCGGTTGCAGAATTGGGATTGAGCAGGTTTGTCGCTTGCCATTCCCCCCAGCTTTTACCTTGGTCAGCGGAAAAAGCACTCATTACTTTATTTTCTTTACTGCGACAGAGCACCTGAAGGCGGCCGTCCCGGTGTTGTAGTATACTTGGCTGAATGACTTGAACCGTTGTATCTGGTCGAACTTTAGAAATAGCCCAGGTTTTACCCTGATCGCGACTGATTTCTATATGTGCTTTCCAGATTTCTTCTTTTGATTCGGTGCTGGAAGGAGACAGTATAGTACCATTAGGCAATGTCAATGGTTTGTTTTTGATCGGTCCCAAAATAGCATCTGGTAATGCCTGCGATGCAGACCAATGACGACCTTTATCGAGTGAGTATTTGACATAACCTTTCCATTCGCGCGGATTAGGACCAATTTTATAGAATAGACACAGAGAATCGCTATTCGGATACTGGTAGAGCACGGGATTCCAGGTCGGATAGCGTTTATGTTCCAACACGCCATCTGCAACTTGAACCGGTGCATCCCATCTTCCGTTTGCGTAACGGGAGCTCCAAATCACCACGTCAGGATTGGATTCGTGTGTACCACCGAACCAGCAAGCTAGGAGACTATCTTTACCGAGGGATTGGATGGTGGAAGCATGGCATTGCTTAAAATCTACATGCCCTTCCTGAAAAATCTGTTGGGATGAGACTATTTGCGGTTTATAGGTTTTGCATGAATAACATGTAAAGAGTAATACTGTTAAAAATAAGATTATTTGTTTCATTAGGCTTTGATTGCCGCTAACTAACGGACGGAAATTGAATGGATATTTTTTTAGGCTGGAATCCTGGCTGTTTTGTATTTTTAATGCAGCTGTTATTAATAAAAATACGGGCAAATTACTGGATAGGTCACTGCTTCAGCAATCAGAAAAAAGCAGCTGACCCTATGTCAGCTGCTTTTTTTATTATTTGCTTAGCAATTGAATTGCGGTTGCATAATTGAATCTTGTAGCCGGACTTCTCAAGGTAATCTGGTTGTCGTGTTGTGACCAGTCCAAGCGGCCTTTGTGGCCGAGAATGGTAATTTTTTTCACCTTAAAATTGTCGGGTACCTGAAAGACGTATTCATTTGGCTGTTGATAAGCGTCTCCATTCGAAAGGTGGAATACATTGACGATCTTGCTGTCTTTACTTCTGGTGTAATAGTAATCACCCTGATGGTATGGGGCGATGGTACGAGTGGCATAGACCGCATTCTGATTGATTTTCATCCAAGCAGATAGTTCGTTTAACCGGTCATAAGCGGCTTGGTCATAATCACCTTTAGGGCCAGGAGCTATATTAAGCAAATAGTTGCCACCACGGGAAATAATCTTGACGAGAGTTTCGACGATTTTCTTTGTGGGTTTGTAGTTGTCATTGGGCACATAGCTAAAGGAGTCTCCCATCGTGATACAGCTTTCCCATGGGATATCCAAGGGATGTTCGGGGATAGCCTGTTCCGGAGTGACGTAATTTTCCCAGTTGCCTGGAACAGTGCGGTCAACAACAATGATACCCGGTTGATTTTTTCTGGCCATCCCACCAATACGGTCCATATCGATATTTTGGTCCATTTTGATTGTCCGTTGCCAATCTACAGATTTGTCTACAGTTTCTAAAGGACGTACCTGTCCACCATCCAACCATAGAATATCCACCTTTCCGTACTCCGAAGTCAGTTCATTGATCTGGTTGTAGGTGAAATCTTTAAATTTCTGCCAACGCTCAGGGTATTTTTTGGGGTCATAATTTACATTTCTGTCCTTTGGTGGAAAGTAAGGCCACCAATAATATTCGGAGTGCCAATCCGGTTTGGAGAAATAAGCTCCGATCTTGAAACCGTCATTTCGAAATGTATTGAAGATTTCTTTGGTTACGTTTGCCTTTGGATTGGAGGAGAAGGGTGTTTTGGTAGAGGTAATCTTATAATCCGATTCCTTGGTATCGAACATTGCAAAGCCATCGTGGTGTTTGGTTGTAAAGACCACATATTTCATTCCGGCTGCTTTGGCTGCATCCGCCCATTTTTGAGGATTAAAATCAGTGGGGTTGAATGTTGTCTGTAAATTCTCGTAATTCTTAAGGTATTCAAAATAGGTTTTACCATGCTCGGGTTTGCGTTGTGTCCAGCCTTCATCTTCGGGACAGATACTCCAGCTTTCCACAATCCCCCATTGACTGTAAGTACCCCAGTGCATGAAGAGACCGAATTTCATGTCCTGCCATTGTTCGAGGTTTTCGATCACCTGCGGATCGGTAGGTTTTTGATAGCCGCCCGATACATTATGTGCCTGTCCAAAGACCAATGTAGAGGTTGTTGCCAGCAGTGCGGTTGCTATAATGGTTGTCAGTTTTTGCATGTATAAATATAATAAAAATGATAATAAGAAAGCCACCCGAGAGTGGCTTTCTGTTTGGTAGATGTAGAATCTGGTTTAGTTAACGTCCCAGAAAATTTTGGTATTGACATTATCCTGAGCCTTGACAGCCTCGTAATTTGTACTATTATTAGATAATTCTGATGTCCCTATTGTCCATCTTAGCGGTACAGTTTTTTGTCTGTCGGATGGAGCAACACGGAATGCGAATATTGGATAATTCAACCGTCTTACTTCAGACCAGTTCTCCACAGATTGAATGATGTTAAAATGTAACCATTTTTGCATTGCAATAAGCTGTAGCTTATTGCCTTCCCAACCCACATTTGAAATGTATTTACTTATTTGTTCTCCGGTAGGGGCGGTAGGCGCAGCAACTTCATTATTGTTACTTACTTTGCGTATATTTTGTTGCATTCCAATTGAAGCTTTAATACCCTCTTCAAAGGCGGTTTTTGCGGCTGCATCACTGCCCGAACGCAATTTAAATTCTGCAATTAAAAATTTAACTTCTGAAGCTGTAATAAGCACTCCAGGAAAAAATTGATTTCTAGAATACGTTGAACGATTATAGGTCGTTACTTTACTAGGATTTTGTGTTGTGTTAATCAGTAATTCGGCTTGTGCCGCGGAAGCCAAGGCAGGATCTAATCCCATGTATTTGCCACCGGCACCGGGACCGGGCTCGAACATATAAGGTAATCTAGGGTCTGCTTTAGCTACCATATCGTCAATCATAACCTTACCAGCAATATTGTTATTCCAACTCTCAATAGCATCCCTAAATCCTTTTGAATTAATATCCGTAGCGACGTCAAAGATGTCCACTTGGATATTATCTTTGTTATCAAGTACCAATGGAGCATTTGCTATGATGTCCGCAATTTCTTGGTTAGCTCTTGCAGAAAAAGCTTGCGTTTGCCCAACCCTGGTTAACATGCGGAGACGCAATGAATTGCAATACTTTTTCCATAAATCTATCGATCCCGAATTAACCAAATCCTGATTTTGGAATCCCGTTAAAATACCGGGTGCTACTTTAATATTTGTAAGTTCACTGTTTATAGCTTTTAGATCATCTAACATGGTTGTATAAATGTCAGTGGCTTTATCGTATTTAGGATACGAAATTGTATAATCACCTCCATTTGTACTCAATTTACCAGCCTCGCTCCAAGGAATATCCCCATGCAGATCAACTTGTTGTTGAGTCATGTCGTAGAAGAAAATTTTTGCCGCCAGATAAAATATTTTTTTATCATTTTTTTCCGATTCCGGAGCAGCATTATATATTTTTTCAAACTCTCTAAATTGAGCCAGTCCCTGATAATATCTTTCCCAACGGTCATCTATTGCCGCAGCACCGGGGGTTAATTGCTCATCTGCATTCTGCCAACCCACTGTCTGAATATGACGATGGATAGTTGGAGCAAGTGTTACAAAATAGTTGCGGTATGTGGGAATGACTAGCTCACGATAAGTAAATAGTATTCCAGTGAATTGTTTATCGATTGTAGTTTCCGTTACTTTCGATGGATCCCTGTATAACTCATCAAAAGAAGTCTTTTTGCAAGATATTGTTGTCGAAAGTGAAGCAGTGCATAGTCCCGCTATCACAAAGTATTTATTAATTTTCATAGTTAGAAACTTGCTCTTAACATTAAACCATATGTTCTTGTCGCAGGGCTTGTACCAGCATTGGTTACCTGATTTACCCAATAGGATCCACCTGTCATTTGCTCAGGGTCTAGATCTTTAATGCTTCGGTAGATAAAGAATAAATTACGTCCGAAAGCTGAAATTTGAATGTTTTTTGCTTTTAATTTGGATGCAACAGATGCAGGAAGTCTATATCCGAAGGAGAGTTCGCGCATTTTGATGTAATTATTATCCTTCACGTACAAACCATAATTTGCGTTGGAATATTGAGGTCCTCCCCAGTTGTACGTTTGGTTATAGTAATATGCTTGCGAAATAATATTGTTGTTTGCAGAGCCATTGCTCAATACACCCTCCATTAACATACCATCGTGGAATACCTTTTCTCCATTGGGCCCAGCAGTTCCATTGGTAGCTACACCTTTACCGTTAGCCAAATAGTAACTAAGTCCTCCGTGTTCGGTATCCATCGCATTTAAGCTTTCTTCTAATAAACCACGGCTAACCATCCAATTGATACCTGTTGGCATAACTTGACCACCCCAGCGGAAGTCAATTAAGGCATCTAAAGTGAAGTTTTTGTACGTAAATGTATTGATGAATCCACCGGTGATTTTTGGCATGGCATTACCTGCTTTAATCCATTTATCAGCATCTAATTTGTATAAACCATTGTCTGAAACAATTCTATTTCCTTTGTCATCTGTAGAATAAGGATGTACCATAATGTCACCCATGGATTGACCTACAACAGCTATCAGTTGTGCTGCACTACCGTCATAATCTCTAAGTCGTAAAAAAGAATCATCTCCTGGAAGTTTTTCAACAACGTTTTTATTGGATGCGAAGTTTAAGACCGAATTCCATTTAAAGTTTTCATTTTGAACTGGTACGCCGGTAATTGCAAATTCCCAGCCTTTGTTTCTAAGTGTCCCTACATTCGCTAAAATCGATGATGACCCTGATGAAATTGGAAGTGTAAAATCTAGGATCTGGTCTACGATCTTTCCATTATAATACGTAAGATCAACACCAAATCTATTTTTAAACATTTTGGTTTCTAGACCGAACTCAAATTCATGTTTGTTTTCGGGTTTAATCAATTCGTTTCCGAAGCTTGATGTAGGAATATTTGTATAAAGTACCGGTAATGTCCCACCTTGGCTTCCTAAGGAACTTTGACTATAGCTTAACGCGCTTCGGTATATTTCCGGATATTTACCCACGATACCGAATGAACCTCTCAATTTTGCGTAGTTAAAAGCTTCGGGAAGCTTGAATGCCTCGGACAAAATTAAACTTGAATTGACGGAAGGGTAATATAATGTATTACGATCTGGGTGCATCGTTGACACAACTTCTCTTCGCAATGTACCCTCAACAAACCAATAGTTCTTTAAATTAAAATTTAACGATCCAAAAACTGCATCCTGTAATCTGTTCCGTTTAACACTATAGCCTCTGCTTAGATTGAGAGAGGAGCTAACATCAAACCAGTTTCTTACGCTTAGGCCGCCACTTGTTGCAGCTTCTACATCCGTACTCAATGTTTTTGTGGCAGTATAACCCACCATTGCCCCAAGTTTAATGTCGTTGGTCACTTGTTTGCTATACGATGCTAAGAAATCTGCATAATAAATATTAGCGTTTTGATTTTTTAAGGAGTAGTATCCCGTATTTTCAAATGCGAGTGGACGTTCGTTAGGTTGTTTATCTTCGATTCTACCGCCAGTAACATCTGCCGAGAAGCGCGCGCGTACCGATAGGTCATCGGTAATTTGATACGTGTTTGTAAAGGATCCGATGAGACGATTAGAATATTCATCATATTGTTTCGCCTTTACATTCCACATATAGTCTAAAACATCCGTTTTGTAGCCATTGTATTTTAGATTTTCTCCTGGAGTTAGACTCTGTGCATTTGGGCCGTCCACTACATATTTGTAGCCTAAACTCGTTTGATACTTATCAAGATACCATTCTGGGTTATCGAATGTCGAGATCATTCCCGTGAAGTTGTTGATTAGACGATCAGTAAGGAATGGTCGATTATGCGTATGCTGATTAACGAAATTGACAGTAACGTCTGTAGATAGTTTCTGCCAAAGTTTAAAATTTGCAGCTAAGTTTGCGACATTCTTTTTATTATAAGAGTCCAAAGAAGTCATTTGATTGTCTTGACGTGTTAACGAAAAACGAATATTTGAGTTTTCGGTAGCATGTCCTAATGCAAAGTTAAATATGGTGTTATTCGGGTTATTGAATAACTTATTGTACGATTTTTGTGCGACATATGGACGTACCTTACCGTCCCAGGAAATAATGGGTTGACCATCGAATTTAGGTCCAAAATTTACCGTTGCTGCTAACACTCCTCTATTTACACCGTCAATCGTTCTGTCTGCCCCATAATAGAAAAATTTATCCTCCGCTTGTCCTTGGTTTGAATATTCCCGGCTAAAACCCGGACCACGAACATCCTGGAATCTTGGTAGATAAGCTATTTGATCATGGGTATAAGTCGCATTGAAATCAATAGAAAATCCTTTTCCTCCTTTTCCAGATTTCGTTGTAACCATAACGACACCATTTAGCGCTTCAGAGCCATATAATGCAGCGGCGGAAGCTCCTTTTAGCACCGAGATGCTCTCGATATCTTCTGGGTTTAAATCTTCTAATCCGTTACCGCGTGCACGTTGGTCACCCCAATAATCACTATTATTAAAACTACTTTGGCGCATCGGTACCCCGTCAATGATAACAAGAGGTTGAGAAGTACCTGTAATCGAGTTTGTACCCCGGATATTAATGTTGATCCCTGACGTAGCACCGCCCGGTGCAGCCGAGATACGAACACCTGGTGCTTTACCATACAATGCCCCCGCAAAGTTTGGAGAACCAGTTTTTGTTAGCTCTTTCGAGTCAACGGTGCTCATGGCATAACCCAGCTCTTTGGGAGCTCTTTTAATCCCCATGGCTGTTACCACTACCTCCTCTAGATTGGAGGCATCTTCAGTCAGTTTAATGTTAATTGTTTTTGTTGATCCAACTACAATCTCTTGAGACTTATATCCGACCATGGATATGCGTAGGGTTTCGCCTTGTGCGGCTTGGATTGTAAATGACCCATTGGCGCCTGTTTGCGTACCTCTAGTTGTTCCCTTTACAGAAACGGTAGCACCAGAGATAGGTCCATTAGCATCTGAAACTATTCCAGAAATGCTTTGCTGCGCGAAGAGTGATGTAGCACTGAAAAGTGTACATAACGCCAATCCTGCAGTTTTTTTGTAAAATAGACTCATGTTTTAGGTGTTTGTGTAAAAACGTTAGTTAATTATGTTGGTAATGTATTTTTCTATGACTAAGGCCGTTGTTCCAATCTGTTGTGCCTTTTTGTGTAGACTGGAAATACTTAATGTTGTCTTTTTGGCTATTTTGGGAATGCTGTATTCGTTTATTGCTACTTGGATGTGAGGAGCTAAAATATGCCCGATTTCGGCGCCTCTACCACTGATGATAATTTTGCTCGGATTTAGAATGTGAATTAATGTTGATATTCCTTTACCGAGTAGATACCCTATTTTTCCGATATTATTAATTGCTACCTGGTCGCCGATTTGCACAGCTTCTATTAATGCCTCGATTTTGTTGACATATTCCCCAGCAAGTTTTTCATAAATTGAATACTCCCCATTTTTTATATCCCGTTCGATATTCCGGACCGCAGCACTAATGGATGCTTCGACTTCTAAACAGCCTCTTTTACCACAGGAACATAAAGTCAGCGTTTCTGAAAGTGGAATATGGCTAAATTCGCCAGCATAGCCTGATGTGCCTTTGAATATATCATCGTTTATTAAAATTCCTAACCCTACACCCCAATTTAGATTGATCACCAATGAATGAGACGAATCCTGAGCACTGCCAAATTTTTTCTCCGCCCAGGCAACACAACGTGAATCATTGTCGATAATCGTTGGAAGATGAAATTTCTTTTCTATCAACTCTCTAATATTGTATAAGGAGGAATCTTCGTTATAAGATTCGTTGAGACCTGTATCCGTATCGACGAAACCGGGCATGCTGACGCCAATACCAATCACCTGTTTTAGATCGATCTGGTTACTGTTAATGAAAATGTTTAGAGCTTCTAATATGGCATCGGTCGCTTTTCTGTCACTAAGATCAATTGGAATATTGTTTTTGGAAGAAATTATTTCGGCTTTCAGGTTAGTTAAAGATATGGACGTGTAAAATTGATCGATGGCAATGCTGATGATACTGTGCTTCAACTCTTCATTGAGCATATATTGTATAGCCTTTCTTCCACCCGTAGATGCGGCATAACCTTTCTCTACGATGACATTTTTAGTCATGAGGTCATTCATCTGTTTGGTAACAGATGGAATGCTTCGGCGCAAAGAATTTGCAATATCTGCAATCGGTTGCATTGGCTTGTAATACAACATTCTTAAAATCTCGACGATCATATTTGGTTAAATTGTGTTCGTAGTATTGTGTTCTCTTAAGTTTAAAAATGACTTAATTCTAATCAATTTAAGTCAATCTGGTTTTTCATAGTATATGCTTAAAAAAATACCGAATCCCTCGGTTTTCTATAAGCTTGATATGTTAAAGATATATACTATTTATGTTAAGTTCAAAATTCTTTTTAAAATTTTTAAAAAGAATTTTGAACTTAACGGTTTTTATAGCTAAAAACCCTGTTCTTTATTGTTTTGAGGAGGCTTTAAATAGAAGAATTGTAACAAAAACTATACGAAAAGGTTTTCGTTGCTTGATAAACAAAAAGCCGGCTATAAGCCGGCTTAATTATAATTCATTGGGTGAAAAAACTTATTTCTGTTTTGCCCACCACAGTGGAGTCAATACTTTATCCACACCACCTAATAATGATACCGCATTTTGGTATTCAGCAGGATCAGTATCCCTAAATGACGATGGGAATGCTAATCGTTGTGGAAAGAATCTGATGCTGCTTGTCATAAAGTTTGCTGATGTAAGATCAGGCAAGTTTGGTAAAGCATTTTCAATTGCAGGATTTTCATAGAAAGGTAAACCCAATCTTCTTTGATCATTCCAGGATTCCAATGGTAACCAAGGTAAATTGGCAATGAATTTTTGAGTAATGATCTTCGTCAATAAATCATTGCGTACTGTACCATTTTTGTAAAGTGAATTGACAGGATATTTAATGCTTACTGTACCGGCAGCATTGGTATAGCCATCAATGTAATCCATGGTATGTGCATCACCTGGTTCTGCTATATGTGTGAAACTAACCGAAGTACCTACTCTGTTATAATCAGTCGAGCTTAGGTATTCGGAAGCAAACTGACCTACGCCCCAGTAATCGAAATTGGCTCTGACACCATTCTCATAGGCTTCCTGCGCAGATGTCCTTGTCATCCATCCTTTTAGCGATGCTTCGGCTAATAGGAAATAGGTCTCCCAGTTGGCAAAGAAAATACGGCTATTTGTACTTCTTCTGAACTGAACTGCAAGCGCCGGAACTTTACCTACCAATGTGCTTCTCAATCGGTTGTTTGTTCCTTTTGCTGCCCAGTCACCTAATGAAAACGCATTCCAGGTATATTTGGTATTGACAGCAATTTTCGTACTGCCATTTACTAAGGTGTCTACAGTTTTTTTAGAGTCGTCACCATTGTCGAAGAAGTTGCGGTTGTTAAAATCTCCCGGAATAAAGAAGGCCTTCAACGCACGAGGGTCAATTTTATTTGGCAGACCATCCAGCCAATAACCTGCGGAAGGATCATTGGTCATACTGGTAAAATGGTTACTGTAGCGCTTACCAATGTAGTTTTCGGCTTTGATCGAAGATTTCAACTCATCAGCAACCTGCTTTTCTGTTTGAATACCCCCCAACCCAAGATAAAGGTTGTTTAATGTAGCTGAAAGTGCCTGATAATTCCAGCTGCGGCTCATAACGCCAGTCAATGGATCCCAACCGTCTTTCTCTGCAACTGTGAAATTGTCCGCCGTATTGCTGATGTACTTATTAGTAGCAACAGCAGCCTCGAATTCAGATTTTGCTTTGTTTGCATCAACCTCAGATAGGCGCATCGCCAGACGCATCCGCATTGAGTTGGCATATTTGATCCACTTCTCGTCATTAAAACCATACGCACGGTCAAACTTGACAACATCGTCAGGAACCTTTATGCCGGGTTTTATTTTGGAAGTCGCATCTTTAAGTTCCTCGAAAAGATAGTAGTAAACATCTTTGACTGAACTGTATTTTGGGTTAACGCCTTCTGCGAAAGCTATAGGAGTAGGGCCAAAATTATCGGTTACCTCACTGATCAGGTATGCTCTCCAGATACGTGAAATCTGTAGTAAATTATTGGTATATTCTTTCGCTGTACCGGCATTGATTTCATTGGTGGCAATCTCAATTCCTTTAGTCGCATTTTTGATCCATTCAGCTGAATATCTATAATATTCTTTAGACCAATCATCATTTACTGTCCCCGTTGCAAGACCATTGGTCATATGCTGTCTTCCGGTTGTTTTCCAGTCGAGCACAAAGATACGCTCAGCGATATTGGGATCTTGTTGTGCGCCAGTAAGTGAGTTGTTAAAAAAGAATTCGATTTTGACTTGTTCGTCGTTAGCTTTATAGGGATTGACGTTCATCTCATCGAATTTAGAGCATGAGCTGATTACTCCTCCCAAAAGAACTGCGAAACCTATTTTTGATATGATATTTTTCATGATTTATCGTTTTTGTTGATTAGAAGCCTAAAGTGACATTAAGGAAGAAAGATCTGGATGTTGGTGTAGAGAAGTTCTCAAAGCCTGTCGCATTGGAGTTGATCGCAAATACAGATTCTGGATCTACACCATTGGCATAGCTTTTAATCATCCAAAGATTATTTCCTGTCAAGCTGACTTTGGCACGCTGTACGATGCTGTTTCCAAGAATGCTTTTTGGAAAATTATAACTTAATGTCACATTTCTCAAACGGATATTGGTGGCATCATATACGTTTTGTTCCGTAATACCATAGTTTCCTGACGTGGAAGTCACTTGCGTCCAATATAATTGTTGCGTGGTTTGCACGGTATTTTTTGTGTAAGATCCATTGGAGGCAATCACGCCATCTACTACAAATGGATTGCGTTCGCCATTTGGAGCTGTGACTGCAGCACTACCATTTGCCTGTAGATTGAGATTTGTTCCAGAGAAAAATTCACCGCCAAATCTTCCGTCTACCTGGAAGCTTAAACCAAAGTTTTTGTAAGCAAAATTATTGTTCCAGCCTACCAATGCTTTAGGTGCTTGGTTTCCAAGTTTGTGAAGACCGCTTGCCGCCTGTGGTAATCCGCTGCCGTTTAAGATCAATTGACCGTTAAATTCGCTGTTCGGATCCTCAACTCTTAAGAATTTGGTACCATAAATATCGCCATACAATCCACCTTCAAGGGCGCGGATCGAAACATTGTCATAAGAGCCCAACGGATACATATCTACCCCTTCGGCAAGACTGATGATCTTATTTCTGTTTCTTGAAAAATTCAGGCTGGAATTCCATGTTAACTGATCTTTATTTGTCAATATTCTTCCGTCCAATACGATTTCAAAACCCGAGTTTTGGATATTTCCGGCATTAATTTTTTCATATTCATAACCACTGTAAGGGTTCATTGGAAGATCGATCAGCTGGTTGGTCGCATTGGTTTTATACCAGGCAAAATCCAAACCTAATCGGCTGTTGAATAAACGGGTGTCGAAACCAAACTCGATGGTTTTGATAAGTTCGCTCAGAATGCTCGGGCTATATTTGGTATTTCCCATTCCAGCAGTCGTGTTCCCATTTGGATCTTTTCCGATGTTATAAACATTGTACAATTGGAAGGATGGAAGATCATTACCAACTTCAGCATAAGACCCTCTTAATTTCGCAAATGATAACCAGCTCGGTAATGAACCTCCCGTTTTGTTAATCATATCCGAAATTACCCACGACCCACTTACTGAAGGGTAGAAGAATGATCTATTATCTAGTCCTAAAGCAGATGACCAGTCATTTCTTCCGGTCACGTTAAAGAATAAATAATTATCGTAATTGATCTCAGCTGTGGCATACAGTGAGTTGATTTGTTTTTGTAACAAACTTTGTTCAATTGTTGGGAATGACTTACTGTTATTGATGTAAAACAGATTTGGTACTTGTAGTTCGCCTGTACTTGCATCTATCCCAGTTGATCTTGTCTTCATAATTTGTCCGAATACGGAAGCAGATCCACCCCATTTTCCGATCAAATTATCTTTACGGGCATTTAACGCAACAGTGAAGTTGTTTTCAAAGAATGTGTTTTTACCCACGCCATAACTACCACCTGTAATCAATGGGCTACCACCATACGTTTTGTTTTCATAATTGGTTGTATACTGATCACGGCCAAATCTTGCTTCCGCATCTAACCAGTCATTGAATTTGTATTTGATATTACCATTCATGATAAAACGATCACGAATATCATTGTTCAGACGGTATTTTTCCAACCAATAAGGGTTCATCGTTTTATTCTCACTTGTTCCATACCAAGCCATATCACCGACTGCATTCAATGGATTTTTGAAATCAAGGATATTCATGGAACGAGGCATGGTAAACAATGTGCTATACACATTCGAATTATTTTGTCCAGAGATAGGTCTGTTTTTGGCGTTCATATTCATGTACTGCACCTTGACATCAGTGGTCCAGCGTTTATCAGGGCCAAATGATGAGGTAACCTTAGTCATCAAATTGATTCTTTCTAAGGAAGATCCAGGAATCTTGCTTTGGTCATTTAAATAAGTTGCGGAAGAATAGATATTGGTCTCGCCCAGCTGTTGTTGAAAAGCAAGGTTTTGCGTATGATTAACCCCCGTATTGAAGTATGCGCCAATATTGTCATATACCTTGCTTACTTTATCGCCCCAGCTCGTTGTACTTATTGGATTATAAACACCGTCTTTTCCTTGTCCATAGCTATTTTGCAGATTCGGTGTCATGAAGATCGTTTCAAGACCGATTGTTGAAGAGTAGGTGATACCTGCGCCTTTTTGAGCTTTACCCGATTTGGTCGTGATCACGATGGCACCATTACCAGCTCTTGATCCGTATAATGCGGATGCTGCACCGCCTTTAAGTACGGACATGCTTTCAATATCGTCTGGGTTGATGTCACCTAAACCACCACCCATATCCGTAGCGGGGTTCCACATATCGTTATTTTTATCACCATTTCCTTTCATACCACCAAGGAAATTGTTCATCGGCACACCGTCAACAATGATTAATGGTTGATTATCTCCTGTAAGTGAGTTGTTACCACGAAGTGTGATCTTCGTCGAAGATGCTGGGCCTGCCGAACCTTTTATTACCTGAAGTCCGGAAACTTTACCGACCAATGCATTCGCAACATTAGTTTCTTTGGCATCTGTCAATTGTTCGGATTTAACTTCCTGAAAAGAATAACCCAATGTTTTCTTCTCCCTTTTTATACCCATGGCTGTCACGACGACCTCTCCTAATGTTGAGGCATCTGAGATTAATGTAACATTAATCGTTTTAGTCGAGCCAACCACGATTTCTTGGGCTTTGTATCCGACGATTGATACACGGATGGTTTCACCTGGAGCTGCATCAATGCTAAATGATCCACTGGCGTTTGTCTGTGTCGCTTTTGTAGTTCCTTTGACTGCTACAGTGGCTCCTGAAATAGGCCCTTTGTCATCGGATACCTTACCTGTAATTGTTTGTTGCGCATAGAGGGCTGAAGCACTAAATATTGTGCCCAATGCTAACCCCGCTGCTTTTTTGTAAAATAGACTCATTTTTTAGGTAATTAAGTAAAGAGTTTAATTCGTTAAAATGCGATTGATATAATGTTCGACAACTAATGCAGCTGTCCCTTTTTGTTGTGCAGTTTTATGTAGCCCTGAAATTTCTATTTCAGTCATTTTGGCTATTCTGGGAATACTGAATTCATTGATAGCGTTTTGGATTTGTGGGCCTAAAATATGTCCAATCTCGGCTCCTCGACCACTGATAATAACTTTGTTTGGATTGAGGATGTGCAGTAAGGTCGATATCCCTTTCCCGATCATAAAACCGATCTTCCCAATATTATAGATAACCAATTGGTCTCCTATTTTTGCGGCCTCGATGAGGGCATTATTTTTGTTGCTCATGGTTTTTATAAGCGTGCTATAGATGGAATACTCTCCCTGTTGGATTGCCAATTCTGTTTGCTCTATTGCGGATTTTAAAGATGCCTCCACTTCAAGACAGCCCCTTTTTCCACAGGAACATAAACTGTTGGTGTTAGAGAGCGGAATGTGACTAAACTCGCCAGCAAAACCCGTAGCGCCGGTAAAAATTTCACCATTAATGATAATTCCCAAGCCTACTCCCCAATTCAGATTAATGACCAGCGTATGTGTGCTATCTACGCCACTTCCGAATTCTTTTTCAGCCCAGGCAACACAGTGGGAATCATTATCAATTATTGTGGGTATATTCAGCTTCTTTTCAATGTTGTGCTTAAGATGATGAAGTGGATTGTTATCGGCAAATGAATCATTGACCCCAAGGTTGGCATTGACAAAGCCCGGCATGCTGATTCCTATTCCTATAATTTTGCTGCTTTTTAATTTGTGAGTATTAATAAACTTTCTGATGTGCTCAACAATATCATTTCCAGCAGATTCGTCTCTTAGGTCGAGCCTGATATCCACTGTTTCAGCTAAAACTTCCTGTTTCAGGTTGCTCAGATGAATGGATGTATAGAACTGGTCTACGGACACACTAATAATGAGTTGGTCAGCATGATCATTTAAAGCATATAACGCTGCCCTTCTGCCTCCGGTGGAGGCGGCCAAACCTTTGTCTACAATAACATGCTGTTCTAATAGCTCATTAATTGCTTTTGTAACAATAGGCGTGCTTTTTGCCAGGCTTTTAGAAAGTCCAGCAATAGACAGCTCCTTTAAATAGTAAAGATATACAAGGATTTTCTCCTTCAATTCCATGCTGTTATGTGGGGATGCGTTAGTGTTTTCCCATTTAGTGATCGCTAAAGATATGTTATATTTGTGTTAAGTGGAAATACCTTTTTATTTTTTTTTAAAAAGTAGCCTTTAAAACTGGTTATATTTTATTTTGTTGACCTGTAAATAAAAAACGCTCTCATAATTGGAGCGTTTTTTAGGAACCTGTATAGACCCTTATTTTGTTGATGGTACTTTTGGCGCTGGATGATTTGATTTTAAATCTAAACATCCTCGTACAATCTTTTATCAGACGATGCTCGATCGAGATAGCAAGCTACAGGGTGAGTTGTAGCTGGATTGATATTAATCTGATAATCAGTGTAGCTGTATATGTGAATAGCAGTTTTACCTAACTAATGGATAATATTATCGATCAGATGTTCCGCCACTAAGGCGGCGGTCCCCATTTGCTGTGCGTCTCTGTGAAGTTCAGAAATTTCTATTTTGGTCATTTTTGCGATTTTGGGAATGCTAAACTCGTTGATTGCGACCTGGATCTGTGGGGCGATAATATCACCCACTTCCGCTCCACGTCCGCTAATGATTATTTTGTTCGGATTGAGGATATGCAGTAGGGTTGAAATACCTTTTCCGAGCATGTAGCCAATTTTTCCAAGGTTATTAATCGCAATTTGATCACCCAACTTCGCTGCTTCAATTAATGTATCCGCTTTATTTGTATTTATTTTAGCAAAGGTGGAGTAAATCGAATATTCACCTTTTTGGATATCTGATTCGGTATTTTGTATGGCGGCATTTAAGGATGCTTCGACCTCCAAACAGCCTCTCTTGCCACATGAGCACAAGGTGGTTTTATCGGACAAGGGAATGTGGCTAAACTCACCTGCAAAACCTGTTGCACCTTTAAAGATTTCACCGTTTATGATAATTCCAAGTCCAACACCCCAGTTTAAATTGATGACAAGGGTATGCGCGATATCCACCCCATGGCCAAATTCCTTTTCCGCCCAAGCAACACATCGGGAATCATTGTCAATAACTGTGGCTAACTGTAATTTTTCTTCAATTTGTTTATAGAGATGGTGGAGGGAAGAATTTTGGGGATAAGAGTCATTTATTTTCTCTTCCGGATTAACAAATCCGGGCATACTGATTCCCACACCAATAATATGTTGTTTGTCAATCTGACTTTCCTGAAGAATCGTTTCCAGTGCATGGAGGATCCGTTCCCCGGCATCCTGCTCTTTTAAGTTGATGGTGATATCCTTCTGTTGTGCAATAATAGTGTGCGCTAAATTGGAAATGGTAAAGGAGCTATAATATTGATCTATAGCGACACTGACGATATAGTATGAAAGGTTACTATTGAGTCCATATTGGGCGGCACGCCGACCGCCTGTTGATTCCCCCAGGCCATGATCAAGAATAAGTTCTTGTTTCACAAGTTCATTAATTGTCTTTGTGACTATGGGCGTACTTTTTGAAAGAGATTTAGAGAGATCCGCAATGGATTGTGTCTTATTATAATATAATAATCGTAAAATGTCAGCTTTCATTGTTTAATTACCTAATAAAAGGAATTGGTCATAATTGTTAGCTAAAGATAAGTATTTTAGGTAAGTTTTGACGACTTTTTAAATAATTTTAAAAAGGAATTTTGTTAGCTCTTATTTTTATACAGTTATATTGCTAAAAGCTTCCTGTTTGTGCAGTGATTGATTTGATTTGGCATAAAAATGAAGTCAAAATCCCTATATTTACTAGCTAATCACTTAATTTATGATAAAACAACGTTATTATTCCTTGGATGTATTTCGTGGGGCTACTGTTGCTCTGATGATTATGGTCAATAATCCGGGCACATGGGCGCATATGTTTGCCCCGCTAAAACATGCAGCCTGGCATGGATGCTCTCCAACGGACTTGGTTTTCCCATTTTTTCTATTTGCTGTTGGAAACGCGATGTCCTTTGTCATCCCGCGATTGCAGGAGGCAGGTCCGGCAGTTTTCTGGAAAAAAGTACTTAAACGTACTATCCTGATTTTTGCAATAGGCCTCTTTATCAACTGGTGGCCATTTATTAAATGGGAGGGAGCAGAACTGGTTTTTAAACAATGGGTAGACCCAAATGATCCAAGTCGGGGTATCCGTATCCTCGGAGTCCTACAACGTATCGCGATTGCTTATTGTTTTGCCTCCATATTAGCTTATTACTTTAAAGAGAAGGCAATTATCTGGATTTCTACCATCATATTATTACTGTATTGGGCTGTCTGTGCCCTGGCCGGAGGAACAGATCCATATAGCTTAGAAGGATGGTTTGGAACAAAATATGATATCGCTCTTTTGGGCGTGCCACATATCTATAAGGGCGAAGGAGTTCCATTTGACCCCGAGGGGCTAATGAGTACCTTACCAGCGGTGGTACAGGTTGTATTTGGTTATCTGGTAGGGGTATTTATCAAGAAACAAGGGCAGGTGGACTGGTTATGGTCCAAGGTACCGGCTTCAAACGAGCCTCATTTTAAGCTATTATCGGGTATGTTTGTAACTGGTTTTATCCTTCTTGTTTTGGCATGGATCTGGGCGCTGGGCTTTCCGATCAATAAGAAAATCTGGACAAGTTCCTACGTGCTTTACACAACCGGACTTGCGACAATGACAATCGCTGGTATGATTTGGTTTATTGAGGTGCAAGGGGTTAAAAATAAATTGACTCAATTTTTTGATGTGTTCGGCAAAAACCCTTTATTTATATTTGTACTGAGTGGAATTTTACCGCGCTTTTTGGGTTTATTCCGGATTCCCGACGGACTGGCAGAAGATGGGAAACAAAAATATATTGACGCTTTTGGCTGGTTTTATAAATATGTCTGTGCCAAAGTTCCCGGAATTCCCGAACTGGGTTCTTTTGTTTATTCCCTGTGTTTTTTGGCGCTCATGTGGGTCATCTGTTACTGGTTGGACAAGAAAAAAATCTATGTAAAAGTATAGAGATAGCAAAGACCTTAGTGGGAACATTTGCTGATCCAAAAAAAAATGCTAACTTTGCACACAATTAATAAATTTTTTAACGCTTTAATATTATTCAAGAGATGTATTTAAGTAAAGAGTACAAAGCTGAAATCTTCGCAGAATTTGCTGGATCAGCGACAAACACTGGATCTACAGAAGGTCAGGTTGCTTTATTCACTAAGAGAATTGCTCACTTAACAGAGCATTTGAAAAAGAACAGAAAAGATTTCGGTACACAACGTGCCCTACAAATGTTGGTAGGTAAACGTCGTTCATTATTGGCTTATCTTTACAAAACTGATATTAACCGTTACCGTGCGATCATCAAAGCGCTAGGTTTACGTGATATCATCAAATAAGCTTTTGTACAAAGGTTTTTTAAGAAAGCCATCCAGATTCTGGATGGCTTTTTTCGTTTTATTATAGTACAGCTGTATGGTTCTGCTGGCAAAAGCTGCGGTCAAACCTTTACGCTGCCCAGGTGCAGACTGTCTGTGTTTCCCCCACCATAGCTCTCTACAAAAAATATATACACTTCATAAGTCGCTTCCTTTCCATGTTTTGAAATAATAATGTCTTGTTTTCCAGTTATTAAGCTGTTTTTTGAATCGTTCGTCAAAAGTGGATATTCAACCCCATTACACGCTGCATTATACAGGACTAAGAAGGAATCATAAAACCTGGTGTCAAACTTCTTCTCCAGATAGGCATCATATTCCCAAGTAACCCGAAGCACTCGGTTTTCTTGATCGAAATCCATCGTGTAGGAAGTGATGGGGTTGGGGCTTCCTTTGGCAATCATAAATTTCAGCCAGTTAACTTCAAAACCGTCTTCTTTCTGAATAAGTGCTTCGTTCAGATTATAAGACATCGCACCATCATATGCCCGCTTTGGGTAGCTATATGCCTTAAAACCTATCTTGATGATCGGATTTAATAGGCTAATATGCGATCTCACAATTTTGAAGCGGGTTCTACTGAGCAGCTGTTCAGGACTGGGCTCCCGCTTTTTAATGCGTGGGAGAGCGCGTACATAATTTCCTGTTTTCGTCAACACAAACACAACGGAACCCGCTTTCCCGGAAACAGTTCCATTAACGCCATTTTTGATTATTGCCATAACGGTCTGATTAGAAAATAGATAATTAAGATAAACATTAAAACGGAAACATCCTAATGCCAACTTATCCCTAATCACAAATTTCAATCAATTTTTAGACAGTAATCACTCATTGATTATTCAATCCTCACTGAGTAATCACTGAGCAAGCACTGAACAAACACTGAACAAGTACTGTTAAAAGGTAGAGTTTGATCACTATTTGATTATAAGAGGCTGTCCTTAAAAATTAAAAGAAGAAAAAGGGAAGGGGTTGTGCTTGTGTAACAAAAATAATGCTCCAAATGACCTAAATAGAGTAAAAGTGTCTAAGGTTCAATCTTTTCTGGACTGGCCGTTGTTATTGGGAAAATGTTCAAAACAATTACATCTAATAGAGCATCTGGAGGTGCATTTTTAGGAGCAGATTTCCAAAGAATGACATCGGATTCTTTAGCTCCCTGTGGCCTGCGTATTGGCTTTGCATATTTAGCCTGCTGTTATTTGCATTAATCTTAATATTTTAATTTACCTTTGTGCTGAAATCTAACGTATTTAAAATATCGGCACGCTGCCAACAAGATGAAAAGCGTGTCAAAAACAAGATTAAATGAATTACAACGAAATTAAAACAACCATCGATATGGGTAATGGCACCCAGATCGAATTGTCTACAGGGAAATTGGCAAAACAGGCTGATGGAGCTGTAGTGTTAAAACAAGGTGATACGATGTTGCTAGCAACTGTCGTTTCTGCCAAAGAAGCTAAATCTGGTGTTGATTTTTTACCACTTTCAGTAGATTATCAAGAAAAATATGCAGCAACAGGCCGCATTCCAGGTGGTTTCTTACGCCGTGAGGCTAGATTATCAGACTATGAGGTATTGATTTCCCGTTTGGTAGATCGTGCATTACGTCCTTTATTCCCTGAAAACTATCACGCAGATACACAAGTTCAGATTAGCTTGATTTCTGCAGATAAAGATATTATGCCTGATGCTTTAGCGGGTTTGGCAGCTTCTGCAGCAATCGCAGTATCTGATATTCCTTTCAATGGTCCTATCTCAGAGGTTCGTGTAGCGAAGATTGACGGTCAACTGGTGATCAATCCAAAATTATCTGAACTGGAAAACGCCTCTTTAGAATTTATCGTTGCCGGCTCTGCACAAGATATCGGTATGGTTGAAGGTGAAGCAAAAGAAATTTCTGAAGCTGAGATGGTGGAAGCAATTGCTTTTGCTCATGAAGCGATCAAAAAACAAATCGCAGCACAGGTTGAATTGGCGAATCTAGTCGGTAAAACTGTAAAACGCGAATATAACCACGAGCCTGAAAACCTTGAATTGAGAGATTCAATTTTTGCAGCTACGTATGATAAAGTTTACGCTATCGCAAAATCTGCTTCAGCGAAACATGAGCGTTCTGAAAATTTTGCGAAGATTGCAGAAGAATATAGAGCAACAATGCCTGAGGAATTGGATGATGATACAGCATTCTTGTTTAAAAAATATTTCCACGATGTTCAGTACGATGCTGTCCGTAACCTTGTCCTGGACGAAGGAATTCGTTTGGATGGCCGTGACGTTCGTACAGTGCGTCCAATCTGGTCAGAAGTAGATTACTTACCTGCTGCACACGGCTCAGCTGTATTTACACGTGGTGAAACACAGTCATTGACTTCAGTTACTTTAGGTGCTAAAGACGATGAACAAATGATCGATGGTGCTTTTATCAACGGTTATAACAAATTTATCCTTCACTACAACTTCCCTGCATTCTCTACAGGTGAAGTCAGACCAAACAGAGGTCCAGGCCGTCGTGAAGTTGGTCATGGTAACTTGGCCATGCGTTCATTGAAACAAGTATTACCTGCAGATAATGAAAACCCGTATACAATCCGTGTGGTTTCTGATATTTTGGAATCCAATGGTTCTTCGTCCATGGCGACGGTATGTGCCGGTACATTGGCTCTTTTGGATGCTGGTGTGAAATTGAAAGCTCCTGTATCTGGTATCGCAATGGGATTGATCTCCGATGAGAAAACCGGTAAATATGCAATTTTATCGGATATCTTAGGTGATGAAGATCACTTAGGTGACATGGACTTTAAAGTGACAGGTACTGAAAAAGGTATTGTTGCTTGTCAGATGGACTTAAAAATCAATGGTTTGAAATGGGAAGTGTTGACCCAGGCTTTGGATCAAGCAAAAGAAGCTCGTTTACACATCTTAGGTGAAATGAAGAAAACTATTTCTGCTCCACGTGAAGACTACAAACCACATGCACCTCGTATTGTTCAGTTATTGATCGATAAAGAATTTATCGGTGCTGTGATCGGCCCAGGTGGTAAGATCATCCAAGAAATGCAACGTGAGACTGGTGCAACAATCTCTATCGAGGAGGTTGATAACAAGGGTGTCGTACAGGTGTTTGCGGATAATAAAGCAGCAATTGATGATGCGGTAGGACGTATCAAAGCGATTGCATCTAAACCTGAGATCGGTGAAACTTACGAAGGTAAAGTAAAATCAATTATGCCGTTTGGTGCATTTGTTGAGATTATGCCGGGTAAAGATGGTTTGTTGCACATCTCTGAAATTGACTGGAAACGTCTTGAAACAATGGACGGAATCTTCAAGGAAGGTGATAAAGTAACGGTTAAATTATTGGATATTGACAAACAAGGTAAAATGAAACTTTCACGTAAAGCTTTATTGCCTCGTCCTCCAAAAGAAGATAAACCAAAACAAGATAAGCCGAACGGCGAAGCTCCCGTAGCTGGTGCCGGTCAGGAATAAACTTATATTGAATTTACTATAAAAAAGCCCGCTAAATAGCGGGCTTTTTTTATGGAAAATAGGACTTGCTTACATCGTTATCCTATGAAAGGTATATTTCGCACGGTAGTGTTTAAATCGAATCTGATGCTCGCGCTTATGCTATTGCATCTGTCCGTTTACGGTCAATTGTCTTATGGCGATAAATTTCGGAATCTTTCCATTGCTATACAAGATTATGCAATTCAGAATAAATTGATCTTGCCCAAGGGACGCTATGAGTTTTATAAGCTGGGGCATGCCATTTTGTGGCCCTATAGACAGGATTCATTTTGGCCTTTTAATAGGTTAATTCTAAAGGATAAAGCTATCAGAGATTCCATGATAGACGAGCTTTATGTTAATTTTGATCAGGAATATAACCGCTTTGTGATAGATATGTATGAAAAACGTTATAAATTTAATGAGGCAAGACACTTTGTTGCTCTTTCCGTGCCGGGCGAATTCAGGGGCGGCATGTCACCACTTTTGGAGCGTTTGTCCAAGTTTTTGTTGGATCGTCAAGGACGCTGGGGCCTCAATCTGTCTTCTTTTACCTTATATATGGATTGTGAGCTTAGCTCTTTGCCCTTAGCGTACGATGGCGAGCCTGCGGTGGTGGAATTGCTCAAGCAATTTTTTGCGGAGATCAAGATTCCCCATAAACCTGGTATTTACTATGGGAAGCCGATGTACTGTTCGTATCGATTTGACTGGATGGCTAATAAAAATAAAGAGATTATGCTCGATTGCTTGGTATATAACGACTATTTTAATATACTGTTCAGTGAAATGAAGTTATATGCGCTGGGCGCGACCGGGAATAGCATGAAGGGACAAATGTCCTTTTTCTATGATCGGAAAAGCAATTGGAAACAGTTTGTTGAACGAAAAGATGTCAAACGGATCTTAAATTCCCTACAGGATGAGACTGCCCTCAAGCTACTCAAGCTGCACTATGATAGTAAAAGATTTAGTGGCGATTATCGGCTTGATGTTGTGCTGTTGAAATAGGGTGACTAGGCTATTAATATAGCTATAAAACAAAGCAGGCTGTCATTTCGACAGCCTGCTTTGTTTTATAGCATAATAACGCCTTTTATCTTGGCTACTTCTTTGAAGAAGTAAATGACCTGATCGGCATCTTTTACATTTACATTAACCGTGATCGAGGTGTATTTTCCTGTCTTGGAGTCTTTGAAATCAAAGCTTGCATCAGTATCATCAAATACTTGTTGGATCTGGTTGAATTGATCCTGATCCTTTGGTAAGATAAACTTGTAGGTATAGTCTTTTGGGAAGGTCTCCAAGTCTTCTAACTTCTCTTTGAAACTTTCATAGAAGTCTTTTGGATTTTCGCCCCCATCAGGGATATCTTGTATATTGATGTTTTTGTAATCTGCCATTTTTTTGTTCTCCTTAATTTTAATATTAAGGTATTAACAAATATTAATCCATGAATGTTTTGCTGACAATTTTTCAGTTAATTATTGTCAACGCTTGTCGGTCTGTCTGCTTTGTTCTTTCCGAAGTTCTTGTTCGGTGTAGCGCTCATCTCAATTTCCATCTGACCACCCTGTAGCAATTGCGCATGTGTGATGAAAGTCTTGCTGTAAGGCTTTCCATCCAATTTGATCGATTTGATGTATTGGTTTGCTTTACCTTGGTTTTTAACCGTGATCGCTAAAGTTTTGCCGTTTGGTAAATTGATGTTGGCATGTTCCATCATCGGTGAACCAAATACATACACACCGCTCATGGCATTCAATGGATAGAATCCCATCGCCGAGAATACGTACCATGCGCTCATCTGACCGACGTCATCGTTACCGCAAAGTCCTGCCGGTGTATTGGTGTAAAATTCGGTCATCGCTTTACGTGCCAATGCAGCACCTTTCCAGGGTTGTCCCGCGTAAGCATATAAGTAGGGGATATGGTGATTGGGCTCATTCCCTTGTGCATATTGGCCGATCAGTCCTGAGATATCCGGCGAAGCTTCTCCACCGAGATCCGAAGACATTGTGGTAAAGTAATCCAGTTTCTTTAAAAATTGCTGTTCGCCGCCAAAGAGATTGATCAAGCCTGTCACGTCTTGTGGTACCAACCACGTATATTGCCATGCATTTCCTTCACAGTAATCATTTTCACGGTGCTTGGCCATTAAGGGATCAAAAGGCCTGCGGAAGTCACCATTGGCTTTTCTGCCCACAAAGTGACCAACTTCTTTATCGAAATATTGTTCGTATAGTTTATAGCGTTTTTTGAAATAAGCGGCATCTTCGGTCTTTCCTAATTTCTCTGCAATTTTGTAAGCGCCGAAATCAGCGATAGCATATTCCAATGCCCAGGCAACGGATTCGTTCGGCATACTGTCGATAGGAATATATGTAAGGTCGCGTGCAAATTTCAATCCATGGTCATTGCCCATGGCAGTTGTTTTGACAGCTTCCCAAACCAAAGGATAGTCCTTCTCGTCGATGATTCCTTTTAAGAAAGCATCTGCAATAACGGGAATGGCTGGCAAACCGACCATGGTATTGGTTTCATTGCCCTGCAAATGCCACATCGGTAATTTTCCCTGCTGCTGATAGATGGCAAGCATGGTTTTGATAAAATCCTGATTGATCTTGCGATCCTCCAGGATAGTCATCAATGGATGTAACCCACGGTAGGTATCCCAAAGGGAGAATACGGTATGATTGACAAAATCTTGTTTTTCGTAAACCTGTTTATCCGTACCTAAATAGTCACCGTTTGCATCGTTGAAAATTGTTGGTGCGAAGTAAGTGTGGTATAGCGCGGTATAGAAAATGGTCTTGGTGTCCTTGTCCGCTTCAAACTGGATTTTATTTAGGGTTTTATTCCAACGTTGATCGGCTTCTTGTTTTATCTTTTCAAAATTCCAGCCTGGAATCTCCGCATTGATATTATTTAAGGCATTGGTGGAGCTGACCGGAGAAATACCGACTTTCAGTTCAATGTTCTTGTTTTTAGCCGCGTCGAAGAAAAGCGCTGCTTTGATCGCTTGTCCTTTGAAGGTCGTCTGACCGAATTTTTCGTCTTTACCATCAAAGAATCTAACCTTTTGAATAGGCTGCGAAGTTTTTATGGCAAAGTATAATTTTTGGTCACTGGCCCAGCCTGTCGAAAAGCGGTAACCAACGAAGGTGGAATCATTGACCTGTTTGATATAGGTATCCGTTGCTTTATCCCAATTGATGTGGTAACCCAGGTCAACCAAAATATGGGCGTTGTCTGTTTTTTCGTAAACGTACTGGTGGTAGCCCACTCTTTCCGTCGCGGTGAGATTAGCCTGTACTTTATAGTCATCCAGATAGGCGCTGTAGAATCCAGGTTTAGCAACTTCATTTTCTTTTTTGAAAGATGAACCGTAGCCGGTATTCATCTTGTTGAATTCTGCTGCTGTCAATTGCAGCTTGCCATTCGCAGGAACGATCATCAGATCATTGAGGTCACCAATACCGGTTCCGCTCAGATGGGTATGGGTAAAGCCCAGAATTTCCTGGCTTTTGTAATTGTAGCCGCTGCACCAATCCCAGCCATTGAATTTGTCCCAGATCTGTGGGATCTGCGTTGGCCCAAGCTGTACTGCACCTAAGGGTACATTGGCTCCGACAAATACGTGGCCGTGATCTGCTGACCCAATAAATGGGTTGACATATTGTGTTAAATTTTGCTGAGCTTGAACGCAAAATGGTAAAATTAGCGTGCCCAACACTGTTGTGATGAGTTTATTTCCTGTCATAGGTTTTGTGTTCGGGTATTTGAAACTGCTTAAAATTAGTAAATAAAACCTTTTAGCGCAATTTTATTATTATTTTAGTAAATTGTCGTTAAATTTTTTACTTTAGTAATCTTCGAAATAAAAACTTAACAAACCTACTCTACATGAAGAAACGTATTCTGATCAGTGATATCGCAAAGGCGTTGGGAATTTCTGTAACTACAGTCTCCTTTATTTTGAATGACAAGGCAAAAGAGAAGCGTATCAGCGAGGCGTTGACCAAGCGCGTATTGGATTATGTCAAGAAAGTAGGGTATAAGCCAAATGAACTGGCGAAAAGCTTGCGTACCGGAAAGACAAAGATTTTGGGTTTGATTATCGAAGACATCTCGAATCCGTTTTTTGGCAATATTGCGCGTCTGATCGAAAGCAAAGTGTACGAGCAGGGGTACCGTATTATTTACTGTAGTACCAACAACGATGTAGAAAAGGCGAAGGAGCTGATCCAGATGTTTTACGACCGTCAGGTGGACGGTTTTATCATTACACCTTCAGATGGTTTGGAGGATACTGTCAAGCAATTGCAGCAAAGTAATATTCCTGTTGTACTTTTCGACCGTTACTTTCCGAACCTGGAGACTGACTATGTCGGAGCGGATAATTTTCAGGGAGCTTTCGATGCGACAAGTCATCTCTGCCAACAGGCGTATAAGCGCATAGGTTTTGTATCGTTATATTCGGATCAGACCCAGATGAAGGAACGCTCAGATGGCTATCTCAAAGCAATGGATAATCATAAACAGCAAAGTTTCATTCAGAAGGTGCAGATGGATGCTTCGGATGACGAGGCAATGGAGTCCCTAAAAGACTTTATTTGTGAAAACCGTCTGGATGCTCTTTTATTTTCGACCAATTATCTCGCGATTTCCGGATTGAAGGCTTCGAAGAAATATAATTTTGTTATGCCAGCGATGATTGCCTTCGATGACCATACAGTTTTTAAACTATTGGAACCTTCCATCACCGTTGTTTCACAACCGATCAAGGAGATTGCCGATAACCTGATCAATATACTTTTGCTCCGTCTCCAGGGCAAAATAAAAGCAACACGTAAGCTCGTGTTGCCTTGTGAACTGAAAATTCGCGAATCGACAAAAGCAAAGGTTACTTTGTAGTATCCGCTACGAATTTCATTGAAATGGAATTGACGCAATGGCGTGTGTTTTTCGCTGTGAAGCCTTCCCCAAGAAAAACATGCCCGAGGTGTGCGCCACAGTTTGTGCAGAGAATTTCCGTACGGCGCCCGTCTGCATCCGTGATCCGGGTGATTGCATTGGGGATCTCATCATCAAAGCTCGGCCAGCCACAGCCAGATTCAAATTTTGATTCCGAACGATAGAGCGGGCTATCGCAACGCCGGCAAATATAGGTTCCTTTTGATTTGTTGTCCAAAAGCTCTCCCGTAAAAGGACGCTCCGTCCCTTTGTGTACAATGACATATTCCTCTTCTTTGCTTAACGGGTTATATTTTTTATTCGTTTCCATTTTTGTTTTCTGTTTAATATTCTCTTGCCCCTGACAGGAAGAACCTATGAGGAACAAGCATATACCGTAGCTATATAATAGCATTTTCATACCCATAAAGTTACGGAATTAATATCAAAAATGTTTTTTTAGCCCGGAACTATCTTGATATTCAAGTATTTTAAATTGTCATAGTAATGTCTTATATTTGATAGGCGTACCCTGATGAAAAGTTAAGGCAATTGATATACTTCGTTCGCATAATAGGGATTTAACGTGGTTTAAACGCAATTGTTTAGAATGATTATAAATTGATATTAAAGGTCACAAAATTGTCAGCGATTTGTTAATAAATCATACTTTTGTGGCATTGTTAGGGGGGTAGTGGCTCCTTTAACCATGGGAGTTAATTTTTTACATTCACAAATAAATAGTATAAAGTGCTAAATATGAGAACTATCTCATCCGTTTTGGGAAGCCTTGCGAGGGTGGTGTCAACGAGTTTGATGCTATTATTTGCCGTTACGACGTTGCATGCGCAAGATGTCAAGGAAGGTGAAAAAATCTTCAAATCTAAGTGTACATCCTGTCACGCCATTGACAGAAAAGTAGTTGGTCCTGCTTTGAAAGGAGTTCCAGATACAAAATCTGAAGAATGGTTGATCAAATGGATCCGTAACTCTCAAGCTTTAATCGCTACAGGTGATGCTGAGGCTGTTAAAATCTTCGAAGAGTACAACAAATCTGTGATGACTTCTTTTACGGATTTATCTGACGATCAGATTAAATCTGTCATTGCGTTTATCAAAGATGCCTCAGTAGAGAAGCCGAAAGAAGCTGGTGCTGCTGGTGCTGCTGCAAAAGATGACAATGCGTCTATGTTCATGATCTTGGGCTTGATCGCGGTTGTTGTTTTGGCGGTTGTCGTGATCGTGGTGTTGAACCGTGTGATCCGTACCTTAGAAAATGTAATTGCTAAGAATCAGGAAGCTATTGCTGCGCAACAAGAGCCTGAGGACAATCAACGTTTTGTGAAGTTTGCGAAAGCATTCGTTAAAAACAAAAAATTAGTTGGATTTACGGTGTTGATGCTTGTTGCTCTTTTGGCAGTTGGTGGTTGGAAAACAATGTGGAACGTAGGTGTTCACGAAGGTTACAAGCCTGTTCAACCGATCAAGTTCTCACACCAAATCCACGCTGGTGTAAATAAAATTGAGTGTCAATACTGTCACGGTGGTGCATTTAAATCTAAAAATGCGTCTATTCCATCGGCCAATGTATGTATGAACTGTCACAATACAATCACTGCATCAGAGCATTATGATGGTGAAATCTCACCAGAAATTGCTAAAATCTACCGTGCGTTAGATTGGAATCCTGAGACACGTACTTATGGTAACAATCCGAAGCCAATTCAATGGGTTCGTATCCATAACTTGCCTGATTTCGCTTACTTCAATCACTCACAACACGTTGTGGTAGCAGGAGTAGAGTGTCAGACTTGTCACGGACCGATCCAAAATATGGAAGAAGTATATCAATACTCTCCATTGACAATGAAATGGTGTGTGGACTGTCACAAAAAGACAGATATCAAATCGGATAATAAATATTATGAAGATTTGATCAAGGCACACGAAAGAATTAAGAAAGGTGAAAAAATGACTGCAGCCATGATCGGTGGTCTTGAGTGTGGTAAATGTCACTATTAATAATTATTTGAAATACGCAATCTTATATACAGCTTAAATGGATAGCAATAAAAAATATTGGAAAGGTTTGGAAGAGTTAAATCAAACTCCTGCTTTCGTTGAGGGAAGCAAGGGTGAGTTTGCCGAATCTATTCCTGTAGAAGATGTATTAAATGAAGCGGGCTTGAGTACGAAAACTCCTCGCCGTGACTTCTTGAAAGCATTAGGTTTTGGTTTGGGTGCTGTTTCTTTAGCGGCTTGTAACCGTACTCCTGTGCATAAGGCAGTTCCTTATTTGATTAAACCTGAAGAGGTAACTCCAGGTATCCCTAACTACTATACGTCGACATTCAATGGTCAAAGTATTTTGGTTAAAACGCGTGAAGGTCGTCCGATCAATGTTGAGCCTAACCCAAATGCAATTGGTTTGAACCAAGGTTTGGATTCAACAACTGCTGCTTCGGTATTGGATTTATATGATGAGTCTAAATTGAAGCAAGCACAATGGAAAGGTCAAGATGTGGAGTGGTCTAAATTGGATGGGGAAGTTGTTAAAGCATTGACTGCTGCTGCATCTTCTGGTAAACAAATTACGATCGTTTCGAATACCGTAAACAGTCCTTCAACGTTGGCTGCTATCGCTGCTTTCGCAACGAAATTCTCTACAGTTAACCACGTACAATACGACGCTGTTTCTTACAGCGGTATTATCGAAGCAAATAAAGCTTCATTCGGTAAGGCTGTAGTTCCTTCATACAATTTTGATAAAGCAAATGTAATCGTTTCAGTTGCTGCTGATTTCTTAGGAACTTGGTTGGCAGGTGAAGAACATACACAACAATACGCTAAAAACCGTGACTACAAATCATTGAAAAATGGAAAAATGTCACGTCACGTACAATTTGAGTCTGGTCTTTCAATGACTGGTACAAATGCCGATGCGCGTATTGCGATCAAACCTTCGGAAGAAGGTGCTACCTTGATTGCTTTATATAATGCAATCACTGGTCAATCATTGGCTGGAGCAACTGCAAACAAAAAAGCGCAAAAAGGTGTAGCCCTAGCGGCGAAAGAATTGGTCAACAGCAAAGGTGCTGCCGTAGTTGTTGCTGGTTCTAACGATGTGAATGTTCAGGTATTGGTCAATGCAATCAACGTTGCATTGGGCGCTTACGGTACAATCATTGATTTAGATAACTATTCGAAACAATACCAAGGTTCGGATTCTTCTTTCCAGGCTTTCTTAGCTGCTGCAAAAGCTGGCCAGGTAGGTGTAGCGTTCTTCTTGAACAGCAATCCTGTATATGACTACTTCAAAGCAGAGGATGTAAAAGCGGCTTTGAAACAGATTCCTTTCACTTTATCATTCTCACAACGTGCTGATGAGACTGCGTCGGAATTGACAGCGATTGCTCCTGCAAGTACTTTCTTGGAGTCTTGGGGTGATGCTAACCCGAAAGAGGGTTTGTACTCTATTGTTCAGCCTACAATCAATCCTGTTTTCCAAACACGTCAAGCTGAGCAAAGCTTGTTGACTTGGGCAGGAAACACAACAGATATGTACAACTTCGTTAAGAACTTGTGGTCTACACAAATCTTAGCTGGTTCTACGAAAAACTGGGATGCTGTATTGCAAACTGGTTTTGAATATAAAGGTGCCAAAGTGGCAACTGCTCCTGCATTTACAGGAAACGCAGCTGCTGCCGCTTCAGCTATTGAAGCATCCAGCAAAGCAATTACTGGTGAGTTTGAATTGAAACTTTACGAACCTTCTGCGCTTCGCGATGGTCGTTACGCAAACAATGCTTACTTGCAAGAATTGCCTGATCCAGTATCTAAAGTAACTTGGGACAACTATGCTGCCCTAAACCCTAAAGATGCTGAAAAACTAGGCTTGGGTGAAGATGGTAAAGTAACTGTAAAAGCAAATGGTGTTGAACTTGAATTGCCGGTTGTACAACAACCTGGTCAAGCACAAGGTACTGTTTCTGTTGCTGTAGGTTACGGGCGTACGAAAGTTGGTAAAGCAGGTAATGAAGTTGGTAAAAACGCATTCCCATTTGCCTCTATCATCAATGGTACTGTTCAAGGTGTTGCAAAAGCAACTGTAGCGAAAGCGGCTGGGACATACCAATTGGCACAAACACAAACACACCACACCATCGAAGGTCGTAACGTGATCCGTGAGACTACATTTGCGAAATATCTGAAAGATCCTAACTCTGAGGCAGGACGTTTTACAGATAATCACAAAACGTACGATTTGTGGAATAAATATGAGCAACCGGGCCACAAATGGGTGATGGCGATCGACCTGAACGCTTGTACAGGTTGTGGTGCTTGTATCGTAGCTTGTAACGTAGAGAATAACATTCCTGTTGTAGGTCGTGATGAGGTTCGTCGTCGTCGTGAAATGCACTGGTTGCGTATTGACCGTTACTATACAATCGAAGGCAAAGAGAAAGATCTTACAAAAGAGAAAGAAATTGCGAAAGCTTCGGCTGAATTGGATTTCGAAGATATCACTGTTGTTCACCAACCGATGTTGTGTCAGCACTGTGGCCACGCCCCTTGTGAAACGGTTTGTCCGGTATTGGCAACAGTACACTCTTCAGAAGGTCTGAACCACATGGCATACAACCGTTGTTTCGGTACACGTTACTGTGCGAACAACTGTCCGTTCAAAGTACGTCGTTTCAACTGGTTTGCATACTGGAATGATTCACGTTTTGACAACTACTTGAACAATGAGTTCACACAATTGGTATTGAATCCAGATGTAGTCACTCGTTCACGTGGGGTCATGGAGAAATGTTCAATGTGTATCCAACGTATCCAATCAGGTAAATTACAGGCTAAGATTGAAAACCGCAAAGTGAAAGATGGCGATATCCAAATGGCTTGTCAACAAGCATGTTCGGCAAATGCAATCATCTTCGGTGACGCTAACGATCCAGAATCAGAAGTTTCCAAAGCATTGCGCAATGAGCGTGTTTATTACGTACTTGAGGAAATCAATGTTCAACCGGGTATCGGTTATATGACAAAAGTTAGAAACACTTTTGAGGCGTAATCTTGTACAATATTTGAAATAAAAATACTATGTCATCGCATAACGAATCAATATTAAGAGAACCATTAATGACCGGTAAAGACATCACGTATGCAAAAATTACGGATGATATCTTACTACCGGTTGAAAATAAACCAAATAAAGCATGGTGGATCGGTTTTACCGTTGCTGTATTGGGTGCTTTATTATGGGTAGTTAGCGTTAGTTATACCTTTTGGACAGGTATCGGCGCTTGGGGTCTGAATAAAACTGTAGGCTGGGCTTGGGATATCACCGACTTCGTATGGTGGGTTGGTATCGGTCACGCTGGTACGTTGATTTCGGCCGTATTATTAATTTTCCGTCAGAACTGGCGTAATTCCATCAACCGTTCCGCAGAGGCGATGACGATCTTTGCGGTAATCTGTGCGGCTACCTACGTTGTAGCTCACATGGGTCGTCCTTGGTTGGCATATTGGATTTTCCCGCTTCCAAATCAATTTGGATCACTTTGGGTTAACTTCAACTCGCCATTGGTATGGGATGCATTCGCGATCTCAACATACTTTACAGTATCCTTGGTATTCTGGTACTGTGGTTTGTTGCCGGATATCGCGACTATCCGTGACCGTGCTACTGGATTAAAACAAAAGATTTATTCTGTATTATCATTCGGTTGGAATGGTTCTGTGAAGACTTGGCAACGTTTCGAAATCGTGTCATTGATCTTGGCAGGTATTTCAACACCACTGGTACTTTCTGTACACACCATCGTATCCATGGACTTTGCAACTTCGGTTATCCCTGGATGGCACACGACGATCTTCCCGCCATATTTCGTGGCTGGTGCGATCTTCTCAGGCTTCGCGATGGTACAGACTTTATTGTTGATCTTACGTAAAGTAATGAACTTTGAGAACTACATCACAATGTTCCATATTGAATCGATGAATATCATCATCATGACGACCGGTTCTATCGTAGGTGTGGCTTACTTAACCGAGTTATTTATCGCGATGTACTCTCGTTCAGAATACGAAATGTATGCTTTCGAGAACCGTATGTTGGGTCCATATGCATGGGCATACTGGTCGATGATGACTTGTAACGTAATTTCTCCACAGTTATTCTGGTTCAAAAAAATCCGTACAAGTATTCCGATCTCTTGGATTCTATCCATTGTGGTAAATATCGGTATGTGGTTTGAGCGTTTCGTAATTATCGTGACTTCATTGCACCGTGATTACTTGCCTTCATCTTGGGCAATGTTCTACCCAACTTGGACAGACGTAGGTATCTTTGTAGGTTCAATTGGATTATTCTTTACGTTATTCTTGTTGTTCTTACGTTTCTTGCCGGGTATCGCAATCGCCGAAGTTAAATTGTTGTTGAAATCATCGTCATTACAACACAAGACTAAATTGGCTCAAGAAGGTGCATTCCCTGCAGAGCAAGTTGAGTACTTCCAGGAATCATTGGAAAAATACGATTCAGTGACAGAAGAAGAGATTAAAGAATTATCAGTTAGAAAATAATCAGCAATGAGCAATACAAAATATATATTAGGTAGTTTTGCGGATCCGGATGACATGATGCATGGGATCGACAAATTGCAAGCAAACAATATAAGTATTTATGACTGCTTTACACCGATGCCTATCCACGGGATCGAAGCGAAGTTAGGTGTAAGACCTTCCCGCTTGCCTATCGCAGCATTTTGCTTTGGAGCATTAGGAACAACATTAGGTTTTAGTTTGTTGTATTATACCATGGTATACGATTGGCCGATGAACATCGGTGGTAAACCATCATTTGCAATGCCAAACTTTGTTCCGGTAACATTTGAGGTTACGATCTTGTTGTGTGCTTTGGGTATGGTTGCTACATTTTTCTTCCGCAACCACTTGTTCCCGGGACGTACACCTCGCGTGATGGACCTAAGAGCAACAGATGACCGTTTCATCCTTGCAGTAGATGCCAAAGAAAATACAGACCACGCTTTGATCGATAGCTTATTGAAAGAAGCAGGTGCTGTTGAAGTTAAGTACAATGATAGAAAATATGTTAGCTATGAATAAGAAGAATTTACTTGGAACTGTATGCGCAGCTGTGGCATTGACAGCACTTGTTTCTTCTTGTGGTGACAAAACGACTCGTAGTACAGGTTTGGAATTTTCCCGTAACATGTACGATCCGCTTGCTTTTAATCCGGATCAACCCAATGCGAATTTTGCTGATGGAAAAACAGCGCAAGCACCTCCTAAAGGTACTGATCCAATTGGTTTCACCCGTTTTGAGTATGCCAATACATTAGAGGACTATGTACGTGCTGGTGCTGAGGTGAAAAATCCTTTAGTTGTTAACGCTGAAAATCTTGAAAAAGGTAAGGCTTTGTTCACTACTTACTGTTCAGTATGTCACGGAGTAGAAGGTAAAGGGGATGGACCGCTGACGAAAGATCGTAGTGTAACAGATTCTAGAGGCACTCGTCAGTTAGAGAACTTTCCGCCGCCACCATCTTATCATAGAACAGATGCGGCAAACTCTTCCAGAGGTGGTTTGATGGCTGACTTGACAGATGGTAAAATTTACCATACGATTTATTACGGACACAACTCCATGGGATCGCATGCGTCTCAATTGTCTCCAGAAGAGAGATGGAAAGTTGTTATGTATGTTCACGAATTACAAAAGAAATAATCTAACATCAGATATATAAATGGGAACTCACAGTCATCATCACGATTATAATTTCAACGAGCGATACGAGTTTGCTGGCAAAGCTAAAATGTTCAGTATTATCGCTGTTGTACTAGGCGTAGCTGCTGTAGCTTTCGGGTTGCTTTCGGGCGATCACGTTACTGTAGAGCGTACATACGCCAACTTGTTATTGATGGGTTATTACTTTACATGTGTGTGCGCAGCTGGAGCTTTCTTCGTTGCCTTGCAATATGTAACACAATCTGCATGGTCTGCAGGTCTGGTACGTATACCTCAAGCTATGGCAAGCACCCTGCCTATTGCGGCACTCTTGTTAGTGGTTATTGTTGGATTGGGTTTATCTACCCATAATCTTTACCACCATTGGCATGGTGAAGGTTTGTTGGATCACAATAGTCCAAACTATGACCCTATTATTGAAGGAAAGTCTGCATACTTGAATGTACCTTTCTTTTTATCTCGTCAAGTTATCTTCTTAGGAATATATAGTATTTTTGCTGTTATCCTTGCGAAGCTTTCATACAAAGAGGATTTGGAAGGCGGTTTGACTTCTTATAAAAAGTCATTTAAATTGTCTGCTATCTTCTTGGTTATTTTCGGTTTCACAACGCCAATTTGGGCTTTCGATACGATCATGTCCTTAGAAGCACACTGGTTTTCTACCATGTTCGGATGGTACAACTTCGCAGCAATGTGGGTGAGTGGTATCTGTTGTATCACGATCATCGTTGTTGTATTGAAGAAAGCGGGTTATATGAACTGGGTAAACGAAAATCATTTACACGATTTGGGTAAACTGATGTTCGGTTTCTCCATCTTCTGGACCTATGTTTGGTTTGCACAATTCATGTTGATTTGGTACTCAAACATCCCGGAAGAAACAGTTTATTTCTACAAACGTTGGGAACCAGAATACAAACCTTGGTTTTGGTTGAGTATTATCATTAACTTTGTGTCTCCATTGCTTATATTGGTAGATCGCGATGCTAAACGTAAACAAAATGTGATGTTGTTCGTAGCGATTCTATTGTTGGCTGGTCACTGGCTTGATTATTACATCATGGTTATGCCTGGTACTGTCGCTGAACATAGAGGATTTGGTATCATTGAAATCGGAACTGCACTTGGTTTCTTAGGTTTGTTCATCTTTTTAGTGATGAGTAAATTGAGCAAACAAGCATTGGTGCCTAAAAATCATCCTTTCTTGGATGAGAGTTTACATCACCAGATATAGTTTCACTTTTAAAGGAAGGTTACGTAAAAACGTTATAAAAGAAATGAGCTTTAAATTAAATAATAGATTCAAATCCATCTCGGGTTTTGTGCTTGCACTAGGGCTGCTTTTTGCAAATCCTATTCTTGCAAGTCAACAAGATACAGTAGCATCTGATTCTGCTAAAGTGGCGACTACAGCGGTAGCTGCCCCTGCGGCAACGGATTCGGTTGCAAAAGATACAACAGCGGCAGCAGGTACTGCTGCTGTTGCATCTGCTAGCTCTACGACGGAAGCTGGCGCGGCTGCTCCTGCTGTAGAAGAAGTGAAGCAAATAGACCCTCAGGTTTATAAAAACTTCACATATTATGTGTTATTATTCTTAGTTATTTGTACAGTCATTGCTGTGATCGGCAAGGTACTTTCGATCTACGAATTGACACGTAAAATGAACGGTAGATACAATCCATTTGCAAATAACACATTCCAATCGGCATTGTTGTTTATCTTCTTGGTTGTATTTCTTTATGGTGTTTACTGGTCATACGTACATTGGGGCGCAGCATATTGGCGGTCCGCGGTAACTGAGCACGGCGAGCGTATTGATACCATGTTTATCATCACCACTGCGATCACTACGTTTGTATTGGTTATTACGCATATCTTGTTGATGACTTTTACATTCTTGTACCGCATGCGTGCAAAACGTCAGGCCTACTACTACCCACATAACAATGCTATCGAGAAACTTTGGACGATCGTTCCGGCAGTCGTTTTGACCGTATTGGTATTGTTTGGTTTCTTTACATGGAGATCAATTACGAATGTTCCTGAGGATCTTCAAAAATCTGCATTGCAAATTGAAGTGTTGGGCGAGCAGTTCCAATGGAATGTGCGTTACCCAGGAACAGACGGTGTTATTGGTAAACGTAATTACAAAATGACGACACCGACAAATCCTTACGGTATCGATTTTAATGATAAAAATTCGTGGGATGATATTCAAGGTTCTGAAATCTGGTTACCTGTAAATAAACCAGTTCGTTTCCATATCGTTTCAAAAGATATTATTCACTCTTTCTTTATTCCGGATTTCCGTGTTCAGATCAACGCTGTTCCGGGAATGACCAACTATTTCCAATTCACACCTACTGTAACGACAGAAGAAATGCGTGATCGTTTGGGCGATTACAACTACGATTTCGTGATGTTGTGTAACAAAATCTGTGGATCTGCTCACTGGAACATGCAAAAGAAAGTGGTTGTTGTAACAGAAGAAAAATATAAAGAGTGGTTAGCTAAGCAAAACAAATATTTTACTGAGGATCTGCAAAAGGAATTCAGCGGTAAAACAGCTAACGTAAAAAAGGATAGCGTACAGGTTACAGCTTCTTTGAACTAATTAAGAATTTTTGAATATAAAATCGAATATGTCAAGTACAGTAATATCGCATAGCGCTGAACATCACGATTCGCACGGACATCATCACGAGGAATCATTCATCAGAAAGTATATCTTTTCGGGTGACCACAAGATGATTGCCAAGCAATTCTTGATCACTGGTATCATCATGGCAGTTTTTGCGATGCTTTTATCAGTATTATTCCGTATCCAATTAGCATGGCCGGATAAAGAATTCCCTATATTAGAAGTATTCTTGGGTAAATGGGCTGAAGGTGGCCGTATTAAGCCAGAGTTTTTCCTTTCCTTGGTGACTATCCACGGTACTGTCATGGTATTCTTTGTGTTGACAGCAGGTTTATCGGGTACATTCAGTAACTTATTAATTCCATATCAAATCGGTGCGCGCGATATGGCGTCGCCTTTTATGAATATGTTATCTTACTGGTTGTTCTTTGTTGCATCAGTAATCATGGTTGCTTCTTTCTTTGTAGAGAGCGGTCCTGCTTCTGCTGGTTGGACAATCTATCCGCCATTATCGGCTGTACCAACTGCGATCGCCGGATCTGCGACAGGTATGACCTTGTGGTTGGTTAGTATGGTTCTATTCGTAGCTTCTCAGTTGATCGGTGGTATCAACTACGTAAGTACGATTTTGAACATGCGTACAAAAGGTATGGATCTATGGAAAATGCCTTTGACAATCTGGGCATTTTTCTTAACTGCGATCGTGGGTATGTTGTCATTCCCGGTATTGGTATCTGCAGTTGTTCTTTTGATTTTTGACCGTGCCGCTGGTACATCATTCTATTTGTCTGACTTGGTTGTACAAGGACAGATTTTACCTAATGAAGGTGGTTCCCCAATCTTGTTCCAGCACTTATTCTGGTTCTTGGGTCACCCTGAGGTATATATCGTTGTGATGCCAGCTTTAGGTTTGACTTCTGAGGTTATCGCAACAAACTCACGTAAACCAATCTTCGGTTACCACGCCATGGTTTACTCCTTGATCGGTATTACCGTATTGTCATTTATCGTATGGGGTCACCATATGTTTGTGACAGGTATGAACCCGTTCTTGGGTGGTGTGTTTATGATCACAACGTTGATTATCGCTGTTCCTTCCGCTGTTAAGGCATTTAACTACTTAGCTACGTTATGGAAAGGTAATATCCGCTTTACGCCAGCAATGATGTTTGCTATCGGTTTGGTATCTTTCTTTATCTCCGGTGGTTTAACAGGATTGTTCTTGGGTAACGCAGCATTGGATATCAACTTGCACGATACGTATTTCGTTGTAGCTCACTTCCACTTGGTAATGGGATCTGCTTCCATCTTCGGTATGCTTTGTGGTGTTTACCACTGGTATCCGAAAATGTTTGGTCGTATGATGAACACGAAACTAGGTTATTTGCACTTTTGGTTGACTTTTATCGGTGCTTACCTGGTATTCTTCCCAATGCACTTTATGGGTATTGATGGTGTACCTCGTCGTTACTATGCATTTACTGAGTTTGCTTTCATGGCAAAATGGGTATCTGTGAATCAATTGGTTACTTGGGCTGCGATTATCGCTGCTTTAGGACAGGTTGCATTTTTATGGAATTTCTTTTACTCGATCTTCTTCGGTAAGAAAGCACCACAAAATCCTTGGCAATCAAATACCTTGGAATGGACTACTCCGGTAGAACATATTCATGGTAACTGGCCGGGAGAAATTCCAACAGTACACCGTTGGCCTTACGATTACAGTAAGCCAGGTCATGGTGAGGACTTCATTCCTCAAGATGTTCCTTTCTCTGAAACGATGAGCTCGAATTTGCCTCACGATTTTGAAGGAGATGAGGAAGCTGAGCGTATCCAGGCAGAATGGAATGCGCAAAATGGTAGAAAAGACTAAAAAGATTTAATAGAATAGAGTAGGGCCGGTACCTACTCTATTTTATACAAGTTTGTATTTTAAGAGGTAGGGGTTGTATTATGTTTCCAGCGGCTGAAAAGCGATTTATAAAGACCAATTTTATTACGATTATCGTATTGTTTATGGTCATTATTGCTGGGGGTGTTGTGCGGAGTACAGGTTCAGGGATGGGCTGTCCAGACTGGCCGAAATGTTTTAACCGTATTATTCCACCCACTGATATTTCCCAATTACCACAGGGATACGAACAACATTATATTGAAGGGAGAGCAAAGAAGAATGAACGTTTCGCCAAGATTGTAGAATTTTTTGGTGATAAGGAAATGGCTTACAAGCTCCGGACAGACAAAAGTATTTTACAGCATGAGGAATTTAATGTCGCAAAAACCTGGACGGAGTATATCAATCGATTGGTAGGTGTTATTTCTGGATTCTGTTTATTGTTTACTGCAGTTTATTCTTTCACATATATAAAATCAAAAAGTTCGATCGTTGTTTGGTCAGTGGTTAATCTTTTTGTTGTGGTCGTTCAGGCCTGGTTGGGGTCGATCGTTGTATCGACCAATCTGATGCCCTGGATTATCACTGTACATATGCTCTTGGCGCTTGTGATTGTTTGTATCAGTATATATACCTACTTTAAAGCGGTTACGTTGCGTGACAAGACCATATTGGTTAATCGTTCTTTAAGTATATTAAAAGGTCTTGCGTTGATCTCCATTTTGTTGATGCTAACGCAGGTGATCGTCGGTACTGGCGTTCGGGAGGAAGTTGATCTATTGACTGGTTCCAACGTTGCCCGCGCCGAATTTATAACAGCTATTGGCCAACAATTCGAAGTACATCGATGGTTGGCATATTGTTCTTTGATTTTAGTTATTGTATTATTCTTTTTGGTCCGCACAAGTTTCAATACGGGGTCTAAGCAATTTAAATTTGCTTTAATCACATTGATCCTCGTGGGTATCCAAATGCTATCAGGAATTATCTTAGCTCGATTTGCAATACCTGCATTTGCGCAGACTACGCATCTGGTGGTTGGGACACTTTTATTTGGTGCTCAATTTTACCTGTTGTTACTGTTGAATAAGCAAAGGCATTAATTTTGAAATTCGAGATGTTTATGTTAAAAACTATGTGTTTGAATACACTGGTAGTAGGAGGTCTCTTTTAATTATGAAAGAATTTATTTCAGATTTTAAAAAGCTGGTTAAGTTAAGACTTACGTTGACGGTGGTATTTTCCGCCTCAATTGCTTTTCTGATAGGATCAAAACAACAGGGTGAAATTTTCTGGGTCAATTGGTTATTGTTGACTGTGGGTGGTTTTCTGGTAACAGGTTCTGCCAATGGTTTTAACGAAATTATCGAAAAAGATCTGGATAAATTGATGAAACGTACAGAAGATAGACCGCTACCTTCGGGTCGGATGACAACAGGTCAAGCTTTGGTATTAAGTGTCTTTATGGGCATCTTAGGTACTTTGGTATTGGTTCGCTTAAATTTTGTCGCTGGCTTACTGTCGGTTTTTTGTATCCTTCTTTATGCATTTATCTATACCCCTTTAAAAAGAAAATCACCAATAGCCGTGTTTGTAGGAGCATTCCCGGGCGCATTTCCACCATTGATTGGTTATTATGCGGCCTTTTCACAGGATGATCTGGCCTATTACAGTGGACACAACGAAGCCGCAATTATTATTATTCCCTTTGTTTTGTTCGCGATTCAGTTTTTATGGCAGTTTCCGCATTTCTGGGCAATCGCCTGGGTTGTGGATGATGACTATAAATTGGCTGGTTTTAGGTTGTTGCCGACTACAAAACGGGATAAGATATCGGCCTTTATGGTATTCATTACAGGATTGTTAATGATCCCTGCAGGATTTATACCTTATTACTTTGGCTTTGGTGGAATTTGGTTTACGATAGTGTCCGTCATAGGTGGACTGATGTTTGGGTATTATGGCTATTTGCTGTTTAAGAATTGTGATATTCCTTCGGCAAAGAAAGTGATGTTTACGTCATTCATCTATCTGCCGGTTACACAACTCGTATTATTGCTTAACTTTATTCCTTTGAAATAATGTTAGATATAAAAGCACAAACTGACGAGAAGTTAGTACAGAGAAAAGCCCAGAAATTCAACCTTTGGTTGGGTATGTTGGGGATGTTCATGATGTTTGCTGCCTTATCCAGTGGTTTCATTGTATATACGGCAAGTGGTGTGGACAAGGGAATCAAGACCTTGTTGCCAGATACGTTTGTGTATAGCACAATCGTGATCGTGGTGAGCAGTCTTGCGATGTTTTTAGCGCATAAAGCGGCTAAAAATGGTGATTCATCCAAACAGAAGTTATTATTAGTGGTAACTTTCGTTTTGGGTATCGTGTTTTTTGCATTACAGGTACATGCCTGGAATGTGTTAACAGAACGAGGTGTTTATTTTGTGAATAACAATGCGTCTCAATCTTTTATCTACATTTTTACAGGAATGCACTTGGCGCATATTATTGCGGGTTTGATCGTTTTGATTGGCGCGATTATAGGAGCGAATAAGCTTTCTAAGGACGGCAATCTTTTCCGCATGGATCTTGCCAGTATTTTTTGGCATTTTCTCGATCTTTTATGGATTTATATATATGTTTTCTTACTTTTGAATCAATAATAGTAAACAATGAGTACAACAGTATCGCAATTGGATAAGGTAAAAACTGGTCCATGGAATGGTGGAAAATCACCTTGGAACTTAGAGTATGGAAAAATCATGATGTGGTTTTTCTTGGTAGGGGATGCCTTCACATTTTCTGCATTTTTGGTTTATTACGGCGCACAACGCTTTTCTCACCCAACATGGCCTGATCCTGATAAGATTTTCCAATCTATCCCGGGTATTGCGGAGCATGGTCAACCTTTGGTATTCGTAGGTTTGATGACCTTTATTTTGATTATGTCTTCAGTGACAATGGTATTGGCTGTAGAAGCTGGACACCGCAATCAAAAAAATGAGGTTGTAAAGTGGATGTTGTGGACGATTTTGGGTGGTATCTGTTTCGTTGGCTGTCAGGCTATAGAGTGGACTCACTTACACCACATGGGATTCTGGTTTGGTAAAAACCCAGCGACAGGTTTAGAAGGTGATGCAATTAAGACGGCACTGTTACCTTACTTTACACATGATATTTCCTATACTTCGGCGTTGCAATTTGCAAACTTGTTCTTTACGATTACAGGTTTCCACGGTTTCCACGTTACAGTTGGTATTATTTTGAATATCATTGTTCTTTTCATGACGTTAAACAATACGTTCGAAAATCGTGGTTCTTACTTAATGATTGAAAAAGTAGGTTTATATTGGCACTTTGTGGATTTGGTGTGGGTATTCGTATTTACATTCTTCTACTTAATCTAATCACTGAATTAATAATTTTAGATCGCTATGTCACAATATCAAGATAATATCGCTCACGGAGAGCATGCTCACGAAGGTGGGATGGATAAGAAAGCCATCTGGAGAGTATTTGGCGTACTTTTGGCGCTTACTTGTCTAGAGTTCTTAATTGCGTTGGGTTTTGTTCACCACTGGCAGATTTTGGCCAAAGGTGCATTGGTAAATACTATTTATATTGTTTTAACTTTAGTTAAAGCATATTATATCGTTGCATTCTTTATGCACTTGAAATTCGAAAAATCGAGTTTCATTGTTACCGTATCAATCGTCTTTATTTTTATTATTTATTTTATCGTCCTGATGTTGGTTGAGGGTGGTTTCTTGGCAGGTGCTTTTCAGGAGCATCAATTGTTTCCAAACAAATAGATAAAGTGAATAATGGATAATAATACTGGACAAAAGAAAGGTATTAAAACTATATTGATCCTGGCAGTAATTCTTTTACTGCCAGGATTTTTATATTTTATACTAAATAAAAGTGGTTCCAATAGCTACGTTTCCCTACCTATTTTTGGCAAGAAGGAAGTTCCGGGGACAACACATCGCAAATGGGGACGAGATATTCCTGATACCATCTATCATACTGTTCCTTCGGTCGATTTCGTTAATTATGATGAGAAGCCGGTGAAGCTATTGGATAATGATACGACACTTTCGGTCGTTCATCTGATGTATTCGCGGGACGCGTCCTTGTCGCGAACCATGATTAAACGATTAGATCAGATTGCCAATCGTTTTATTCAGAATAAAAAGGTCAAGTTGTATTCCATTACAGTTGATACGACATACGATACGCCGGAGGTCTTAGCAAAATATGCCAAAGTTTACAAACCTTGGACCAAATCTTGGTTTTTTGTGACAGATCCTTCCGTTGATATCTTTAAATTTGCCAAAGAGAGTTTATTGCAGGATGCCATCGCAAATAACGACAAAGCGAAACCTTTTATCATTGGATCCAATTATCTTTTACTTGATACCAAGGGACGGATCAGGGGTATCTATGATATCAATGTCAAAACGGATATTGATCGTTTGGAAGATGAAATTAAATTATTGTTGGTGGAGGAGATTCGAAATCATCCGGCTAAGATAGAACAAAAGAGATAGTTAAAAACATGGAAGATAGCCTAATCAAAGAAAAAAAATATAGTACGTGGATTTGGATATTGTCAATCGTGATACCAGTCGTGGTGGCCGTATTGTTTACCGTTAACCTGCAAAAATTAGGTTACGATGTGAAGCCATTGACTTTTTTACCACCTATTTATGCAACAATCAATGGTCTCACTGCAATTTTGTTGTTCTGCGCAGTAGCCGCAATAAAAAAAGGGAACAAAACATTGCATGAGCGTTTGATTAAATGTTGCATTGCCTGTTCCCTGGCTTTCTTGGCGATGTATGTCGCTTATCACATGACTTCGATCGAAACAAAATATGGGGGTGAGGGGATTTTGCGGCCAATCTATTTCTTTATATTGATCACACATATCTTACTTTCAATTATCATTATTCCTTTTGTACTTTTTACTTTTGTAAGAGGTATCTCGGGATCTTATGCGCGACACAAAAAGTTGGCACGGATCACTTACCCGATGTGGCTTTATGTGGCTGTGACAGGCGTTATCGTCTATTTGATGATTTCACCTTATTATATCGGTTAATTTAAAAAGGAAAGGAGTGTACTTATGAAACGTATTTGGATTTATCAAGCTGATCGTATTTTGACTGCGCAGGAAAGCCAGCATATTTCGACTGAATTAGCGGCTTTTGCTGAACAATGGAAAGTCCATGGAAAACCTTTGTCTGCTTCAGCTGAGCTTCGTGATCATCTTTTTATTATCCTAAAGGTTGACGAGGATGTTGCTGCCGCTTCAGGTTGTTCTGTAGATAGCTCTGTTCGGTTTCTGAAGGGTATAGAAGAAAAGTACGGGGTACAACTCTTCGATCGCATGCAATTTGCCTATAAATCGACGAGCGGCGTCGCAGTCGTCAACCGTTCGGGGTTTGAGAAATTACTGGCCGCGGGCGAAATCGATGACAACACACTTGTGTTTGATAATACTATTACTTACGAGCATCAATTGGATAGCGCTTGGGTGGTTCCTTTTAAGGAGAGCTGGCACAAAAGATTATTTGCATAACCCAAATAACATGTATAAAAAAAACGCCTTTTCGTCAATGGCGTTTTTTTTATACTGTAGCGAGCTATCACAATCCGTATCCACAGCTGTTAATAGTCCAGATTCTATTGCTCGTAATAGCTCCTAAAAGTTCCATGATTGATCTTAACGATCAAATACTTGTGTCCCTATTCTGGAATGGTATAATGATGCATATATTTTGCAATAGCATTTGCTCTTCTATTGACATAAGACGAAGGATTACGGGCATCCCATGCACGAGGGTTCGGTAAGATAGCAATAATCAGTGCAGCCTGTTTTTTGGAAAGGTTAGTTCCATTTTTGCTAAAGTAGTATGCTGCAGCTGCATCTGCGCCATAAACTCCCTGTCCCATTTCGATGACATTGAGATAAACTTCCAGAATACGTTTTTTGCTCCAGAATGTTTCAATTAAAACGGTAAAGTAAGTCTCAAATCCTTTTCTTAACCAGGAACGCCCTGGCCATAGAAAGACGTTCTTAGCGACCTGTTGGCTGATTGTGCTTCCGCCACGGAGTTTTTTACCCTGTGCATTTTTCTTGATGGCATTTTGAATGCCTTTGAGGTCAAAACCCCAGTGGGTCATAAAGTGGGCGTCTTCCCCCGCAATGGCCGCCAGTTTTAAATTGTCCGAAAGCTCGTCGTAGCTCAGCCAGTTTTTTTCCAATTTAAATCCCTTGCCCTGTTCCTTAAGTTCAAAACCACGTTGAATCATTAACCAGGTAATAGGCGGATTAATAAAGCGCAAGCTGATTACCCAAAAAAGACTTATACCGATAAAATAAAGAACTACTCTGCTTATGATGCGGAGAATGGGTGATTTGATAGACTTCAATGGATTGAAGGAAACTTTCTTAAAGGTATTTTTTTGTTTGCTGGCTGTATTTTGCTTACCAGATCTCTTGATGGCCATGACTGAATTTTTTCGGATACAAACTTAGTGTATATTCTTGTTTAATGGAAATGATTTTATAGAGAAGTTGTGGGTATTGTTTGTCAAAGCGACGATATTATCCTATTTTTACGCTTCACAAATTTGATTTTAGAAGTTGGCAAAAGAAAAGAAAGTAACTCCGTTAATGCAGCAGTATAATGCGATCAAGATCAAGTATCCTGGAGCGTTATTGTTGTTCCGTGTTGGCGATTTTTACGAGACATTTGGTGAGGATGCAATCAAAGCGGCTCAGATTTTGGGTATCGTTTTGACCAAACGGGGGAATGGTTCGGAATCTGAAACAGCTTTAGCGGGGTTCCCGCATCACTCTTTGGAGACTTATCTCCCTAAATTGGTGCGTGCAGGTCAACGGGTAGCAATCTGTGATCAGCTGGAGGATCCCAAAACAACCAAGACGATCGTTAAACGTGGTGTTACCGAATTGGTTACTCCGGGTGTCTCTTACAATGATAATATTGTTCAACAGAAATCGAATAACTATCTCGCTTCTATTTTTACGGATAAGGATAAGATCGGTATTGCTTTTTTGGATATTTCGACGGGTGAATTTCTGGTTGCCCAGGGAAGCACATCTTATATTGACAAATTACTTCAGGGCTTCAAACCGACTGAGATCATTTTGCCAAAGAAACAGAGCAAGGATTTTATCGAGCAATTCGGAGCACATTATTACACTTATTTTTTGGATGAGTGGCCTTATACGGGTGACTATGCGACCGAAGCTTTATTGAAGCATTTTGAAGTTGCCTCCTTGAAAGGCTTTGGCGTAGACCGGATGACTGCAGGAATCGTTGCTGCTGGGGTTGCACTGCATTACCTCAATGAGACAGAGCATCGTAACCTACAGCATATATCGACACTTTCGCGGATCGAAGAGGACCGGTTTATGTGGCTCGATCGATTTACGATCCGTAATCTGGAACTGATCGGTTCGATGAATGAGAATGCCGTTACGCTATCAGATGTCCTCGATCAAACAGCAAGTCCAATGGGTGCACGGCTACTCAAGCGTTGGATCGTCATGCCGTTGAAAGATAAAAAGGGTATTCAGGAACGTTTGAACGTTGTGGATTTCTTTTTTAATAACCGTGAACTGCGGGACGACTTGATTGGTCAGATTAAGCAAGTCGGTGATCTAGAACGACTGATATCAAAAATTGGGCTCCAGAAGGCCAATCCAAGAGAGATCGTGCAATTAAAACGCGCCTTGTATGCCATTGAAAAACTGAAGGAATTGACTGACCGAAAGGACGCGCAATCTCTGGCTGTGATATCTGATCAATTGGATGCTTGTGCTGCTATCAGGGAACAAATAGAACAACAAATACAGGCTGAACCTCCAGTTGCAATCAATAAAGGTAATGTAATCGCTGCGGGAGTTGATGCTGAACTGGATCGCCTTCGTAAGATTTCTTTCGGGGGTAAGGACTATTTGCTGGAAATTCAAAAAAGGGAAGCTGAACTGACGGGTATCCCATCTTTAAAAATCGCATTCAACAATGTCTTTGGTTATTATCTTGAGGTGACCAATACACATAAAGATAAGGTTCCAACAACGTGGATACGTAAGCAAACTTTGGTGAATGCCGAACGATATATCACAGAGGAACTCAAAGAATATGAAGAGCAGATCCTTGGGGCGGAGGAAAAGATCCAGGCATTGGAAAATAGATTGTATGCTGAGCTATTGGTTGCGATTGCAGCATATATCAAACCCATTCAGCTGAATGCACAGCTTATTGCCAAGTTGGATGTTTTACTCAACTTTGCCATCGTCGCCGAAAAAAACTATTACGTCAAACCTGAAGTGAGCGATAGTAAGATTTTGGATATCAAGGGCGGACGGCACCCTGTGATCGAAAAGAATCTGCCCATAGGGGAGGACTATATCACCAACGATACTTATCTTGATCCGAAAGCGCAACAGATCATTATTATTACCGGCCCCAATATGGCGGGTAAATCGGCCCTGCTTCGTCAGACTGGCCTGATCGTATTGATGGCGCAGATCGGTTGTTTTGTCCCAGCCAAGGAAGCTAAAATAGGCTTGGTGGACAAGATATTCACCCGTGTAGGAGCTTCAGATAATTTGTCTTCCGGAGAGTCTACATTTATGGTGGAGATGAACGAAACGGCCAGTATCATGAACAATCTTTCTGATCGGAGTTTGATCCTTTTGGACGAAATTGGACGTGGAACAAGTACTTATGATGGAATTTCAATCGCTTGGGCGATAGCAGAATATTTGCATAATCATCCTGCTGCTAAAGCAAAGACCCTCTTTGCGACACACTACCATGAATTGAATGAGCTGTCAACTTCCCTTGACCGTATCAAAAATTATAATGTAACCGTAAAGGAAGTCAATAATAAAGTGATCTTTTTGCGTAAACTGGTACCGGGGGGATCCGAGCATAGTTTTGGTATCCATGTTGCCAAGCTAGCGGGGATGCCACCAAAATTATTGAACCGTGCCAATCAGATTTTAAAACGATTGGAACAGGAGCGTACTGGTGGGGAGCAGATCAAAGATAGTATGCGTAAGATTCAGAAACAGGCCTACCAATTGCAGATGTTCTCTATTGATGATCCTGTTTTAAATAAAATTCGCGATATGTTGAATAACCTTGATGTTAACTCGTTGACTCCTGTGGAAGCCTTGATGAAGCTGGATGAAATCCAGCGTTTACTAAAGAATTAACGAGCGATATAGCCGCTTGAGGAAATACCATTCATTTAGCAGTAACAACGTTTTATGCAAAATGAATGGTGTTTTTTTTTTGAATTGTCTGTTTTTTATTGAGTCGTATCTGTCATAAGATAACAATACTCTCGCTATGCTGTTTATTGGCCAGAAAGAACTTTCAGTCAATTTACAATGCTGTTGGTCTCGTGACAGCACGAACGCTTTATCTTATCTATTCCTATTATTCCTTTTGGAATCAGAATACATTTTTCAGTGTACAAACATTCCAAAAGTTTTATCTTTGGCTCATGGCGTCAATTTTTCGATTTAAACAGTTTGAAGTTGATCAATCCAATTGTGCGATGAAGATCAATACGGATGGGGTATTACTGGCATCATTGGTTGATACAGACAATGCGAAGCGTGTTTTGGATGTAGGGACAGGTACGGGGGTGATTGCCCTTATGTTGGCACAACGCTTGGTAAATAGCTGGATAGAGGCTGTGGAGATAGATGCGTTGGCCGCAGAGATGGCGAGTAGCAACTTTAGTAATTCGATTTTTGGTAGCCGCCTGGTATTACATGCCAAGTCATTTCAACAATTGCAGATAGATAAGCCCTATGATCTGATTGTATCGAACCCTCCCTTTTATACAGATTCGTTGCATAATCCCGATGCACGGAAGAAATTGGCCCGGCATACGGATCTGGATTTTTTTCAGGAACTGCTACAATTTGCATCGTCGCATTTAACTCCAGTGGGAAGATTGGTTTTGATTCTCCCTACCCAGCTTGCAGAAACCCTAACCGCATTGGCAATCGATCATGGATTGCATTGTACGGCCGAAATTCAGATAAGATCATTCGATGGGGAGCCTATTATTCGGAAGATTGTGACCCTCGGACGTATACCGTCGACAGTGCTTAAACAGCGTGAATTTGTGATTTATCAATCTAAAGGTGTTTACTCGGAATCTTACAAGAATGCCTTGGCGCCTTATTTTTTAGCTTTCTAAACTATGACAAAAATTGGACTTCTTTCGGATACCCATTCTTATTTAGATGAATCTGTATTCAAGTACTTTGCTGATTGTGATGAAATCTGGCATGCAGGGGATTTTGGCGAGGCTGATGTAGCAGACCAATTGGAAGCTTTTAAACCTTTGCGCGGGGTGTACGGAAATATAGATGGAAGGGATCTGCGGTTACGTTTTCCCGAAGATCTGCGATTTACCTGTGAGGAAGTGGAGGTTTTTATGACCCATATTGGCGGTTATCCGGGAAAGTATGCAGTAAGGATAAAGGCGGAGTTAATGGCCAATCCACCCAAATTGTTTATCACGGGACATTCCCATATTCTCAAAGTCGTGTTTGATCCCAAAATCAATTGTCTTCATCTCAACCCCGGCGCTGCAGGAAAACATGGCTGGCATAAAGTAAGAACACTCATGCGCTTTGAGATCAATAAAGATAAGATTGAAAATCTCGAAGTTATTGAGCTAAAGGACAGATAGCTAATTAAAGATCTGTTTGCAGGCTTCTATAGATCAGATTTTATTTCCTGTTCTTTCTTGATGGTAGTCCATCTTCGGGATACTGTAGTCGTAGGACAGCCTATCTTTGATGGCTTATAAGGAATCACGTACTTCCAAAAGAAAGCTTTTTAACCGCTCTAAAGAGTCCACTACGCGTTGATTTTCTTTTGCTTCTGATTTATTGTCACGGAGATAGTCTCTTGCTCCCTGCAAGGTGTAACCCTTTTCTTTGACAAGATTGAATATAATTTTGAGGTTCGCAATATCCTCCTGTGTAAAGAGACGATTGCCCTTTTTATTTTTCTTGGGTTGAAGGATATCAAATTCACGCTCATAAAAACGTATCTGGGATGCATTTACATCAAACATCTCTGTCACTTCTCCCATTGTATAATACAATTTATTTATTTCACGCTCTTTGTACGGCATATCTTCGCAATTAATCTATAGCAAACTTAATAAAAATTCCAATTCAAAAAGAAATTTTGCAATCTCTTATTTTAATTCAGGGGGAAATAAAGCCATGAATTTGAGTCGATAATAAGAAATGGTGTTTTTTATTCCGGCAGATTTTTAAAGGTGGTGAATGTCTGCTTGGTGCATTCTTGTAGTGACGGTAGATCTTGGGTTTATGCTGTTGTTATTTGTATAGGATGGTTTGCATTGTAAATGAAGGCTAAATTAGTTAAGTTTGGCTGGGTTTGAAACTTAATGTTGATCGATCGCATGATTATAGTTAGCAAATTTTGGACAAATTTATTCTCTTTTGGTAAAGCTAATGCGATTACTATCTTTCCTGTTATTTTTTTAAAATATGGTTATTTTAAAAATAACAAAGCATTAATCCGTCATGAACGCATTCATTTGCGTCAGGCGCTGGAGTTGGGGATCGTATTTTTTTACTTATGGTATCTGCTTGAATTTGTCATCCGTTTTGTTCAGCTACGAGATTTTGACAAGGCCTATCTTCATATTTCTTTTGAACGGGAAGCTTATTGCCATGAAGAAGATTCTGATTACTTGTCAAAAAGGAAGACCTGGGCATTTTGGTGCTATTTATAGGTATGAATCGATAATTAAATGATAAAAAAAGCTCCTAAAATATTTTAAGAGCTTTTTATATTTAAATTCCTTTTGTTCGTTTTATCCGACCAATTTGAGATAAGTAGCCACTTTGTCTTTTAATTGTCTACGGTCAACAATGAAGTCCAAAAATCCATGTTCAAGTACAAACTCGGATGTCTGGAATCCTTTAGGAAGATCTTTTTTAATTGTTTCTTTAATAACACGTGGGCCAGCAAATCCGATTAATGCGCCTGGCTCAGCGATATTGACATCACCTAGCATCGCATAGGATGCAGTAACGCCACCTGTTGTTGGATCTGTCAATAGACAGACATAAGGAAGGCCTGCCTGTGCCAATAACGCTAATTTAGCTGAAGTTTTTGCCATTTGCATCAAAGAGAATGCAGCTTCCATCATACGCGCACCACCTGATTTTGAAATCAACATAAATGGAATTTTATGTTCAAGACAATAATCAATCGAACGTGCTATTTTTTCTCCTACAACAGATCCCATTGATCCACCAATGAAGCTAAAGTCCATACAGGCAATCACGATGTCTTTGCCATTCATTTTTCCGTGACCTGAGCGTATTGCATCTTTCAGTCCTGTTTTTGCCTGACTTTCTTTTAAACGTTCAGGGTATGGTTTAGAATCAAAGAATTCCAGTGGATCACCAGAATTTAGATTAGGGAATAGTTCGGTAAATTCGTTATTGTCAAATAAAATTGAAAAATATTCTTTGGAGCCAATTCTTAGATGATGGTCACAATATTGACAAACATAGTCGTTTTCTACTTGTTCAAGATGCAACAATGGCTTTTTACACGTGGGACACTTGTTCCACATGCCATCTGGTGCTTCTTTTTTATTAGCGGTAGCTGTGCTAATACCAGCTTTTTCTCTTTTAAACCAACTCATACGATAGTTCTTATTCGATTACAAACTTAGATAAAAATGCTTTTATATACAATTATAATTGTGTTGAATGTAAGTGGCAGTAAATCAATAGATTTGTCTGTAAAGCTTACTTGTTGTTATTCTGATGCATGATAATAGACCAGATTAGAACGCAAATTGTTTTGTTAAAAAAAGAGTTGAAGTCAGGTGAAATAGGAGGATTGAATCAAAAATTTGGGCACAAAAAAAGGGTAAGCTACTTCTATCGCACCGCTCAACCAAATACCCTTGCTTTGTTCCCAACCTGGGGGAGTCAATGGGAGCTGGTCGTAGAAGACTTACCCGCCACAAAAGTAGAAAAAAAAATAGTTTTAGGAAAGAAAAAATGCCTTTTTATTCTAGGATGCTGATTTTCATGAGAATAAATTGTTTGGATGGCCATCTTGCAGGTTTAAATAATCCCTTAAAATGGCCAAGTGGTATTTATTATGCCTCACATCTTCCTTTTATCGTACTCACCCAACAAAGAATAGTAACCAAATAGTCCTAAACCGAGGGAAATGATCGGCGTTAATATACAAAGTATAATGATACCAAAGACCAGATCTTCTTGGTGTCCTGTTGAAATCTTAGGTAATGCCAGTTCAAAAATGGAGAAGTATGCGGTGTATATGGCCAAGATGATCCATACAATACCAAGAAGCTTTTTTAGATTATTCATGATTTGGAGGTGTTGATGTGTTGTTGATATATAGACTACCAATGATAAAGCAGACAGCGGCTATAATGATGGGGTATCCTAATCCCGCTAAATAAAATTGTGGGGTATTTGAAGCCTCCGCATTTGTGGTGAGGTAAGTGGAAACTGCGGGTAGGAGCCCTCCGAATATACCATTACCGACGTGGTAGGGCAAAGACATAGATGTATATCTGATTTTTACGGGAAATAGTTCGACCAAAAATGCCGCAATCGGTCCATATACCATCGTAATATAGATCACTTGAATAAAGATAAGGGCGACGAGCAGGATATAATTTTTACCGGCCAAATGGGTGGTTGTTTTAATCGTTTCTTTGCCTTTAAGCTCACCTGTCTGATGTAGTATTTTTGAACTTGTCATTTCTGTTCCATCGTCATATTGACTTTTGGTGACGGTAACGATGGCGGAATTTTGTTCGGTGGCTGCTGTTGTTGTTTCGTTTAATTTTGTTTTCTGTTGAACATTCGCTAGTTGATACATGGATTCGTAGATTGGACGGTAGGTCAGCACGGCAAGGAGCATCCCGCCCAACATGATCCATTTGCGGCCGACTTTATCACTAAGCCATCCAAAGACGACAAAGAAAGGTGTGCCAAGCAGCAGTGCGATACCTAAGATGGTATCCGCCTGATCGGATTGGAGATGCATGACTGTTTTCATGAAACTCATGGAATAGAATTGACCAGTGTACCAAACCACACCTTGTCCCATCGCGGCACCAAATAGGGCTAATAACACAAATTTTAGGTTATAGCGATTTCCGAAACTTTCCTTTAGCGGATTTGTACTTGTTTTTCCTTCAGCTTTAGCTTTGCTAAACTCGGGTGATTCCTTCATCTTCTTACGGATGAGGTAGGATACATATACCATAACCAATGAGAGTAAAAAAGGGACACGCCAGCCCCAACTGTCGAACTGGGTTTCACTCAGAAAGCTCTTGGTTAAAAGAATTACCACCAGCGATATAAATAGGCCAAATGTGGCGGTCGTCTGTATCCAGGATGTCCAATAACCACGTTGCCCCACCGGCGCATGTTCTGCAACATAAGTGGCAGCGCCACCATATTCACCTCCCAAAGCAAGGCCTTGTAAGAGCCGTAGAATCAGAACAATTAATGGTGCCCAGAAACCGATGCTTGCATAACTTGGGATACAGCCGATCAAAAATGTTGCACCACCCATGAGCATCAGTGTGACCATAAAGGTGTATTTGCGTCCTATGATATCGCCTAATCGACCAAAAAACAACGCGCCGAAGGGACGTACGACAAATCCAGCAGCAAAAGTGGCTAAGGTAGATAGAAAAGCCGCTGTCGGATTGTCGGCAGGAAAAAACTTGGTGGAAATTACGATGGAGAGGCTTCCGAAAATAAAAAAATCATACCATTCGATAAGTGTCCCCATCGATGAGGCTCCGATGACCTTCCAGATGCTCTTTGTACTGTTGTCGTTCATTAATAATTGGTTTAGTGTTATGCTTACTTACTTACTTACTTACTTACTTACTTACTTACTTCAGAAATCTAATTGTCTTATTTAATATCTTGTTAGGATAATGCGTTGAAAACCTATTTTGTTGCTACGAGTGCTTGCCCAATTGATTTGTAGACTTTTCCGGGCAGTGAATGGATCAATGATTGCATTTCCAATTCCAACAAGACCAGCGCCAATTTACTCTGAGGCCATTGGAGTTGCTCAATCATTTGATTCAGCTCCAGTTGTCCCGTTGCATGAATGAGGTTAAAAACACGTTCCTGGTCTTTGTCTAACTTAAAGGGAAGTGCTAATTGTTGGTTGGCATCATTGTTTTTACGGATTTCCCAATTCATCAGGTATTCGAGATCCTGTACATGCCTGATCATATGTGCCCGATTTGTTTTGATCAGATAGTTGGTTCCCTCGCTACTCTTTTCGTAAAGGGATCCAGGAAATGCGCATACATCTCTATTATAGCTATTTGCTATTTCGGCTGTAATCAGCGCTCCGCCTTTGATCGCAGCTTCCACCACAATTGTAACATCGGCCATTCCTGCAATAATGCGGTTACGCATCGGGAAATTAACCCGCTCAGGTATGGTTTCAGATGTAAATTCGGTCAATAATCCTCCCTGTTCGAGCATCTTTGATGCAAGCTCACGGTGGGACGCAGGATATATGCGGTCCAGTCCATGGCCGAGTACTGCAACCGTTGGTATATTGTTCTTTAGGGCATTACGATGTGCCAATGCATCAATACCATACGCAAGCCCACTGACAATCAGTAGATCTTGATTTTCATTTAAGCCCTGCATAAAGTCTTCGCATAGTTGCTGCCCATAATGAGTTGCGTGTCTCGTCCCGACGATACTGATCACTTTGGTTGAGTTTAGTGCGGCATGTCCCTTATAATATAACATGAGTGGAGCATCATCACATTGTTTGAGTCGATCGGGGTAGTCCTTATCCTCGATCCATAAGGCTTTGATGCGATGTTTATCAATAAAAGCGAGTTCTTTTTCGCAGGCTTCTAGGTATGTTTTGTTGCAGATTGCGTCTGCAATTGATTCCCGTACGCCGGGGATTTGCATCAGATCTTTTTTTGAATAGGAAAATAAATCCGCTAAGCTTTCACTATGGGCCATGATGCTACGGGCTGTTCTAGGGCCAATGCCCTTGATCTTAGTCAAAGCTATGGGATAAATTAGTTTCATAATCGGTGTTTTAAATATAGTGAAAATTTATAACTTCTTGTATGACTTTTCGTTAGAATGAAAATCATTTTGAAGGTTATTCTTATTAACATGTATTGTCTTTGATAGGAAGACGATGGGGAGGTAGTGAGACTATGACACATTCTTTGGATTTCATAAAAGGGATGAGCTGTTGAATAATGTAAGGTATATTTGAAACGGGAATATTTAATTGTGTTAGTGGTGCAATTTGCGAACTTTCTTTTATGGGGAAGAAATTGAGGCCCTGTTTGGAAAGAATGTGCTGGATTTGGTAGCTTTGCTTGATTAACAATATTTTTAGCATGGAAATGAAAGAACCTTTTGATATCGAGTTAGGTGACGTGATTTATTCTGTTTTTCCGGAAGAGGAAGATACCTATGTAGTCTTTAAAGATGGAATGGAATATGTGAAAATTATTAAGGATACGGATACGACTTGGTTGAAACTGAATCCTGAAACTGAGTTGCCAATGTTCGGCATGGACGAAGAGATTAACCTGATCGGTGAGGAGATCAAAAAAGAACTGGGGCAATAAGTCGTATAAGTTAAAGATCGTTAAAGTCATTTCGGCCTTATTTCCTGTTGATTATCTTAGGGTAATCAATTATAGATATGGCACGTATTGGTTTCCTGTTTTTAGTCGCTTTTTGCGTTTATTTTGCTTGTGATCGGCCGGTTTTCGCTCAGCCTGTAGAATTCGTTTTGCAGGATACCGTAAAAAAGAAGAATGGAAAAGATACGCTTCGGTTAGATACAGTCCAGGTGAAGCGTAAAAATGAACTCACTATAAAGTGGTTCCGTGAGCACGATCGGTATGAGAAGATCGCTTATATACATAAGTGCCTAATATATTATCTAGATTCTGTAGACATTATCCATAGGCGACTTCAGTTTCCTATGGGTAATGCAAAACTTTAACTACATCGGTACGTATACCAAGTATTTCGTATCGAAAAAATCTTCCTTAAAGTAGCTCGAGAGCGGGTGCAATTCGGCTTTTAATTTGGATTCTCTGATTTCTTCACTGAGGTCGCCACCTTTCAGATATAGAATTCCGTTCGGGATTCCATTTTTATCTTTCTTTACAAATTTATTTCGGATCCAGGGGGTGAACTCTCCAAGTCTGGTTACTGCCCGAGAGATGACAAAATCATATTTATCGTCCAATTGTTCTGCGCGAATGTGGTCAGCTTCAACATTCTTAAGGCCAAGCGCTGCAGCCACTTCTCGAACTACCTTGATTTTTTTTCCGATAGAATCCACTAAATGAAACTTAACTTCTGGAAACAGGATCGCCATGGGAATACCCGGAAAACCGCCGCCGGTTCCGACATCTAAAACCTGTGTTCCTGGAGCTAGCTCCTGTACAAATTTGGCAATGCCCAATGAATGTAAGACATGGTGAAGGTATAGACTATCGATGTCCTTACGTGAAATTACATTGATCTGACTATTCCATAAAGTATAGAGGTCTGCAAGTTTGGCAAACTGCTCTTTCTGTGTATCCGTTAATTTCGGGAAATAGCTGTATATGATATCGACTGTAGGATTCAAAATGTGATGTTTTAAGGGTGAATTATTTCCAGCTTATTTTTTTCTTCTTTCGGCTGAACAAACCATTGATGCAAATATAGAAATAGTAGATGAAGTCTACCAAGGGAAGCCACCAAATCAGCTCTTTCACTTCGAGTTTCTTGTAAATAGTTGTAAAAACGGCCCATTGGGCGAATAGTCTCAATAGGTAAGCCGTAAGGGGGACATACCAAAAAGAAGGGAACGCAATAGCCACCGCAATTAGGGTTAGGTAGAACAATACAGCAGATACCAGTTGTGTGCCCAGCATGCGTTGGTGACGTTTTCTATAAATAGTAGAGGCACCTGAATGTCTTGCTTTTTGTTTATAGTAGCTTTTCCAAGTTGTTTTGGGTACGGAGTAAACAATAGCGGCCGGTGAAAGGGCGATATTGACATTTATCGCTGTTGCATTTTGATTGACAAAAAGATCATCGTCACCTGATTTAATATGCATGTGAGCTGCAAATCCTTTGTTGCGAAAGAAGAGCTCTTTCTTGTAGGCCATGTTGCGGCCCACGCCCATATAAGCATCTCCTTTGAGTGCATAGGCGAGGTAACTCATGGCTGTGTGGCTCGTTTCGAACCGGATTAAGAGATTGAGTAGCCCTCTTTTCTTAAAATAAGGTGAATAGCCCAATACGATTTCGGTCTCGGGTCTAAAGGCAGAAGCAACCTCTTTCAGCCATTGATCAGATTGGGGAGCGCAATCTGCATCTGTAAATACCAAGGTCTCATATTTTGAAGCCTTGATCCCCATACTTACTGCGAATTTTTTGCCATGTTTCAATCGGATATGTTCCTTGATCTCAACAACCTTTAAATGGGCATATTGTTCATCAAACTCCTGCAATACCCAAGGGGTTTCATCTGTCGAGAAATCGTTGACGACAATAACTTCGAAATTCGGATAATCTTGATTTAGGATACTGGGGAGGAATTCCCGAAGATTATCCTGTTCATTGTGCGCACAGATAATGACAGATAGGGGCGGAAGATCAGATTCCGTTTGGTTAGATTCAATTTGGTACCTGCTCAATTTGCTGTAAACAAATAAGATGTAATATAATTGTGCCAATAGGAAAAGACCTAATATTCCAAATACAATATATGGAAGATTGGCCAAAAATACATGTAGGTCAAGCATAGCCCACAAAGATAAGCGCAATCATAATCTTTTTATAAAGGAAAATGATAATTTATTCCCGAAACATCCTGTTTGCAAATCTTTTTATAGTATTTTTGCAACATATTTTAGGAAAAGACGGATGTCAATATACACGCTAGCGGAACCATATTCCCGTCGTTGAAAACAGTCTCGCGGTATTAATGGAAAAATATATACGGAGGTCAGTCTACTAAAATGAACTTAGTCTCAGAGGAAAATATTAATGAAATTTACGCTACAAGCACAAGATACACTATCAAAAGCACGTGCGGGTGTTGTCGAAACTGCACACGGTCCCATTCAAACTCCAATCTTTATGCCTGTTGGCACCGCTGGTACGGTGAAGGCCATTCATCAGCATGAGTTGAAAAATGATATTGAAGCACAGATTATTCTAGGGAATACCTATCATCTTTATCTTCGTCCGGGATTGAATGTATTGAACAAGGCTGGCGGATTGCATAAGTTTAATGGTTGGGACCGTCCGATTTTGACAGATTCCGGAGGTTATCAAGTCTATTCCTTGACAGAAGTGCGTAAGATTAAAGAAGAGGGAGTAACTTTCCGTTCGCATATTGATGGTTCAAAACATCTTTTTACGCCTGAAAATGTAATGGATACGCAGCGTGTTATCGGTGCGGATATCATTATGGCATTTGATGAATGCACGCCTTACCCATGTGATTATGGTTATGCACGTCGTTCATTGGATATGACTCATCGTTGGTTGAAACGTTGTGTCGATCGTTTTGATAGTACGGATCCCCTTTATGGATATGATCAGACATTATTTCCTATTGTGCAGGGATCAGTTTATAAAGATTTAAGGATAAAATCCGCAGAGACAATAGCATCCTTTAATCGCGATGGAAATGCAATTGGTGGATTATCCGTGGGTGAACCGGCAGAGGAAATGTATGCAATGACCGAAGTGGTCTGTGATATTTTACCTAAAGAAAAACCGCGTTATCTAATGGGGGTAGGCACGCCTGTGAATATCCTGGAAAATATCGCTTTGGGAGTTGATATGTTTGACTGTGTGATGCCAACGCGTAATGCGCGGAATGGTATGCTCTTTACACAAAACGGGATCATCAATATCAAGAATGAAAAATGGAAGGATGATTTCTCGCCTATTGAAGCGGAAAGTGATTTACATGCCGATCAATTCTATTCAAAGGCTTATTTACGGCATCTGATAAAATCTCAGGAAATTTTGGGCGCGCAAATCGCTTCATTACACAATTTACATTTTTATCTTTGGTTGGTCAATCAAGCCCGTGAGAAAATCATCGACGGAACATTCTATGACTGGAAAAATAAAATGGTGAAAATTTTGGATCAGCGTTTGTAATAGCGTCAAATAAAAAATAAAATATAGATAAAGTATGTAAGTCCTAGGCTTGCAGTAGTAGAGTTTCAAATCTCATATCTTAATACTCAAATCTAACAATATGCTTTCGTTAATCGATCGTTACATCATCAAAAAGTATCTGACAACATTCGTGTTTACGATGGCCATATTCACCGTGGTGATGGTCGTCTTTGATGTATCCGAAAGATTGGATGACTTTCTGAAATATAAGGCACCTTTAGATAAGATTGTCTTTGAGTATTATGCGGGATTTATTCCATTCTATCTTAATTTTCTCTGTCCATTAATTAACTTCATTGCAGTTATCTTTTTCACGTCGAAAATGGCGGATCAGACGGAGATTGTTCCTATATTAAGTGCGGGTTACAGTTTCAACCGTTTGTTGCGACCATATATGATTGCCGCAACAATAATCTTTGCTGTTTCTTTCATATTTAATATATTCATTATTCCACATACGAATAAAATGAAAGTGGATTTTGAGAATATTTATGTAAAACCTTTGAAGGATAACTCCCGGGTATCCACACATATGCAGTTGGATAAAAACAGCTACGTTTATATTGATAATTTCGATAACACCACCAAGACGGGCTATGGTTTCGTGCTGGAGATTTTCAAAGGTGATACCTTAAGAGAGAAGATGATGGCGGACCGTATCACATGGGACTCCGTAGCGACGAAATGGAAAATAGAGGGCTACACAAACCGGATTATCAATGGGCTACATGAGCGAATGGACAAAGGGACAGTCAAAGATACGACCTTGGATATGAAACCCTCGGATTTTGAATTAAGGGATAATATGTTTACTGCAATGGACACGCGGGAACTTAATGTCCGTATCCATAAAGAGAAAACTAGGGGGACAGGAGTCATGAATGATCTGTTGCTTGAAAAATATAAACGTTATGTTTATCCATTTTCGGCTTTTGTTTTGACTCTTATGGGAGTTGCGCTTTCTTCCAAGAAAGTTAGGGGGGGGATCGGTTTAAGTTTGGGTATCGGAATCGGCTTAAGTTTTACGTATATTGTTTTTATCCAGTTTGCTACCATGTTTTCACTGAAAGGGGGATTGCCGCCATTGATAGCGGTATTGATTCCAAATGTGACTTTTTTATTGGTCGCAGTTTATCTTGCGATAAAAGCACCAAAATAGCTCCAATTCATATCACATTGGCTTAAGCAGTTAATATAACAAAGGGAAAAATAAGCGCTGCTGCTAATCGTTTCATCGCTATTACAAAATAATTTATATTCAATTGAATATGTCTAAAATTCAGCTAAATCGGAATATTCTAATTCTGCATTTAACAATTCTTATTTGGGGGTTTACAGGGATTTTGGGTAGTCTCATTTCTGTTTCTGCCATTCACCTGGTTTGGTATCGTGTAGCGATAGCGTCTGTTTCACTACTGGCCTATTTTCTGTTGACCAAACAATCGATATTGGTTTCTAGAAAACAGTTTTTCCAGTTTTTTATGGTGGGGGCGGTTGTCGGTTTACACTGGGTTTTGTTTTTCTATTCCATTAAGGTATCTACCGTCTCGGTAACGTTGGTCACATTATCTTCGGTGACATTGTTTACAGCCATATTGGAACCTATTGTTAACAAAAGACGTATCGCGTTATTGGATATTGTCGTTGGTCTGGTAATCATTTTGGGGATTTACACTATATTTTCGTTTGAGACACATTATCTGCTTGGTCTATTGGCTGGCCTCGGTTGCGCTTTCTGTGCAAGTATATTTTCTATTGCCAATGCTAGGATGGTCAAGAAATCCAGCCCAACGCTGATTACATTTTATGAAATGCTAGGAGCCTGTTTTTGGATCAGTATATTAATGCTGTTCACAGGAGATTTTAACGCTGAGATGAAATTGGGACAACAGGATTTGATCTATCTGCTGTTGTTGGGGGTAGTCTGTACGGCAGTAGCCTATGTGATGGGAGTAGCGGTGATGAAGGAACTATCGGCTTTTACTGTTGCATTGACGACTAACCTCGAGCCGGTATATGGTATACTTTTGGCGATGTTGATTTTTGGACAGAAGGAAACCATGAGCGGTGGGTTTTATCTCGGAGCATGTATCGTTCTCGGTGCTGTATTTACCTATCCTTATGTGAAAACGAAGTTGGAGAAACGACAAAAGGAGCTAATCATCCGCAAATTGCACTAAAGATTACTGAGGTGTCCAGCAAAGTTGGACACCTTTTTTCTTTCCCTTCGCTCCTATTCTTTCACTCTACTCTTACTCGCTTGCAGATCTATTTCACTCTTCAAATGCAGCGGATTTGCTTCTTTTGAACCCCACCCTCATCCTATCTTTCAGGCGAACTAAAATATAAATTCGCCCACTAACATATTTCTTTCTTTGTCGCGGTCAAGGTAGATCGTTGTGAGTTTGCGCTCTTGTCTTCCAGTACTATATGAGGTGAAGATTTCAGCTAAGACAGCCGCAGGGCCAGCCAGGGTCAAGGAGCTATCGTTATAGAAATCAACTTCTATTTTATATTTCCCTTTCAATGCTTTTTTTAATAAGAACTGTTCTGGACCATAGCCTCCTGTAAAATCATTACTTAGCCGACCTCCAATGGCTGTTGCGGGGTTGCTGTAAAAGCATTTTTCTCCATTGGGGTCTGTGACCCAGAGATCAATATCGGTATTTTGGGAATTCCAATTGATGACTACCCGCATGTCAACAGGTAGGTCAGCGACAAGTTTCTTTTCCACAGCAACTTTAGCCGTTGCACTTTTCTGGAGTTTGATAAGGTTATTGATCTCCATCACAAGGATTTCTTCAATGCCATCATCCCGATTGGCGGCCTCGGGTGAATAACTTTGTGTCAAAATGCCATAAAGTTGTTCCAGCGCTTCTTTGTACCGACCCTTATCCTGTAATACCAGGGCATAATCACGATGACTTTGCGGATCCATTGGGCGCCATTTCAGTACTTTAGCAGTTATATACAATGCATTGTCAACATCTCCCCATTCCCTAAGCTTGTAGGAAATGGTCTTGTAAAGATCTGCATTTTCGATTTGCAGGTCGGCCAACGAACTTAGGACGAGTAAAGCCTTTTGCCTATCTCCCTTTTTGAAAAAAAAGTTGGCAACATCGAAATAGAAGGTCGGTGTTCCCATATACTGCTCCCGTAGCTGAAGATAGCTTTTGTAAGGATCTTTGGATTGATTGAGCTCCTTTAGGTAAGCATTGTCTTCCTTAATTTCGGGAATACTGATTTTTCCGGTTGCGTTGCCGAGGGTATTGGTCGCCCCTACTCCAGCTACGGGTACATCTTCAGCTTGATCAGCGACTATCGTGACGGATTCGTTAAGTACATCCTTCGATGAGATTTCCTCGAGCGTTACTTCGCTGGCCGCTTCGGTAGTAGTTCTTGAATTGGCGACTGCAAACATGCTCTTGCGGTCACTAGTCCCCGCTGATGATCTGGATTCCACGACCGGTGGTGTGGCCACAGAGCTTGCCGAATGAGGAGTGGGGAGATGCGGGATGGTAGTGCTGGCAATTGGAGCCTCTTGGGCAATAGTTGTATCAGTAGACCGGCCCCGTTGTGGATATTTCGTTTTTTGCTGGAAGTCGGTATTCCACCAGGTTTGGAGTTGCTCGGTGATATTGTGGGCCTGGGTCAATAAATCTGCTACGCGTTCTTCCTTTTCTATACGTTCTTCTTTTAGGAGTCTGTTGTATTCGGGAAGTAACTCTGCTGGCGGCATGATTGCATAGCGTACATAATCTTCCACATCTTCCAGAACAATTAGACTGGTATTTCGTGTCACTATGCCAAACTGTTTTCCGATTGCCTCGATTTCTTCACGATGATCTTCGTATTGGACGTCCAAGGCCTCTATTTTTTTCTGCGCCCAGATCTGTTGCAGATCGATCTCTCCATTGTCGGGTTTTAATGGCACTTTGATTTCTTTAATGATCTGTGTGCCATCACCGACTAAAACTGTGATTTCTTTTGCCCTGCTGTCTTTGCCAAGTCCCGAGACAGAAAAATAAGATTGAATAGGTGAGCCTTTCTCAGGATAGATTTCTGTAAAAGCATCTTGTTCTTTTACTCCGAAAAAGAGCAGGTCGAGCAAATTTAACGTACTGTAGGCTTGAGTTACGGTCGTATTTGTCAAATTAATCATTTTTCCATAATGGGCCTGAGCAATTTGTTTTAGATTGGCATAGTCTGAACTGCTTGAGGAGGTGATACAGTAAGTAGGCTGATCAAGTTCAATTTTACCCTTGCCAAATGTTGAAAGTCCGTCGCTGAAAAATAGGTAATTTGCGCCATGCAGTACACCGCTCTTTACTTGGCTATAGTCAGTTCCACCATCATAGACGGTCTGTTTTAGATAATTTCTCAACTCTTCCCAGTTTCCCTGACTGATCTGAAATGTCCGTGCTTTGCTGAAACGTATGTCTAAATAACCTAGATCCACGGATATATTCTGATTGTCACTGAAAAACTGATCTAGGAGGCTCAACTCTTTTTCGAGATCTCTATTTTTTGAACTTAATGAACGATCCCAGATAATGGCGATACTGTTGCCCCATTTTTTTTGCGTCTGCTTGGGTATTTCCAATTTCGCATTGGCAAGAAAGTAAAAAGTGCTATCCTGGTTGAATTGTTTTAATCCTGAGACGATGTTTTCGCTTAAAGGGAGTTTAATCGCGAGATTTTTTGAGGATTTAAACTGTTGCTTATGTAATGTAGCAGCGTAGTTATGGTTTTGTTCAGTAAATGCCAAGGAACCATCAGGCAGCTCTGTAAAGCTTGGCTTCTTATTGCCTTGGTGGACATTGATGTTCAGCTCGACGTTTTCAATAATGGAATTATAGTTCAAAGGCAGATAATAATATAATGCCTGATCGGATTCTGGTATTAAGTTCTCGGAATAACTGATCTGGATCGTACGTCGTCCTTTCGAAGGTAGGGGATAGATTCGGCTTCGGAAATTGTTTCCTTCTACTTTTTCGAGCAATCCGGGGTCTACCCGTCGTGTTTCTATACTTTCAAAAACTTCGGTGCCTTTATGTTTGTCGACTGGTACCGCCTGACGTAGTTTTCCGTTGATATCCAGTGCATAACCGCTAACGGAAACACCTTCAGGCATCGGGAAAGTAAGTTCCCCTTCAAGATCCCGATCTGTGGTGTTTTCGAAAGTCATGGTCATGGATGTTTTTGCCATATTTCCAAAAATACTGACCGCTACTTTTAGGTCGACGAGTTTTGCTGCATCGATACTTTGCTCGTTTTTTATTTTTAAGCTGGGTACCTCACGGGCAGGTCTTACTTGAGACTTTGTATCCACATTGGAAAATACCAATAGGGTGAGGAGGGCTAATATAGTCTTTTTCATCCGTATAAATTTGTTGGTTTGTTTTTATCGGAGTCGGAACGCGCTCAAACTCCTTTGCTTATTTTTCCTTGGATGCAATGAAAAGTCAAATTCCATAAAGGCAAGCTATTTTTATTTGTCATTATGATGTGGTGGTGGATGTAAGTTATTTAAAGATTTGTTAATGATTGCCTAATATGCGAGGTTTATGTTTGCAGGATAATAGAACAAATTATGAGAAAATTATACAGTGCCTTGGGGATTGCTCTTTTGTGTGCCTCCTGCAGTAAGGACGATGTGTCAAAGATTATTGATCCAATTGTTAATTTAACTTATCCGGATAAGGCAGTAGCCACAGATCCAAAAGTATTGGGAACGGTTGGTGAAGTCAAGGTATATAATGGTGGGTATGGGTCTTCTATGGTTCAGGATCCGAATGATAAAACCGTCTTTTATCTATTAACGGATCGCGGGCCAAATATTGATGGAACAGAGAAAAACAGCAAAGTTTTTGCTAATCCAATGTTTACACCGCAGATCGGTAAATTTCGATTAAAAGAAAATGTGCTGGTTTTTGAATCAGCAATTGAATTAAAGAATAAAAACGGCGTAAAATTGAACGGCTTGCCGAACCCTGAGGGTAAAGGTGGGTCGGGAGAGAAAGCTTTGGATACGAATGGAAATGATTTGGGAAAAAGCGAAGACGGTATCGACTCGGAAGGATTGGCGAGAGCTGCCGATGGCTCTTGGTGGGTAAGTGACGAATATGGGCCACATATTGTTCACTTTGATGCTTCTGGAAAGGAGATTGAGCGGATTAATCCTTGGACAACAGGGAAGAAATTACCATTGGTATTTGCTAAGCGTCGTCCAAATCGCGGAATGGAGGGCTTGACTATTACGCCGGATGGAAAGACACTGGTTGGTATCATGCAATTTCCCCTCTATAATCCTTCTAAGGATGCGGTGAAGAATTCTTTGGTTATCCGTATAGTCACTATGGATATTGCGACAGGAAATACAAAACAGTATGTCTATATGATGGAACAGCCGGACCTGCAAGCCGTGAGTGAAATTGCTGCGGTGTCTAACTCTACGTTTATTGTACTGGAACGTGACGGTGAATATGCGACGGCGGCAACACGGGACAAGGTATTCAAAAAAATCTATCATATAGACCTTTCGGGGGCGACGGATATTTCTGATGATAAAAATGGGGAGAAGGGAAAGCTGCTTGATGGGAAGAGTGTCGAAGAGCTAAAAGACGCTGCTACCCTGACTGCGAATAATATAATACCTGTAAAAAAAACATTGGTGGCTGATTTAATGACAGACATCAAAGAATTATATCCGCACGATAAAGCAGAAGGGTTGGCTGTTATTAATTCTTCTTTAATTGCAATATGTAATGATGATGATTTCGGGGTTACGGGAGAGGGGATTTATAAAACGAAGATATTACCTGCTATAAATACCGTTGATAAGAATGGTATTTATTTCATCAAGTTAAAGACTCCGTTAAAGTAAATATTTGATAACAAAAACGCCTGCTGATATTCACTTCAGCAGGCGTTTTTTGTATTTGATTAAATATTCTAAAGCATCGAAGGCAAGCCTATTGGCCGACTTTCTCTTTATGCTGAAGGGTATATGGATCAGCAATCATTTAGGCATTTTGTGCAGCGAGGAAATCTTTGCTTTCAAGCTCAGAATATCCCATAAGGTATTCGTCTACTTTTCTTGCACACTCCCGACCTTCGGAAATAGCCCAGACCACCAACGATTGTCCCTTACGGCAATCGCCTGCCGTGAAGATATTTTCTACGGAGGTTTGGTAATCTTTATCATTAGCCAGAATATTTCCTTTTTCGTCCACGCGAACACCGAGCTGTTCCAATAGCCTTTGCTCTGTATGTTTGTAGCCAATAGCCAATAAAACGAGATCTGCGGGGATTTCACGAACTTCGGATTCGCCCAATCTTGTACGGCGCCCAAATTCGTCAACTTCATATTGAACCTCTTTGACTTTTACGGCTTTGACGTGGCCATTTTCGTCGTGAATGAACTCTTGTGTTTCCGTTGCCCAGAGACGTTCACAGCCTTCTTCTTGCGAAGAGGAGGTTCCAAAGGTCACTTTGTCCATTGGCCAGGGATTGTTTTTTAAACGCTCTTTTGATGGAATTGGTTTACGGGCGATTTGGGTAATACTCTTGGCCCGATGACGGTTGGAGGTTCCTATACAGTCTGAACCCGTATCGCCGTCACCAATTACAACAACATGTTTATCTGTCGCTAAAATGCGTTCCTGATCAATACTGATGCCACTCACTTCTTTGTTCTGCTGTTTCAAAAAGTCCATAGCGAAGTGTATCCCTTTGGCTTCGTGTCCCGGTAACTGCATATGCCAAGGTACGGTTGAACCCGTCGCCAAAACGACAGCATCATAAGCCTTGAGTTCGTAAAAACTAATGTCTTTACCTACCTCGGTATCCACTCTGAACTCAATTCCTGATTCTTTCATTAAATTAATCCGGCGGTCAATAACGGATTTCTCCAGTTTGAAATCTGGAATACCGTAACGGAGCAAACCCCCGACCTGATCGTCACGTTCGAAAACTGTGACATCGTGACCGGCTTTATTCAATTGCGCTGCAGCGGCAAGTCCGGCTGGGCCTGAACCTACAATGGCAACACGTTTGCCTGTTTTTAAATAGCTTTTGTGGGCTTTAACGTAGCCTTTTTTGAATGCAATCTCAATGATATGCTTTTCAATTTCTTCGATTGTGATCGGTGTGCTATGGATGCCTAGCACGCAAGCAGATTCGCAGGGTGCCGGACATATTCTTCCTGTAAATTCTGGAAAGTTATTGGTGGAGGTCAGGATTTGGTAGGCCTCTTCCCATTTTCCGTCATATACCGCATCGTTGAATTCAGGAATAACATTGCCCAGTGGACAGCCTGAATGACAAAACGGAATACCGCAATCCATACAACGCGCAGCTTGCTTATTTAGCTCATTCTCAGAATATCCTTTATTAAATTCTTTGAAGTGCTGTACACGGCCTTCAACAGCTTCTTTTGTTGGAAGCACGCGCTCAAATTCTTTAAAACCTGTAATTTTTCCCATGATCTGTGCTTCCTATTTTATGCTTCAACTAATTTTTGACGAATAACATTTTTGTATTCTCTAGGGAATACCTTTATGAATTTATTTTTTTCCCGGGCCCAATTCTGTAAGATGAAATCTGCTCTACGGCTGTTGGTCAATAGCACATGGCGTTTTAATAAAGCTATGATCGCTGTTTCATCTTCACTTTCCAATGGATCCAAGTCGACCATCTCCAGGTTACAGTTTTCGCGGAAATCAGCGTTGATATCGTAGATCCAAGCGATACCACCGCTCATCCCGGCTGCAAAGTTGCGCCCTGTTGCACCAAGAATCAGCGCACGTCCACCAGTCATATATTCACAACCGTGATCACCTACACCCTCCACGACAGCAGTAGCACCTGAATTACGAACGGCAAAGCGTTCACCCGCCTGTCCATTGACGAATAGGTGTCCTGATGTAGCTCCGAATAAGGCCACATTTCCAATGATGATGTTATCTTCAGGTACAAGAGCACTTTCTGTTACTGGATAGATTGCCAGTTGTGCGCCTGATAGGCCTTTACCGACATAGTCATTGGCTTCTCCCTGTAATTCAAAGGAAAGTCCTTTTGTTGAAAATGCGCCAAAGCTCTGACCTGCGGAACCCTCAAATTTGAAGTTGATGGTGTTATCAGGTAATCCTTCAGATCCATATAATTTGGAGATCTCATTGGATAGCATTGTTCCGATAGTACGGTCGGTATTTTTTACTTTGAAAGTTCCAAATACCGGAGTTTTGCTTTCCAAAGCTAATTTCGATTGTTTCAATAATCCCCAGTCCAAAATCATGGCCATGCCGTGATCTTGTTCTTCGGTATTATACAATGATTGCCCCGGCTCATTGCGTTCCACATGAAGGATATCGGTAAAGTCGATCTTCTTAGCTTTCCAATGGTCGATATTTTCACGTTTTTTGAGGAATTGTGCTCGGCCGACCATTTCGTTGATGGTGCGGAAACCCAGGTATGCCATCGTTTCACGTACTTCTTCGGCAAGGAAGGTGAATAGGTTGACGATATCTTCGGGTTTTCCGGAGAATAGCTTACGCAGTTCAGGATCTTGTGTAGCTACCCCAACAGGACAAGTATTCAGATGACATTTGCGCATCATAATACAGCCTCCTGCAACCAATGCTGCTGTGGATACGCCCCATTCTTCAGCACCTAATAGTGTAGCGATGACAATGTCCCGACCTGTTTTTACCTGTCCATCAGCTTGTAGGACAACACGGCTACGCAGTTTGTTTTTTACAAGGGTCTGATGTGCTTCTGCAAGCCCTAGTTCCCAAGGTAGTCCGGCATGTTTGATCGAACTGATTGGCGAAGCTCCGGTTCCGCCGTCGAAACCAGCGATCAGGATGACGTCGGCATGTGCTTTGGCAACACCAGCGGCAATCGTTCCAACACCAGCCTTAGATACGAGCTTCACGTTGATCCTTGCTTGACGGTTTGCATTCTTTAAGTCAAAGATCAACTGTGCCAAATCTTCGATGGAATAAATGTCATGATGCGGTGGTGGTGAAATCAGACCTACACCTGGAGTAGAGTGTCTGGTTTTTGCAATCCAGGCATCTACTTTAGGACCCGGTAATTGACCACCTTCGCCCGGTTTAGCTCCTTGTGCCATTTTGATCTGTAACTCGTCTGCTTGTGTTAAGTAATTGGAAGTTACACCAAAACGTGCGGAAGCGACTTGTTTGATAGCCGAACGCATGGAATCACCATTGGGCAACGGTTGATAGCGTAATTCATCTTCCCCCCCTTCACCGGTATTCGATTTTGCACCGATGCGGTTCATCGCAATCGCAAGGGTACTATGTGCTTCGTGAGAGATAGAGCCAAAGGACATCGCGCCAGTTGCAAAACGTTTTAAGATTTCACTTGCAGGCTCAACTTGCTCCAATGGGATGGAATTGCGGTGCTTAGCAAAATCCAACAGCCCGCGAAGGGTAAACATATGCTCTTTCTGTTCGTTTATCTTGCTCGCATACTTTTTATATGTAGCATAATCTCCGGTACGGCATGCTTGCTGTAATAAGTGAATGGTATCAGGATTCCACAAGTGACCTTCGCCACGGCGTTTCCATTGATAGATACCACCCTCAGGCAATAGGTTCTGTGGTGTACGGCTTTTTTCAAATCCACGCCAGTGTTTAGATAGAGCCTCTTTTGCCAAATCATCCAATGTCATACCACCGATACGGGATACTGCGCCGCAGAAGAATTTGTCAACAACAGATTTATCAATACCAAGTACCTCAAAGATCTGTGCACCATGATAGGACTGCAAGGTTGAAATCCCCATTTTGGAGAATATTTTCAACAAACCATTATTGACTGCTTTCACGTAGTTTTTAGATAGCTCTGGCCAGGTAAGTTCGGTATCCAAGGTGTTTTGTTCTTTCATGGTACGAATACTTGCCAGTGCCATATATGGGTTGATCGCAGTAGCGCCAAAAGCCAATAGGCAGGCAAAGTGGTGTACTTCCCAGGCATCACCAGCTTCGACGACTAGGCCTACGGCGCCACGGTTGCCGGTTTTGATCAGGTGGTGATGGACCGCTGACACCGCAAGTAGCGAAGGGATGGCAGCGTGTTTGGAATCTATAGCACGGTCAGAAAGGATCAATACTTGGAAACCATCACGTACTGCATCATCGGCATATCGGCATAGACGCTCTAAACCTGCTTCCAGTGAGCCAGGTTTCCCGTCGGAACGGAAATATGACTGGATGGTTTTTGCCTGGAATAATCCGGTATCAATAGAACGCAATTTTTCGAGTTCTTTGGAGGTAAGAATCGGATGTGGCAAAGTCACACAGTGACAGAACTTTTTGTCCTCGATTAGGATATTTCCGGCATTACCGATAAAAGTGGCCAGACTCATCACCAGGCGTTCACGGATTGGATCGATCGGTGGATTGGTTACCTGTGCAAAGAATTGTTTAAAGTAACTTGAGATATGCTGTGGTTGATCGGAGAGAATAGCCAAAGGAACATCGGAGCCCATTGAACCAGTTGGTTCATATCCGGTCAATGCCATCGGTGTCAGAATTGTTTCAAGGTCTTCTCTTGAGAAACCAAATGTTTTTTGATATTTGAAAACGGATTCTTTGGAAAGATAGGTATAGGTGACACGGGGTTCTTCCAGTTCTTCCAACTTGATTTTATAATTGTCCAGCCACTCACTATAGGGTTGCTGATTGATCAATTGGTCTTTTACCTCCTCGTCGGTCAGGATACGGCCTTGTTCCATATCGACAAGAAATATCTTGCCTGCCTGTTGGCGGCCTTTTTTAATAATGGTTGATTCCTCGATCGGCAGTGCGCCAGCTTCGGAAGCAACTACGACACGATCATCAGAGGTTACGGCATAACGTAATGGACGTAAACCGTTACGGTCCAGTGTTGCTCCGATATGTTTACCATCTGTAAAACATAAGGCTGCAGGACCATCCCAGGGTTCCATCAGCGTAGCATGATATTCATAGAATGCGCGTTTCAGCGGATCCATTTGTGCATTATCATCCCAAGCTTCCGGCACCAACATCAGCATAACGTGCGTCAGGCTACGACCACTATGTAAAAGGAGCTCGGCAACATTGTCTAGACAGGCGGAGTCTGATTGACCCCGATCAACAACAGGAAGCAGGATTTCCATTTCTTCCTCAGTGAAATATGGAGACGAAAGGGCGCGCATGCCTGCATAAAACCAATTGAGGTTACCCGTCAAGGTGTTGATCTCACCGTTGTGTGCCAGCATACGGAATGGTTGCGCTAACGACCAAGAAGGAAAAGTGTTGGTCGAGAAGCGAGAGTGTACCAATCCAAAGGCGGATACCACACGAGGATCACGCAAATCAAGATAATAAGTGCCGACTTGGTATGTTGTTAATTGACCTTTGTAAATGATAGTTTTGCAAGAAAGCGATGCAAAGTAAAGTGGGAGAGGGTATTCTTGTTGTTGTTTAACTTTTTGGATGATCAGGCGACGTAGAACAAAAAGTTTGCGTTCAAATTCTTCAGTGTTTGAAACTCCGTCCGGTCTGCTAACAAAAAACTGAACGATTTCAGGTTCGGCACTGAGGGCTGTTGGTCCAATACCTTCACGATTGACTGGTACTGGACGATAGCCAAGGAATTTCATGCCCCTTTCTGCTGTCGCTTCCTCAATCAAATCCCTACATATTTTGTTCATGGTTTCTTCTTTAGGCAGAAAAACCATTCCTGTCCCATAATAACCCGGTTCCTCTAGCTGTATCCCTAAGCTGATACATTCTTCCCATAAAAATTCGTGTGGCAGCTGAATCATGATACCGGCTCCGTCACCACTTTCGGGGTCACAACCACAGGCGCCACGATGCTCCATGTTCTCCAACATGGTCAGCGCGTCTTTCACTTGTGCGTGTGATTTATTCCCTTTAATATGGGCGACAAAGCCTACTCCACAGGCGTCATGCTCAAAATTAGGGTCGTAAAGGCCCTCCGTTTTCGGTCTTTGTTGAATCATCTTTCCTTTTCAAATATTATACATTGCTAATATAGGAATAAAAATGGATAATATTATAAATATTCTAATAAAAATGTGTTTGTTTTGATTTTATTGTTTCATTTTATTGTTTTTATTATGGATATTGTATTTAATGTTTTTTTGGGTTAATTGAATTTTTCAATCCCTAATAATGCATCATTTGGCGATAATTTTTACTGGAAATGGAAAAAATAGCATGTGATTGCAAGAATATGTATAAATTAGGCAAAGTATTGCACATTGTTTGTGCCGTAATGATAGGCCTTATTTTATAGACAGAAAATATGAAAATAACTGAAATAGAGATCTACAGATTAAGTATTCCGATGGAACCATTTGTTATCGCGACCGGAACCATGGATTATGCGCAAAACACGTTTATCCGCATACACACTGATACGGGGATTTACGGGGTAGGTGAATGTTCTGCATTCCCCATGATCGTGGGCGAAACACAGGATACCTGTCTAGTTTTGGCACGTGATTTTGCTAAAATCTGGAAAGGAAAAGATCCATTGATTATTGCCGAACGTTTGGCCGAACTAGATTTGTACATTGCCGGTAATAGAACCATCAAATCTGCTTTTGATATCGCATTACATGATTTGGCGGCTAAACATGCCGGTATTCCACTCTATCAGTTTTTAAATGGAACAAAAAGAGAGATAACGACCGATATGACGCTGGGGATAGCCTCTCCTGAGGAGATGGCATTGAAAGCTAAAGGTCTACAGGACGGGGGAGCCGTGGTATTGAAGGTGAAATTGGGCAAAGATCCTAAAACAGATGTAGCCCGCATCCGTGAAATACGAAAAGCTGTTGGGTTTGAGATGCCTATTCGCATCGATGCCAACCAAGGTTGGTCGTATGAAGGGGCTGTCGTTGCTCTGCAGGGACTGGAACCCTTTAAAATTCAATTTTGCGAACAGCCCATGCGCACATGGAACGATGAGTTATTACCTCAGCTGCGTACCGAAACGATTGTTCCCATTATGGCGGATGAGTCGGTTTATTCTCACCATGATGCCGAGCGGCTCTGCAAAGCGGATGCCTGCGACTATATCAATATCAAATTTTCGAAGTCAGGAGGAATTCAGGAAGCCTTGAAAATCAATCATGTCGCCGCGGAGTATGGTATCAACTGTATGATAGGGGGGATGCTCGAATCACGCTTGGCCCTAGCCGCCAAAGTGCATTTTGCCTATGCTGCACCAAATGTCAAATTTTTTGATTTAGATACCTGTATGGTTGGTCACCTAGAGGATCCGGTTATCGGAGGGATCCAATATGAAGGTTACAAAATCCATATTTCGGATGAACCGGGTATCGGTGCGGATATAGACCAAGCATTTTTAGATCGCTGCGAGAAATGGGTAATTTAACTTTTATACACAGCGTATGAATAGCATGAACTGGGGGATAGGTGGCCAAGAGATTGCCGTCCTTATTGTTATTGTCATTTTCTTAGTGGCTGCATATTTCTTCTTTTCAAGACTGCTCAAGAAGTAGAAATTGTCTGTTTTTTTACATTTGTTAAAAAATAAGCCGTTAATAGCTGTTTTGACAGGACATAGAAATTAAAATAGATAATATTCAGTACCTTTGCGGAACTTGTTTTTTTATAAAAGTTAGAAAATATCATGAGTACTCAAAAAGGACCTATTTCTCAATTTATTGAGCATAATTACCGTCACTTTAACGCAGCAGCATTAGTAGATGCTGCAAAAGGTTACGAGGAGCATCTTTTGGATGGTGGAAAAATGTTGATCTCCCTTGGAGGTGCAATGTCTACTGCTGAATTGGGTGTTTCTTTGGCAGAAATGATCCGTCAAGATAAAGTGCACTTTATTTCTTGTACTGGTGCTAATTTGGAAGAAGATGTGATGAACCTCGTTGCGCACTCACATTACAAGAGAATCCCGAATTATAGGGATTTGACAGCGGAACAGGAAAGAGAATTATTGGATAATCACTACAACCGTGTAACAGATACTTGTATTCCGGAAGAAGAAGCTTTCCGCCGTCTGCAGAAACATCTTGAAGACGTATGGCATGCTGCAGAGGCGAAAGGTGAGCGTTACTTACCACATGAATTCCTGTATCAAGTTGTTAATTCTGGTGTATTGGAGCAATATTATGAAATTGATCCAAAAGACTCTTGGATTGTTGCTGCTGCTGAGAAAAATTTGCCGATTGTATGTCCGGGATGGGAAGACTCAACTACAGGTAATATCTTCGCGTCAAATGTGATCAAAGGTAAATTGAAGGCGAGTACCGTGAAATCGGGTATTGAATATATGATTTACCTGACGGAATGGTACCGTAACAATTCTGCTGGTAAAGGTGTCGGTTTCTTCCAGATTGCTGGTGGTATTTCCGGTGATTTCCCGATCTGTGTGGTTCCGATGATGTACCAGGATTTAGAATGGGAAGAAGTACCTTTCTGGGCTTATTTCTGTCAAATTTCTGATTCGACTACTTCTTATGGTTCTTACTCTGGAGCAGTTCCAAATGAAAAAATCACTTGGGGTAAATTGGATATCGATACACCTAAATTTATCGTAGAATCTGATGCTACAATCGTAGCACCTTTGATTTTCTCTTATATCTTAGGACATTAATCTTTTCGATTGATAAAAAAGGAGTAGGGAGCAAAGAATTTTGCCTTGGCAGGTTCTTTATTCTTTACTCCTTTTTCTTTTACTCTTTTCTTGTTTATCTTTACTTTCTACTATTTTCTTTTCAAATGATGAGCAATTTAACAACAGATAATCCGGTCGCACTTCAAGCCTTGATGGATGAAACCATTTTTACCAATGGTTTTGATTTTCAAACAACTCAGGGAGCTGTATCTAAAGCAAAGGATACAGAATATATCGCTGTTGGAATCCCTTCTACTGATTATCTTACTCAATCTGTTCCAGATGGGACCATAAGATCAGGTTATATTGGTCATGAACAAGGTAAAAATGAGCTGGAAGTATTAGGAGGAGAATTTATCTATCAAGGCAATAAAGATCAGGGTATACTCTTTATCTTGCGCTATGAAAAATATCCTTATTTTTCTCCCGCCGCACTTGATGCATTCGAAAAAACAATTGGAGCTTTAAAATTGAGGAAGGAAACTGTTGCTGTGGTTAATTTAGCAAATGCGCACAATCCAAATGATTTTAAGCGGATTATGCAGTTTTTCCAACCAACAAAGATTATTTTATTAGGTGTGGAACCTGCATCGTTAAAACTCCCGCCGATCGAACATAATTCTTATATGAAGGGGCGTATAGCTACAGTGTTCAACACTTTCAGCTTTGAAGAAATGTTTGCCGATGTCAATAAAAAGAAGCTGTTCTGGAACGAGTTTAAAACGTTTATTGTTTCCTAAATTCCTGGGATCTCATGTTATACATTCGGAATTTAAGAGACTGCGATTCGGCAAACGAGCAATAAGGTGACGCCACCATAATAATAAATAGATTAATGCTTGATGGCCCCAATTGGCTAAAACCTTTATCCAATTGATCAGGTCCTTTTGATAACTGGTAAGAAACAACAGATGAAATTTTAAATTAAAGAAGATGCTAGAACTTGTATTCGCAACGAATAATGCCCATAAATTGGAGGAAGTCCAGGCAATAGTGGGAGAGGCTTTTGTTATTAAAAGTTTGAACGATATCGATTGTCAGGATGATATTCCAGAAACCGGGGTGACCTTTGAAGAAAATGCCAAGCAAAAAACAGACTATTTGGTAAACAAATATGGTCTTTATTGTTTTGGTGATGATTCGGGGCTGGAAATAGACGCACTAAATGGCGAACCAGGAGTTTATTCGGCGCGTTACTCGGGTTCAAGGGATATGGAAAAAAATATTGATCTTGTCTTGGAAAGAATGAGAGACAGCTCTAACCGAACCGCGCGATTTAAAACAGTCATTTCGTTATACCTGAATGAACAGCAACACTTTTTTGAGGGGAGTATTGAAGGGCGGATCATTACAGAACGTAGAGGAATAGATGGATTTGGTTACGATCCCATCTTTATTCCGGATGGTCATGACAAAACTTTCGCGGAGATGAGTGCCGAAGAAAAAAATGCAATCAGCCATCGGGCGATTGCCGTTGGCAAACTGGCTGCTTATTTAAAAACAAAATAATATTAAGATGTATTTTAATCAATAAACTTTTTGTTGGCAATAGAAACAAGCGGGGCAAAAATTCATTTTGCCCCGCTTGTTTTTTTCTAGAAATGTCTGTTTTCTAATGGTCAGAAAGAACCTTCACGTGATTATCATAGCTGTTGGTGCTCATAAGAACATGAAGGCTTTATCCTGTATAAAGATTATTTTATTTCTTTTTGGACGTTTGGGTACTATCTTTTGATGATGCTGTCGAGGTTTTTATATTCGTTGAATCCTGTTTAATAGTTTTTGTGTCTTCTACTTTCTTTTCCTGAACCTGTTTTTCATTTTTAGGTTTGGATTTCATTTTTCCATTTTCTTCGGTCTCCTTCTCAGCCGGAGCGGTGAAAGATGACTTTGAAAGATCACGTTTTCTATTTAATAAATCCGCTTTTGATTTAGGACGGTCTTCAGGGCGCCAGGTAAAGTTGGGTAAAAATTCTTTGTCTGCCGTAACCTCTGCAATAGGATAGACCTTTCCATCGACTTTTCTGATGGAAACGTATTCTTTGAGCTTATTGTCTTCCATCAGAATTTTAAACCGGCTACTCCGGTCATGAACGAGCTCCGTTGCTATATTTGTTTTCTCATCTATATTATAGAAAATGTTTTCAGCATTTCCATCGACAAAGAGGCGTTCCATGCGGTTATTGCTAAAGAAACTGGTGATCTTTCGTCCCTTAATCTGATTGAACTTTAATGAGTCGCTTGTGGCATTGACCATAAATGCATTTCCGACCAACAAGGAGTTATCCAGTTTCTGATTTTTCACTTGTAAGAATATGGTGTCGCCTGATATCTGCGAATTCTCGGCCCACATCATAGGTTTTCCCATCAACCTAAACATCGAATCCTGCATGCCATAATACATCGAATCGGCAACAGCCTGTAAATCAGACTTAAATAATCGTGCATTATAGTAGGCTTTTAGGATCCTCGTTTTAGCCGTGTCTTGAGACAGGGAATCTCGCTTCCCTTCTTGTGCATTTTTCAATGCAGCCCCCATAATCTTATCCGATTCCCCGCCCTTCGGGATAATCGCTTTTTTACGTAATACGCTATCCGCTTTCAGGTTTTTCTCAATTTCTATGCGATTTTGATCGCCAACGATTACCGGTTGTTTTTTCGGCGTATTTTGCTTGTTGCTCGTAACTGAATCGGTTATTTTTTTGACCTCTTTGCCAACGATCGGTTTCTTGATTTCATTTTTATGCAGGCTATCTATGCCTTTTTGTAGACTATCTGCTGCTTGTTGTAGGGTATTGGTTGAGTCAAGATCTGAAGATATGGAATCTTTATCGCCATAATCAACCTCATTGTCTTCTTCGATGGCTCCTCCTTCACGGTTTAATTTAAAATCTCGTGCAATATAATCGCGTCGGAAGATCATCTGTGAGAATAGGGTATCAGCTGTCATAAACACAGAATCCATTTCGGAATTTTCCTTCAATTTCTCATCCTTGCTGAGGATATTTTTATTTTCTGTTATGTCTTTTTTCTGTTTATTATCAGTAACAACCTCTGTTTTGCTGCTTTTCCCGTTGTCTTTCTGTTCCTCTTTCTCAGCTTTCTTTAATTCCTTCGCTTCTTTTTTTAGCTCCTTTTCAGATTTTTTCTGCACAGGGGAGAATGAGGAGACAGAATCTTTTTTTGTCGAATCTTTCTTAACGACAGAGACAACCAGAGGTTTATCGGTCATGGTGATGGATTCATTTCTTCCGTTATAGAGTCCATATCCACCATAAGCGTAGAATTTGTCCAGTGTGTCTACAAAGACAACATTTTTCACGGCTTTACCGATTCCAACTTGTCTATCATAGAAAAGACTATCCCCCTTGAGGAATTTAGTGCCTTCTGTGTATAGATTTTTTTTCGAAAAGTAGGCCTGACCAGTCGCCATATGATACCGGCCTTTCTCGGTATATAGATTTTCGCCTTTGTTCCCCTTCATATTTGTAGGACCATAGAAGTCTGTTATACGGGTGTTGGCATTGTATTTCATGGAGTCGGTGTAGACCTTTACGTTGGTTGAGCGGACAACTACCTTTTGGTTAAAATAAGATTCGCCGGTGTTTTCGAAATAGGTAGCCCGTTGGCTGGTAATCGTGTCACTTCCAGAGAGAATACGTCCGCCACTGTAGTAATTTCCAATTTTACTGCGCATGTTATAAACCAGGTGATCGGTAGTCAATATTGATCCGCTAGTACTGACCATACGAACAGCTCCAGTCAATGTGGCCAACTGCATCGCCGCTTCATAATGTAGTTTATTGGAAAATATCTGTGTACCATCGGGTTGGGTGATGATCACATTTCCATAGGCTTCGAAGAATTGTCTGCCCAATTTGTCATTATGTAGATACCCACTGTCAGACGATAGTGTCGAACCAACGTGTTCATAAACTGGACGATAAAAAACCACGTTACCATTCTTTCCGGTAATAATATGCGACGAAGAAAGTAACTTTAATTCGTCCTGTTTCTGCGCTTGGACCGTCAAGCCAGTTAAAATTAATACAATCAGGGTAAAAATGTATTGTCTCACAAAGGCAAAAATATGGATTTTAATTGCTACTTTATTGGATTTCACAAATTTTAAGATGTGAATTTATCATTCAGCAAAAATATACCGTAACTTTGTTATATGAATGTGCTGGAAAGATTAAAGGGATATATTGAAAAGGAGCATTTAATGATGCCTCATGATAAAATATTGCTTACAGTAAGTGGTGGGAAAGATTCGATGTTGATGGCACATTTATTTGCAAAAGCGGGGTATCATATCGCTATTGCACACAGTAATTTTCAATTGCGTGGCAAGGATTCGGAACTGGATGAGGCTTTGGTAAGAAAGTTTGCAACAGATAATGGAATTCCAATTTTTGTCAATCAGTTCGATACGCTAACTTATGCCAAGGAAAACCAAATGTCCATTCAGATGGCAGCACGCGAACTCCGTTATACTTGGTTTGAAGAACTCCGGGCGGAACTTCAGTTTGACCGAATAGCGGTAGCCCAACACCTCAATGATCATATTGAAACGGTTTTGCTTAATCTTTCACGTGGAACTGGTTTACAGGGGCTCCAGGGCATCTTGCCTATACGCGATCGTATTATTCGACCGCTTTTATTTCTCAAAGCTAGTGAAATAGAATATTACGTCAGGGAATATGCTATTGCCTATCGGGATGATCAATCCAACTTTTCAACAAAGTATGCCCGTAATAAGATCAGGATAGATATTATTCCTCATTTCAAAAAACTACAACCTGATTTTGAACAAATTTTTGAACAGAATATTACACACTTTAAGGAATCCTATCACTTGTTACAACAATTTGTCGAGCCAATTCGGAACAGGCTTTTTCAGACAACCGGTGATGGTTGGGTTGTGCGTAAGGAGGATCTGGAGGAATATCTGAATAATTTACCCTTGTTATACGAATTGTTCTCCAGTTTTAATTTTTCAAAAGCAGTGTTAAGTGATTTACAACAGGCCTGGAGCAGGGAATCTGGTCGTATTTTTCAATCGGATTGTTATCATATGCTTTTGGATAGAGATGAACTTTTTATCAAAGAAAAGGAATTTATATCTTCGGATGAAGCGATTATCACTTCAGAAACATCAACTGTGGAATGGAAGCAGTATTGTTTCCATATCGGTGCATCTACTGAGCTTGTTATTACGAACAACAAAGAGATAGCGAGGCTAGATTACGACCTTCTTGTGTTTCCATTAACGATTCGCTCCTGGAAAATCGGGGATAGCTTTTATCCATTAGGCATGGAAGGTAGAAAAAAGTTAAGTGATTTTTTCATCAATAAAAAAATCAGTTTATTCGAAAAGGAAAATATTCCTATTGTAGTCAATGGAAATGGCGATATATTATGGTTAGCCAATTATCGTATGGATAATCGGTATAAGATTACCGCCAATACAAAAAAAGTCCTTACTTTAGTCTGTAAAAGCGATTAAGGCGTAAGTCTACTATCTCAATACTAAAAAAAATGAAAGAAGGTGTACTCTATTCGGAAAATCAATATTTAGGACGTGACCGTGTTTGGATAAGTGTGCGTTTGGTACTTGTATTATTCTGCTTTACGGCATTTTATCTCAACCTTGATCACTTGATCTCAAGTCAATTGTTTTTTATCGTCGGAGTTGGGATTATTATTACATCTATTATCATGATGTATATGGTCCTGTTTCGTATTGAGGTATTTCAGGATCATGTCCTGATCAGTGGTCTTTGGTCTACACGTGTTGTGAAAATAGATCTAGGTTCCATTTCCAATGTTGAAAAGGCTCCTTATAGTACATTCTTTTTTAACAACCCTGTTTATAACCTACATACAAAAGGAAAGATTAAGTTTTTTGCGGGAGGAAAAAACGCGGTATACCTAACCGATAAAGATGGATTGACTTATGTGCTGGGCACCCAAAGACAAGAAGAGTTGTACCGCACGATCATGGAGGCAAAAGGGAAATTGGGAAAGTCTTAAAATTTGTTAATATTTCTTATCTGACAATTTACAGACAACAGTTTATCGACTTATTGGTTAAATTTGAGAAAATAACAACGAATTAACTATGGCATTTTTAAAATTTATACTTATTACATTCGCTGTTTACTTTGTAGTAAGATTCTTATTCAAATTATTTTTACCGTTTGCAATGCGTAAAGCAGCTGAAAAGCTGATGAAGAAAGCGCAGGAACAGGGCGGAGCATATAGTAGCCAAGGACAGGGTGGTACTTTTTATTACGAATTTACCGGTCAAGGGCAGCAAGAGAGTAAAAGATCACAACCTGAAGGTAAAATCAAAGTTGATTATATTCCACCGAAGGAAACACCTGAGCGTAAGGGAACAGAAACAGCGGGTGAGTTTGTCGATTTTGAGGAAATAAAATAATTTTTAGCCGTCCAAATAGCGTATCTTTGTAGCTATGTGGCTGAAGCAACTTTCTGTTCTAAATTTCAAGAATTACTCGGAATCTTCTTTGGAATTCCTACCTGAAGTAAATGCTTTTACAGGAAATAATGGTGTTGGGAAAACCAATTTATTGGATGCGATCCACTACTTGTCGCTTTGTAAAAGCTATTTTAACCCCATTGATTCACAACATATCAAATCTGGTTATGATTGGTTTATGGTGCAGGGAGAATTTGATAAAGACTCCAATAGTGATGTTATTTCCTGCAGTTTAAAAAAGAACCAAAAAAAGCAGTTTAAAAAGAATAAAAAAGATTACCCTAGATTGGCTGACCATATTGGCCTTTTCCCTTTGGTCATGATATCGCCAAATGATAGTGTTATCGTTACAGATGGTAGTGAGGAACGCCGGAAATTTGTGGACAATGTGATTTCACAAACGGACAATAAATACCTTGATACCTTAATTATCTATAACAAGTTCCTGACACAACGAAATACGCTGTTGAAGCAGGCCCGCCAGACGAATGTCCTGGATTTGGGAGTAATTGAAATTCTTAACTTTCAACTGGAGGAAGTTGGCAATATGATCTTTGAGAAGAGAAGATCATTTATGGCGGAGTTTCAGCCCGAATTTGATCGCCATTATCAATTTCTGACCGAAGATGCCGAATCTGTACAGCTACACTATGAATCCCCGCTAATGTTAGATTCTTTCTTGAATATTCTGGAAAAGAACCTCGAGCGTGATCGTATTCTGGAACGTACCAGTCAGGGAATTCATAAAGATGATCTGATATTTACCATTCATGGTGGAATGCCACTGAAAAAGTTTGGTTCCCAAGGCCAACAAAAATCATTTCTCATTGCTTTGAAACTTGCCCAATATTCCTATTTGCAACAGAAAAAAGGATTTAAACCCTTACTTCTCCTCGATGATATTTTTGATAAACTGGACGATCGTCGCACGCATAAATTGATGCAGATGGTTTCTGATGATGATTTTGGACAAATTTTTCTAACAGATACGGACTCAAAAAGAATTCAACGAATCTTTGACGAAATCAATCGCCCTGTTCGTATATTTGGTATCGAAGGAGGACAAGTGAATGTATAAGAAGCAACCAACGAAAAAGAGCCTAGAATTTATTCGCTCAAGCGATGATATGACCATTAAGCAGGGGGTAGAGCGTCTGCTCGAAGCTTACAAGCTGCGTCGAAAATTTGATGAGACCTCCATTGCTTCGGTATGGCCTCAATTGATCGGAAAAGCAATTGCCAATCGTACCCAGCAGCTTTATGTACGTGACAAAAAGTTATTTGTGCGTGTGGAGTCGGCTGTCATTAAAAACGAACTGGCATTAATGCGCCGGCAAATCCTCGGAAGGGTAAACGAGTATGTCGGGCATGTCATCATCGAAGAAGTCGTGATTTTATAATCTGCTCATGTAGATATGTTTAATCAATTGTTTGAAAACCTATTTCCTCTTCCTGAAGCTGCGCGGTCAAAGTTGTTTGCTCATTTTGAACAAGTTGAATTCAAGCGGGGTGACTATGTCATCAAAGAAGGAGATTACTCTTCCAATTTATTTGTTATTGAATCTGGTTTGATCCGTCAATATGGCTGGAGTAAAAAAGGTGAATTTACGCAGTGGATTGGTACCGCCAATCATTTCGTAACCGATCTCGCATCTTTTATTTTTGATGTTCCTTCCAAATGGAATTTTCAATGTATCAGTGACTGTCGTATGTATTGTTTGTCAAAATCAGATTACCAAAAGATGGAATCCGAGGTTGTCGAATGGAATAAATTTGAGAAGGCATTTTTGGCAAAATGTTTCGGAGCGATGGAACAACGAATTTCTGATTTTATTTGTTTGACTGCAGAAGAACGTTATCAACAATATTTTGAACAATATAAGTCTCTGTTTTATCAAATACCACTTCAATACATTGCCTCCGTCTTGGGTATGAGTCCCGAAACTCTCAGTCGTATCCGTGCAAAAATGAGTTCTTGATAAAAGTCAAGAACTGTCTCCATTTAGTATCCTAGTTTTGTTTTATCTCCATTAACGAGTGGGGCATATGCTTTGTATTGGGCTAGAACTTGAGTAACAATCCGTCCAATCTGAAACATTTTGTACACGATTGTTTTCTGGAGTAATCGCCCACCCAATGAATCCATTATGGTGTAAGCAACCGACGCCAGAAATTTGGGGAAGCGTGCTGGTTCCATTATACAGAGGTATAAATTATTAAAAGAATGAAAAAAATTGAGACAAGTATTACGATTGAGGCAAGCGCCGAGCAAGTATGGCAAGTATTGACGGATTTCAAGGCTTATCCATTATGGAGTCCGACCATTAAGCGTTTTGAACGGCAACCGGTCGAGGGAAAGCGTTGTGCGGTCATATTGGAAAATCCTGATGGCTTTAAAATAAAGATGAACCCCCGCTTCTTGTGCATTGATCCCAATCGCGAGCTACGCTGGAAAGGAGAATTGCTTATTCCAGGAATCTTTGACGGCGAACATTATTTTATATTAGAGCAAGTCGGGGAGGGGGAAGTTAGACTTATTCAAGGGGAGTTGTTTTCAGGTTTATTGATCCCATTCTGCAAAAAGTTGCTGTTAACAACGAATCATGGTTTTGAACTCTTCAATAAGGCGATAAAGCAATATGTGGAACAAAAGGATTGACTTTCAACATTGGGATGTGGATACGGTGTATTTTTGCACATCGAATTTTCGTATATAAACGCAGTGTGGGTTGTTATAAACATTTTTGTGTGTATAACCCTGTAGTTATGCACATTTTAGGCTATTTTGATGATTACACTTTCTATGTTATTCACAATTGTATGTTAGTAAAAGTAGGGTTATTCACATTTTTGGTCCGTGTAATGCTCAGTATATTCCACTTATTAACATTTTGCATGTTAATAAGTGGTTGTTTTTGTTGATAAGTTAAAATTGAGATGCAATAAGGAGTTCTTATACACAAAATACTAACAGCCCAATCTGGGCGGATCTCCATTAGTTTGTAAGCTGCTTGTTGGGATATTAAATAGTGGGGTGATATTTTGGGAATGACAAGTACTATAGGTATTGTTCTAGATCACCTTTTCCCTCACGAACAATTTCAAAGGTTCCCTCTGTTAGGTCTACTACGGTCGAAGCGACATTGTCTCCGTACCCTCCATCAATTACGGCATCCACAAGGTCTTGATATTTCTCGTAGATGAGTTCCGGATCAGTGGAATATTCAATAATCTCATCTTCATCGTGAATGGAAGTAGTTACAATTGGATTCCCCAATTGCTTTACGATTTCCCGAACAATATTATTGTCAGGTACACGTATACCCACAGTTTTCTTCTTTGAACTTAATAGTTTGGGTACTTTGGTTGTTGCGTTAAAGATAAATGTAAAAGGTCCCGGTAATGCCTTTTTGAGAACACGAAAGACTGCGGTGTCAAAAGATTTGGTGTATTGTGAAATATCGGTCAGGTCATAGCAGATAAAGGAGAGGTTAGCTTTATCCGGTTTTAACCCTCTGATCTCACATACGCGTTCAATAGCCTTTTGTTGGGTAATATCACAGCCGATACCATATACGGTATCTGTAGGATAAATGATCACGCCGCCACGTTTGAGAATATCTACAGCCTGTGCTATGGCTTTTGGATTGGGATTGTCGTTGTATATTTTAATGAGCATGTCTACTGTCGTCTTATTTATCAAGTAATATGGAAATCGTATTTTTTATCAGGGATCCGTCGAACGAGACAGATGTCATACCTGAGTTTTCGAACAATTATCCAAATGCGTATCTATCTAAAAGAACAACAGCCAAAATATTTTGTTTTGGCTGCTGTTCTTTATCTTAAAATTCTGCGTTTTTTGGGGTGCGTGGGAATGGTATCACGTCCCGGATGTTTGTCATTCCGGTTGTGAATAATACCAATCGCTCAAAGCCTACACCAAATCCTGAATGTGGTACTGAACCAAAGCGGCGTGTATCCAAGAACCATTCCATCTCTTCTGCTGGTATGCCTACTTCTGCCATACGTGCTAATAGACGGTCAAGATTTTCCTCACGTTGCGAACCGCCGACCATTTCGCCAATGCCTGGGAAAAGAATATCCATGGCGCGGACAGTATTGCGTCCCTGAGCATCAGGTTCGTTTTGTTTCATGTAAAACGATTTAATCTCCCTTGGGTAATCCGTCAGGATAACAGGTTTCTTAAAGTGCTTCTCTACCAAGTAACGTTCGTGCTCAGATTGTAGATCTGCTCCCCAATCGTCAATTAAATACTTGAATTGTTTCTTTTGATTTGGCTTGCTACGTTTTAATATTTCAATAGCATCAGTATATGTTACACGCTCGAAATCGTTTGTTAAGACAAAGTTTAACTTTTCTACCAAATTTAATTCAGAACGTTCCGCTGCAGGCTTCGATTTCTCTTCTTCCAACAGGCGGTTTTTCAAAAACTCAATTTCCTCAGGACAAGTTTCCAAAGCGTATTTGATCACGTATTTTAGTAAGGCTTCGGCCAAATCCATGTTGTCTTCTAATTCATAGAAAGCCATTTCTGGTTCGATCATCCAGAATTCAGCCAAGTGACGTGTCGTATTTGAGTTTTCTGCCCTAAAGGTCGGACCGAAAGTATAGATGTTTCCAAATGCCATTGCGCCAAGCTCGCCTTCTAATTGGCCGGAGACCGTAAGATTAGTAGATTTTCCAAAGAAATCCTCTTTGAAATCAATTTCTCCATTTTCTTTACGTGGTGGGTTGTTTAGATCCAATGTCGTTACCTGAAACATTTCACCCGCACCTTCGGCATCAGAACCTGTGATAATCGGTGTGTGCATGTACACAAAATCATTTTCCTGGAAAAATTTATGTACGGCAAACGCTAGTGCGTTACGTACTTTAAATACCGCATTGAATGTACCTGTACGGAAACGTAAATGTGCAATTTCACGTAAAAATTCCAAACTGTGCTTCTTCGGTTGTAAAGGATATTTTTCAGGATCTGAATCACCTATAATACTTACCTCTGTTGCTTTAACTTCTACTTTTTGTCCTTTACCTAGCGATTCTATCAATTGACCTTTTACACGAACTGCAGCTCCGGTAGTAATACGCTTTAGGATATCTTCAGGTGTATTTTCAAAATCGACTACTGCTTGAATATTATTGATTGACGAACCGTCATTAATTGCTATAAATTGATTGTTACGGAAAGTTCTTACCCAACCTTTAACAACGACCTCTTTGCCGAATTCTGTGGCATTCAATAGTTCCTTTATTCTTGTGTGTTCCATCTTAATTTTTGGAGAATGACTTGTAAAAGATGCTTTGTTAAAAAAGCAATACAAAAATAAGCTATTCTGTTGGTTTATTGGGTATAAATGTTGATTTAATTCGCTGAATGAAGGATCAACACACCATTAAACTTATTTTTTGAGCACCGATATTTGGATTAATGCCAAACAAGGGCAAGGGTGTTTCACGCAAAAAAAAAGCGGATCAACTGAGTCGATCCGCTTTTAAGCTTTATGATGATTGAAGGAATTATCCTTTCAATACTTTGGTTACTAATTCAGCAGCTTCTTTCAATAAGATTGCAGAATAAACTTGTAGACCTGACTCATCAATTAATTTTTTAGCTTCTTCGGCATTTGTACCTTGAAGACGTACGATGATAGGAACAGGAATATTGCCAATTTCGCTGTAAGCATCTATTACACCTTGTGCTACACGGTCACAACGAACGATACCACCGAAGATGTTGATCAAGATTGCTTTTACATTAGGGTCTTTCAAAATGATATTGAATCCAGCTTTTACAGTTTCAGCATTTGCAGTACCGCCAACATCTAAGAAGTTTGCAGGTTCTCCACCAGCCAATTTGATGATGTCCATTGTTGCCATTGCAAGACCAGCTCCGTTCACCATACAACCTACGTTACCATCTAGTTTAACATAGTTCAAGTTTGATTCACCAGCTTCAACTTCCGTTGGATCTTCTTCTGTTACGTCGCGCATAGCTGCGTAATCAGGATGACGGTATAATGCGTTCTCGTCAAGATTTACTTTAGCATCGACCGCTAGGATCTTGTCGTCAGAAGTTTTTAATACCGGATTGATCTCGAACATCGAAGAATCAGTAGAATCGTATGCTTTGTAAAGCGCAGCAACAAATTTTACCATTTCTTTGTGAGCAGCACCAGAAAGACCTAGATTGAAGGCAATTTTACGTGCTTGGAATCCTTGTAAGCCTACTTTTGGATCGATTTCTTCTTTGAAGATCAAGTGCGGTGTTTTTTCTGCAACTTCTTCAATGTCCATACCACCTTCTGTTGAGTACATAACGATGTTACGACCTTTAGCACGGTCCAATAGGACAGACATATAGAATTCTTTTGTTTCGCTTTCCCCTGGATAGTAAACGTCTTGAGCGATCAAAACTTTGTTTACTTTTTTACCTTCAGGTCCAGTTTGAGGCGTTACTAATTGCATACCAATGATGTCAGTAGCTCTTTGTTTGACTTCATCTAAGTTCTTAGCTAACTTGACACCACCACCTTTACCACGGCCACCAGCGTGAATTTGAGCTTTGACAACAACCCAGTCGGAATTGTAGTCTTCTTTCATTTTTTTAGCCGCTTCCACAGCTTGCTCTGGAGTATCTGCTACGATACCTTCCTGTACGCGCACACCAAAGCTCTTTAGTATTTGTTTTCCTTGATATTCGTGAATGTTCATTTGCAAAAATATTTGGCGTAAAAATATGTTTTTTTGAGGGATAAGACAAGGGATAAATTGCTCTTTTATCTATTTTTTGACATTTGTGATAAATAAAATGGCTGAAATAGAGAAATAACAGCTTATTTATTCAAAGGTGTGATATCGTAAATTTATTTATCTTTGCCCTATGATGTTACAAGCCAAAGGAATTCACAAAGCTTATGGGGCATTGCCCATCTTAAAAGGCGTTGACATAACCGTGGAAAAAGGTGAAATCGTGAGTATTGTCGGGGCCTCAGGAGCAGGTAAAAGTACACTTTTACATATTATCGGTACATTGGACAAACCAGATCAGGGGTCGATATTTATTAATGGTGTTGATATCCATAAGCTGAATGCTAAAAAGTTGAGTGCATTTCGCAATGAACACATTGGTTTCGTTTTTCAATTCCATCACTTGTTGCCCGAATTTACGGCCTTGGAAAATGTGTGTATTCCGGCATTTATCCATGGACAGGGACGTGCTGAAGCTGAGAAGAAAGCAAAAGAACTATTAGAGCTACTTGGGGTTTCGCATCGTATTGATCATAAACCTGCCGAGATGTCGGGGGGGGAACAGCAGCGGGTGTCTGTTGCACGGGCCTTGATAAATGATCCTTCTGTTATTTTGGCGGATGAACCCTCCGGAAATTTGGACTCTGAAAATGCGGCGGCACTACATCAGTTGTTTTTTGATCTTAGAAACAAATTTCAACAAACATTTATCATCGTAACCCATAATGAAGAGCTAGCCCGTATATCGGACCGAACTATCCATATGCGTGACGGATTGGTTGTTTAGCCTAATTCTTTTAGAGGAACCATTATGCTTTTAGATCAGGAATAAACTCCTAGAGACTAGAACTAAATTGATTGGCCATAGCTTTGATAGCTTCATTGCCGATGAAAAACAAATTATTTTGATGAAGAAAATATTGATAACTTTCGGAACTAGGCCGTTGGCAATGCGTATCGCTAAAAAGCTTTCAGGTAGTTTTGAAGTTTTATATGCGAGTTCGGAAGAGATCCCCGCATTGCTCTTGAAATCTGGGAATTACGCAGTTATACCAAAAGGTTTGCTGCCAACTTTTGCACATGAAGTGCTAAAATTGAGTTTGGATCAACAGGTGGACTACGTGTTACCTTTGGGCGGTTTTGAACTGGAGCCACTGGCTGAGGCGAAAGTTTTATTTGACGAATATCAGATTTCGGTTCTTGTACCGGATAAGGATATCCTTGGGACATTTCCTATAATTGAAAACCCTCCAGCAGATCTCCCCTATGTTTTGCTCTCAAAAGGCACTGATCTATTGGGTGAAGGGCATTATGAAAATTCCTTGGATGGACTTTTGGTTAGGTCAGATTCTGCTGAAGAATTCGCTTTGGTCTGTGTGTCGAAGTAATATAATCAATGCGCTGCTTATTGTTTGTTGGGTCTTATATGTCCAACGTTTTTAATTTAAAGTCTATTTGTGATGATATTTCCAGAAGAAAAGAAAGTGTATGTCTTTGAGTTAGACGATGTTCTTTTTCCAAAAAAAGACTATTTACTCCAAGTTTACTACCTCTTTGCAAATTTTATCGAATTCACGGAGACATTCCCACCGCAGGCTGATCTGGTTAATTTTATGAAAAACCATTTGGAAAACCAAGGTGAGGAATCGCTATTTGAACATGCTCAAAGTACATTTGGGTTTGATATGAAATATAAAGAGCATTTTGAAAGGTTGCATGTAAATGCTGTATTGCCGCTTAAGCTGAATCTTTTTGATCATATTGTTACACTCTTTTCGCAGTTGAGCGCAGAAGGCAAGGGGATATGTGTGTTGACAAAGGGAAATCCTTTGGAACAATTGAACAAAGTGAAATTTGTGGATTGGGGTGAGTTTAGCAATCGGGTAAAAATTTATTTCCGCGATGAACTTGCCTTCCGACAAATAAATCCTACTCAATTTTTAGCAGAGGAATTTGCTGTGGATACCGCTGCGATTCAATTTGTGGACTAAGGTTGCATTGATTATCTTTGTATCGTCTACCAACGATGTCTTGACTATTAAAAATATAAAAAGTAAGCATTGTTGAAAAAAGATTATGATTAGGGACATAAAAGCCCTATTTTTATATAAAGCCCTTGGATTTATGAATAAAGTGAACAAGCCTGCCACGATTAAGGAAATTGCCAAGAAGCTGAAAATCAGTCCTTCCACGGTTTCAAGAGCGTTGAATGATCATCCAAGTATTGGATTGGTAACAACAATGCGTGTTAAAAAAATGGCCGAAGAATTGAACTACGAGCCCAATCAGACTGCTATTTTTTTTAAACAGCGCAAAACATTTACCATTGCAGTGATTTTGCCGAGCCTATCAGAACCATTTTTTTCTTTTGCGATCAGTGAAATAGAAAACGTTGCATCGGCACATCGGTATACTGTTTTAATGGGACAGTCATTGGATGATCCGGATCGGGAAGAACAGATTCTAAAGACATTTAAAAATCACCGCGTAGATGGCATATTGATGTCTATCGGTAAGAAGACAACGAATTTGGAGTTTATTGAAAAACTGGAGTCTTCTGGAATTCCGGTTGTCTTTTTTGATTGTGTTCCTAGTCTACCGAATATCAATAAAGTTCAAAGTGATCTATCTACTGGCATGAATGAAGCTGTTGATGCTTTTGTTGCCCGTGGTCATAAAGTGATTGCGTTGGTCAATGGACCTAGTACATTGCCGGCGAGTGAGGATAGAAAAGTAGCCTACTTATCCGCCATGAAACGTAATGGAATGGATATCCTGGAAAAAAATATTATTGAAACTGATCTGAGTACAGAAGGAAATGAAAAAGCAATGGATAGCATCTTTGCGATGTCCGAAAGACCTTCAGCAATTATTTCTTTTAATGACTTCGTTACATTGGATCTGATGAAGGCGGCACGTCATAAAGGACTGGTCTTAAACCAGGATATTTTCTTCATCAGTTATGCGAATTACCCACTTTGGCAATATATGGAAAACCCACCAATGGGGCGTATCGAACAGTTTCCGGGCATGCAGGCGCGTAAGGCAGCTGAGATTTTATTTGAGCGGATCGAGAATTCAGATATAGCAGACCAACAAATTGTTTTTAAATCTAGATTGGTGATGTAGTTGTTTCTGCACAACGGATAACATAAAAAAGAGGGGAAAATCATTCGATTTTCCCCTCTTTTTTATGTTATGCGCGACTATAAGTGGATCACTTCACCGTATGCATCAGCACATGCTTCCATGATTGCTTCACTCATGGTTGGGTGTGGGTGGATTGTTTTGATCATCTCATGTCCTGTTGTTTCCAATTTACGGGCAACAACAACTTCAGCAATCATTTCGGTAACATTCGCTCCGATTAAGTGGGCACCTAGGAATTCACCGTATTTTGCATCAAAGATAACCTTAACAAAACCATCTTTTGCTCCAGCTGCAGAAGCTTTTCCAGAAGCAGAGAATGGGAATTTACCAACTTTAATTTCATATCCAGCTTCTTTCGCTGCTTTTTCGGTATAACCGACAGAAGCAATCTCAGGAGAACAGTAAGTACATCCAGGGATATTGTTATAATCGATAGGTTCCACATGAAGACCTTTGATTTTTTCAACGCAAGTAATGCCTTCGGCAGATGCAACGTGAGCTAAGGCTTGACCTTTAACGATGTCACCAATAGCGTATACACCTTCAATATTTGTTTTGTAGAAATCATCTACGACAACGCGGCCACGGTCAGTTTTAACACCAACCTCTTCCAAACCGATGTTTTCGATGTTAGGAGCAATCCCTACTGCAGATAATACAACCTCTGCCTCGATTACTTCAATACCTTTTTCAGTTTTGATGGACACTTTGCTCAATTCGCCAGATGTATCAACGGATTGGACTTCTGATTTAGTCAGGATATTGATACCTTGTTTTTTTAAGCTTTTTTCTAGTTGTTTTGAGATTTCTTCATCTTCAACCGGAACGATTCTATCCATAAACTCAACGATAGTCACTTTTGTTCCAATTGCATTATAGAAGTAGGCAAATTCAACACCGATAGCACCGGAGCCAACAACAACTAAAGATTTTGGTTGCTTAGGTAATGTCATTGCCTGACGATATCCAATGATTTTTTTACCGTCCTGCGGTAAGTTAGGCAATTCACGTGAACGTGCGCCTGTAGCTAGGATAGTGTGTTTTGCCGCATATTCTTTGGTAGAACCGTCTGCACCTTTCACATCGATCTTACCACCTTTTTTAATTTTTGCAGTTCCATTGATGACATCAATTTTATTTTTCTTCATCAAGAACTGAATACCTTTACTCATTCCTTCAGCTACGCCGCGGCTTCTTTTGACGATAGCTTCGAAATCAGCCTCACCACCTTGAACATTGATGCCGTAATCTGCGGCATGGTTTAAATATTCAAATACTTGAGCACTTTTCAATAATGCTTTTGTAGGGATACAGCCCCAGTTTAGACAGATTCCGCCTAATGATTCGCGTTCAATAATCGCTGTTTTGAACCCTAACTGAGCGGCTCTAATGGCAGCAACATACCCGCCTGGACCACTACCGATTACAATGATGTCGTAATTCATATAAATAAATATTCTGTAGTTGAGTGTTATAGCTTCAAATACCAAGGTATTGAACCATATATTCATTCAAAAGTACGTATTTTTTCTGATGAATATGAACTATTTATTGTAAAATTGGCGGTTTTTGATAAAACAATGTCATCCTATGAGCGATAATGTCACCACTTGGTAAAAGGACAAAAAATAATGGGGTAACCGTATTTATAGTCTTATTTTTGGAATTCACAATACACAGTTTATCATTATGTTAAGAATATTTAGACAGATCGCATTGTGGGAGGCTATTTCCACGATTTGCTTGTTTTTTATTGCTATGCCACTGAAATATTTTGCTGGGATACCAGAGGCAGTTAAGATCGCAGGATCCATCCATGGCTTTTTTGTCGTTATATTCGTTGTGATGCTTATTATGTCTACTGTTGAATATAAATGGCCTATTTTAAAAGCAGTAAAGTACTTTTTAGCTTCTTTGGTGCCGATTTTCGGTTTTTGGGTCGAATTGGATTTAAAGAAAGAAATCGAAGGCAAAAGACAGAAATATTAGCAATACTATGCTAATCTCCTCCCGGTCCTAGTACATAAGCCATGAGTTTCCGAGACCCAGCACATACTATGGCACTTTAAATAATTTATGATCGTGCAATTTTCACGTAAAAATTTATTAAAGAGTATGCGTCCTTATTATGATGCATCAATAAACTAATAGAACAGGAGAGATGTTTAATCATCTCGTCCTGTTTTCTCGATACCCATATAGGCATAAGTGATGCTATTTTTTCCATGGGGAACAGGGTTTCCATCTTCATCGAGGTTTACGAACACTAGTTTATCAATGGATAGGATTGTTTTCTTTGAGATTTTGTTTCTGACCTCACAACGCATCGTCAATGATGTCGTTCCAAAGTTGGTGGCCTCGATACCTAACTCTAAAATATCTCCCTGTTTTGCAGAATTCACAAAATTGATTTCAGAAATAAACTTTGTCACTACTTTTGGATTTCCCAATTGCACAATGGCGTAAATGACAGCTTCTTCATCGATCCAACGTAATAGTGTTCCACCGAATAATGTTCCGTTGGGGTTGAGATCTTCGGGTTTGACCCATTTTCTTGTATAAAAATTCATCTGATATAGGTATTTATAAGAAAGGGGAAAAGTTTCCTTTTCCCCTTAAATTTATGCTATTTAACGCTTAAGCGTGTATTGCTCTATTTGCTGTTGCAGCTAATGCAGCCTCTTTGAGGGCTTCTGTATAGGTTGGGTGAGCATGGCAAATACGTGCAATGTCTTCTGCAGACGCGCGGTATTCCATGGCTACTGTAGCCTCACCGATCATGTCCGCTGCACGTGGCCCGATCATATGTACGCCTAATACCTCGTCTGTGGTAGCATCGGCTAATACCTTGACAAAACCATCTGTATCGCCAGAAGCTTTTGCACGACCAGAAGCTTTGAAAGAGAAAGATCCAGCTTTATATTTCACGCCGGCTTCCTTCAATTGTTCTTCTGTTTTTCCAACTGATGCCACTTCAGGCCATGTGTACACAACGCCCGGGATTAGATTGTAGTCTATATGTGGTTTTTGTCCAGCAATATATTCGGCAACATATACACCTTCATCTTCTGCTTTGTGCGCCAGCATTGCTCCAGTGATCACATCACCGATCGCAAATACACCTTGTACAGCGGTTTCTAAGTGAGCATTTACCGGGATTTTCTTGCCTCTTTCTTCGACAGTGATGCCAATATTTTCTAAGCCTAAGCCTTCAGAGTATGCTGTACGTCCAACAGCTACGATACAATAATCACCTTCTAGGGTTACCTCTTGTCCTTTTGGATCCTCTGCGGTTACTTTTACAACTTTACCTTTTGCCGAAGCTCCAGTTACTTTGTGACCTAAATAGAACTCCATGCCCAAAGATTTTTTCAAAACCCGTTGTAGTTCTTTTCCTAAGCCACCATCCATTGTACCGATGATCGATTTTGCAAATTCAACAACTGAAACTTTTGAACCTAAACGAGCATATACTGAACCTAATTCCAAGCCAATGACACCACCACCGATAACGATAAGATGTTTTGGAACCTCCTTTAGATTAAGGGCTTCCGTAGAAGTGATGATTCTTTTTTTGTCAACAGGCAAGAATGGTAAAGAAGTTGGTTTTGAACCCGTAGCAATAATGACATTTTTGGCAGTAATCTGCTCTGTAGAACCATCTGCTTTTGTTATTTTAATGGTGTTTTTGTCCACAAATGAACCTACCCCTTGGAAACTGTCAATTTTGTTTTTCTTAAATAAGAAAGTGATACCAGCAGTATTTTGAGCAATAACATCGTCCTTACGGGCAATCATCTTTGCCATATCTACTTTTAGGTCCTTTAAACTGATGCCAAATGCATCAAAATTATGGGCAGCATTGTGGTAATGCTCCGATGAATCTAAAAGCGCTTTTGAAGGAATACATCCAACGTTAAGACAAGTACCACCAAATGTGCTATATTTTTCAATAACAGCTGTTTTTAATCCTAATTGGGCACAACGGATAGCTCCTACATATCCGCCTGGACCACTTCCGATTACAATTACGTCGTATTGCATTGATTACGTTTTAATTTTTAGTAGTACAAATTTAATGATTATTAATGGGATAGGAAATCAAAACTTGCGATTTGTAACCGAATAGACTTACTTTACATTTTTTTGATAAAAGGGAGACTGCTTACCCTGGGTAAAATAATCTAATTTCAATCATTTGCGGGAGCAAAATATAGATCAGGATATAAAGTTCAAAAGCGAATAGCTATTGTTTGATTCAATATCGAATGGATGAGGTCTTAAAGCACATGGACACCCATCCTCAATGGATATTAAATGGGCTCTGCGTTTTCTTTTTTGTTCTATGGTAAAATAGAACAAAAAAGGATACCCATAACTGAATATCCTTTTTGCTTAATGTTATTATTCTGCAACAATTTTTCCTTGCATTACACCGTAATGGCCAGGGAAACTACAGATGAAAGGATAAACTCCTTTTTCAAGCGTAAATGTAATTTTATCTGTTTCACCAGGACCTAACAATTTCGTATGGGACACGATGGAAGATAATGCTGACTTTGGAATATACTCATCGGCTACCGCTGCCGCTGCTTCTGCTCCGAAAGTTGGAAGATCAACACCCGGTTTAAGGATAACAACGTTATGCCCCATAGACTCTTTTGGCATGGTACCCGCATTTTTGAACGATAATTCAACAGGCTCACCAGCTTTGACACGGAATAGATCCTTGTCAAATTTCATCTGATCATTACCTTCCAAAGATAAGCTGTTGGAAATAGCTACGTTTTCAATGCCAGGGACTGTTTCTGTCGCTTGGTTTTCTGTTGAAGTTGTCGTTTCTGTGCTAGCTGATTTGCCCGACTTCTCACTGTTTCCGCCACAAGATGCAATTGATAAAGCAACTGCAACTGCTGGTATCATAAAAAGTTTTTTCATTATTATGTTTTGTTAATTCTTTAAAATTAATGATTTCATTGATAAATCGAAACAATCATTTCAATTTTGACAATAAAGCATCAATTGTTTTATATAATTTGATAGGATCAAATGGTTTTCCAACAACTTCATTTGCGCCAGCATCCATCGCTTCCTGTTGTTCCGCTTTTAATACCGAGGCAGAGATGGAAATGATAGGCATATTGGAGATTCTTGGGTTAGTATGACGACGTATTTCTTTAATTGCTTCAAAACCACTCATTAGGGGCATATGTGCATCCATAAATACCAGATCTATCTTTTTTTTATTGATTTCTTCCAATGCAAGCTGTCCATTTGTTGCCAGCGCAATCTCACAATTCCAACTCTTGAGGATATTGGCCAACATAAAACTATTTAACTCATTGTCTTCGGCAATAAGGATCATTGGCGAATTGAACTTCGGTAACTCGGTATAAAGCACTGGTGTTTCTTTTTCTTGAGGTTTATCTTGTATTTTATCAAAGTTGCATTCAAAAGAAAATATGCTTCCTTTACCATATTCACTTGATGCGAATACTTTTCCATTGAGAAGGGCAGCGATGCGTTTTACAATTGCCAACCCCAGGCCCGTGCCACCAAATTTTTTGGTGATGCTGTCTTCTCCCTGCTCAAAAGCAATGAATATTTTTTCCAATGCTTCTTCGGCTATACCGATACCTGTATCGATGACTTGAAACTGCAGACAAATCTGATGATCGGTTTCTGTTAGAAGCCGGATTTTTAATATTACCGATCCCAGCGCCGTAAATTTAAAACTATTGGAAATAAAATTGGTCAGAATTTGTTTTAAACGAAGCGGATCAGTCAAAAAATAACTGTTTATTCGATCGTCCACATCTATATTGAAATCTAAACCCTTATAGTTTGCCTTATCGATGAATAGATTATTCAGGTCATCCGTAATATCATGTACTGAAGTTGATTCCATATTAAGCTTCATCATGCCGGAGTCCACCTTGGATAAGTCTAATATATCATTGATGATGGTTAATAGGTTTTGAGACGCCGAATCCAGTTTATTGATCCAATTTTCCTGTTCAACGGTAAGCTGTGAATTTTTTAGCATTTGGGTAATTCCCATGATGCCATTGATCGGGGTACGGATTTCATGACTCATGTTGGCCAGGAAAGTCTCCTTGGATTTGCGCGCTAATTCAGCTTCCTCTTTTGCTTTAAGAATTGCTTGTTTGGATTCTTCCAAAGCAATGTTTTTCTCTTTAATTTCCTGTTGTATCAACAGTTGCTGGACAAAAGATTTGACTTTCGCTATGGTAGCTTCCGGATTAAGAGGTTTATACAGGTAATCCACAGCCCCACTGTTAAGTCCTTGAATAAGGTATTTATCCTCTTTCGAGATCGCCGTTACCATGATTGGAATAATGTGATTCGTTTTTGGATTTTTCTTCAAAAAAGTAACAAATTCAAATCCATTGATTTCGGGCATCTGTACATCGACCAGAGCAAGATCGATATCTTCTTTCCAGCAGATTTTTAAGGCTTCGTTCGGATCCGTGCTACTAATTATATTTACAAATTCGATATCCTCCAGCAATGCTGTGAGGCTGATAACATTTTCAATTTTATCATCGACGATCAATATATTAATCTTCTTCATTATATCAAATCTAAATACAACCTTAGGTCAATTGCATGATGTAATCTTTTATTTCGCTTATTGTTAAAATCCTATCTTGCGCATTTAATTCTATTGCTGCCTGAGGCATAATCGGCACTTCAGCATCAAGAGGATCCTGCACATAGGTTTTTCCGCCGTATTTTTTTATCATTAACAATCCTTGCGCTCCATCTTGGTTGGCTCCAGAAAACAAGATGGCAGTACAGTTTTGTTTGTAGACTTCGGCTGCAGATTCGAAGGTTACATCAATAGAAGGTCTCGAATATTGAACCGGTTCGGAGATATCTAAGGAAAAGCTATAATCGGGCTCAATGAGTAAATGATAACCTGCGGGAGCAAAATAAATCGTTCCATCCATAATAGTTTCCTTATCATCTGCAGTTTTTATCTTCTGCAATAATGCTTTCGATAATGTATCTTCAATACTCGATGCATATTTAGGATTTCTGTGCACGATCACGATGACCGGTATTTGGATCGGGCGTTCTAATGCCTTTAGGATATTTAGAATAACACTAAACCCGCCTGCAGATCCCGCTAATAAAAGAATTTTCCGTTCCATTTCGATCTAGCCTATTTTTTGATAAATATTGTGCTTTTTGTTTATAACCTTAAATTTTGCAGCATTCTTGTAGTTAATCAGAGACTCCTTTGCACCCAAACATAAAAAACCGAGATGACAGAGTGAATGGTAAAACAGGTCGAGGACTTTTTCCTGAAGATTTGTATCAAAATAAATCAATACATTACGGCATGTGATCAATTGAAACTCATTGAATACGCGATCGGAAACCAAGCTATGATGGGAAAAGAGAACATTCTTCTTAAGGCTATTATTTATGGTGGCAGCATTGTACATTGCTGTATAATATTCGGATAAAGAACTTTTGGGCTCTGTTTTTATGAAATTCTCAGAATACTCTTTCACTTTTGCCAAGGAATAAATGCCCCTTTTGGCTTTTTCCAATACTTTTGTGTTGATATCTGTTCCGTAGATAAACGAGCGGTGATAAAGGCCAGCTTCTTTTAACAATATGGCCAGGGAGTACACTTCTTCCCCTGTAGAACAACCCGCACTCCAAAATTTAATATGAGGATAGGTAGCCAGGTAAGGAAAGACCTCATTTTTTAGCGCTTTGTAAAACTCCGGATCTCTAAACATTTCAGTCACATTCACTGTAATTTCCTGTAGGAGATAGGTACTGAAACCTGGCTGATTAATTAATTTGGATTTTAATTCGACCAGATCTAGCTTATTGAGTTCCATAACTCGGGTGACACGCCGCTTTAAGGATGACCTCGTATATCCGGACACATCATAACCGTGGAGATTTTTGACAAGGTCAATAACTTCCTCTAACTCTTCAAAAGTAATCATTGCTGCTATTTTATTGCCTAACTCAACCATACGCGCATTAGGGATATCAATTTATCCACATCAACCGGTTTACTAATATAATCGTTTGCTCCCACAGCAATCGTCTTCTCGCGGTCACCTTTCATCGCTTTCGCCGTAACAGCGATAATTGGGAGGTTCGAAAACTTTTTGTTTGCCCTTATTTTCTCAATAGCTTCATAGCCGTCCATAACAGGCATCATAATATCCATTAAAACAAGATCAATATGCTCATTACGCGCCAATATATCCAGGGCCTCCTGCCCATTATTTGCAATCTCTATTTTCATATCATAACTCTCAAACGCAGTACTTAAAGCGAATATATTCCGCATATCATCATCGGCCAACAATACGGTCTTCGTTGCCAGATTGTTCTGCGCAAGTATGGATGAATTGTTGTTAAATGAATGGTATTCCGTTTTACTGGTTCGGATTTTATTTAAGAACAAATTGACTTCGTCAATCAGCCTATTATTGGATTTGGCTGATTTTAATACCATCGCCTGACTGTGGTGTAAAATTTCGGATGTTTGTTCAGGACTTAACTCCATGGCGGTATTAATAATAATCGGCAGATCTTTAAATTCACTGTTGGCCTTGATCTCATTGAGCAGTTCGATGCCTGATTTATCCGGTAGGTTTAGATCCATAATAATACAGTCGAAGATTTTTTCCTGCTGCAATAGATCGAGTGCCTGCTGTGCATTGAATGCCTGAAATATTTGAATATTTTGTTCTTCAAGAGATTGCTTGATAAAATCACTTTGAATTTCCTGATCTTCCACCAGTAAGATTTTCTGAATAGGGTAACTTGTTGAGGCTTTAATTTTCAGAAAAGTCTCTGCCAGAGATTCTTCAGAGACAGGCTTGGACATAAATCCAATAGCCCCTGCAGATATAGGTTCGTCATGGAGAAATGTTCCTGCAGACATCATATGCACAGGTATATCTTTGGTTAGGCTCGCTTTTTTGAGGTTACGCAGTACTTCCCAACCATCCATTTTGGGTAACATTATATCTAATATGATTGCTGCCGGTTTTAGGTTTCGTGCTTTGTTGAGCCCGTCCTGTCCATCGTAACTGATGTAAACATCGTAGCCATTTTGGATTGCATAATCTTTTAGGATGTCTGCAAAGATGAAATCATCTTCGATAATTAAGAGTTTATTGTTGCCACTGCCATTGTCAACCGCCTGATCCTTTCCAATTTTTAGATCTTCTACTGGAAAATATGAATTTGGTGTATTTTTTTCAGTGATAGGTAGTGCTGTGATTTTATCTTCCTGAGATTCTGCTTCCAATGGCAAACTGAAAATAAATGTACTTCCTTCGCTGACTTTACTGTTTAGTGTGATTTTTCCCTTTAATAGGTTAGCGATCTCACGGCATATAGATAGGCCGAGTCCTGTGCCCCCATATTTGCGGCTTGTTGAACCGTCTTCCTGTTTAAATGCATCAAAGATAAGTTCTTGTTTCTCTGGAGCAATTCCTATTCCATTATCCTGGACTCTAAAATGAATCTGCTCTCCCTCGACATTGATCTTGAGCGATACGGTACCATGTTCGTTTGTAAATTTAAAAGCATTCGACAACAAATTTTTTAGCACCTGCTGTATACGATGCTCGTCACCGATAAATTCTTGCGGCGTATCCCCATCAATTTCAACATTGAATTGGATAGCCTTTGATTCAGCGGTATCATGGAAAAAATCTTTGATATACTTAGCTAGATAATTCGTGTTGATACGCTCTTTTTGAACTTCGACTTTTCCAGATTCTATTTTCGCCAAATCTAACAACTCGTTGATCAAGTGCAGGAGGTCCGAACCTGCGCTATGGATGACCGAAGCATATTTAATCTGGTCGTCATTCAGATTTTTCTTTTTGTTGTCCTGCAACAATTTAGCAAGTATGAGAATGCTGTTCAGTGGCGTTCTTAGTTCGTGGCTCATATTGGCCATGAACTCAGATTTGTACTTGCTTGATAATTCAACTTCTTCTATTTTCTGAGCGATGGCTTTTCTTGCTTTCTCCAGATCTTCATTTTGAGCGAAGAGCAGTTTTGCCTTTTCATCCAATTCATTGTTTGTCTGAATAAGTTCTTCCTGTTGTACGCGTAACTCTTCTTCTGAAGCTTCCAGCAAATGGGTTTTATGGATTAATTCTTCGTTAGTCGTCCTTAATTCTTCCTGTTGTGCCTCTAGTTCCTCGGTTTGCTGTTGAAGTTCTTCATAAAGATCGGCGAGCTTACCATGCGTTTGCGCGACTTTAAGAATGACAGCGATATTGCCTTTTACTTTATTTAGGAAATTGACCCGCAACTGTTCCTCCCTTTCATTTACAAGTGGGCAGCAGATTTCCATCAATGCAACACAATGATTTTCATATGTAAATGGGATAATGTAGATGTCAGTTTCGATCCTATTGGATAATGAAGTTTCTAAGACCAGATGAGCGTGATCAATATCTTTGATTTTTATGACTGCATTCTTGTTTGCGACATCACCTAGGATACCCTCGTTTTCCTTAAAGCTCTTTTTTAACTGTTGCGTAGCAGGAATGCCTATTTTATGACATAATTGATATTCCAGATAAGTATCATCAAATATATACATCGTACCACCCAATGCTTTTGTCATTTCGGTAATGGCATTTAGGCTGATTTCTGCTATTTTTTTATCACTGTAATCGCCTCGCAGCTGTTCGTCAATATGATTTATGGCATTTAAAATCCAGTTATCATTATTGGTCTGATCTTGTAAGCGTTGCAGTTGACTATTTGATTCTTGTTGACTTTTAACCGTTGCGCTTAATACTTTCGAAATTGAAAAAATTTTGGCTAGGATATAAAAAAAGCCGCTTAAACCGATCGCAATAAATAAGTAAGTAATATTTTGCGCTAGCTGTAAATCGTTTCCGGACTTCTCCAGTCGATCCGCTCTTTGATCAAGAAGGTCTCTGGACAATAAATCAATTTGGTTTAAAATAGCTGTTTTCTGCTCGTGGATGTAGGGAGCTAAAGTGGCATTGTTCGTTTTGGCGTATGCGATATCTTTTTCAAAATCATAGAATAGTGCAATTTCCTTGCGGAGCGTCTCGATTGCATGTGGCGAAACTACGTAGAATTCATCAGACTTATTAATGGCTCTCAATAATCCATCCGTCTGTTTTCGTTCGAGGTGGTAGGGAATAAATAATGCAGGATCTTGTTTTGTGAAAAAGTGAAGTTTAACATCGTTGACTTCATCAATATTGGCTCTAACCTCATTGATTATATTAAACCTATTTTCGGCTATTCGAACAATATTACGCTCGTTATCCAAGATATGATGCAAAGAGATAAAAAAGTATAGGGCGGAAATAAAAATAAGCAAAAAAGAAATTATCACTCCTATGGTAATTTGCAGTCTATAGTTCTTTTGATCCATGCGAGAATGAGTTTAATGAATTTTGGTCGCCCAACTATTGTTCATTTTTCTATAGGTAGTTTTCCTGACATTACCTGGGAAAAAAGATATATGTAAAATAACAAAAAAACTTGCTATTCTTAAAATAGCCCCCAACTATCGATAATTAAAATTATGTGGCGAAACGAAGCAAATATCTTAATAAAAAAACAAAACCCTGATGATGGGCACCAGGGTTTGTTACTAACCAATTATAAACCTAAATTATGAAAAGACTTTTTAAGGGCGGCCAAACTAAATTAGTTGCCGTGTTTTTTGCTCTGAAAAACTAAGTTGATTGTTTTTTTAATCTTCTGCAACTACTAACAGATTTATCTGTTTCAATAGTGCTGTTAGTGTTTTCATAGCGAGATAACCTTTAATTATCTTCTACAAAGATACGGTAAATATCAGGTTCCATCCAAATGTTTTTTATAATAAGTTGCTAATACAACTATGTTGTGACAAATAAATGATACTTTGTCTTATTTGAATAAATTGCTGACTGAAATTTCACTGATAAGCATATAAAAGTGTAATCGTATATTTAATGGAAATGCCTTATTTTTACAAAAATATATTTTAATGGTACTGACTGAATTTAGAACGATAAAAGGATTTGTACTGGATGTGGATGGGGTGTTGACGGATGGAACGGTACAAGTGAACGAAGCGGGAGAACAACTGCGGACGTTTAATATCAAAGACGGATATGCAATGCAATTGGCGATCAAAAAAGGTTACCCCATCTTTGTCATTACCGGTGGAGCTTCGAGAGGAGTTGAACGACGTCTACAGGGCTTGGGGCTTAAAGAGATTCACTCCGGTGTGGTGGACAAACTTTCAAAATTGAAACAAGTAGCAGAGAATTATAGTTTAATGCTCAGTGAGTTGATGTATATTGGGGATGATATCCCTGATTTTAGCTGCATGCGATCTGTGGGGCTGGCTGTTTCCCCAGCTGATGCTACGGAAGAAATTAAGAAGATATCACATTACGTTTCTGGGGTTAAAGGCGGAAAAGGGGTTGTAAGGGAACTGATCGAAAAAGTACTTAAAGTGCAAGGGAATTGGTATGAGGATGAAACGATAAAAAGCATTTAATGATGTTAGAAAATTTGAAAAATAAAACGATTATCCTTGGTTCCCAGTCGCCCAGGCGGAAACAATTATTATCAGGATTAGGCATTGAGTTTGAAGTGGAGGTACGGGAAACAGATGAATATGTTGATCCTAGTCTCTCTGCTCCTGAAGCTGTCCGTCAGATTGCATTGCAGAAAGTGAAAGCTTTTACAGACAAATCAGATTGTCTGGTTATTTGTGCAGATACCGTGGTCGTATCGGCAGCAGGAGAAATTTTGGGAAAACCCAGGACCGAGGCCGAAGCTAAGCAGACCTTAAGGAACTTATCCGGACAGAAACATTTGGTCATCACTGCAGTTGCTTTACAGTGGCGAGCCGTGGTACATTCCTTTGTTGAAACGACATCAGTCTATTTTCATCACTTAGATCAGGATGAGATAGATTATTATGTCACGCATTTTTCACCACTTGATAAAGCTGGATCTTATGGTATCCAGGAATGGATCGGTTTAATCGGTATTGAGAAGATTGAAGGTGAGTATAATAATGTTGTGGGATTACCAACAGCGCGGCTCTATCAGGAGTTGAAGAAGTTAACATAAAAAAAGCGGCTTAGCCGCTTTTTTTATGTTAAATCAGTACTATTTTATGAAATAACGTACCCCGGTATAAAACATCCGACCTGTTAAAGGTCCCCATAACATCGAGGTATCGAAGTAATTTCCAAAAGGCTGATCTGCCGCAAGGATAGGGGTTTTCTGGAAATAGTTTGAAAGATTTTCGCCACCTAAATAAACAGTGAAGTTTTTATCCTTTCCAAATGTTTTGCTGATCTGCGCGTTCATCGTAGCATAGGTTTTAGATTCGCTTGGCATCTGATACTCAACAGGGTTATCCATTGTCGACGGTATACGTTTTGACCCAACAACATTTAAAGTATAATCCAAGCTCCATCCCGAGTGATGATTATACGCTAAATTAACAAAACCACGGTGTTTAGCTAACAAAGGTTTGGTTTTCCTTCCACTCTGAAAGTCGGTCTGAACATCCAGTAAGCGGTAGGCCCATCTGGTTTCGAAATGTGGGGCAGGCATAAACCGGAATTCGGTCTGCAAGCTGTTTGAAAATGATTTTCCCGTTAAGTTGTAAAAACTGATTTCTCTTGGATTTTCATAATCGACCACAACCTGATTGGAAAAGCTGTTGTGAAAAAATTCGACAGAGGCGGAAGCTTCTCTTCCAAAGATGCGCATGTTTTGATCTACCGCTATTCCTGTGTTCCAGGATACTTCCGGCTGCAGACCGTAAGCTTTATTATATATATCCTGGGACTGAATGATCAGTTTTCTGCTACTGGCCAAAACGGCAGTGTTTTCCGCAAAGATATTTGCTGTACGCTGGCCTCTACCGGAGCTTGCACGGAATGTGGTTCCGGCAATAGGGGCGTAGCGTAAGTTCAACCGTGGAGTGGTAAACCATCCATACAATGAATTGTAATCCTGACGTAGGCCTACTACTGCATCAAATTTTTCGGATGGACTGAAGGTATATTCTGCAAATGCACCTGAAACAACCTCTTTACGTTTGAAATTTTGATCTGTCAAATACCATTCATCGTAGTTATCGTAGTTGATGGAGGCTCCAATACGATATTTATGGGCTACAGTTCCTATAATATCCTGGAACAATAGGTTTGCATAACCATTCTGTTGCTCAGAATTGTAGTTTTTTAGTCCAAAATAACTTTTTTGATTGTAGTTGGAACCTGCCAATTGTAGGCCGATGCTGCGGTGTTTGTTTTCCGGGAAGACATAACCGATTTTAGCAAAACCTTCAATACGTTCGATGTCAAAACCAAGACCATAACGATTTGTTGTTCCCTTATCCGTTTTTTTGTCAAAGTCTATTTGCCCTCCGGTACGATCATCGTTTAAATACTTGACACCAAACTGAACCATCAGACCTTTACCATTCTCATACAGCCAACGGTTCACGCCCGAGAAAAGATTACCAACGGGCACATCCCTAAACCCATTGTGGCTAAAGTTCATGGATTTATTGTACATAAAGTTGTCATGCAATAACACTGAAGTCGACCAATGTGCACCTATTTTTTGTGAAAGGTTTAAATTCACATCAGTACGTCCCATGTTATTGGCATAAGCGTTAAAAAACAGCCTCTCGGAATTTTGTGGTTTTTTCAGTTCAACATTGATCTGACCGGCCATACTTTCGTAACCATTGGCTACAGAACCTACTCCTTTGGCAATTTGAATAGACTCAATCCAGGTACCAGCGATAGAATTCAATCCGAGTGGCGACGCAAGACCGCGTGGTCCCGGTAAGTTCTCCACCGTCAATTGGGTGTATATACCGCTTAGGCCCAGCATCTGAATTTGTTTACTACCAGTGACCGCATCGGCACTGATCACATCCACAGAGGCGTTGGTCTCAAAGCTTTCACTTAAATCGCAGCATGCGGCTTTAAATAGCTCTTTTCCTGTCAGAACTTCCAGCCTTGCAGGTGTCATACGATCAATATAATTGGACCGACGTGTTCCTTTGACTTCAACTTCCATCAAGACATTCCCTTTGGCTGTAATCATAACAACCTCATGTAGGTCCTTAATCGTAATTGTATCAGATTTCATACCGACGTAACTAACGACCAGTTTGTCAAAACCTTCTTTGTGTTCTAATTTAAATACGCCATTTTCATTACTTTGGGTGTTTCTGCTCGGCAGATTCGCCCAATGTAAATTTGCGCCAACGATAGGTTTTAGATCCCCTTTTTCATTCTCTTCGACAACAACACCTGTCACGGTATGTGGATGATCATGATGTCCAGCTTCGGTAGGTACTGCCTTTTTTTCGGGAACTTGTCCGTTTTCCAATCTGGGGTACATACAACATTCATGAAGCTTTGCATAGGATTCGTCACTTGCAACCAGATTGTCTACATCGTGTCCGACTTGGGCAATATTCTTTTTGATTGTTTCCAGTTCAATTTTTTGTGCATTGTATTTCAGATGTAGCAAATTATCGCTCGCATTCCAGACTGCGCTTTCAACACCTTGTAATTTTGCAGCGGTTTCTATCCTTTTTTTACACATCGCACAATTTCCCGCTACAGTAAGCGTTCGGGTGCTATCGCTTTGTGCTTGCACAATTGCGAAGGAGAATAACAATAAGAGGGTTGTTGTATATATTTTTTTAAAAAATTGATTCATAGTTTTTTGATAATGTACGGGCTAAAAAAAACGTGCATAGCATGTAAGGTCGAAGGTAATTTCTTCGACGTGTATTTTGATTAAAAATCAAAAAATTAGGAAATCAAATTCTGAAACTCTGGTTGAGAATAAATACAGCAGGACTGTATCTACGTAGGAAGGTGTTCTGATTTGTGCTTAATTTGGATGAACTATCCTCATCTGCAGAAAATTGGTAATAATCATATATCCAGTGAAGTGTAATAATCGCCGGAGAAAAATGATTGAAATTGAGTGTCTGAGATAATCTGTTGAAATCATCTACCTTTTGGGCAGCGATGGTTACGTCCTTGCAACTACCTTCCTGATGACAGTGGTTCTGCTGTTTTTTTTCTGACTTGGCACACAGCGGACAATGGACCGTTTGATCTTGGCTTAATGATACACTTTGTGCTTCTCCTTGACAGAAATGCAAATGTAGGGTTGCACCGCTTGCTGTAAGCAAATAAAAAAATAAGCCGATAAACAATGCGATTTTCCTCATCCTGACAAAAGTAGAGAAAATTTGTATTTTTTTTTTGTAATATTTTGGATAAATGTTATAACTTGTACATAAGAAATGAAAAACCAAAAATTACCGTTATGATGTGTCTATTATTTATTAACTCTATCAGTTTATATTTATTAGCTGTTTTTTTGATTGTTGGTGCAGTTTTACTGTACAAAGGATTTTACCACCTTATTCGTCGTATACAAGAATAATATCGAAAATTCACGCTATTGTCGTGGATAATTTATGAAAATAAAAAATTTCAGCCTTAATGATTTTTGATTTGAGAATCACAGATAATCGAGGCTATTCTTTTTATGAATAACCTCGACTTTATATTGTTGCTATCTGCTTAATAAAGGATCACTTTTTCCGATTTTCCCAGCTTCTATACGACCAGCATATTGCTCTTGGAATGCACTGTAATCTTTGCAGCTAATGCGGAAATCATACCAAAAACTCTGTTTGGAAAGATCGAACGAAATTGTTGTTGACTCACCACTTTTGAGTTGGACTTCTTTTTTGTCCTTCCCATAGCTGAGATCTTCGATTAGGAGACGATGAGTTCTACTGTCTTGATTAATGCAGGTAAACAAAAGACGGCCCGTAAAGGAGTTTTCGTCTTTGCTTTTTTCATAAGTACAACGGATTTTAATATTTGGATGTTTGGCCTCGCCTTTAAACATACGGTAAAACCCATTTGGTCCGTGTATATCGAGCTGGAATAATCCGTTATCAAATGCATTGATAGACCAATTGTCTGATAGGCTGTCGCCTGCTGATACAGCGTAGTTACGGGAAGTTCCAATCTCTCCCTTATAGGGCATGCTATGATATACCGTAAAAGGAGCACCTGCAGTGCGTTTACCAAACATTTTATTAGATGCTTCAAATGTCAATTGATACTTTCCATCGGATAGATATTCCCCATGCGTATAAAGCTCATAGGGTAATGCACAGGAGTCGCGAAGCCCTTCTTCCTGTTTTGGAAAATAGGGCGAGCCGATGGGATCTTTCTCGATCTGTTCGATCTCATCGGCAGTTAATGCCTTGAATCCCATCGGAAGACCTTTAAATTTTGCCTGATGGATTTCTTTGATAAACGGTTGACGTTGCAGTACCAATGGCTTTTTGATTACCTCTCCATGATAAGGTCTAAAAACAGAGGTGAGATCTCCACAAACGGTACGTCGCCAGCTGCTGACATTGGTTTCTTTGACTTCTTTATTGACTTTGTGGCTGATGAATTTCTCTAAAAACTGTAAACTTGAGGTATGGTCAAAAACCTGTGAGTTTACCCAGCCACCTCTTGTCCATGGGGAAGCAATGATCAGCGGGACGCGATATCCGAGACCTATATTACTTTCTCTGCCACTTTCTGGATAATACTGTTCATCACGGCGGACAAATTCCAATTTGGGGTCTATGTCGGTAGATACCTTACCGCTATCGGCTTCGTAGGGATTAGGGGCCGTAAATGGAGCGAAGTGATCAAAATAACCGTCATTCTCATCATAGGTAAGAATAAAGATTGTCTTTTTCCAGACTTCTGGATTTTGTGTGAGGATATCCATGATTTCACTCACATACCAAGCCCCAAACCAAGGCGAATCAGGATGGTCTGAGAAAAGCTGCGGCGGTGCAAGCCAGGAGACAGTAGGGAGTTTCCCCTCCTCAACATCTTTTCTAAATTGATATAAGACATCGCCTTTCGGGATTTGTAGCTCCCGTTGCTGGTCACCCTCCTGATATTGCATCGTCTCGAGCTCCATGTAATCAGGTTGCGCACTATTATTCACAAATGCACGACGATGGATATCTTTTGTTCGTTCATCAAGTTTTTCGAAGTTTTCTGCGCTGTATTGTTGCTGCTCTTCTAGCACATGTTGATGTTCCTTATGCAGCTTATCAAGCTTATCTTTGCTTGTCGTTGCGGCTATTTGCTGTTCCAGTTCTTCTTTTTTCCGTGCAAGTAGTTCTCTATAACGAGGGCTATATTTGACCTGATATTGTGGGAAGTATTCCATGGGATTGCATCCAAAATTCGCTAACCAACCATTGGCTTCGCCACTGTATCCGGCACTGCTTGAAGAAATCTCATTTTGGTATATTTTCCAGTCTACGCCAAGTTCCGAAAGACGTTCCGGGAAGGTTTTCCAGTTTGCTTTACCACTGAATTCTGAATCACCGTTCCATACCAATGCCTTTCCGTTTAGATTTTCGCGAATATTAGCTGTCCAAAAATAGAGTCTATTGGGGTTTGTACCTGTAATACTCGAACAGAAATGTTGATCACAGATTGTAAAAGAATCCGCCAGTGAATAATAGAATGGAATATCCTCCCGGATATAATGTCCCATCGTTAATGGAAGTTCTGCGAATTCTTTAAATCCCGAATGCTTGACGTCTAGCCATTTGTTCATCTTTCCATTGTTTCGGGCATCGGTTTGATCGGTCCAGTTATGGGGCAGACAGCCCATCCAGGTAATCTTTGAATCCTTAATGTCCAATCTGAAAGGGGCATATGTTTCGCCTGTTTTTTGCGTCTGTAACCATACTTTGTGTCTGTTTGGCTGACGGATTGCCCTCGGATCATTGAAGCCCCTCACGCCTCGTAATGTGCCAAAAGCGTGATCAAAAGATCTATTTTCCTGCATCAGTAGAACCACATGTTCGGCATCATAAAAGGTGCTCCCCAAAGCTGGGTTGATGGCCATTGCTTTTGCAATAGCGGAAGGAATAACCTGTGAAAGTGAGGCTCCTCCGGCAAGCATGGCCGCCTTTTTTAAAAAATCTCTTCGTGTGTCCATATGTTAGTTTATTCGGTTCGTCATACATCAAAAACGGATGCTTTTTCAAATATTGGTTTTTATGAGGTAATTATAAAATACAAAGCGTTCAGTGAAGGAATTGTTACCTTCGACTGAACGCTCTTTTAAATCATCAAAATCAAATAGATTTTACTCCTTTATCGATTTTATAAAATCAGGGATTTGATCCATATAGTCCTTTTCTCCAAGTTTTTTTACAAATGCACTGCCGATAATTGCTCCTGCGGTATATTGACTTGCTTTTTTGAAGGCTTCTTTGTTTGAAATCCCAAATCCCACGATCAAAGGGTTTTTCAGCTGAAGATCATGTATCCGCTTGAAATAAGCATTAGTATCTTCGCCCACATCCAGTGTTTTTCCCGTTGTGGCATTGGAGGACAATAAGTAGATAAAACTATTGGATAGGCTGTCTATTTTTCGGATGCGCTCCGTTGAAGTCTGTGGCGTTACGATAAAGATGTTCGCGATACCGTTTTTTTCAAAAGTTTCTTTGTAGAGATCCTCGTATTCATACATTGGAAGATCAGGAATAATAACCCCGTCTACACCTACATTTTTGCACTCTTCACAGAATTTCTCTACGCCGAATTGGATCACTGGATTGACGTAACCCATGAGGAAGACCGGGATATTTACATGTTGGCGTAGTTCACGTAACTGTTCGAATAATTTTTTGACAGTCATTCCATTGGCCAGAGCAACTTCTGAACTGTGTTGGATAACAGGTCCGTCCGCAACAGGATCAGAATAGGGAAAACCTATTTCTAAAAAGTCTGCACCTGCTTCTTCCAGTTTCTTGGCGATCTGAATTGTACTGTCCAGTGCAGGATATCCTGCTGTAAAATATATCGAGAGAAGGGGATTTCCTTCTTTTTTTTCAATCGTATTCATGCTTTAAAAATCAAAGTATTTCATATAGTTATCAAGATCCTTATCGCCGCGCCCTGATAAACAAACCACAACGGTTTCATCACCCTTAAAAGGAATTTTCGATAAATAGGCTAGTGCATGTGAACTTTCTATTGCGGGGATAATACCTTCCAGCCGAGTGAGCTCCAGTCCAGCACGCATCGCTTCATCATCTGTAATACTAACATATTTTCCTCTTCCGGATTTAAATAGCCAAGCATGTTGCGGTCCGATACCGGGGTAATCAAGTCCTGCAGAGATGGAGTAAGGCTCGATGACCTGACCGTCTTCCGTTTGCATCAATATGGATCGGCTCCCGTGCAATACACCTTCTTTCCCCAAAGCTGTCGTAGCAGCTGATTCACCCGAGTCTACACCATGTCCAGCAGCTTCCACAGCGTATAGCTGTACAGATTCATCATCCAAAAAATGATAGAACATCCCCGCAGCATTGGAGCCGCCACCGACACAGGCTAATACGATGTCTGGATTCTCTTTTCCGGTTTTTGTTAACAACTGCTTTTTCGTCTCTTCGGAGATAATGGATTGGAACCGGGCAACCATATCAGGGTAAGGATGTGGGCCCACGACAGAACCAATGATGTAATGTGTATCCACAGGATTATTGATCCAGTCACGCAGCGCTTCATTTGTGGCATCTTTAAGTGTCTTTGAACCTGAGGTAGCAGCAATGACTTCTGCGCCCATCATTTTCATTCGTGCCACATTGGGAGCCTGTCTTTGGATATCAATTTCTCCCATATAGACAGCACATTGTATTCCTTTTAATGCACAGACTGTAGCCGTAGCAACACCATGCTGTCCGGCACCTGTTTCCGCAATGATCCTTTTTTTTCCAAGACGCTCGGCCAAGAGGATCTGCCCGATGGTATTGTTGATTTTATGGGCTCCAGTATGATTGAGATCTTCACGTTTAAGATAGATCGTCGTACCATACTTTTCAGACAGTCGCTTCGCATGGTACAAAGGGGAGGGGCGTCCTACGTAATCACGGAGTAGCTGATTGAATTCCTCCTGAAAACTTTTCTCTTCGATTATCTTGAGATATTCCTCACGGAGCTCTTTCACATTGGGATAGAGCATCTCGGGGATATAGGCACCACCAAATGGACCATAATATCCTTTTTCATTGACTTGATATATACTCATTTTTTAATACTATTTATGCTACGGGCCAAAAGATCGATATCTTTTAATCCTGGTTCTACTTCAAATTTTGAATTAAGATCCAAGGCATATAACCTGGGATCATTTGCTTGTAAAGCATCTTCGACACTGTCCACATCTAATCCACCACTAAGGAAATAAGGGCGCTCGAGTTTGTATTGATGCAATAAGGACCAGTCAAATCGCATACCGGTGCCGCCGTAAGAACTGCTTTTGGTGTCGAATAAAAAAAAGTCTACAGCTCCCACGTAAGCGTCCAATACTGACCAATCAAAATTTTGGTCTATACCGAAAGCTTTGATCACGGTTACAGCAGTATGTTGTTTAAGTTCCTCACAAAATTGAGGGCTTTCATCTCCATGTAATTGAACCGCATTTAAATTGAATTCGTCTATTTTATGACAAATTTCCGGTAAGCTTGCGTTTACAAAGACACCAACTTTGGTGACTCCTTTAACCCCTTTTATATATTCCCGACTGGTATTGCCAACAAATCGTTTGGATTTTTCATAAAATATAAACCCGATGTAATGGATATCAAGGGCAGTTACAGCGGCGATATTGTCAGGATGCTTCATGCCACAAACTTTTATCTTTACTGCCATTTTATTGTTTTGTTATTTTTTTGAAACTTTTGAGTGCTTTTCCTGTCATGAGTGACTCTTCAGCTTCATAGAAACAGTCACCAAAAGATTTTTCCGGATGAAATGTTTTTATGGCAAATGCCGCATTTGTCAAAACTACATTATTCTGTACATCCGTGCCTGCATTATTCAAGATAGCTAAAAATGTCTGTGCGGCCTCTGCGATGCTGTCCCCACCTGCAAGTTCCTGTGGAAGAACAGGGCTAAAGCCCAGATCCTCCATATTATAATAATTTTCACCCTGATTGTTGATGACCTTAAAATCTCCGGTCATCGATATTTCATCATAGCCATCCAACGCGTGGATAATGGAATATTGTTTGTTTGTATTTTGGTATAAATAACCATATAAACGAGCAAGCTCCAAGCTGAATACACCAACCGATTGAAATTTCGGGTTGGCCGGATTTGTCAATGGTCCCAACATGTTGAAGAACGTTTTTACTCCTAGGGCGCGACGTATCGGAGCAACTGTTTTCATTGCTGGGTGAAACAAAGGCGCATGCAAGAAACAGATATTGGCTTCATCGAGCTGACGCCGCAGCTCAGCTTTGTCATTCGTAAATTGATAACCTAAATACTCCATTACATTCGAAGAACCACAGCTCGATGATACACCTATATTACCATGTTTTGCTACCTGATAGCCCGCTCCGGCTGTCACGAAAGAAGCAATCGTAGAAATATTGAATGTATTTTTGCCATCACCACCCGTACCGCATAGGTCGATCAAATTGTATCCTTCAAAATCCAGTTTGAGACAGAGGTCATACATGGCATCCCGAAATCCACCAAGTTCCTCCACCCGAATGCTGCGCATGCCATAAGCTGTCATAAACGCGGCGATTTGATGACTGTCGTATTTACCTTTGGCAATATTGGTCAAGATCTCATAAGCTTCTTGTCGCGAGAAAGTCTTGTATTCGAATAAATGGGCTAAAATTTCTTTCATAATATTTTTAAATAAAAAGGGCTTACCTTATTCAGGCAAGCCCATCATATCTTGATGTATATATCAAATAATGCAATAGGTGTTTGCCACAACGTTATTCGTCGTGCCACCACCAAGCTTTATTTAATACAGTTATTATCATTTCTTTTTTTGTTAATACAAATATGGTTGATAGAATTTTAAAATGCAAGTGTTTTTATTGAAAAATTTTTAAGAAAGATCCCTGCGGTTAAAATTGCTTTCAAACGAGCTGTTTTGAAGACCGGAAATAAGCTGAATGCCTTGGGCTTACTTAATGCCGGGAAACAGAAGACTGTTCTGTCATACATATTGAGATAATCAGAGCGGTTCAATCTGCTAAGTAACCGATTAATAAGGGCAATTATGGATTAATAGAATACAAAATGTGCTTTATTGTTTCCTTTGGAAACCAGGGTAAAAGAGGCTATTTTTTTGTCACGAATAACAGCAGCAAAAACAAAACGATTGAGATATCTAACAAAATAGACTTGCTTTGGATCTATTCCTTCAAGGTCTATATCGTATGTTTCTTTCCGGCCAGCCTGTAAAAAATTGATGAATTCTAATTTACTGATATCCTTGCTCTGCACGTTGATTCGTATTTCGTCTATGCTAGCTAGCAGATATTCCTGTTGATCTTCATCTAGATTTTTTGTCGTTAATAAATCCTGGCTTAAAATGATATCCGTTGCAAGGTTAGTATCGTTTAGACGATATACAAACTTCTTTAATACGGCAATATTTTCGGAATTAAGTGGTTTTTCCTGTGCACTTAGGGATATACAAAGTATACAGCTTACAAACGTTAACAACAATACCTTTACTTTTATTTTCATACGTTTAAGACTGAATTGTACGGCAATGGATTAATTCCCTGAAATAAAAAACGCCTTTCATCAAAGGCGTTTTTTATTTTCTAGTATTCATCTTCATTGAAGAAGAAATCATCTTTTGTTGGATAGTCGGGCCAAATTTCTTCAATATTTTCATATGGCTCACCGTCATCCTCAAGAGATTGTAAGTTTTCAATCACCTCAACTGGTGCACCCGAACGAATAGCGTAATCGATTAATTCATCTTTTGTTGCTGGCCATGGTGCATCTTCTAGATGCGAAGCTAATTCTAATGTCCAATACATATAAAAACAATTTAAGTTCTCTATTTTCGCAAAACTATCATTTAATTTAACTTAAACAAGTAAATCAACTGTTATTTTTGTGTAAATAATATAAGTGTTTGATTTATAATGAAATAATATTTTCTAGATGTTCTCAAAGTCGCTCCCTTTTTCATTGAGCGCATTTAATCGTGGCGATACGGATTTGATATCGGGATTGGGATAATCGTTTTCTATTAAGCCATCACGCATGCGTACAATACGGTGTGCATGCAAAGCAATATCCTCTTCGTGTGTGACGAGGATAATGGTGTTCCCTTTGGAATGGATCTCTTCGAGTAGACCCATGATTTCAATAGATGTCTTTGTGTCAAGATTCCCTGTAGGTTCGTCAGCTAATATGATGGAGGGGTCATTGATCAGGGCTCTGGCTACTGCCACCCGCTGACGTTGTCCGCCCGAGAGCTCATTGGGCCTGTGATCCATACGATGTCCCAATCCAACACTTTCCAAAGCGCTGCTGGCTTTTTCTTCACGCTTGGTCTTATTGTATCCCGCATAGATCAATGGGAGTGCCACATTTTCCAGTGCGGTACTCTTAGGGAGTAGATTGAATGTTTGAAAAACGAAACCTATTTCCTTGTTTCTTACTTCAGCGAGTTCATCCTCTGACATGTCACTTACATTAATTCCATTGAGGATATATTCACCTCTACTTGGCGTATCTAAGCAACCTAGAATATTCATTAACGTAGATTTTCCAGACCCCGAGGGACCCATAAGTGCTACAAATTCTCCTTTATGGATATTGAGTGTAACCGAACTGAGCGCATGAATTGTTTCCGAGCCAATTTGGTATTCACGCGCAATATCTTTGATTTCGATTAGTATCTTTCCTGACATATTTTTTGGACGTTCTCTGGTTGATGAAAATACGATTTATTCTTCATAATCCAATAGGAATGCATTTTGTCATAAACAATTTTCTCCAGCTCAGTTGCATTGTTGTCGTCAAAATCTTTTGTTTCGATAGGCGAGAAAACATGCACTTTAACAATTCCCGGATGCGATCCTCGTTTAGCGCCGTCATCAAAGAAAATATCCCATGCATTCTCAATGATGATTGGTACTACAGGCACATCATTTTGTACCGCAATACGAAAAGCCCCCGACTTAAAAGCATGTATTTGAGGTGGAAATCCATCATCTATCTTTCCTTCCGGAAAAATAACGACACTTCGGCCACTTTGGACAAGTTCGTTGGCCCGTTGAAATGCTTTAAAAGAAGAAACTTTGCTCCTCCTTGTGACAGGAATATCTATGGTTTTGAAGAATATACGGGTAACGGGATTTTTAAGAAGAGAAGCTTTGCCGATAAACGAAAACGGGATCGGACATAAGTACGTAAGTGCTGTGATGTCGAGCACTGAGGTATGATTGGGACATAGCACCATTGGCCTGTTCCAGTCCATTTTTGATTCGTAACTTACTTTAAAAAATACACCCGCTAAGGCCGATCCACCGATCGAAACCCAGCGTCTCATCCGTGCAATCCGAGCATAATTCCTTTCTGGCTGCTGAGCTAAAAAATAGATATAGGGGAATAAAACGAGGAAAACAAGTAGAACACTGATAAAATACCAATAGCGATGAAGTTTTTTAAGGAATAGAACCATACAATTCAGCTAATTTTGACCTAAAGTAAAAAAAGAAAATGGATAATTAATTATCCATTTTCTTTTTTTAGTCTATTGTAAAGCCATACTTCTTGTAGATCTGCTTGGCTGTAGGAGAATCCATAAATTTCAGGAAATCATCCGCTGCCTGAGCATGCGGTGCATTTTTTAGCTTTGCGGCTACATAAGTTGCTGTGGTATTTTGACTGTCAGGAATTGTAATGCCTTCTACTGGATGACCGATCAATTTTTGATAGACAACTTCAGATGTCCAGACCGGAGCCACATCAGCTTGGGCATAAAGGATACGCATCGGGCTTTCACGATGATGTATTTTTGTCAAATACGTGCTTCCGTCCTTTACTTTTTCTTCCATAATCTTCCTGACCAGTTGTTCGCCACCAGCTTTTTTATACGATGCTTTGATTTGTTCACCTATACCTTCCCATTGCGGGTTGGGCATGCTAATGCGCACATTCGAATTGCCCAGATCGTTCAATGTTTTGATATTTGCAGGGTTGCCCTGGGGGACCATCAGGCAAATATTGTTGTAACAATAGGTTTGGGTATGACTGAAATAATCTGCCATCTCGTTAATTGCACGTTTGCTTGCCGTATAGATATCGGGTTTATGCGTGATGCGTAGATTACCGATGGTAATAGAACCGCCTTTGATCTGTTTGGCCAGAATTCCCGGAGGCAATGTCTCTACAAAAATCCGTTTGTATTGGGGATATTCCTGTTTGAAAGATGTTAATAGATCGTCAACGACCATAAACTGATTGCCCGCAAAGAAAACGGTTAACTGTGGATTTTCAATATCGCCGTATAGATCTGGGATATTGTCTATTCCCGGAACTGTAAAATTCAGAGCTGATTCGGGCGGGTTGTTCCATGGTGGATCAAAACGATGCTCTTGGGCCTTAGTTTTTATCGATACGAACAAGGCCATAGCGAGGGTGAATGGGACTAGCTTTTTCATTTATACTATGGTTTAACAATGACCCAGCCTTCATTTGCTCTTAAGATCAATTCACCGTTCCCGCTAGGGACATAACCAATGAAATCAAACAGCTCTTCTTTTGCAATATGTTTTTCTTCCAATGTATTCAAACATTGGGCGACAATAACACCTTTTTCAACAAGGTCCTGCAAGGGTTTTTCATATTGGTTGTTCTTTTTTAAATATGCTTCTGTGCCGCCTGAAAAAGCAACCAGTTCAATTTGTAGGTGTCCTTTGAGCCTTGGGTCTTTTAAAACGTTATTGATATTCCGAATGGCTTTCTCAATTGTTTTTGGATCATTACTATCCAATTGATAGATGGCCTTATACAGCTTTTTCTTGGCAACGGCCCCTGTATATTGATGGTTGTCCTGTAATAACTTATTGTTTTGTGCTTTAGCTTGTACTGTTGTCATCGCGAAGAGGATGCAAGCAATCGTCAATTGTTTTTTCATCATTTTAAAAATTATAAGGTCCGTGTTTATGTTGTGCCAAACTAATGTTATCTGCATATGGCGGATAAGGGCTATCTTTTGGTTTCTTTGCTAAATTCGGGTAATCAAGTTCTTTATTTGCTTTTTTGGGGCGATCGAAAGAATTAATATAGGCGGCGACGTCATAGGCTTCCTCATCGCTGAGCTGCGGAGCATCATAACTTGCGCCTAAAGGCATGTTTGCTTTTATAAAACGCGCTGCGGTAAGCAGCCGCGCCATGCCGGCTCCATCGTTATAGCTGTCTTTTCCCCAAAGTGGCGGATATAAATAGCCCTTGCCAGTAGGCTGTGCCATCCCTTGTCCATCTTTTCCATGACAGCTTGTACATTTGCCTTCGAATACCAATTGACCATGTTTCAGATCTGCAGCACGATTTGGAATGTCCATTTTGACAAAGCCTTGGCCGCTTAGTCGCCCTTTGCTGACCGTATTGATACTGATATTTTTTATATAGGTGACTATCGCCCGCATTTCTTTGCTGTTTTCAGGGATCGCTCGGCCGTTCATACTTCTTTCGAAGCAACCATTAATACGTTCCTCTAAAGATTCAACTTTGTTTTCCCGGCCGATGTATGTGGGGAATACGTGCGTGAGCCCAACGTATGGAGCTGCAAAAGCTTTTGTTCCGCCGTTGAGATGGCAACTGCTACAGGCCAATTTATTCCCGATTTTTATGTCACCATCGTAAAAATAATCGTAGGTATTTTTGATCAGCTTTTCGCCATAACTTGCCATTTCCCCTTCGGGATTGTTTTTGAATGGTACCGCTTTGAACTGTGACACATGTGTGATCAATGAATCAGTAGCGAGAGCAAGTGAATCCGTGACGCTGTTATTATTTGTATGCTTAAGGGGAAATACACACAGCGTTGTACAGGTGATAACCAATGCGACAATGATCCAACTGAGCGCTTTTAGATAATTTGTTAGTTTTTTGTATTCCATGCCTCTAATTCGTTTGTACAAATCTACCTGCCTGTGCACAGGGATTAAAACGATCTTTCTTTATGAGACATAACCAAATGTTATATCTTGAAATTCTGTCTCAGGCAAAACTGTAGGAATTGATTAGGGGTACCAGCGAGGCCTCCATATAGATGGGTGAAATAAAAGTAACGTTCGATGGACAAATGCGGAATATCGACGATGGTCAACTGATTATTTAATACCTCCCGTTGCACGGTATGGATAGAAAGAAACGCAAAACTATGACGACGGGCCAGATATCCTTTGATACTTTCTGTTGATGGAAGTATCATGTCGATCTGGATCTCTGCAAGACCGATCCGTTGTTCTTTTAATGCATTTTCAATAATGGTGCGTGTACCTGAACCCTGCTCGCGAAGTACCAAAGGTAAACGTGTGATATCAGAGAGAATAGGATTTTTTAACTGGTTTAGCAACGGGTTTTGGCTATTGGTGACCAAAACGAGTTCATCTTTCATGAAAGGGATATATTTTAAAGCCCTGTTGTCCGTTGATCCTTCGGTAATCCCTAGGTCCAATGTCTTGTCAATAAGCTGCTCTTCAATGCTGCGGCTATTGGATTGAAAAGATTGGATGCGGTTATTCGGATATTGGGAGAGGAAATCTGCCAGTAATGTTGGAAGTACATACTGCGATATTGTCGTGCTGGCCCCCAGTACAAGATTCCCTTTACGTCCAGTCTGTAATTCCTGTATTTCCTGTCCTGCCTGATTATAAAGATTGATAATCTGTTGAGCGTATTTATAGAGAATTTGTCCGGATTCAGTCAGGTCGAGGTTATTTCCCTTCCTCTCAAAAAGAGGGACGCCGAGCTTTTTTTCCAGTTCCTGGATGTTTTTGCTGACTGCGGGTTGTGAGATGAAGAGTGCCGAAGCAGTCTTGGTGAAATTAAGGTGCTGAGCAGCAGTATAAAAAACGATGAGGCGAAAATCAAAATCCATAAAAAGATAAAGGGTTATTTCTAAAATTTAAAAATAACCCTTTATCTAATGAAAAACTAAATTATTTGCTTAGTTCTGCGTAATATTTATGAAATAAAGGAATTGTGGATATACCCATTAAGTAATTCTCGATTCCATATTTTTCGTTTGGAGAGTGCAGGTTATCGCTGTCAAGTCCAAATCCAAGAAGCACTGTTTTTAGTCCTAAAACGTCTTCAAATAAAGCAACAATAGGAATGGATCCACCGCCACGGGTAGGGATTGGTTTTACGCCAAATGTTTCATGTAAAGCTTTTTCAGCAGCTTTATAGGCCACACTGTCTGTTGGAGTGACCACAGGTTCACCACCATGATGTGGTTTTACCTCTACTTTAACGTAATCCGGTGCAATACCCTCGAAATGTTTTTTGAATAGTTCCGTAATGCGTTCAGAATTTTGGTTTGGTACAAGACGCATCGAGATTTTTGCGTTTGCTTTGGAAGGTAACACGGTTTTGGCTCCTTCACCGATATAGCCTCCCCAGATACCATTGACTTCCAGCGTAGGGCGGATACCGGTACGTTCTAAAGTTGTATAACCCTTCTCGCCCCAAATATTCTCGATGCCTAAATCTGATTTATATTCTTCGATATCAAATGGGGCTTCGTTCAACGCTTTACGTTCTTCAGCTGTTAATTCAACGACATCATCGTAAAATCCAGGGATTGCGATATGGTTGTTCTCGTCGTGCAAAGATGCAATAAGTTTTGCCAGAACGGTAGCCGGGTTCGCAACAGCACCACCATACACGCCAGAGTGTAAATCACGGTTTGGTCCGGTGACTTCAACTTCAACATAAGAAAGCCCACGAAGACCTGTCTCCAATGACGGTTGCTCCATACTGATCATCGAGGTATCCGAAATCACGATCACATCCGCTTTAAGTCTTTCCGTGTTTTCCTTGACGAAAGTACCTAAGTTAACAGAACCAACTTCTTCCTCTCCTTCGATCATAAATTTGATGTTACACGCCAAGGCGTTGTTTTGCATCATATATTCGAAGGCTTTCACATGCATATAAAACTGCCCCTTGTCATCTGCTGAACCACGGGCATATATTTTACCATCGCGGATAGTTGGTTCAAAAGGCGGGGTATCCCACAACTCATATGGATCTGCCGGTTGTACGTCATAATGACCATAAGTCAGTACAGTTGGCAATGAAGGATCAATAATTTTTTCGCCGTAAACGATTGGATTACCAGCTGTGGCACAAACTTCTACGTTGTCGGCACCTGCATCACGTAATTTTTGGGCAACAAATTCTGCAGTCTTCTGTACGTCGCCTTTGAATTTAGGATCAGCACTGACCGAAGGTAAACGCAATAAATCAAACAACTCATCTAAAAAACGTTGCTTGTTTGCTTCTACATATTCTTTAATGTTTTGCATATTGTTTGTATTTGAAACAAATTTACACAAATCGGCACATTTAACTCAATTTGTTGTAACCTTTTCGGGCCTGAAGGTGACTAATGGTAAAATTAAATCAAAAAAATTATGGAAAAACAAACAATGGGTGCAATCGTAGCGGTGGGATTATTTACCTGTATTACGCTGTGCGTATATTTTATTATGCGTTATCGTAGTAAGGCGATCCACATTCCTGGTGAGGAAAGAAGGAGGCAGCCTGCAGATTGGCAAAAACCAGGTATCCTCGTGTTGGGGATAGGTATCGGACTGCTCATTGTGGGCGTATTACAAAATTACCTGCGTGCCGGCCTGCCAGATTCATTGGTAGTGGCGATTTTGATCATATCCGCTGGGGTATCTATGATTGTTGCAAACCGGCTAGATAAAAAACACGATATTTAGGCTTAGATGGATGAAATCTATATTCGTAAAGTACTTTCCGGGGACGTTGAATCATACCGCTATTTTATAAAGACCTATCAGGACATGGCTTTTTCCGTTGCAATCTCTATTGTCAAGCAGGAACATATGGCCGAGGATGTCGTACAGGAAGCTTTTATAAAGTGTTATCAATCTTTGTCCTCATTTAAAGGTAAATCCAAGTTCAGCACCTGGTTTTACCGCATTGTGGTCCATGTTGCTTTTAATAGCATCCGTTACAAAAAGCTGGAATTGGTCGATTTTGATCTGAGAGACCATGACCATGCTACTGATGCGTCCATTCTTGACGAAATTATTGATAACGAGCGTAAAGAAATGATCAACGATGCTTTGGCGATTTTGTCGCCAAAAGAATCTGTTGCTTTGCGCTTATTTTATTTAGAGGAAAAGTCTATGGAAGAAATCCAGGAAATCATGGGGTGGACGCTCGCAAATACCAAAGTAGTGCTACATCGGGCAAGGAAAAATATGCTGCTAGTGTTGAATCAATTGATTAAAAAATCAGAATACCATGGATAAAGAAAACAATAAAATAAAGCAAGCCTTGCAAATGAGTCGCGTCAATATGCCTTTCGAAGACTTTGAGCAGCGTGTTATGAGACAGATCAGCGATTTGGAAAAAGTAAAAGCCAAGGCACTTTCTGATCGTAAATATGCCATCCTATTTTTTCTGTTGGGATCGATATTTGGGATTATGCTCAATAACTATTTTATCAACAGAATTCAGACCCTAATCACCGTGGTTGCTTATCGCAATTATGCGCTCATATTCTCTCAGATCATCTTCGTGCTATTGATCTGTTTTTTCTGTCTGCAATTGTGGAAATTAATTAAGATACAAAAAGAAAAAAGCTATCAATAATTTTAATTTTTTTTATGGAAATTTTGGATTTAAGCATCCTAATTAGATAAGATTTATGTCTTTTTAATTAGTGTCAGGACGCTATTGAATATTTTTTAGAAATAAAATTAAATTTACTGTAACAAAACATTGGTTTTATCTACTAATGTTATATTGATGTTAATATACTATCCAACAATTTTATGAAAAGAGTTTTGCAAATTCTCTTATTTTTCGTTTTCAGTATGCACGGAATAGCATTGGGGCAGTCCAAAATTGCCGGAAAAATAAGTGATGTAAAAGATCAGATTAAGCTATCAGATGCGACAGTCATGTTGTTAACCGCTAAAGATTCCATATTGACCGGTTTTACGAGATCAGATGAAAATGGACTATTTTCCTTGTTAAAGCCTGATAGCGGTTCCTATCTGTTGATCGTAAGTTATCCCAAATATGGTGATTATTATACCGAGATTTCCCCAGATAAAGATTATTCCAAATTAAGTGTTGGGCTGACCAAGACAGCTACTTTATTGGAGGAGGTTATTGTCACCGGTCGAATTCCCATTACGATAAAAGGGGATACTACCGAGTATGACGCCGGAAGTTTTAAGGTAGAAAAAAATGCGAAGGTTGAAGATCTGTTGAAGGTGCTGCCGGGGATCACAGTGGATGCATCCGGGAAAATTACCGCACAAGGCAAGACGGTCAAAAAGGTACTTGTGGATGGCGAGGAGTTTTTCGGCGATGATCCAACCCTGGTGACCCGCAATATTCGATCGGATATGGTGGATAAGGTGCAGGTGTATGAAAAAAAATCTGAGCAGGCCGAACGGACGGGGGTAGATGATGGCCAACGTGAACAGACCATTAATGTCAAACTAAAAGAGGGCTCCAAAAATGGCATGTTCGGAAAAGCCTTATTAGGAGGAGGTACCCGTGATTATTATATGGGGCAGTTGATGTTGAACAAGTTCAAAGGTTCTCAAAAGATCTCCGTGTATGGCCTTTTTGGAAATAATGGAACGACCAGTATGAACTGGCAGGATGCACAGAAATATGGCGGTGATTCGGGTGTTTCATATGGAGACGACGGGTCTATGTCCTGGACTAATTTTACGGATCCTTTTTCCGGACAAGGTGTGATCGGGATACCTCAGGCGATTAATTCGGGTGTTAATTTTTCGGATAAATTCAACAAGGATAAACACAGTGTAAATATCAACTATAAATACGGAAGATTAAGCAGTGATGGCGATGATGAGACAATTAGTACCGGTCTTATCAATAATAAATCGACTAAATCTGTAGATACGGAGAATGATCAGCATCGCGCCAATTTAAAATATGATCTGAATTTTGATTCATTAAATACGTTAACCATCCGGGGCGGAGCTTCCCGCAAAAATCTTTGGTCGGATAACAAGCGTGACGCCTATCAATTTACGCAAAGTATGGATACAACAATTGCTGAAACTACCCGTGAGACCATCAAGAACACAATCAATGAGTTGAATTTTAGCACTTATTTTACCCATAAATTTAAGAAAAAGGGACGTTCATTTACATTTGATGGTCAATTCAGACGAAGTGAAATGATAGGAGATGGTCATCTATTCTCAACTGTTGAAAATTATGCTAAAAAGGATACCGCAGGCAATAGGCTGGTTGACAGGACAGATCAACGCAAGGAACGCAATAATAAAAATGATGTACTGGGTGCTTCAGTTTCGTATACCGAACCGTTATCAAATGTTTGGAATCTCGTGGTCGGAACTGGCATAGAAAGCAGTAATAACTCCTCCCGTGTTGAATCATTCAACAAAGGTGCTGATGGGAAATATAATGATCTGGACAGTCGTTTCAGTAACAATTACGATTTCGATAGACGGAGCAGCAGATATAAATTAGCAATCGTGCATACAACGGACAAGTTGAAGTTTACTGTTGCCAATAATTTTAATAATGACAAACTCAAACAATATAATTACTATAGCCAAGAAGGGCTTTCCAGAAGTTATTTTACGTATAACCCCAATGTGAGTGCCGGATATTCCTTCACAAAAACCAAAGGATTATGGATGAATTACACTGGAAAGAATCAATTGCCTTCCATGAGTCAGATCCAACCGATTTTGGATAATTCGGATCAGATCAACCGCTATTTGGGAAATGAGAATTTAAAACCTTCTTTTAGAAACTCCTTAAATATCAATTATAATTCATTTCGTATTCTTACGGGAAGCTATGTCTATGTGGGCGGTAATATTACGCTGGATAAAAATCCGATCACACAAAATATCGATACCGCACAGGGGCTCAATATTTATACCTGGAATAACGTAAAGGGGAAAACAAATACCTCCATAAATATCTGGTCCGGATACCATTTTAAATTGAGCAAGAAACTGGGCTTGTCCAATACCCCGCAGTTCTATCTGAATATGAGTGATAATTATAATCTATTCAACCAGCAATTAAATAAGGTGAATACGACAAATTTCAACTTTACATACAATTTTAAAAGAGATACGAAGACTGGGCTGAATTTCGATTTAAATTTCAGTCCGCAATATCGCTTAATGAAATCCAGTCTGGAACGTAACACAAATAGTAATGGCTTTGTGTTTGGATCGAATGGTAGTGTCGAATATTTTATCAATAAAACCTTTAAAGTCTATACAAACTATAGCTACACCTATGAAGCGGCAACGAAAGCTTTTGATGAAAAATTTGAGCAGTTCCTGCTTCACCCCGGAGTAAGTAAAAAGTTCCTGAAGAATGAATCCCTGATGTTGGATTTTATGATCAATGATGTGCTTGACCAGAATAAAGGCTTTAGCCGTTCGGCATCAACTTCAATTTTTACGCAGCGTCGCTATGACACGATCCGTAGATACTATATGCTGAAGCTATCCTGGGACTTTACAAAAATGTTCTTATAAAATTTAAGTTAATGACCATGTTAAAATATATCTTTTTTCTCTTTTTGTGTTGTACTGTATTAAGTCTCAAGGCGCAGTACACGCTGTTCGGGCGATCTGGGAGCATTTCCTATGATAAGACCATGTATATGAAAAATATTGTGAGCAAGAAGTTTATCGCGAAGGCTGATAACAATTCAAAAACATTTTTTGAACAGGTATTGCCCAAGTTGCCCGAAAATGCTGTATTGAAAAAGACTTTGAAATTCAATGCGAATGAAACCCTATTTGAGCCTGTCAAAAATGACAATCTGGATCAAATGGTTAAGCAATATATCATGATGTTTGCATTGGACTTTGAAGCGATTACATTGTCCAATATGACGACACGTTCCTTCCAACGATATAATGATATTGTTGGTGAAAAGATCATTGTTGAGGACACGATGAAACGGATAAAATGGAAAATTACGGATGAATACCGTGAAATAGCCGGGTATAACTGTCGGAGAGCTAATGGTCTTACAACTGACTCGATTTACGTGATCGGCTATTATTGCAATGAAATTCCAGTCAGTGGCGGACCTGAGTCTATCAATGGACTCCCCGGAATGATACTCGGATTGGTAGTCCCCAGCCAGCACGTTTCTTATTTTGCCACCAAGGTCGAATTGAGCAACGATGTGCCTATGGATAAACAGCGGTTCGAAAAAAGCAAGGTAAAACGGATGACCAGAAAGACCATGACCGATCAGATTTCGGGTGTTTTGTCTCAGCACATGAATAAAGAAACAGTTCAATTTATTATGGAACTGGGCAATATGTAAGAAATTTATCTTATATCATAAACTAGGTGATTGGCAGACAAATTCTGCTCCTATCGACAAAGGGCTATCCACGGATAGCCCTTTGTCGATAGGAGCAGCAAAAAACCAGTGTTAATAATAATGGTTTTATCTGAAACTTTGGTGACTTTAGCTGATCTGTGTTGGTTCGGCTTAGGTTGTTACCTCGATGTGAAGGTGTATAACCTCTTAATGGGCTGTTATTACTTGTAACAAGCTACAGCTGCCATTAAAGCAAAAAAAGGCCTTTCATTGAAAGGCCTTTTTTATGTAAACTCAGGAAAGATTATTTTCCGCTGTTTTTCTTAGCAGTAACTTCGTTACGAATTTCTTGTGCTAAGGTTTTGATGTCTTGTAATCCTTTACGTACACGTGTACCAGCAGCAGAATTACCATTGTTGAAGAACTTGTCTGCATCAGCTTCGATAGAAGCTACTAACTCTTTTAATTTTACGTAGTTTTCCATTTTTTTATAATTATAATTTTAGTTTTTATGGTTTTTCCTAAACACTCCTTAAATATACAAAAACGAATCAAATAGAAAATAAATTTCGTTTTTTTTTATCGAAAAAGCTTAAAAAAAACTATTCAACAATCTTAAGTTCGTCAATAATGTTGCTTGCTCCTGCAAATTTATCAATGATAAATAAAACATAGCGAATGTCAACTGAAATTGTACGTTGTAGCTTATGGTCAAAGATTACGTCGCCGGCCATTGCCTCGATATTACCATCAAAAGCTAGGCCAATTAATTCGCCATTGCCATTAATTACCGGAGAACCTGAGTTTCCGCCTGTTATGTCATTGTCACTTAGGAAGTTTACGGGCAAGTGTCCTTTTTTGTCGGCGTAACGGCCATAGTCCTTATTTTTATACAAATCCATCAAACGTTGTGGTAAATCGAACTCTTCGTCACCTTTTTTGTATTTGGCGATAGTACCTTTTAAGGTTGTATAGAAGTTCTTGTCAGCATCGTTACGAGGGTCTTTCGGTAAGCCTTTGATCGAGCCATATGAAAGACGTAAGGTGCTGTTTGCGTCCGGATAGAATTTGCCTTTTGGATTGGAAGCCAATACACCGGCAACATATTTACGGTAAGCCGCTTCAAACTTGTCATGCTCAGCTTTTGCGCTAGGGTCTTCCTGGCGGTATTTGTTGATCAATGCCGAAGATAATTTATACAATGGATCATTGGCCAAAATTTCAGCCTTAGGATCTGCTAAGTAATTATTTAAGCGCTCAGCTGAAGCAAAAATGCTGTTTTTAACAGATTCTTTGATATAGGCTGTAAAATCATTATTGTTTTTGGCTGCTAACTCTGCAACATAAGGCGCGATATTTCCAGCTTTTTTCGCGTAAAGGTTCAATTCGTCGATCAACACCTGTTCTTCCAAAGGCATATACATTTTTTCGTAGCCCGCATCGATCGCTGATTTTAAACGTGGAAGAATATCTTTTCTGCGTGCATCATCACCTGCTGCATAGACTTCCAAGCCAGAGCCGATCGAGTAAGGTAAAGTGGCAATTGCACTGGAACGGATCATACCCATCAGGTAATTGTCGTGTTTCGCTTTCTCGTTGGTTGCGGTATAGTATGCATTGATCGTGCTAATAACATCACCATATTCCGCTTTATTGGCAGCCTTGTTTGCCCATTTTTCAAATTTAACCTCATCTTTGGCTTTTGATGCAGCAGTTTTATGTAGAGTCAATGCGTCAATCATTCCCTGACGGTTTTTCCAGTAATTGGCAACCTGAGAGTATTTCGAAGCGTAATTCAATTTGACAGCCTGATCCTGATCCATGAATTTTTTCATGGCATCCATACCTGTTTTGGAAGCTTCTACCCAAGCAGGGTATGCAAATTTTACGTTTTGATTGATTCCACCCGATGGCATCCAACGATTTGTGCGGCCTGGGTAACCTAAGATCATCGCAAAATCACCTTCTTGAACACCCTTTAAACTTACAGGTAGGAAATGTTTTGGTTTTAATGGAACATTATCCTTTGCATATTCTGCTGGATTCCCGTTTTTATCTGCGTAGACGCGGAAAATGGAGAAGTCACCTGTATGGCGAGGCCATTCCCAATTGTCCGTGTCGCCACCGAATTTACCAATGCTATTTGGTGGGGTTCCCACTAAACGTACATCATTGTAATCTTGATATACGAAATAATAATATTCATTGCCTTGGTAGAAAGATTTCACCTCAACAACATATTTGCCATTTTCACTGTTCTCTTTTTGGATTTTAGCAATCTCGGCAGCGATGATTTTGTTGCGCTCATCTTCGGACATTTTATTATTGACCAATCCTAAGATGCGTTTTGATACATCATCCATGCGTACAAAGAAGCGTACAGATAGCGATTTTGGTTTTAATTCCTCGCTTTTTGTCTTTGCCCAGAAACCATTAGTCAAGTGGTCGTTCTCAGGTGTGGACAATTCAGCAATTGCGCCATAGCCGCAGTGGTGGTTGGTGAATACCAATCCTTGGTCAGACACAATCTCTGCGGTACAGCCACCGCCAAATTGCACAATCGCATCTTTTAAGCTTGAGTTGTTAATGCTGTAGATCTCTTCGGCACTTAAACGAAGCCCCTTTTTTTGCATATCAGCCTCATTCAGACGCTTCAGATACATTAAAAACCACATTCCCTCATCGGCAAACGCAGTAAAGCTTGTTGTTATCAACAACAAACACATCCATAATTTTTTCATATCAACCTGATAAAAAGTTTGTTTATACCCTACAAAAATGCTTTAATTCTGTTAAAAACCAAAATATTAGACTTTATATTGTACTTTTTCCCAATTTTTATGTCAATTAAAAGTAAATGTCTACCGTATTGGTTATCGAAGAAAGTCAAATGGAGTCTTTTCCTTATCTTTGTCGGATGCAGCAATCATTTGAAAATTTTAAATTCAATAAACAGATCCTAAATGCGATAGCAGAAGCGGGGTATGAACAACCGACTGAGATCCAGGAAAAGGCAATTACACCGATATTGGCGGGGCAGGATGTGATGGGAATAGCCCAGACCGGAACCGGAAAGACAGCTGCATTTGTATTGCCCATGTTGATGAAATTGAAGTATGCTCAAGGAACTGATGCACGTGCTTTAATTTTGACACCAACCCGGGAGTTGGCCATGCAGATCGAGGAGAATATCAAATTATTTTCTACTTACCTCGATTTACGTTCGGTCGTATTGTATGGCGGATTAGGCCCCAAAACTCAGATAGAAACACTTGAAAAAGGAGTTGATATTATCGTTGCCACACCGGGGCGGTTCCTTGATTTATATTTAGAAGGACATATCGTCGTTAAGTCACTTAAATTTTTAGTTTTGGACGAAGCGGACAAGATGATGGACATGGGATTTATCAGTAAAATCCACCGTGTATTGGAGATCGTACCGCGCAAACGCCAAAATCTGTTGTTTTCAGCCACAATGAGTGAGCTTGTCCGTAAGATTGCTGGGGATTTTCTTGCATTTCCTACCGTTATAGAAGTTTCTGAACAGGCCACACCGGCTAAAACGGTCAGCCAAGCTTTGTATTTTGTCCCTAATCAAAAAACAAAACTCAACTTACTGCAACATCTGTTAAAAGATGATGAAGCTTTTAGCCGACTGATTGTTTTTTGTAAAACAAAACAAGTAGCGGATAACGTTTTTCATTTTCTGGAACGTAAATATGGTAAAGATGAAGTGCGTGTCATTCATGCCAATAAAGGACAGAATACACGTATCAATTCAATCAATGCGTTTAAGGAGGGGAATATCCGTATACTGGTGGCAACGGATGTTGCGGCACGCGGACTTGATGTGTCCAATGTGAGCCATGTAATCAACTTTGAGGTGCCTATTGTTATCGAAGATTATGTACATCGTATCGGACGTACGGGCCGGGCTTTCAATGAAGGAGATGCCATCACTTTTTGTAATGAGGCCGAGAAGTACTATGTCCGAAAAATTGAGAAATTGATCAAACAGAGTATTCCGGTATATCCGATTCCGGAGGAAGTATTTGTGGAGAAAACCCCTTTTCAGGAGAAACAGGATATAGCCCGCGATATTGATAATCAAAAGAAAAAAGATAATCCAGATTATCAGGGTGCTTTCCATGAGAAGAAATATGTGATCAAACAAAAGGAAGTACGCGAAGCGCAACGAGCCTCGGGCTTTAAGCCGAAGGCCAAAAGCAAGGGTAAGTCCAGCGGGGGAAAATCCACAGGACCAAGCCGTAATTTCAAGAAACGATAATCAGCATGCGGTTTACCCCATTAAATATTGCCAGTGCATGCTTGGTCGCTTGGTTCGTCATGGAGAATCCCAATGACGGGAAGGCGCTCTTTACATGGGGGGCATTTATCGCCTTAATGGTATTGCTGACAGCCGTGGATATTTTGTTTAGGGTACTTGTCAAAGAAAATAAAAAAATGTGGATGTTGCAGCTCGTGTTTTTGCTGCTGGTTTGTGTTGCCAGCCTGATCGTTAAAGTGGCATTCAGTTGATATATTATAAAGTGAAAATTAAAAAATGGAGATAATGTATAAGCCCTAGGCTTGTTGAGGTAAAATCTCAATACTCACATCTCAATACTCAATATTAAAATGAAAAAAGCAGAAATAAAATTACAGGTAGAGCTTGACGAAAACAATGTTCCTGAAAACATTATGTGGTCGTCCACAGATGGAAATAATTCGGAAGAATTGCCAGCAAAAGCAATGTTTTTAGCTTTATGGGATTCTCATTATAAAAATTCGATGCGAATCGACCTCTGGACGAAAGATATGCCCTACGATGAGATGAAAAGGTTCTTCTATGAAACTTTGCAAACCTTGGGAGACTCTTTTATCCGTTCTTCAGGTGGAGATCCCATGGCTGAAAAGGTGATTGGCGATTTACGTGATTATTGTGCCCATTTTGCGGATAAAATGGAAGTATTAATGCCACAACAATAGTTTTTAACGCTTAACAAATTTAGATTATGCAATATTTCTTAGTAAAATCTGAACCATTTAAATATAGTTGGGAGCAATTCAATAAAGATGGAAGGACGTTTTGGGATGGCGTACGCAATTACCAGGCTAGGAATAATATGAAAGCGATGAAAGAAGGGGACCTGGTCCTTTTCTATCATAGCAACGAAGGTAAAGATGTTGTTGGAGTTGCGAAGGTCGTGAAAGAGTTTTATCAGGACCCGACAACGGATGATGAACGCTGGGTTGTCGTAGACCTAGCTCCGGTTGAGACATTGAAGAAGCCAGTTACGTTAGAGACGATTAAAGCGGATGAACAGTTACAGGATATCGCTTTGGTAAGACAGGGCCGTCTATCGGTGATGCCGCTTAAACCGGAGGAATTTGACCGGATCCTCGCTTTAGGCAATGGGGAGTAACCATCCAACATAACAAGGTACGGAACCACATTGTTCTTACAGATTCTACAAATAAAGCGAGTACATATCGATATGTACTCGCTTTATTTGTAGAGCAACTTTTCCATGCTGTATCAGTTCTTCTGACTGAACAGACTGACCAAGGCTTTTAGTTTTTTTGCATTTTCGGGTTTTAATTTCCCTGCAAGGATAAGGCGAAGTTCTCTGCGCTGCAATGCATCCTCATAAGCTTTGTGTTCTGATTCTGTTTCCGGAATCAATACGGGGACAGCTTTGGGGTTGTTGTCGGCATCAACGGCAACAAAGGTATAATATGCTTCATTGGTTTTCACACGTGTGCCCTCGGGCAGGTTGGACGCGAAAATTTCCATGCGTACCTCTAGGGAGCTGTTAAATGCACGGGTGACCTGTGCCTGTATGGTAACCACTTCACCCAATTTGATCGAACGCTTAAAAGATACATTGTCCACAGATACCGTGACGACTACATTGCTGCAATGCTTCTGTGCGGCAATAGCCGAACAGATATCCATCCAGTATAATAAGCGGCCACCCATGAGATTCCCAAAGGTATTGGTATCATTCGGAAGAACCAGTTCGTTCATTTCCGTGTATGACTCTCTCGCAAATTTCTCTATCATATCGTTTTTTGTCATTATCTTCCAAATTCCTTGGCCTGGCGATCAATAATAGCCAAGGATTCTACAAATGCCCTAGGTTTATAGCCCAACTCATTTTTGGACTTGCTGAGATCAAAACCTGTCAGCCGGGGTCTGTTGTCCGCCTGTCCAATGCTTGCAGCACTGATTTCCGAAATCAAGGATTTGTCCAGCTGCCAATAATCTGCAATTTTATCAACCGCTTCATTGATGGACATCAATTCTGCTCCCGAGATATGAAATATTCCCTGAGCCTTTCGCTCAACGGCCAATTGACATGCTTTCGCTAAATCATCTACAAAGGTAGGCATTCTCCATTGGTCATTGACCACCTTTATCGCTTCTTTTTGTGATAACTTTCCTTTTGCCCATAGCACCAGATTCGAACGGTTTGGATCAGCATTGATGCCATACACCAAAATTGTACGTAGGACAGCATAAGGGCAGGACGACTGCGCGAGGACTTGTTCAGATGCATATTTACTTTTCCCATATTCACTTTGTGGATTGGGGCTGTCCAGTTCATTATAAGTAGTACCTTTTTTGCCATCAAATACAAAATCTGTCGATAGATGTACCAGCTGCGTTTTATTTTTTTCGCAGTAGCCCGCCAGTGTTTTTACCAGATCCACATTGATCAGCTGACAGGCCGCTTTATCGGCCTCACATGCTTCCACACTGGTCATGGCAGCGGTATGTATAATTGCATCAAAGATATGGTTGGATAAAAAATCCGTTAATAAGGTCTGATCTAATAAGTCGACTTGATAGAAAGCATATCCGATTTGATTAGGATTTCTATTCGCGCCTTTTGAAATGGCTGTAACTTCATAAAGATCATTACCAGCAAGTAGGTCGACGACCTTCTGACCCAAAAAGCCATTAGATCCTGTGACAAGAATTTTTTTCATCCGTATTACTATTTTTTTTATCCGTGTTTTCATTTCGAAGATATCCATGGTACCTTCGTCTATTTTTCGCTCCTTTGTCCTCTGGTTAAAGTGATGTTTTGAAAGAGGATCAAAAGCCTTACTCTATCGGTCTTAGTTGGTCCAGATAAAGTCCATTTTATTCGACTGTTTCATGATGTTCTCGATCACCGATTTCTCCAAATCCAGAATAGATTTTAATGAATTATAGTCGATTTTATCTGCATCATCCGTCGGCATATGATAATCCGGATGTCCGCCGGTATGGAAAAATAACACCGGAATATTCTTCTTATAAAATGAAGTTTGATCGGATCCGCCATTACCATCTTTGCTCAGATTAAACTTTATAGGTGCCTGGATATCTTTGAATATGATAGGCCATTGACTGCTCGTTCCATATCCAATAACAGCAAGCCCATTGCCTGGGTTGTAACGGCCGATCATATCCATATTAAGCATTGCTGTTATTTTTTCTAACGGTAGGGTAGGATGCTCGGTAAAATATTTGGAGCCGACCAAACCTAGTTCTTCGGCACCAAAAGCGATGAACAATAAGTTATAGGGCTCTTTTTGGTTATTGGTACTGAAATAGCGTGCCAGTTCCAATAAACCTGCAGTACCCGAGGCATTGTCATCGGCGCCATTGTGGATTTTACCAACACCTAGCGAGTCTTTCGAGCTGCCCTGACGACCTGTTCCCAAGTGATCGTAATGCGCACCTATCACGACTGTTAGTGCAGCTCCATTATCGATAAAGCCAATAATATTGTCTGCATTGCGGATGCTGTCGGCTACTTTTACTTTCCATACCTTGGCTTTGAAGGATTGGCGATAGCCTTTTTCACCTTTTGGTTGCAATTTATATTTTTTGAATTCCTTTTCAATATAGTCCGCGGCTTTGAACACTTCTTTACTACCCGTTCCTCTACCTTTCATTTTATCATCTGCCAGGTAGTAGATATGTTTTTTTAGGTTTGGAATTTCAATTTGTTGTGCCTGTGCCAATTTTGTCACAAAAAGTAAGCCTGCGATCAGGAATAAGTTGATGTTTTTCATTTTTTTGTATGATATTATTTAGATCATCATAATCCGGATTATTTGCTTGGTGGATAACCGGTTTATGATCTGTATTTTTAATTTTTAAAAGAAAAGCCTTGCGATTAACAAGGCTTTTGTAAGATATTTCGTTAATCTTCAACGATTTCGCTATGGATACTCGATTTCTCTTCTTTTTCTGTTTTGAAATACCGTTTTTGGAACAATAGTATGAGCACCACACCGACTGAGATAGCCGAATCTGCAATGTTGAATACCGGCCGGAAGAATAGGAACTCTTCACCGCCCCAAAAGGGTACCCATGTAGGGAACGTACCTTCTATTAAAGGGAAATAAAGCATATCGACGACCTTTCCATGCAGAAAGGAGGAATACCCTCCACCAGCTGGAAATAAGGAAGCCTTTTCGTAAAAATTGCTTTCGCTAAAAATCACACCATAGAAGGCCGAATCAATGATATTGCCCAGAGCACCGGCAAGAATCAGGGCTACATTCAATATAAAACCGCGGTTGTATTTATTCTTGATCATGTAGTGTAGACCATACCCGATACCAGCTACGGCCAGTATGCGAAACACGGTCAGGAACAATTTCCCGTAATCACCACCGAATTCCATTCCGTAGGCCATTCCATTATTTTCAATAAAATGGATCTGAAAGAATTTACCTAGGATGTGATGACTTTGGCCAATTGTCATAGAGAGCTTAACCCATATTTTTGACAATTGGTCTATTAAAAGAATCGCCACGATTAGTGCGACTGGTTTCGTATACCCCTTCATTGTGCTATAAAAATGGTCTTTGCCTAAGCAAAGACCATATATTTTTACCTAAAATTAATATTGTTTGTTTTTCGCTTCGATGCTCAACGTTGTGTGTGGAACAGCTTTCAAACGCTCTTTTTGGATCAGTTTTCCGGTTTCTCTACAGATACCGTACGTTTTGTTCTCGATACGCACCAAGGCTGCTTCAAGGTTATCAATAAACTTCTTTTGGCGAGCCGCTAATTGATTTGTCTGTTCTTTCTCCAACGTTGCAGAACCATCCTCTAAGGTCTTATAAGTCCCTGCAGTATCGTCTGTACCATTCGCATTGCTATTATTAAGCGTTGCTGTCAACGAGGAAAGCTCTTCTTTTGCTATTCTAAGCTTGTCCAAGATAATATCTTTGAATTCTTGTAATTCTGAATCGCTATAGCGTGTTTTCTCGTTGTTGTTTGCCATAATTTAATTTTTTTGGATTAATGCCTTAAGTTCTTTGCCATCGATCTCGATGGTCTCTCCTTCAGTTAGTGAATCTTCAAATACCAATGAATCGGCTAGAATTTCGGTGCAAATATAAGATAAATTTTCTTTCGCAGCATCGACCACTTCCGGTGAAACTGTTAACTTTACGTTAATTCTATCCGTTACTTCAAGTCCTTTTTCTTTCCGTAGATTTTGTAGACGGTTGATCAATTCCCTTGATAAACCTTCTTTCTTCAATTCTTCGGTGATATGGACATCCAATGCGACGGTTAATTTACCTAAATTGGCAACCTGCCATCCTTCCACATCCTCTGCTATAATTTCGACATCGCTCAATAGAATAGTATATGGTGTGCCAACTAAGGCCAATTCACCTGCTGATTCTAAGGTACTGATCTGTTCAATAGTCAACGATTGGATAGCTGAAGAGACTAACTTCATATCCTTACCAACTTTCGCGCCAAGAGCTTTAAAGTTTGGTTTTATTTTTTTCTTGATGATACCAGTTGTATCTGTAATAAACTCAATATCTTTGATATTAGTTTCAGAAAGTATCAAATCTTTTACTTTTTCCACTTTCTCCTGGAAAGCACTGTCCAGTACTGGAACGAGGATTTTGTTCAATGGCTGACGCACATTGATCGACGTTTTCTTACGTAATGAAAGTGTCAACGACGAAATATCCTGCGCCAGGGCCATACGTTCTTCCAGATCTTTATCCACAAGTTTTTCATCGTATACCGGGAAGTTGGCCAAGTGAACAGATTCAACTTGTTCTTTATTTGTCGCTGTATTCAGATCAAGGAACAGTCTGTCCGAGAAAAATGGTGATATCGGTGACATTAATTTCGCGATGGTATCCAGACAGGTGTATAAGGTCTGATAGGCCGAAATTTTATCTTCCGTATATTCTCCTTTCCAGAAACGACGGCGACACAAACGAACGTACCAGTTACTCAAATGCTCATCCACAAAGTTTTGGATTGCACGTGCGGCTTTGGTCGGTTCGTAATCCGCTAAATATTCGTCCACTTCTTTCGTTAGTGAATTGAGTAAAGAGATAATCCAACGATCGATTTCAGGACGGTTTTCCAATGCAATATCCGGTTCTGCATAGGAGAACTTATCAATGTTGGCATAAAGTGCAAAGAATGCATAGGTATTGTATAGCGTACCGAAAAACTTACGGCGTACCTCATCCAATCCTTCCATGTTGAACTTTAAGTTGTCCCAAGGAGCAGCATTACTGATCATATACCAACGGGTAGCATCCGCACTATATTGATCTATCGTTGAGAAAGGATCAACACCATTGCCTAGACGTTTGGACATCTTATTTCCGTTTTTGTCCAATACCAACCCATTGGAAACAACGTTTTTGAAAGAGACCGATTTATACATCATCGTGGAGATCGCATGTAGCGTAAAGAACCATCCACGCGTCTGGTCTACCCCTTCGGCAATGAAGTCTGCAGGATATGCGTGATTGAATCCATCTTTAAATGGGAATTCTTCACCTTTTGCCAATTTCTCATGATCCAATCCCCATTGGGCATAAGGCATTGCACCTGAGTCGAACCATACATCGATTAAGTCAGGCTCACGGAATAATTTTTGACCGGCATCAGAAACAAGAACGATATCGTCCACATATGGACGGTGTAAATCCAGCTTTTCTGTATCAAATTTATCCAGATAGGCTTGGTTTTTCGCTTTCTCATCTGCCGATAGGACATCCGAAGTCAGTGAAGCCTCCAAGAAAGATTTTAACTCCGGTAACGAACCGATACAAACCTCTTCATTCTCATCTTCCGAACGCCAGATTGGAAGTGGTGTTCCCCAGTAACGGGAGCGGGAAAGGTTCCAATCGACCAGGTTTTCCAACCAGTTTCCAAAGCGCCCTGTTCCGGTAGCTTCAGGTTTCCAGTTGATTGTTTTATTTAACGCAACCAGATCCTCTTTTACGGCAGTAGTACGGATAAACCAGCTATCCAATGGATAGTATAAAACCGGCTTGTCTGTACGCCAGCAGTGTGGGTAGGTGTGCTCGTATTTTTTAACATCAAATGCTTTATTATCCTCTTTTAGTTTGATCGAGATCAGGACGTCAGTAGGTTTGAAGTCTTCTTTCGCACGCTCTTCAGCGCTGTAGTATTCTTCTTTTACAAATCGTCCGGCAAAATCAGTGATTTCGTTAACGAAACGGCCAGTACGGTCTACCGTAGGCACATCTTTTCCATTTTCGTCTTTGACCAAAATACCCGGTACACCGTGTTCTTTTGCTACACGAAAGTCATCTGCACCATAGGTCGGCGCAGCATGCACGATACCTGTACCATCTTCAGTGGTCACAAAGTCACCAGGGATGACGCGGAAAGCATTTTCCTGTAGCTCTTCATTGGTGATATAAGGCAGCAACTGCTCGTAGCGCAGGCCCACAAGTTCTTCGCCCACAAATTCAGCTGCAAGTTCCCAAGGGATTACTTTATCGCCCAGTTTGTAGTCTTGGAAAGAGGCATTTTCACCTTCAGCTTTAAAGTGTTTACTGATCAGATCTTTCGCCAATACAACAGATACCGGTGCACCTGTATATTTATTGAACGTTCTGATTTTGACATAGTTTATTTTCTTGCCAACAACCAAAGCTGTATTGGACGGTAGCGTCCAAGGTGTAGTTGTCCAGGCGATAAATGCAACATCTTCGGCTTCATCATCCACTAATTTTTCAATCGCTGGATGCAGCTGGCTTTTGATCAATCTGAATTCAGCAACAATGGTTGTATCCTTCACATCTTTATACGTGCCCGGTTGATTAAGCTCATGTGAACTCAAACCTGTGCCCGCAGCAGGTGAATAGGGTTGGATGGTATAACCTTTGTATAACAAGCCTTTTTTGTATAGCTCTTTTAACAAATACCATAAGGTTTCAATGTATTCGTTTTTATACGTGATGTAAGGATGTTCAAGATCAACCCAATAGCCCATTTTGTTGGTTAGGTCATTCCATACATCCGTGTATTTCATCACTTCCTTGCGGCAAGCGTCATTATATTCTTCTACGGTAATCTTTTTGCCGATATCCTCCTTAGTAATACCAAGAGCTTTCTCGACAGCAAGCTCAATCGGAAGGCCATGGGTATCCCAGCCTCCTTTTCGTTTTACCTGGTAGCCTTTCAATGTCTTGTAGCGACAGAAAATATCCTTAATCGTACGAGCCATCACGTGATGGATGCCCGGCATTCCATTTGCAGAAGGTGGCCCTTCAAAAAATGTATATGACTTGCTCTCAGGGCGATTATTGATACTTTTTTCGAATATTTTTTCCTGTTCCCAACGGGTCAAAATCTCTTTACCAATCTCCGGTAAATTTAACTGCTTATATTCTTTGTACATCAGACTGTTGTATGCTTCTTTTCTAAAGGTCGCTAATTTAGTGAATTATGATGGAAAAAGAAAGAGGGCTTTGTTGCTGTAGTATCATTATATGATGGGCAAAATATTTTTGAAAATCCTCATCGTTGTTGCTGATCTAAAATTACCCAATAATGCTGATTGCTGAAGTTGAATTGGAAAGTCCGGTGACAGGAAGCCTGTTACAGGAATAAGTCGGATAAAGGACGGTTGAGTTTTCCGAAACAGCTGATCAGGTTTGCGATTCCGCAGAGCTAATACAAAAGAGGGATTGCTATTGGCAATCCCTCTTTTACTGAAATATGTTAAATTTCAACTTATGCGGAAAAACTGCTTCCACAACCACAGGTGCTGGTAGCATTGGGGTTATTAAAGGTAAAACCTCTTGCATCAAGCCCTGATTTGAAATCAATTTCCATGCCTGCAAGATATAGGCCGTGTGCTTTATTCATGAATATGCGGATGCCTTCAATTTCGTACTCGTTGTCTCCGTCTTTTTTCTGATCAAAACCCAGGATATAACTCATACCTGAACAACCACCGCCTTCGACACCGACACGTAAACCAAAATCATCAGAGATTTCTTGCTGATCTTTTAATTTATTGAGTTCCTTGATCGCTCCCTGAGTTAAGGTAACGGGAGCAACTGCTGTATGTTCTGCGCTCATTTTGATATCGTTTTAGCCAATTCTTAGACAAAAATACATATTTTAAATCGCAAATTGATTGTATTGGATTTTTTGACATTTACAAAACATTCGATTTTTAGGGGTGATTTTGCTCCAAACCGGAATTAAAAGGATACTACACTAATTAGTTAATTCGCATAAATAAGTCTATTTTTCTAAGAACATTTAATAAAATATGGCTTTTTGTCGATATTCTTTATGGAATATGCTATCTTTGAGGCATTAAAATAAAAACAAAATTTACTTTACAACATTTAAAAACAATGGAAAGAGATCAAGCCATTTTTAATTTGATAGCTGATGAGCTTAAACGCCAAGAAGAAGGTATTGAATTAATTGCTTCAGAAAACTTTGTTTCAAAACAGGTAATGGAAGCTGCTGGTTCAGTGTTGACAAATAAATATGCGGAAGGCCTCCCAGGAAAACGTTACTATGGAGGTTGTGAAGTTGTGGATGAAATTGAAACCATCGCAATTGATCGTGCGAAGCAATTATTTGGCGCAGAATGGGTAAATGTTCAACCTCACTCTGGAGCGCAGGCAAATGCGGCTGTTTTTTTGGCGACAATCAAACCTGGCGACAAAATTTTAGGTCTTGATTTATCTCATGGTGGGCACTTGACGCATGGTTCACCGGCAAACCTTTCCGGTAAGATCTATCAGCCATTATTTTATGGTGTAAAAGAAGATACAGGTCTGATTGATTACGAACAATTGGAGGAAACAGCACTTCGTGAAAAACCAAAAATGATCATCTGTGGTGCATCAGCTTATTCACGTGATTGGGATTATGCCCGTATCCGTAAAGTGGCTGATGAGATCGGTGCAATTGTTTTGGCAGATATTTCCCATCCAGCTGGTTTGATCGCACGTGGCCTATTGAATGATCCACTTCCTCATTGTCATATTGTGACAACAACTACACATAAGACATTACGTGGCCCACGTGGCGGTATGATTATGGTAGGTAAGGATTTTGAAAATCCTTGGGGTATCAAGACTCCTAAAGGCGAAATCCGTACGATTACACAATTGTTGGATCTGGCTGTTTTCCCAGGTACACAAGGTGGTCCTTTGGAACATACAATTGCTGCTAAAGCAATCGCTTACGGCGAAGCATTATCAGACGAATACATGGAGTATATCGTTCAGGTGAAGAAAAATGCGGCCGCATTAGCGCAGTTCTTCGTTGATAAAGACTATAAGATTATCTCTGGTGGTACGGATAACCACTTGATGCTGGTTGACCTACGTAACAAAGATATTTCTGGTAAAGAAGCAGAAGCAGTATTGGGTAAAGCGGGTATCACCACCAACAAAAACATGGTTCCTTTTGATACACGTTCTCCTTTTGTGACTTCAGGTGTGCGTTTCGGTACAGCAGCAATTACGACACGTGGTATCAAAGAAAATGAAATTGTTCAAATCGGAGAGTTAATTGACGAAGCATTGCAAAATGCCTCAAACGATGCTGAGTTGGATAAAATCCACGGTAAAGTGAAAGCCCTAATGGCCGAATTCCCATTGTATAAATAAGACATTGTCTTTTTAATATAGCAACGCTTAATAGCATAAAGCGGAATCATCTTAAGGTGATTCCGCTTTTTAGTTTATAAGACTGTTTTCATTTCCAAGGCCATTCTCTTCATTCTTAAACCCCATCCATTGACCTAGAATTTCATGATCGTAAACTGCTGGGATAGTACCGACATATCTGGTTATAAACTGCATAATAACTTGTGGAATAGTAAGAAATTTAATCGGATTTGGTACGGACTTAATAGGTACTTTATACGCTTTTATCCGAATGAGGTCCGTACTAGGTCCGAATGAGGTCCCTGTAAAGTCCCTATCATTTGAGAATTTGTGACGGAGTTAATACCCCCATAAATTACGGCAGGCTTACGGATGTTGTCAAGCGCTTTTTTCGTAGAATCAAGGAAGCTCTGCGCTTCTTAAATGTTAAAAAATCTTAAAATAAATTGTAATAATTTGATTACTCGATAATTTTACGGTACTTTGAAATAGTATTAATTGATTGTTTTACAATAAGAAAGGAACACTATACGCCCAACATTTACATTTTACAACAGAACTGATAATTTATTTGCGAACTGCTAAAAAAGTAAGTGACGTATGAGACTTTTGAAAAGTAAGAGTGATCAAGAATTGATCCAAATGTATGTCGGTGGCCAAGAGTCCGGCCTAGAGGCATTGTTGAATCGATATAAATCGAAAATTTACACCTCTATATATATGAAAGTAAAAGACGAATATCTTGCTGAAGATATTTTCCAGGAGACTTTCATAAAAATCATCAACACCTTAAAATCGGGCAAGTACAATGAAGAGGGTAAATTTTTGCCCTGGGCAATCCGTATTGCGCATAATATGATCGTTGACTTTTTTAGAAAAGCCAAACGTGCCCCAAATATCGTGAATGCGGATGGTTTCGATATTTTTGAGGTATTGGAATTCAGTGATGAAAGTGCTGAATCCAAGATGCTGAAACAACAGGTGGATGTAGACTTAAAGAAAATGATCCAGAAACTGCCGGATGATCAGAAAGAAGTCTTAATTATGCGTCACTTCTGTGATATGAGTTTTAAGGATATTGCTGAAATTACAGAAGTGAGTATCAATACAGCTTTAGGGAGAATGCGCTATGCGTTGAGCAACCTGCGTAAAATGATTGAAGGTTCTGATCTGGTCTTTCAGATGGGATAAGGGAGTTAATACTATATTTTAGAAGATAACAACACGAGGGGGTGAATTTTTCACTCCCTTTTTTATGCTACAATGTCATGCCGGCATCAGAAGAATTTGATCTTTTTGTCAGTTATTCGCTTTTTGTTAACTTAGAAGTTCATGTCTTTGTCCATTTGAGGGAATTGGAATGAGGTTTGATCATTAGATTGAAACAGTAAAAGAGAATAACGATAAAAAATATAAAAAAGCTATGTACTTGATTTTATTTATTGGAATAATGGTGGTAAGCCTGATTGTCCAGACACGATTTAAAAACAAATTTAAAAAGTATTCGGAAATGCCATTGGGGAATGGAATGTCGGGTGCTGAGATTGCGCAAAAAATGCTCAACGATAACGGTATATATGATGTGAAAGTGATCTCCATTCCTGATCGCTTGGGCGACCATTATAATCCATCGGATAAAACGGTTAATTTGAGTCCTGAGGTGTATAGCGGTCGGAGTGTGGCGGCGGCTGCTGTGGCAGCCCATGAATGTGGCCATGCCGTTCAGCATGCAAAAGCATACAAATGGCTGGGGTTCCGTTCAGCAATGGTACCTATGGTCAATGTGGCTTCCAAACTGACCTCATGGGTATTGATGCTCGGTGTGATGTTATTTGCATTTTCCAAAGGCGGAAACCCATGGTTGTTAGCAGTTGGTGTAGGTGCCTTGGCGATCACAACAATATTTTCTTTCATCACACTTCCAGTGGAGTTTGATGCATCAAACCGTGCTTTGGAATGGTTGAACCATGCGGGCGTTACTTATAATGGCGAAGAGCATGACGGTGCGAAAGATGCCTTAAAATGGGCTGCTATGACTTATGTAGTTGCTGCTTTGAGTGCCTTGGTAACTCTTTTATACTATGCTTCCATCTTATTTGGTGGACGGAGAAGTGATTAATGCGTGGCCAGGCCACTCAAGTATACAAAAAAATGCGATTATTTTTAATAGTCGCATTTTTTATGGGGTGTTAATGAGGTTACTACAGACAATTTTTTTAACTTTGCTGTTTATATAGAATAAGATTCAGATTTTATGTTTTCAAATCTTCAAGATAAGCTAGATAGGGCCTTTAAGGTATTAAAAGGACAAGGCAGTATTACCGAAATCAACGTTGCTGAAACGATGAAAGAAATTCGCAAAGCATTGTTGGATGCCGATGTGAATTACAAGACTGCTAAAACTTTTACAGATGATGTTAGACAAAAAGCTTTAGGGCAGAATGTATTGACAAGTATTTCTCCGGGTCAGTTGTTGACTAAAATCATGAATGATGAGCTGACAGCATTGATGGGGGGATCTGTTACCGAATTAGAGACCGGTAAAAACCCTACTGTCATTTTGATAGCAGGTCTGAATGGTGCCGGTAAAACAACTTTTTCTGGTAAGCTGGCATTATTCCTAAAAGATAAAAAGAATAAAAAACCATTGTTGGTTGCAGGTGACGTTTATCGCCCAGCAGCGATTGATCAATTGGAGGTCCTGGCTGAACAGGTTGGTGTTCCGGTGTATGTCAATAGGGAATCAACGGATCCGATTGCCATCGCCAAAGCGGGGGTTGAAGAGGCTAAACGCAATGGCCATAATGTCGTTATCATCGATACGGCAGGTCGTCTGGCGATAGATGAGCCTTTAATGGTGGAGATTACCGCAGTTAAGGAAGCAACAAAACCGGACGAGATCTTATTTGTGGTTGATTCGATGACGGGACAGGATGCTGTCAATACAGCGAAGACATTCAACGATCGCCTTGATTTTACGGGTGTGGTATTGACCAAATTAGATGGTGATACACGTGGTGGTGCTGCACTATCCATCAAATCTGTTGTCAATAAACCAATCAAGTTTATCGGTACCGGTGAGAAAATGGATGCATTGGACGTTTTCTATCCGGATCGTATGGCATCCCGTATTTTAGGTATGGGTGACGTCGTATCTTTGGTAGAACGTGCACAACAACAGTTTGACGAAAAACAAGCTGCTGAGCTTCAAAAGAAAATCCGTAAGAATAAATTTGATTTCAATGATTTCAAATCCCAGATCCAACAGATCAAAAAAATGGGTAATATGAAAGATTTGATGGGCATGATCCCCGGGGTAGGAAAGGCCATGAAGGATATTGAAGTCGATGATAATGCATTCAAGCCTATCGAAGCAATTATTGATTCGATGACACCTTTTGAACGCGAAAACCCGGATGTGATCGATCAAAAACGTCGTTTACGTATTGCCAAAGGTTCGGGAACCGATATTAACGAAGTGAACAAATTATTGAAGCAATTTGGCGACATGCGTAAAGTGATGAAACAGATGTCTAATCCTGCAATGGCCGCTAAATTGATGCGCAATATGCCTAAAATGCCGGGTAAAATGTAATTTTAATGTATAGTTATATACGATAGGGCATTGTACGCATACAATGCCCTATTTTTTTAATAAATAATTTGTAATTTCAAGTTCCTCGCTAGAGTAAACGAAATAATTGTTAAATTTGTAATCATTATGGATGACCCCGCGCAATTATCGGAATACGGCAAAATCCTTATCATTCTGCTGATAGGGGCGCTGTTAGTCTGTGCGACCATTTTTCTAGCACGTTTAATCTCTCCCAAAAAGAATAATCCCATTAAATCTGGTACTTACGAATGTGGCGAAGATCCGATTGGATCCTCTTGGGTACAATTTAATCCCCGATTTTACGTCATTGCTTTGGTGTTCCTGCTTTTTGATGTGGAACTCATTTTTATTTTTCCCTGGGCGACGGTGTTTGGACAGTCGGAATATATTGCTGCCGATGGTCGATGGGGATGGTTTACACTAATTGAAATGGCGATGTTTATCGGTATTTTGATCTTGGGATTGGTTTTTGTCTGGAAAAAAGGAGATTTGGAATGGGTTAAACCGAATGTTTCACTACCTAAGGTTCCGGTCAATATTCCCCAAAGTGCTTATTCCGCTTTGAACAATACCGCATATCAGGTACGGGATTATAGACAGCCCGCAGTTGAGGCTGTGGAGCATGCTGTCGTTCAGGAGCCGACGAGTGCTCCGAAAATTGCTTTTAAACCTCGATTTAAAAAACCTGAGTAAACATGAGTTTAGATAGTCAGTTGCAAAATAATGGTGTCGTTGTTGCCAAATTGGATGATTTGCTAAACTGGGCACGGCTTTCATCGATGTGGCCGATGAGTTTCGGTATAGCCTGTTGTGCGATCGAAATGATGGGTGCTATGGCTTCAACTTATGACCTGGATCGGATGGGGGTGTTTCCAAGGCCTTCGCCAAGACAATCGGATGTTATTATTATTGCAGGTACAGTCACGTTCAAAATGGCTGATCGTATTAAAAAGCTATATGAGCAGATGCCAGATCCTAAATATGTAATTTCGATGGGATCCTGTTCCAATTGTGGTGGTCCATATTGGCAGCATGGGTATCATGTGGTGAAGGGGGTTGATAAGATCATTCCAGTGGATGTGTATGTTCAAGGCTGTCCGCCACGTCCGGAAGCACTGATAGGTGCTTTTATTGAACTGCAAAAAAAGATAGAAAAAGAAAGCTTATTAGGTGAACAGCTGTTCAGAGAAAAAGCTTAAGAGATAAATTTTATAAGATTCTAAAATCAACTATGGCAAAAGATTTTTATGGCGAACTGCAATTAGGCATTCTTGGTGGTGGTCAACTGGGAAGAATGTTAATCCAGGAAGCCATTAATTACAATGTAAACGTTCATGTACTGGATCCCGACAAGAATGCGCCCTGTCGTAAACTGTGCAACAAATTTGAATGTGGTTCATTGAGCGATTTTGAGACGGTATATAATTTTGGTAAAGACCTGGATTTGATTACTATCGAAATCGAAAAAGTAAATGTGGATGCATTGGAAAAATTGGAGGAAGAGGGGGTAGTTGTTTATCCACAGTCCCGCATCATTCGCTTGATTCAGGATAAGGGATTACAGAAACAGTTTTTTAAACAAAATGATATCCCGACTTCTGCATTTCAATTGATATCCAATAAGGATAATCTCACAAATGCATCTTTGAGCTTACCTTATATTCAAAAACTCCGTAAAGATGGTTACGACGGAAAAGGAGTGAAGAAAATCGTTACGGAGGCGGATATTGAACATGCTTTTGAAGAGCCTAGCCTGATTGAGGAATGGGTGGATTTTGAAAAGGAAATCGCGGTTATTGTTGCACGTAACGATAGAGGTGAGGTGTCTACTTTTCCGATGGTGGAAATGGAATTCAATCCACAGGCTAATTTGGTAGAATTTCTTATCGCACCATCTTTATATGGGGTAGAGATCCAGCAACGTGCCGAGGCAATTGCGAAGAAGATTGCGGATGATCTACAGATTGTAGGTTTACTTGCGGTGGAAATGTTTTTAACGAAAAACGGCGATATCCTTGTGAACGAACTGGCTCCGCGCCCGCATAATAGTGGACATCAGACGATCGAGGGAAATTACGTATCTCAGTTTGCGCAGCATTTAAGAGCCATTTTCAATTTGCCTATGGGTGATACCAGATGCCGGACAAATGCCGTCATGATTAATCTCTTGGGTGAGGATGGCTACGAAGGCTTGGCAAAATATGATGGTGTAGAAGAGGTGTTGGCCATGGAAGGAGTCTATCTGCACCTTTACGGCAAGAAGTATACAAAACCTTTTCGTAAAATGGGCCATGTATGTATCATTAATGATGATCGGGAAAAAGCCATTTCCAATGCGAGAAAAGTACAAGAAATATTAAAAGTTAAAGCTTAATTATACTATGTCAGTCAATAATAAGGCCCAGGTAGGGATTATCATGGGAAGTAAATCCGATCTTCCGGTTATGCAGGATGCCATTGATGTTCTGAAAGTCCTTGGAGTAGAATTTGAAGTTACAATCGTATCGGCGCACCGTACACCACAACGTATGTTTGATTATGCAAAGGATGCGTCATCCCGTGGTTTAAAAGTGATTATTGCTGGGGCCGGTGGTGCTGCGCATCTTCCCGGAATGGTGGCTTCAATCACGCATTTGCCTGTGATCGGTGTACCTGTAAAATCATCCAATTCCATTGATGGTTGGGATTCGGTATTATCAATCCTTCAGATGCCCAATGGTATTCCAGTGGCTACAGTTGCCCTAAATGCTGCAAAAAATGCTGGTATTTTGGCAGCCCAGATTCTAGGAACTCATGACGAGACGATCAGTAAGAATATTATTGACTTCAAGGAAGAACTAGCACGCAAAGTGATTGAAACTGCGGCCGAAGTAGAGGATACGCAATTCTAAGGGAATTGATCAAATAAAAAATGGGAAGCATCTGCTTCCCTTTTTTTATTTGATCAGATTTCTCTGAACGTAATCGTAGCTTTTCTTAAGACTTTCTATCTTGTTAGGCATGTAGATGTCGTCCTGCTCTACGAAAGCGTATTTGAGGCCAGCTTTAGCCTTTTCTTTGACAATTTCTTGAAACGAAATGCTTCCGGTACCCACTTCGGTATATCTGATATCCTTAAAGATCTGTTCCACAGGCAACTTACCATCCTTAGGCCATTCGATCGGATTGGATTTTGTACGGTCCATATCTTTCACATGCCATAGCTTAAATCGGTTAGGAAATTTCTCAAATATAGATACAGGGTTTTTTCCGGCTTTCTCGGTCCAGAAAAGATCAAGCTCAAAATCCACGAGATCAGGCTCTGTAAAAGCCAACATGATATCTTCACCTGTGGTATTGTTGCCTAAATCCCTAAATTCCCAAAAATGGTTGTGGTAAGCAACCTTTAGTCCCATCTTTTTAGCTTGTTCACCGGCCTTATTGAGCTGTTCGGCAGCATAGAGATAATCATCTTTTTTCAGCGCATTAATATCGAACATCGGTGTTACCGGTGCAATAACATATTCCTGTCCAAGTTCCTTTGCAGCATCAAAGTAAACGGATAGATCCTCTTTATCGGTATGTGATTTACTGAGATATTTGGACATGTCATAGTGGCCCGAATAGGTTTTAAGACCATTGTCGTCCAGAATCTTTTTTAGCTCTTTATAAGGTAATTTCCAGAATTGTTTAGCGGTAGGATCTATGCCATAGAGCTCGACATGTTTGTAGCCTATTTTTGCGATCTGTTCCAAAGAACCTTTGGGGTCCTTATCCATTAAATCACGGATGGAATAAAGCTGTACGCCTATATTCTGCAATGGATTGTCGCTGACAGCACCCGCTTTATTTTGACAAGATAACAAATTGGGCATCAAATAAGCTGCCGAAAGACCTATTCCAGCTTGCTTTAAAAATTGACGGCGAGAATTGTTCATCATATAACTGATTATGTGTAGTGTACAATGTACAATTATTTTGCTCAAAAATCAATAAAAGCTGCTGAAAATATTTTGATGAACGCATATTATGGGGCTTCCGGAATATAAAAAGAGCTTGCCTAGAACGTGAAAGTGAGCCCGATGAAAATCGGATAAATGATAAGGGACTCCGGGGGGAACGCAAAAAAAACGAGGATGTCCAAAGCCATTGGACATCCCCGTTTTGTATGTTTAAAAATAAGGTCTTAAACAGTCATGATATCTTTTTCTTTCAGCTCAGCCAGTTTATCAACTTTTACAATGAATGCATCAGTTAATTTTTGGACTTCACCTTCAGCGGTTTTGATTTCGTCTTCTGAGGCACCATCATTTTTTAGTTTTTTGATGGACTCATTTGTATCCTTACGAATGTTACGGATAGCAATACGGCCTCTTTCAGTCTCTTCTTTTACTTTTTTGACCAGGTCGCGTCTTCTTTCTTCAGTCAAAGGAGGAACGTTTAAGCGGATAACGATACCATCATTTTGAGGATTGATGCCAAGATTAGCATCCGTAATAGCTTTTTCAATTGCGTTGATGAGCGATTTTTCCCAAGGTTGGATAACAATTGTCCGTGCATCAGTTGTATTGATGTTAGCGACCTGCGAAAGCGGAGTTGCGCTACCATAATAATCGACTGAAATACCATCTAACATCGATGGAGAAGCTTTACCGGCGCGAATTTTTGTTAATTCAGACTCGGTGTGAGCAACTGCTTTGGACATCTTGTCTTTACAATCGTCCAATTCAATTGAAATTAGTTCGTTCATATAAGATTACGTTTTTTTACAGATATTAATTATTTTACCACAGTTCCAACATGTTCTCCATTGGCAAGTTTCAATAAATTGCCTGGTTTGTTCATGTCAAATACAATGATTGGTAATTTGTTTTCCTGACAAAGGGTAAAGGCTGTCATATCCATCACATTAAGTCCTTTTTCGTAGACCTCCGTGAATGAGATTTCCTCAAATTTTGTCGCGCTAGGATCTTTCTCTGGATCAGCAGTATAGATACCGTCTACACGGGTTCCTTTTAGCACAGCATCCGCATTGATTTCAATTGCGCGTAAAGAGGCAGCAGTATCCGTTGTAAAATATGGATTTCCGGTACCAGCTCCGAAAATAACAATACGACCTTTTTCGAGGTGGCGTACCGCTCTTCTGCGGATAAATGGCTCACAAATCTGTTCCATTTTGATAGCCGTTAGCAAACGTGTCTTTTTACCTACTTTTTCAAGAGCATCCTGAAGCGCCATACTGTTGATAACAGTGGCAAGCATTCCCATGTAGTCTGCCTGAACACGGTCCATTCCTGATTTTTCAGCGCTCAAACCACGGTAAATGTTACCACCTCCGATAACAATTGCAATTTCTAAACCTTGATCGTGAATTTCTTTGATATCATTAGCGTATTGTGATACACGGTTAATATCGATACCATAGCTTTGGTCACCCATTAAGGATTCACCGCTAAGTTTTAATAAGATACGTTTGTATTTCATAATTGTTTTTTTGGAAATTTTCCAAAGGTCAAAGATAAAATTTTTTTTTCAACCCTTAAGGCCAAAAATGATATTTATTGCGCTTTTGTTGTTTGATCAATTACTTCCTGATAATATTGTTCGTATAAAGGCATGATATTGGACAATTGGAATTTTTTTGCGTGATTTAATGCCGCTTCTTTAAATTTTTCCAATCGTTCAGCATCTTCCAGGATATAGATCGCATTCTTGGCCATATCATCCACATCGCCTACATTGCTGAGAAATCCTGTAACGCCATTTTCATTCAATTCGGGTAATCCACCGGTATTGGAGGACACTACCGGAACCTGACAGGCCATCGCTTCTAGCGCCGCTAACCCAAAACTTTCCGAACTGGAAGGCATCAGAAAGAGATCAGAAACTGAAAGGATCTCTTCCACAGCATCCTGTTTACCCAAAAAACGGACATCCATACATACATCCAATTCTCTGGATAATTCTTCTGCATTACGGCGTTCAGGTCCATCGCCGACCATCAATAATTTGGATGGAATGACATCATGTACTTTCTTAAATATACGGATGACATCTTCCGTGTTTTTTACTTTTCTGAAATTGGAGGTATGCACCAATATCCGTTCATTACCCGGAGCGATTGCCTTTTTGAAATGGGAACGGTCCTTATTGCTGAATCTATCGAGATCAATAAAATTGGGGATCACTTTAATCGCCCTGGAAATATCAAAATACCGTAGCGTCTCATCTTTAAGGTTTTGTGAAACAGCAGTTACACCATCAGACTGGTTGATGGAGAAGGTAACTACCGGACTGAAGCTTTTGTCCTTTCCAACCAGGGTGATGTCCGTACCGTGTAAGGTCGTGACTACGGGAATATTGATTCCATAAGTGGTCAGCAGGATCTGCTTTGCCATAAATGCTGCTGACGCATGGGGAATGGCGTAATGTACATGGATCAGATCCAGCTTTTCAAAACGTACGACATCGACCAATTTACTGGCCAGTGCAGATTCGTAAGGTAAGAAGTCAAAAAGTGGATATTGGGATACAGCTACTTCGTGGTAGTATAGGTTTTCCGAAAAGAAATCTAGGCGTGCGGGTTGTCGATAGGTTATAAAATGGATCTCATGTCCATTGGCCGCTAAAGCCTTTCCTAATTCCGTTGCCACAACACCACTGCCACCAAATGTGGGATAACAAACAATGCCTATTTTCATTTGTGTAATTTTTTATTAGTGTTCGCTTTCATCGATCTAAATGAACCCGCGGCACCCGTTTTTATTTTAAACGCGATAAAGCTGTCTGATCTTATTCCGCTCACTGTCGCGCGGAGTAAATCAGGACGTTTTCATCATCTGATTTTTTGTGTTGCAAATTTCGGCTATTTATGCCTAAAATAACAAAAACCAATTGCCATAGTTTTGTGAATTTTTTGATTACTTAAAAAGCATTATCTTTAAGTAGACATTTGAGCGGTATATGGACAATTTCATAAGTGATATTTCAGGCCAACGATTCCCATTGGAGCAACGTGTTTTGGGGGCCTCTATCCGACAGCCTATTTTTAAACTGATCCGTAAGGAATATCCAAATTTTAGAAAAGATAACGCTCTCGCAGCGACAGAGCTTACACGTTTTAAGGAGGCCTATATTACTGAATTTTTAAAGGACGAGTCCGGCCAGCTCAGTCAGCTGGACCAGCAAGTGATACAGAGCTTTAAGGATAATAAGGTCATTAGTGCAAGTATGGATAACGATGTCGCAACAGCAGCCTCGTTGGGCGAACGTGTCGCGGACAAAGTCGCTGAATTTGGAGGTAGCTGGACATTCATTATTTCTTTCGTTGTATTTTTGCTGATCTGGATCGCGCTCAATATGTATTGGTTAAATAATAAAGGTTTCGACCCTTATCCATTTATTTTGCTTAATCTGATCTTGTCCTGTGTGGCTGCACTGCAGGCCCCGGTGATTATGATGAGCCAAAATAGGCAGGAGGCTAAGGACCGTGAACGGGCACGGAATGATTATATGGTGAACCTGAAGGCTGAGCTCGAAATCAGGGAATTACATGAGAAAATAGATCATCTCATTATCAGAAAAGAGCAGGAACTGACTGAAATACAACGTGACCAGGTAGAGAAATTAAGCTTCCTGCTAAAGAAAATGGAAAAAATTGAAGAAGCATTTAAAGACAAATGAATATAACAGGATTAATAGGCGAACTGACGTTTAAATTTTCAAGGTCTGGTGGAGCAGGGGGGCAACATGTCAACAAAGTATCTTCCAAGGTTACCCTGCAGTGGGATGTGGAGCGGTCTGCTGTATTTTCGGCCGAAGAAAAGGCTCTGCTAGCTGAGAAGCTTTCAAATCGTATCAATAAAGAAGGAATATTGCAATTAGAATCGGATACGGACCGCTCACAGGTACGAAACAAAGAAATCGCCATTGACCGTTTTCTTCATCTTGTGAAAGATGCGCTTGTGCCCAGCAAGCCAAGAAAGAAAACCAAAATACCCTATTCCAGCGTGCTAAAAAGGTTGGACCGCAAAAAACAACAATCTCAATTGAAAGCTTCACGTAGACGAAGTTTTGATGATTAATTTGTTATAAAATAGTGGTCGGTTAAATTTTATTGTGCTAATAATCAATTTATTATGTATATAACTAAAGAAATAGTTGTAAAACTATTTCTTTAGTTATATACTTGTATTGTAATCGATTACAACAGTACTGTTAATCATAAGGAGTTATGGAAGATTTTAAAGAATTGACTAAAGCAGAAGAACAGATCATGCAGGAGCTTTGGGAAATGGGACGCGGTTTTGTCAAAGATATCATTGACCGACTGCCCGAACCGAAACCTGCTTACAATACAGTTTCAACGATAGTGCGTATTCTCGAAACCAAGGGTTTTGTGACGCACGAGTCTTTTGGTAAAAGCCATCAGTATTTACCGAAGATCTCAAAAGAGGAATATAAAAAAGGAATTACTGGTAAGTTGTTGAATAATTATTTTGATAATTCTCCCAAAAGTATGCTTTCTTATTTTCTGGAGGAAAATAAATTGGATGTCAAAGAACTAGATGATATTCTTTCGATTATCCGAAAAAACAAATAACAACAACCACCTCTTATAAACTTTTGATTATGATTTACTTAATGATTGTCAATGTTTCATTGATTATCAGCTTTGCGCTCTATAGGCTGATATTTCGTAAACTCACTTTTTTCCAATGGAACCGGATCTATTTGATCGGGATGATTATATTCTCGCTCTTGGCGCCGATCGGAATTTTTATTGAATTACCGAAAAACGAGGTAATTGCCTATTCCATACCGATGGTGGATCTGAGTGGCTATATGGATATCGCTATCAGTAGCCCAAAGGAACAGCCCATTTATTTGGTCGATATCTTGACTTATGTATATTGGACGGGCGTTGCGATAGCATGTATGTTACTGCTGGTTCGGGTGATACAGCTGCTTAGGGCTTTACGACATAAACATGATTATCTAAGTTTCTCATTTTTCAATAAAATCGTCATTGGCGGATCTATTACAGACAAGGGCAGCATAGCATCGCATGAACGTGTTCATGTCGAACAGGGCCACTCTTATGATTTGCTTTTGATGGAACTGTTGAAAATTTTCAACTGGTTTAATCCGATTTTATATTTCTTTCAAAAGGAGTTAAAGTTTCAGCATGAGTGTATTGCCGATGAAGTCTGCTCAACGGACAAGGTTGCTTACGCCGAAATGCTGGTTGCTCATGCCCTAAAGGTGGACCATCTGGCACTCACGCATGAGTTTTCTAATCATTCGTTTTTAAAGAAGAGAATTATGATGTTATTTAAGAATAAATCAGCGCGAAAAAAGCGTCTATTATATGCCGCCGTATTACCTATGTTATTGGTTGTAATGGGGTCTACCTTGGTCTTTAATACCACACGTGCTAAGGATATCGTTTCAGACGTTGAAAGTTCGATCAATCAGGTGGAACTAACGACAGCAACAGAGATGATGAAAGTGGAGGATGGTCTATTTACCAACAATAGGGAACTTAGATCAGATACAACTAAAAATAGAAAAGTAACCGACGCCAAACAGGCTAAATTGGATGCTGAGCGGGCTGCTGCGGAAAGACAGATGAAGGATGGGAATACCAAGCTTGATTCGCTTGATCCAGCTTTCAATGCGATATTTACAGCTGTTGAGGTTAACCCAGAGCCAATCGGGGGAATGGTCAATTTTATGAACTGGGTGGCTACAAATTATACCTATCCCAAGGAAGCACTTGAAAAAAAGGCGAATGGTATCATTGAGATTTCTTTTGTTGTAGAAAAAGATGGTAGTCTTTCCGATTTCAAGGTAAAGCGGGATTTGGGCTATGGCACGAAAGAGGCTGCATTGGAATTAATGAAAAAAGCGAGAAAGTGGAAACCGGGAATTCAAAATGGACAGGCTGTTCGAGTGGCTTATACATTGCCGATTCGTCTAAATCTAAGCGATGGGAAAGAGAATCAGGTCGTGCGTGAAAATCCAGCTGGAAGTCCAGTCTTGGGTCGTGAAGGACTTGAAAAATGGTTTATTCAGAACTTTAAATTCCCCAGAAAGATTTCCAAAAAAGATCTTGATCCTGTCATCCAGGCCTATTTGACAATCAATGTGGATGGTACCATCCATTCGGTGCTGACCAATTCGGATTTAGGAAGGGCATTTGCTCAGGAGGCTTCAAGACTTTTACAGAAAACGAAATGGAATCCAGCTGTGGTAGAGGGCAAACCCGTAAAATCCACTGGTTTTTTTCGGATTAAGTTTACGCCAGATGGGGGCTATGTGAAAAACTATAGGCGGGTGGATGTGAATTCGGAACCCATAGGGGGGATGATTGCCTATAGAGATTATGTCATAAAGAATTATAATCCAAATTCGACGGGGGAGGATGGTAATGTCGTCGTACAGTTTATGGTTGAAAAAGATGGCAGTTTGAATGACTTTAAAATCCTTAATACGCCTGATACAAAGGCTGCACAGGAGCTTGTAAAACTGTTGCAAAGCGGAGTAAAATGGAAGCCCGGACTTCTTGATGGCCGACAGGTTAGAAATCAATATGAGCTGACATTAAAGGTGATGAAAAGAAATGGAAATTCATATGATGTTTATCGTTGGGAGGGGCTAAAGGTGCAAAAGCTAAAATCATAGGAGACCTTCCAGATGTTTAAAAAAGAAAGAACATTTCTGCTGTTTATCACACTGTCCCTATGTGCTATGCTGTCGTCCTGCAAATCCTATCAGGTTGTGCCAAACGGTTACACCGTGGAAGGCGATGAATATTTTATCAATATCGACAAAGAGCTCGCTGTATTTCTGGGTGATGATATGCTAAGGCAGGAAAACTGGAATGCTTATACCGGACCGATCAATGTCAGTAAGGTCAATGTGAAATACAAAAATGTCCTCAAGCATCTCAATTACGCGGATACTGCTTACAAAGTGTTATTTACAGGGAGCCTAAAAGGTAGGTACAGTTATGATATTCTTGCAGTAATGAACAACTATCCGAATGCTAAAGGCAAAAAAAATCATTTATTGGATCTGACTACTTTCCATCGCGAGGAAAACAAGGAGGGACGTTATTTCTATAATATAAGTGAATTTAAAGGACGGAAGGTATTACATTTTGTTATCCCATTCAATGATCGCCTTTGGCAGGAAAAAATGTTAAGTATGATCTTTCTGCTTCCGGATGATTTTGAAGATATTGCCTGGGCAAAAGATATTGTGCAATCTAATGTTGCCATGTATCGCAACCGGTATATTTTTACACCGAGCCGAACGACAATACACTGTCCGGATGATGGAAGCCGTTCGCACCTGGACTATAAGATCCCCGAAGAGAAAATTAACAAAACCGGATATATGCTGATGAAAGCATACGGAATGGTTGAAGGAAAGCGCGCCTTGGTGGTTTATCGCTTAATGAAGCCCAGAGATTTTTATGGGTCCTTTGTTGTCTGCAAAGGCGATTATGAGATTATCTATACAACACTGCAGGATAAAATTGTTTGGCAGACCAAAATTAATACGGAGCAGGATGTGGTATTCTAGTTTTTCTATTTTATGGGGAAATATGAAAGCCCGGGATTAATAATCCAGGGCTTTTAATTTATTTTTAAGCTGTATAATTTCATTTTGAAGTTGTTCGACCTTATCCAATAGCTGATGGGCCACCTGAATTCCCTGTGGATTTACTTCCAGCTCATAATAGAGATTGGAGAAGCGTTCCAGTTTTTTGAGTTCATCTTCGTCAATAAATTGTTCTTCTTCTTGTATGACAATATGTATAAGACCATATTCCTCCATGGTCTGCAGGAAAGTTGTTTCAACTTTTCTGGACTGACAGAAGTCTATTACTTTTATGAGTGTTGTTTCCATGAGATTAATGCTTTAAATCCTTCAGTTGCTGAAACAATGCCTTTTCCTCTTCAGATAAATTGCTCGGCATTTTAATATTTAGGCTGACATACAGATCTCCAAATTCCCCTTCTTTGCGATAGACCGGGAATCCTTTGCCCTTGAGTCGCATTTTTGCTCCGTTTTGACTTTCAGGTTTAACCTTTAATTTGATTTTACCACCGAAGGTATCCAGCGTTGCCTCTCCGCCTAAAATCGCTGTATAGAGGTCTACATCCAGTGAAGTATATAGATCATTTCCCTGCCGTTTGAAATTTGCATCGGGCGTGATGTTGATTGTAATATACAGATCGCCTTTAGGTCCACCGTTTATTCCTTCACTACCATAGCCCTTTAATTTGATTTTCTGTCCATCTTCGACACCTGCATGGATCGTAATACGGATGCTTTTGCCGTTGATATTAAAGGTCTGTTGGTGGGTTGTATAGGCCTGTTGGAGAGTTAAGCTCAGTTCGGCATTGAAGTCCTGCCCACGGAAGGTACTTTGTCTGCCACCGCCACGTCGACTACCAAACATCTGTTCGAAAAAATCTGAGAATTGACCATCATCAAAATTTCCGGTATACTCGTAAGAACCTGAGCCGCCGCCAAAGGGGTTTCCCCCCGCACCAAAAGGATTGCCACCAGCAGATTGGGATTGTCTGTATTGCTGTTGCGCCTTTTCATATTCCTCTCCATGCTGCCAATGTTCGCCATATTGGTCATATTTTTTGCGTTTTTCGGCATCGGACAATACCTCATTCGCTTCATTAATCTCCTGAAAACGTTGTTTAGCCTCATTGTCATTGGGGTTGACATCAGGATGGTATTTACGCGCTAGTTTTCGGTATGCTTTTTTGATATCATCAGCCGAAGCCGTTTTATCAATGCCGAGCACTTTATAGTAATCTACAAAAGCCATATGTATTTTGTTGTCTTGTAATAAATATAACAAATTATCGAGGGCTTTGTTCTGGATGTTGTTCAAAAAAAAGGAGTCCCGGCGTTTGAATGCCGGGACTCCTTTTTTTGAAGACAACGTTGACTTGTTATTCTTTGTTGTTATCAATAATTAATCGCTGATCTCTATTAGCGATTTGCCATGCCGTAAAAAACACCAATTTTTCCCGTTTGACCATCAATGGGAAGTCTATTTTATCATAGGTATCGGCCGGTGTATGATAGTCCGGATGGAGCCCAGAAAAGTAGAAGATGGATGGTATCCCTTTTTTCGCAAAGTTATAATGATCTGATCGGTAATAAAGACGCATTGGATCTTTCGGATTATCATACATATAATCTATTTCCAGCTTGGTATTTTTTTCATTTTCATCTTTATTGATCTGATAAAGTTCAGAACTCAGTTTATCCGAACCGATCGCATGGATATAGTCATGGTTTCCTTTGAGGTGTTTATCATCTACACGTCCAATCATATCGATGTTAATACAGGCGACAGTGTTTGCTAACGGAAAGATGGGGTTTTCGGTATAGAATTTAGAACCGAGTAAGCCCTTTTCTTCAGCGGCATAGGTAACAAACAGGATACTGCGTCTTGGACCATTCCCTGCGGCCTTTGCGCGGGAAAAGCTGCGGGCAAGCTCCAATACTGCCGTTGTTCCGGAGGCATTGTCATCCGCACCAAAGAAGATAGTTCCTTTGGAATCTTTGCCATCGTGATCGTAATGTCCACCAATGACAACAATTTCATCTTTTTTGTCGGTTCCCTCCAGGTATCCCAAAACATTAGGGTCAGTTAAAGGTTGGGCATTGGTGCCGAATTCAGCCTTAAGCTTAGTGTTAATGGCAAAGGAATTTGGCTGTCCTGAACGGTTGATTTTGCCGACAACAGCTGCCAGATTTGTGCGTGCGAGATTAAAAATATAATTTGCTGCATGGTCGGTAATATTGATGACCGGGATCATCGGTGACTTTTCGGGTGCCGGCTGATCAACGGCAAGATTATAACGCCCTTCTGTCGCGCGGTCCCCGGCCTCTTCAAGTAATTGGGATAGCTGGCTGTTGACGGCTAGTATCAATTTTGGTTTCTTCTTGAGAATTTCTTTGATTTTCTTGTTCCTGCTTGTCGACCAGTCCGATGGAGTTTTTTTTCCGGTGATCCATGAATTTCCTTTATCGTCTGTAGGTTCGCCTTCGTTTAATAATAACACAACTTTATTGGTCAGGTCAAGTCCCGCAATATCGGAGTATTTTGAATCATCAATGCCATAGCCTATAAACATGATCTCATCGCTTTCAAAGAGTTTATTCTCATTGTTACCAATGATGAAAATATCTTTCCCATTTAGGAACGGCCGGTCATTTATCGTGAACTGCTTGACCTTAAAGCTATTGTGTATAAGCTGAAGGGCCTGGAAATAAGATCCATTTACTGGTGCTGAAAGGCCGTATTTTTTGAATTCGTTGGCGATATAATCCGCGGCTAGCTGACCGCCTTTCTGTCCTGTTCCTCTTCCTTCAAAGTCCACCGAAGCAAGCGTTCGTAGATGTTTCTGCGTCGATTCTACAGTGATTTCATTCGCATATTTGGTGCTGACATCCTGTGCCTGAGCACAGCTTACCATAGACAACGCTATCCAGATCAGGTTATGTATTTTATTCATTTCGTATTGAGAATTTAGTATTTAGTATTGCATATTGAGATCCGGGTGCCGAAAGCTTAGGTTCTACGTTGTGCGCAATACACCTTTTATCGTTAAAAATAGTATATATCGGATGATCGCTTGTTGACTATCAGCAACAGTGTGTTATAATGTCCATAACAATATGAAGTGATAGTAATGCCAATTTCGATCACCTTAAATCATATACAATATAACTAAAAAAGCGGATGAAAAGTATCTTTTACCCTTCATCCGCTCCTTAAAATATGTTAATTTATTAACAGCTGCAAGCTATTTTATTGACGCGATTGGCATGACGCCCGCCTTCAAATTCGGTTGTCATAAAAGTTGAAACGATCTTTTTTGCGAGATCAAGATCAATAAAACGGGCTGGTACACATACCACATTGGCATCATTATGTTGACGTGCCAATGCCGAAATTTCTTCCAACCAACAGATTGCCGCACGGATATTCTGATGTTTATTGGCTGTGATCGCAACACCATTGGCACTACCACAGATCAATACACCTGCATCAGCCTCTTTGTTCTCTACCGCAGATGCGACGGGATGTGCAAAATCTGGGTAATCGACCGAATCTGGCGAGTTTGTTCCAAAGTCGGTTACTTCATAACCCAATTCATTTAAAAAGCTAACCAATGCCGTTTTGTACTCAAATCCTGCATGGTCACTTCCGACCGCAATTTTCTTTACACTGCTCATTTCTCTTGTTATTTTATTTTTCTTGTGCTAATTTTTTTCTTTTGACATCCGCAGAGACCATAATACTTATTTCATACAATAAGAACATCGGCGCAGCAACAGTCAACATGGTGATAATATCTGCAGAAGGTGTAATGACGGCCGCTATAAGCAAAATAATTACTGTTGCATAACGACGGCTGGCACGCATAAACTCAGGTGTCATGATGCCTATTTTAGACAGGATAAACACCATGATCGGTAATAGGAATACGATTCCACAGCCTAATGTCAATGTCGCAATGGTAGACAGATAGTTGTCGATTGTAATCTGATTGACGATTTCGTCACTTAAGGATACATTCGCTAGGAAGTTGATAGATAATGGTACAACAATATAATACCCGAAAAGCGCGCCCAAAACAAACAATATTGTGGAGTAAAATACAAAACCACGAGCGGAACGTCTTTCCACATCTGTCAATGCCGGTTTAACAAATAACCAGATTTCAAACAGAAGGTAAGGGAACCCCATCATTAAGGCCATCAACAAGCAGGAGTTGATCTGGAGCATAAATTGCCCAGCTAATTCCGTATTGATAATATTAAAAGGTATTTTCTTGACACAGAAATCGGCCAGATTGAAAGCATCAGCAGCTTTGCACATCATACGGTAGGTCCAAAAATCCAGATTTTTGGGTCCCATGATAATATCGTTGAATACAAAATCGTAGAACGAGAAAGCAATACCTGCAAAGATACAGATTGCAATAGCTGAACGAACCAAATGCCATCTTAAGACTTCAAGATGGTCAAAGAAAGACATCTCTGCTTCTATATTCTTCCCTTTATTTTTGATAGCTTGTATTAGATCTTTCGAATTTGGTGTACTCATAAAAATTGTTTGGAAACAAAAATACCATTCTTATTGTAAAGAATGGTATTTTTTATGTATGTAAAGATAATTTTATTTAATCTTCTACAGGATATTCAGTTAGGTCAAATGTTTCCATGAACTTTGTGGTGAAATTGCCGGCCCTGAAGTTAGGGTCACGCATCAATCTCAGGTGCAAAGGAATGGTTGTTTTGATACCTTCAATCACGAATTCGCTCAAAGCACGCTCCATGGTACAGATGGCCTCTTCACGTGTCTGTGCCACACAAATCAATTTGGCGATCATCGAGTCGTAGTTTGGTGGAATAGTATACCCTGAGTACACGTGTGTATCTACACGTACACCATGGCCTCCCGGTGAGTGGAAGTTCGTGATTTTGCCTGGTGAAGGGCGGAAGTTGTTGAACGGATCTTCGGCATTGATACGGCATTCGATCGCGTGCATTTCCGGTTCATAATTTTTTCCGGAGATCGGAATACCGGCAGCAACTTTGATCTGTTCTTTGATCAGGTCGAAGTTGATCACTTCCTCCGTTACCGGATGCTCTACCTGAATACGTGTATTCATCTCCATAAAATAGAAATTGCGGTGTTTGTCAACCAAAAATTCGATTGTACCGGCACCTTCATAGTTTACGGCTTTAGCCCCTTTTACAGCAGCTTCACCCATTTTAACTCTTAACTCAGGTGTCATAAATGGTGAAGGGGATTCCTCGATCAATTTTTGATGACGACGTTGGATAGAGCAGTCGCGTTCTGATAAATGACATACGGTACCGAACTGATCGCCTACGATCTGGAATTCGATGTGACGTGGCTCTTCTACATATTTTTCAAGGTAGATACCATCGTTGCCAAATGCGGCTGCGGATTCTACGCGGGCAGAATCCCAAGCTGGTTCGAATTCTTCGTCTTTCCAGATGATGCGCATACCACGACCACCACCACCGGCAGTAGCCTTGATAATTACAGGGTAACCGATTTCATTGGCTAATGTGATCCCTTCTTTTACGTTTGAGATCAAACCATCCGATCCAGGTACAGTAGGTACACCGGCTTTTTTCATGGTATCCTTTGCACGTGACTTATCGCCCATTTTTTCGATCTGCTCAGCAGTAGCACCAATAAATTTGATACCGTACTCTGCACAGATTGCTGAAAAACGTGCGTTTTCCGACAAGAAACCATATCCTGGGTGAATCGCGTCAGCGTTTGTCAATTCAGCCGCAGAAATAATATTCGGAATGTTTAAGTAAGAATCTTTACTCGGTGGAGGGCCAATACAGACCGCTTCGTCGGCAAAGCGCACGTGTAAGCTGTCTCTATCTGCGGTTGAATATACTGCAACACTCTTGATACCCATCTCACGGCAGGTACGGATAATGCGCAGGGCAATCTCGCCTCTATTTGCAATTAGTATTTTTTTAAACATTGTCTTGAATTATGAAGTTTACAAAAATGTAGCCCTTTGGAGGCTACATCATATTCATTTACGTTTGTAAATTACTTAGGCTCAACTAAGAATAATGGTTGGTCATACTCAACAGGTTGAGCATCCTCTACCAAAATCTTAACGATTTTACCAGAAACTTCAGATTCGATTTCGTTGAACAATTTCATTGCTTCAACAATACACAATACATTACCTGTATTGATATCATCACCAACATTCACAAAAGATGGTTTACCAGGTCCTGCTGAACGGTAGAAAGTACCGATCATTGGTGATTTGATTGTAATCAAGTTCGCGTCAGCGTTAGCTGCTGGAGCAGCAGGCGTAGCCACAGGAGCTGGAGCTGCCGCTTGCGCAACCGGAGCAGCAGCAACTGGTGCAACAGCTGGAACAGAAGCTGTAACGTACGTAGGCTCTTGATTTGTTTTTATTGTAATTTTAAAATCTTGCTCTTCAATCGAGACTTCATTCACACCTGATTTTGAAACGAATTTAATCAAGTCTTGAATTTGTTTGATATCCATACCCATAGTATTCTAGGTTTTGTTTGTTTCTTAAAAAATTCTAACTGTCAAAAGTAATAAATTATACCATAAAATGGACAATTAATACGCCCATTTTAAATAGATGGATCCCCAGGTGAAACCGCCACCGAACGCGGCAAGGATCAGGCTATCTCCTTTTTTCAATTGAGATTCCCATTCCCATAGGCATAGGGGGATTGTTCCGCTGGTTGTATTTCCATATTTTTGGATGTTTACCATCACTTTTTCTTCTGGAAGACCTACACGCTCTGCTGTTGCATCGATGATGCGTTTGTTGGCCTGATGCGGTACCAACCAAGCAATGTCTTCTGACTTCAGATTATTTTTTACCATAACATCATGGGCAACATCAGCCATGTTGGTCACAGCAAATTTGAATACTGTACGACCTTCTTGGTAAGCGTAATGCAGACCTGCGTCAACAGTGGCATGTGATGCAGGGTTTAATGAACCACCGCCTTTAATATTAAGGAATTGGCCACCTGAACCATCTGTTTTCAAAATGGCATCCTGTATACCCAATCCTTCTTCATTTGGCTCCAATAACACACAACCACAACCATCTCCAAAAAGGATACAGGTATTGCGATCTTGGTAATTGATGACCGATGACATTTTATCAGCACCTATAACAAGTACTTTTTTATGTGTACCAGCCGTGATAAACTGTGTTCCGGTATTCAGACCGAACAAGAAACCTGAGCAAGCTGCCTGTAGATCGAAGCCCCAAGCATTTGTTGCCCCGATCTTATCGGCCAAAATGTTTGCAGTGGCTGGGAACAGCATATCCGGTGTGCTGGTACAAAAGATAATTAAATCGATATCCGTCGCTTCTATTCCCCTCTTTTTCAATAAACCCTGAACGGCAGGTACAGCAAGGTCTGATGTAGCAAGCCCTTCGCCCTTTAAGATGCGTCTCTCTTTGATTCCTGTTCGTGATACAATCCACTCGTCGTTGGTATCGACCATTGTTTCCAACTCTTTGTTGGTGAGGATGTAATCCGGAACGTAACCATTTACAGCCGTAATCGCGGCATGAATCTTTGACATAAATACTTAATTGAAAATAGATCTGATGCTGTCAATGAATTTAGACTCGATCATATCTCTTGAAAATAAAACCATATTTTTAATGGCCTCTGGTGTTGAAATACCATGACCAATAATGACAGGAGCATTGACTCCCAAGATTGGACTACCGCCGTACTGCTCGTAGTTGAATCGGTCGAAGAAATCATCTTTAAAACCTTTTTTCAGGGTCACTACATAAAATGATTCTGCAAGTTTCAGGACCACATTGCCCGTAAATCCATCACAGACGTAAACGTCGGCATGGTCACTGAACAGGTCGCGGCCTTCTGCATTTCCGATAAAGTTAATCTTGTCGTTGGCTTTAAGTAGGGGGTAGGTAGAGGTTGTCAGGATGTTTCCTTTTTCTTCTTCTTCTCCGATGTTCAACAATCCCACTTTTGGGTTGGATACATTGAATACATGCTCGGCAAAGAGGCTGCCCAACATTGCAAATTGATTCAGCATCTCTGGTTTACAGTCTGCGTTTGCACCGACATCCAGTAGGATTCCGAATCCTGATTTCAATTTTGGAACAATTGATGCTATGGCTGGGCGCAATACGCCTGGAATAGCTTTCACGCTGAACATCGATCCTACGAGCATGGCTCCGGTGTTACCAGCGGATGCGAATGAATCGATTTCTTTGTTTTTTAAATATTCAAATCCCTTCGCAATGCTTGAGTTGGGTTTTTGAGTTATCGCTTTGGTTGGATGTTCACCCATCGCAATGACTTCTGGAGCTTCCACATATTCAAAGTCAGATGAATTTCCTCCGGCTTGATCGATTAATTGTTTAGTCTCTTCAGTTTTACCAAAAAGGACTATCTTTTGGTCTCCAGTAAGCTGTTTTTGTGCTTCAATAGCACCTGTTATCGTTGCTTTAGGAGCATAATCTCCTCCTAAAATATCTAAACCAATCTTCATCCGTTATTATTTAGTAAATCAATAATACGCAAAAAACATCCCAAAATAAAGCAAATTTCTAAAATATTGCTTGTTTGGGATGTTTTGGTGTTATGAAAGGTTTACCTTAGACAACAGCTGTATTTTCAATGATCAATTTACCGTTGTAATACAAGTTTCCGTCTACTTTGTAAGCACGGTGAGGTAAATGAACTGCGCCAGTTTCTTTACATACTGTCAAGCTAGGAGCTTCAGCTTTATAATGTGTTCTTCTTTTGTCTCTTCTTGATTTAGAAGTTTTACGTTTTGGATGTGCCATCTCGTATTTTTGTTTTAGTTATTTTTAATATTTCTCAATGCTTCCCAACGTGGGTCGATAATTTCTTCTTCTTTTTGTTCCTCTGAATCCGGCTCACTTGTAAATAGTGCCAGCATTTCAGGATCACATTGTATCCCTTGTCCCTGCTCTTCACATTTTACGATATACGGAACAGCTAAATTGATGTATTCGTACAATAACTCAGCTATATCCAACTCATGGTCGCTTTTTGATAAGATCAACACCTCTTCGGTATTGTCCGTCCAATCTTCATCCGTGAATTTGACCAATATCCGTTCCTGAATTGAAATCGGTGACATAAACTCTTTCAAGCAGGTATCACAAGTCAATTGAATCTCGCCTTGGATATCGAAGTGCAAAATCAATAGATTTTCCTGTTTTTGCAATTCAACTTCTGCTTTCAGATTGCCATCTTTTACAATCGAATGTTCGTAGCAGTCAAAGAACTTTTTATTAATGTCAAATTCAAAATTGTGCTTTCCAGCGTTGAGTCCCGAAAAGGGAATTCTGTATTGTTTTAGATGTTTCACAATCTTGCATTTGAGCCTGCAAAGGTATGTATAAAATCATTAGGATCGAAATATTTTTTTAAATATTCCAGTCGAATGCTTTATATACACACAGAGCACGACTTATTCATAATAATTTTTACCTAACTCTATCTTTTCGCGTCCATTTGCCATACGCCATTTATTGGTGTCACGCAGCGAATAAGCACAGCCGCAATATTCCTGCATGTAGAATTTCTCTTTTTTGGACACTTCTAACATCCTAGCCGAACCACCCTTTTTGCGCCAGTTGAACGTCCAATACTCCATACCTTGGTGACGGGATGCTGCACGCAAGCCGCAGTCGTTGATCTGCTCCATGTTTTTCCAACGTGAAATACCCAATGAACTTGAGATCACGTCAAAACCATTCGCTGCAGCATATTCCGCTGTTTTCTCAAAGCGCATATCAAAACACATGGTACAGCGGATCCCTCTTTCAGGCTCTTGTTCCATGCCTTTCGCCAGATCGAACCAGTGATCTACATCGTAATCTGCATCGATAAAAGGGATGTTATGCTTCTCCGCAAATCGAATATTCTCATCTTTGCGCAGGTCATATTCCTTGCGGGGATGGATATTGGGATTGTAGAAATAAATCGTAAAATCGATATCCGAAGCAATCAATGCTTCCATGACTTCTCCGGAACAAGGTGCACAACAGGAATGTAAAAGCAATTTCTTGCCTTCTCCTGGTAATGTCAGCTTCTCCCGTACAAATTCCTTCTTTTCCATAATCGTATGTGATATCAAAAACAAAGGCAATTTTAATCAAAAAGTAGCGGAATGACAAATATTTCCGTTTGACAGATCAACGGATCTGTCTAAAAGAATCAGATAAATTCATTGATATTCTGCATATATTAGTAGATTTGTATGTTTGACACTATAAGCTATTTATACTAAAAAATATATGAAATTTTCATTTCAAACCTGTGTTATTGTATTATTTGCCAGTCTAATAGGTGTTGCTTCCTGTAAAAAATTGGATGATGAACCAGAAAAGGGCTTGCCAACCCTTATTTCAAGATTGTATATTTCTTTCTGGGATTATCGGACAAATAACTCGATCCAGAATCTTATGATTGTTGATCCTGCGGATACCAATACACTGGACAATACCTTTCAATATCTTTCCCCCTCTAGGGGCGGTGGACCGGTGATCTTTGATCCCAATGCAACATCAGTTTTTCAAGCCAGTGAGGGGGGCGTTGCTCAGGATACCTTTATCCAACGGGTTCCTTTGGACGACATTTATGGGAAACCAGGTGAAGCAAGTCAGCTTGGGTTTAGAGGTTTTAGAAATGTAAGAGGATTGGCTTATTATACCTATGCGCAACAAAATGGCACTGGCGGATCGGCAGTCACTAATTTTCTGCTTGCGGCGACAAGTGGGAAAATGTTATATGCGATAAGCCGTCCAGAGGGAAAAGGTGGAGCAGGTGGTTCTAAGATCATCGACAAGCAGATCAGTTTAGGGGATATTGAACCTGTATCATTGACCTTGTTGCAGGGAAATCCAGCTGATAAAAATGAAAAATGGGTACTCATTGGATTTAATGATGAAACCAAAAACAGAATTGGTTTTGCTGTTTATAAAGGACTTAAAGAGGAGTTGATAGACAGGCCGGGCGATACAATCATCAATAAGGATAGATTTGAGCCTGCATTGACAGTCTATGTGGAGGGAAAAACAGACTTACGTGCAGTGTCTTATGCACCGAATAAAAAATTATTTGCGATCACGGCAGGTAGGGAGGTATTGTTCTTTAAAAATCCTGATGCGTTGTTTAGCGGATCTGGAAATAAACCGATTGCTCCTGACTATGTGGTTGCTGGTACGAAGACCGGGTTTGATAGGCCACAGGGAATTGCGATCGACGACCGTGTTGAAAACGGTAAATTCTTTTATGTCTCCGATTATAATACGAAAAAAATCCTACGTTTTAACCTGACCGATCAGGGAGGAGATATCGTGCCCGAACTAACAAAAGAGTATGGGACGCTGACGCCAAATTATATCTTTTTGGATGCCAGAGAAAGAACAGATTTCTAGTTTGTCAATTTGTATCAGGCAAGTAATTCGAACAGTTCTCTGATTTCCTGTTGCTTGCCTGCACTTTCATGTGCTTCATAGGCCGACAATAAATTCCGAAGCGCCCGCTTCATAATGGTCACATTGTCACAGGGATAGGTAAATTCCCGGTCTGGACTTAGATTTAACTGTTTTAGGAACGAATTTACATCACTTTTTTGCATAATCTGCCCCCGGTTAAACGCATTGATGTAAAACAACACATGTTCATTTCCTTCTTCATCCGAATCCATATAAGCAAGGATAAAATGCTTGGGCAAATTGATTCCGTAGATCGGGATATCCAGTTTTTGTGCGATAATGCTATAGATGCAGGATATGGTCAAGGGATTCCCCTGTTTTGTGTCCAGCACCTGACCAATATAGGAGTTTTGGGGATGGTGATAATCCTTTGTATTACCCGACAAGCCAAAAGAACCAAATAATACGTGATTGATCAGGTTTACCTTTTCCAGGGGACTCATATCGTATTGTAGCCCGCGCCATACCTCTGTTTTCAGGTCTTCAATCTTCAATACAATTTTATGGTCTTCGTAAGAAGGATATTGATAGTTATTGAGAATGATAAGCCCCTCCAACAGATTGAAGGAATTGCTCAGGTTCCAGATCTGCAGTTCGTTTTTGGTCTGGTCAAACTGAATTTCATGGATAATGTTCTCCAGCCGTCCCTGTACCCTTGGATCAAAACTAGATTCCCAGAATTTCTCCAAATAAGGAACGATTTCAGGGCCTTGGCTTTTTAACTGATGCTCCACTTCCTGAATAATCTGTTGATCGGTATCGTCCAACAGGAATATTAACGATTTCAGCTCTCTCTCATTCATCATAACGAAGTTAAAGAATTGAATTGAGAAATGATACAAAAAAATCCCTACAGTAATTCATGTACCAGGTAGGGATTATTCAGGTTAAATTGGTATACAATTATTTAAGCTGGCCATCCAGCATATTGACAATCCTTTTGCCGTACTCGGCATTTTTTTCGGAATGGGTAACCTGTATGATTGTGACACCGTCATCATTCAATTGTTTGAACAGTTCCATGATCTCTTCGCCTTGTTTGGAATTGAGGTTGCCGGTAGGTTCATCTGCCAACAGGAGTTTCGGAGATCCTGCCAAAGCACGTGCGATACCAACGATCTGTTGTTGCCCTCCGGACAGCTGAGCCGGAAATAGATCTTTCTTTCCCACAATACCAAAACGGTCAAGCATATCGGCCACAATGGCTTTTCGTTCTTTGCTGGAAATATCTTTATAGATCAACGGGGTTTCTATGTTTTCATATACTGTCAATTCATCCAGTAGGTGATAGGCCTGAAACACGTATCCGATATGGGATTGATAGAGTTGCGTGCGCTTTTTTGCTTTCATCTCCAATACATTTTCATCCATAAAGATATATTCACCTTCATCGGGTTCGTCCAGCATGCCGATAATATTCAACAGGGTGGATTTTCCTGAACCCGAAGGCCCCATAATGGATATGAAATCACCTTCTGCTATATCTAAACTGACATCTTTGAGCACAAACGAGCGAGTACCACCTACGTTATACCACTTGAATAAATGTTTTAATTGTATCATTTTATAGTATTGAGTATTGAGATATGAGTATTGAGACCTTGGTTGCGCAACCGATGACTTACTTGGTATCTCGTTTTTAATTATTGTTTTTTAAATCTACTTATTCATCCCGCAGGCTATCTGCCGGATTTGTTCTTGCAACTTTCAACGATTGGAAGCTAATGGAAATCAATATTAAGATAAATATGCAAAATATCGGGATCAAAAACGACCACCATTGTATATTGACATGGTATGCAAAATTGGAAAGCCATTTGTCCATGAGTAAATAAGCTAAAGGAAGGGCTATGCCGATGTTAATATTGTGCCATGTCATTGGATTTTATATTTAATCACCTTCGCATCAAATCTGTCGTATAAAAATACAATCCCCTTGCCAGTGTTTTAATGCTTTTATTATGAGTTTGTTAGCTGGTGTTAGTTCCTTTTTGATGTTCGATTTCGGACAGTTTTCGTTCGCAATCGAACATTCATCCCCCTCAGCCATTGGTTCATTGCCTGCCACGCAACAGGCAAGGCAATGACCAAGGCAACAAGCACCCATTTTTAAGATCTTCTGACTTTATTCATCCCTTAAACTATCGACAGGATTGGTCCGGATAGCCTTCCAGGTTTGATAACTAATGGTACCTAAGGCGATGAGGACAGCGCCCATGCCCGCGAGAATAAAATACATCCAGTTGATATCTATTTTATAGTTGAAATCTCTGAGCCATTGGTTCATTGCCCACCACGCAACAGGTGAGGCAATGACCATGGCAACAAACACCAATTTTATAAAGTCTCCGGACAGCAGTTTCAGCAACCTGAGGGTACTGGCGCCAAGCACTTTCCTTACGCCGATTTCTTTTGTCCGCTGTTGTGTCACATAGGTGGCGAGTCCAAATAGCCCAAGGGCTGCCACAAAAATGGCAACGATTGCAAAACAGCTAAAAATATTTTTCGTCCGTTCAACATCGTGATAAAGTGAGGCAAAGCCCTCATCCAAAAAGCTGTAATTGATTTTTTGATTGGGTGAAAATTTATTCCATACCGTGTTAATTCCGTTGAGGGTCTCCTGTAGGTTTTCGGGCTTAACTTTAACAGAGAGGAGTGATGGGTAACCCCGCAATACCATACAAAGGCCGGCAAATCCTTTACCTTTCAGTGACTCAAAAATAAAATTGTCCACAACGCCAACTACTGTCCAGGTAGTGCCATTGGTTATTTTTGCCCCGATCGGATTTTTTAATCCCAGATCATCCGCTAATTTTTGGTTGATGATTGCGGCTGTACTGTCGGTGGCCATGTTGGGATCGAAATTTCTCCCTTTGGTCAGTTGCAATCCGAAGGTAGCAAGATAATCCTGATCAATCTCCCAAAACTGCCCCTGTGTCGCCATATCGATCTCCCGTCTGCCTTCATTCCAAAAAGGATTACCATTTCTTTTGGCACCATCAATGGGGACTGGGAGAAAGTCACCTAATGAGACGGAACTGACATTTGGAATGGACTTTAATTCATTCTTAAGACTAGGGATCTGATTTCCCAACGTACCAATACCGCGTAGGACAATCACCTGTTCCTTTTTGAAGCCCAGGTCTTTTCCCAGGATATAGCGTATCTGTTGATTGGTCACGAGTGCGCTGACAATAAGGATGATGGAGGTTGCGAACTGAAAAATGACAAGACCATTTCTGAATAAGGAGAATTTGGTTCCGGTGGTCTTGTTTTTCAATGCTGCAATGGGTTTAAACCGGGATAGGTATAGGGCTGGATAGATTCCGGCCAAGCTGCCGATGAAAATTATCGCCAGCAATAAAGATGGGAAAAAGTAGGGGGATGCCCATGGAATGGTTAGGGACTTATTGGCGAGATTGTTGAATATGGGCAACAATACCCAACTCAGCAATAGACCGACAAGCAAAGACAATATACTATAGCAAATGGCCTCAAGCAGGAATTGGCCGATCAATAATGTTCTTGTGGAGCCAATTGTCTTTCGGATACCGATTTCTTTGGCCCGTGTAGCGGCATTGGCCGTGGACAGGTTGATAAAATTGATACAGGCAATCAGGAGAATAAACAATGCAACAATGGCAAAGGTCCAGACCATACGGATATCTCCCCGATTCAATGTGCTGACTTTATCGTCATCGATATCGGAAGACTTCAAATGGATGTCAAGTGCATTTTGTAAGTTGATTCTTGCCTGTTCGAATAAAGGATTGAGTTTGCGGCCTGATTTCTTGTATTCAGGTAAATAGTGCGCTTTATAATTTTTTAAAATCTCCTTTTCGGTTTGTTCAATATTGACATTGGGTTTTAATTTAACGTAGACCGTGTAATTATTGCTGAGCCATTGGTTCTGTTCGCCGGGATAGAAGGGTTCGCCTGCGAGCGACATGAAGAAGCTATAACCTGCTAAAATGGAATTTTTGGGTATATCTTCGATCACGCCGGTAATGGTATAGAGCTTGGATCTGTTATTGTTCAGATAAATGGTCTGTCCGATAGGATCATTTTTAAAGTATTTTTCCGCTTTACTTTTCGTAATGACAAGTGTATTGGGTTTATCCAATGCATGGGCAAGTGTTCCTGAAACCATTGGAGTCGGAAACATGTCAAGAATAGACTGGTCAATATAGACAAAGCCATCATCATAAAAGCTTTGTGGGTTATCATTCAGGGAAAGCTGATTGCTTCCAGCGCCAAATAAAGGGTTAGGGAGTATTCGGCCCGTTTGTTCGATGGAGGGAATTTCTGCTTTCAATGTTGGGGCAACCGGTGCAGAAAGAGATACCCAACGTTCTATTTTACCTTCGATCGGAAGCTGAACGACCAGACGATAAATTCGATCCATCGTTGGATAAAATTTGTTGTAACTCGTCTCATGCTTGATATACAGTACGATGAGCATACAGATTGCGATACCAAAAGCAAATCCCCCGATCTTTATAAAAGAATAGAGTTTATTTTTTGCCATGTTCCGCCAAGCGATTTTAAGGCTATTTCCTATCATAACAATACATTTTTAAGACCTTACTGATCGGTAATAGACCGGTCAATCTAGACATTAGACTGAAGTCAATTGTATTGCCATTTTGTTAAGTTGTTGATTTATAGGTTTTTGATTTGTTTATTGCATTTTGTGTCTGTACGATATCGAACAATTTGACGTTCGGTATCGTACAATGTTTAATATCCAGCTCCGTCAGCTGCCTGCATCCAGCTTTTGACGAGATAGTTGGTACGCTTTTGAGTTTGATTGCCTCCATAAACCAAAATTTTCTGAGTGGGCAATTGTTGGTAGCTTTCAAATTTGTCAAGCTGTTTGAAAAAATGGGAAATGAGTTCTTTGTTATTTGATGAAATTGCATAGGGTCTACTGATGAAATTACATAAGGTGTACTGATGAAATTGCATAAAGTGTACTGATGAAATTACATAACATTAAACTTACTCTTCGATCTCTTTCAGTTGGAGATGTTCGCAGAGTTCGAGCATCATTTTGGCCGGGTCCGTATCGATGGCCAGAGCAATTAAGTACATTTCATCTAAACGTAATTTAGCCGTCTCGGTCATGGTTAATTCATTGATCCTCGCTTTACTTAATCCTGTTTTGCGAGCAATCTGGGATTTATTCACAGATTTCTTCGCTAAAAATTCGCCTAGTTTTGTCATCGTATTATTTTATTAATCTGTCCTTTTGTATAGATAAATATAGATAATGTTATTTTTATTTATACAAATGTTTTTGTTTTTGAAATATTTTCTGTTCTTTTGTATTGAAAATCTATATCATTTCAGTGTGCCAATTATGAAAACAGCGAAAAATCAAACAACAAAGATCTATAGGAGAAAATGTGAAGAGTTAGATATATTAATCTATTATCGCATGCTGCTACAACGTATTTCGCGGCACCTGTCACCTGAGGAAGTTTCCTTTCTAATGGGCAAACCATTGGATTTTTTAAGTAAAATTGAGAGGTTTAAGCTCAAACGAATTTTTGTTCATGATTTGGTTACCATGTACAATGTACTAGAAATAAATAGTATGAGTGCCATGATGCCTCTGGGTGTAGAACTATCATCACAAAAAAACTTATATGAATTGCATGTGACTACATTGGCTGACAGGGTTATTTACGACATGTATAAAGTTGATGTTGAGCAGGATCAAAAAGTAATCGAATTTAAATTAATCGACGCTCGTCATGATATTGATCACTATAAAAATTCTACAGCAGAAGAAGTGAAAAAGATAAGTGCTTTTTTGGATGACCAAATTGATGCAGGATATTTTAATGAGGAAAAAAGACCTGATGAAATACATAACTTCTGCTGTGTTAAGCTAGAGAAATATATAGATCCTAAAAACCTGATGAAGGTGCTAGATGATTTACTTAATTGGTCTGATGAACGCAAAATTAATCGGCAGAAATCTAAATATGGTTTTGCGTATGTTTTAGCTGCTCACGCAAAATCGACTGAAAAGAAATAAGCAATCTTTAGCTGTTCACTGCGAACAGTTAAAAATTGCTTCAAAGATCCTAAGCCGTAGGTACACCAATTATAAACTTTCATTCCCAATCGGTTAATAATAAATGCACTTTTTGCGAGCGTTGAACACCACCTACGGCTTATTTTTTCTTATTCATCCCTCAATTTTTCAACAGGATTAAACCGGGTCGCCCGAAATACGATGAAGCCTACCAGTAGACCAAGTATGCTCAGCAGTATGCCCAGTGGCAACAGGTAGGTAAATGCATTGATCTCTATCCGGATGATATAGTTCTGTAGCCAATGTTGCATCAGCATATAGCTGGATGGGACTGTAACCAAAACCGCCAACAGAAATATGCCATAGTATTCCTTCGAAAATAACAGCATCAAATGTGCTAATGAGGCGCCCAGTACTTTACGGATACCTACTTCCTTGTTACGGAGATGAATCGATAGGGAGATCAGGCCGGTCAGTCCCAATACAACGATTAGAAGTGAAACAGCACTCGCAATCTGTGCCGCCCGATGCAGTTGCAGTTCCGTTTCATATAAACCTTTGATGCGTTCATCCATAAACTGATATTTAAATGGTGCATCAGGCATTAATGCGGTCCATTTCTTTTCCAGTCCCTGTACTGCGCTGGAGAGTTGACCCGGTTTTAAACGGATACTCAGGTATCGGTATTGGAAATTTTCATGGATATCTGTCCAGACAATAGCCGGAGATGCCCGGTGAAGAGAATTTGCAACAAAGTTTTCGGTGACGCCCACAATGGTCATCTTCTCTTTTGGATCGTTCAGGGCGATCTGTTGACCGATTGCATTTTGGGCGTTACCGAAACCAAAATCTTCCATGGCTTTCCTGTTGATCACAACGGGTCTATTTGTGGCTCCAGCAACCGCATTTTTGGGTAAAAAGGTACCTGCCAATAGTGGGATTTCATAGGTTTCCAGAAAGTAACTGTCGCTGTTAATCCGTTGAACCTGTACCTCTGTATCGTTATTCTTGCCAAAAGCCGGTTGCATATTGGAGCCTAATAACCCTGGGGTCTCATAGGAGAGACTTACGGACTTGACCGCTGATTCCTGCAGCAGTTCATGCCGGACGGTCTCCATTTTCCGGATACCAGTTTCGGACCAGTCCCTTGGTGCCTGTACGGTCAATAGATACTCTTTGTTATATCCTAAATTGCTGTTTATAAATAAATTTACCTGTTTGGAGATAATTAGGGTACAGACCAACAGGAGCAGTGCAACAGCGAACTGGAAGAACAAGAGTACTTTTCGAACCAATTGCTTGTCACCCAATGCCGAGAACTGATTTTTGACCGAAGGAAGTATCTTGATATTGGACAGTTTAATGGCTGGATATAGTCCCGCCAGTATACCGACCACTACGGTCAATAAACCTAATAAACCGAAAAAATAGCCCGGTAAATTAATTAGAGTGGGCAGCTCGCGCATCAGTACATGTGCAAACAGCGGGCGTATGATGCAATAGATGGGCAAACTGATCAAAGCCGCAATTGCTACGATAAGGATATATTCTGTCAGTAATTGCCTTACCAATTGCAGTCTAGAGGATCCCATAATTTTGCGTACACCGATTTCTCTTAGCCGTGTAATATGCTGTGCAATACTGAAATTGATAAAGTTGATGATCGCCATGACCAGGATAAAAATAGCAATCCAGATTAGCGTCTGAATCATCTTGCGTACCGCGCCTTGATTATCGTCTAGATAATAGCTTTTCAGCGGTTTTAAATCAGGACTGTAGGCGATAGCGAATTCTTTATCTGTATTTTTATGAACCAGCGTTTGAATGGCCGCATTCAGTTGTTGGGTCGTCACCCCAGCTTTCAATTCAAGATAACCTGCGATGTAAGGATTATCCCAGTTATCCACGGCCCGACCGAAGTATTCTTCGTTGGCAATGGGCAGGAAAATGTCAGAATGCATATTCTTTGTCAGATCCATGACCGCATTTTGTACGGCAGTTTTTATGACCGCAGTAATTTCAAAATCATGTTTTTCTCCTTTGAAGTTTTTAATCTGTAGGCTTTTTCCAAGCACATTTATAGTTCCAAAATATTTTAGGGCAGCCTGGTCAGTGATCACCACAGAAAAAGGATTGTTGAGCGCGGTCTCCGGATTGCCTGCTAAAAGCTCAAAACCAAACATGGTCAAAAGACTGGGATCACCGAGCGCCATTCCTTCTTCATAAATCGTAGCACCATTTGCTACAATACCGGTCAATCCGTCGATACGGTAATAATTGGTCACCAAATTTGGATATTCTTCATACAGGGCTTTGGGCAGCGCTCCGATCGTAGTCAAATTGATCCCAAATCCTTCTGTCTTATACTTGCTCTGCAATAGATATTGCTGATCTATATTTTTGATCTTGCTGTTTACCTGATGAACATCCCAGACATAGGCTCCGACCAGCAGTAAAAAAGTAATGCCAAGGGTTAATCCGATTAGGTTGATCAGGTTTTGAATTTTTTTCTTTTGGATATTCCGCCAGGCAATTTTGAAATTTGTAAACGTCATTGTCACTCGTATAAGGTTTATTTCCATCACCGCAAACAGATTGGATGCCGGCTTTGGTTTTTGCTAATTTGCGTACGGTAATACAAATCCTTAGCCAAGTATATATTCGTTTGACTGTTAGTTTTTTAAGATGGCTTCCGCTGTTTGGACTGTCCGAAATCGGACAGTCGTTGTACATGCGTGAACACCTTGATCTCTTCGGTTTTCCGAAAGAATAGTGATAGCCAGACCGGTAAGCAGAAAAATTAAATGGAATACTGTAAGAATATGGCAGCAATTGGTTGTATCAAGTGAACAGTTCCGTTTTATAGCTAATACATTTCGGTTTTCAAGAGGAGAATCGTTTTATACTAAATAACTATTTCCTGTTTTTTATTTGAGAAAGGGAGTTCCTTGCTAATAAAAGGAGTCATCAAATGAGATGTTCAATTTTTTCAATTTGATTTGTGCCATGTTTAATTTGAAAGCGCCGACATCATATTGGTTTTATACCTTCCCTAGATGAATTCAGCAAATGTTTAATGAATGATAAGCACTATGTTTATATTATTCGGCTTTAGCTCAGCTGTAAAATTGAATTCCTAAAGGGGGATCTCCGATAGCTCAATTGTTTTCTGTTTTTTCAGAAGATGACTGCGAACTTTTCCATCTGTATTTTTCAGAATATAATTGGTTTTTTGATTTTTCAAATAATCCCAATGTGGATGATACCGGATCGTTCTGTTTCGGGAAAAGGATGTTTATTGGCGTGTAATGCAATATTTGACATAAAGTTTTGTTTGAAATCAGCGAAAATAGGGGGTAAAATTCCGCCAAATAGTCTTTTCGGGTTTTATCATTTTGGCGGAATTTTACCCCTATCCGCGAGTCCCCTGACTGTATCTTTGCTTATGTAAACAATTTTATTTGGAACCTTTAATTCTAAAAAAGATGAGTCAAGTTACACTTAATGAAAGAGGGCATAAGGATGTTGAGTTAATGCAGATGGCGGAACAGGTATTGAGTAAAATGGCTGCTGAAACCGAACTGTTTGCGGCCCCTGTACCAGCATTGTCAATTTTGGAGGAAGCGCTCCTTGCATTTCGGAATGCCGCAACGGAAGCCTATTATCGGGATACACGTGCTATACTGATCCGTAATCAAAAAAGAACTGAACTGGCGTATGTACTGAAAGAACTGGCTAAATATGTAGATACAATAGCCAACGCGGATCCGACGATTATTTTAGCTGCAGGTTATGCTGTCAGAAAATCCAAAACGTCCTATGGTGGGGTGGTTCCCAAAGCGGGGCAACTAATTGCTCGTCCCGAGGAGGTGGGCAGTGGGCGCGTGAAGCTAAAAACACAACGATGGCGGGGAGCACGCATGTATCAGTATCAATTCCGCATCAAAGGTCAAAATGTAGACTGGAGCACACGGCTCTGTTCGAAAAGCAGCTGTATTATCGATGGGTTGGAGTCCTTTCGGGAATATGAATTTAGGGTCTCCTATATCGGAATAGACCCGACACCAAATTATAGCGATATCATCAGCAGTTATGTACTTTAGACAGGACTTATTCGAATATGGAACAGCTTCCTTTCCTATTCGTCCCTTAAACTATCAACAGGATTGGCTGTAGCTGCTTTTATAGATTGTAGGGATACCACGGCAATCGTTAAAATAAGCCCAACGCAAAAAGCCAATACAAAGATCCACCAGCCCATACTGATCCGAAATGGGAAATTGTCCAGCCAGCGGTTCATAAGATAATAAGCCAGCGGTGTCGCAACTACAAAGGCGATGGTGATCCATTTGAAGAAATCTTGTGACAACAAGACAATAATACCTGTTACCGAAGAACCTAACACTTTCCGGATTCCGATTTCTTTTGTTCGTTTCAGAATATTGATGGAGAGCAATCCTAGAAAACCGAGCATACTGATGCTTATCGCAATGATAGCAGCGATCCAGATCAGTTTTTCCAGTAATGCTTCTTTCTTGTAGAGCTGAGCAATCTGCTGATCATAGAATCTGTATTGGAACACTTCATCCGGATACCAGTTTTTCCATTGTTGTTCCAGATCTTTCATGAGCAGCTGATGATCGGTACCCTTTAGTTTAATCGCTACATTTTTTAACCGTGTTTCGTTATACCCAATTACTGTAGGGGAGATGGGTTCGTTCAGCGAATTGGTGCTAAAGTCGGCAACAACACCTACTATTGTTCCCGCTTGTTCTTCGTTCAGCCCGCCGGCGTTTAAAGATTTGCCGATAATATCATTGGGATCTTTAAAACCCAATGCGGCAGCCATATTCTTGTTGACTAGAAATTCTGGCTTCTGCGGATTATCATTGAAATTTCTTCCCGCCAATAATTTGATGTTGAATGTGCTGATATAAGCAGAATCCCCGATAGCGTATCGCGCAGGCCATTTCTCCCAATCCGTTCTGTTGTCAAACTGGATGGTTCCGCCCCATACCTTTTCAGATGAAGGTGGGTTGTCGCTAAAAGTATAGGATTGAATATCGGTTCTATTGCTAATGAAATGAGCGATTTTCGCTTTTGATTGGATCATTTTTTTTGTGAACGGAAGCAGGATAACCTGCTCTCTGCTGAATCCTATATCTGTGTTTTTGAGATGATTTACCTGTAAGACAATAACGAAAGTGGCAATCAGCAGCGTCATGGCGATCACATTCTGAAACACAATAAGCGTTTTGCGGCTAAAACTCCAGGGGCCTATGGTCAGCTTTTTCAGTGCCTGCTGAATGTTCATCCGGTTGACGAAAATCAGCGGATAGACGGAGGTCAATAAGCTCGTGAAAATCCAGATAATACCAATGATCCCCATAAATGATAGGGGATGGATAATCTGTACGGGTTCATTTGGAAAAAGAGCCTGATTTGCCCAGTTTGAAAAGATCAGTAATAAAACTAAGGCGAAGATAACAGCAGCAGCGGTCAGGATCAGGGTTTCGAATAGAAACTGAATATACAGCTGTCTTTTGGAACTACCCAATACCTTTCTCACGCCCATTTCTACACTGCGGTTCATTTGTCTGGCAAAGGTGATGTTGCTGTAATTGACCAAAGCCATGATACTGACCCCGATTGCAATTGCGACCAGAATATTCAATAGTGTACGTTGTGTTCCTTTTCCGTAGTCTGTGTCAAAATGGTAGCTTGTCAATGGCAGGAGTTTATAATTGAATGTCTGTAATACATCTTTATGCCAATATTTGGCAACAAGCGTACGAATGGCCTGTTCGACGGTACCTTTATCAGCTACATTTTTTAAGGTGACGAGAATATTATTACTAGAGTTGGAATAGCCCCAATTGTTAAAGAATCCATCGTTTTGAGGGATCTGCCATAAGGTAGCAACAGAACTTTGCGAAAGATAGATTTCTGAACGGAAGTCTGAATTTTTGTTGCTGTCATCGATAATACCCACGACTTTTACCGGGAATTTGCTATCAACCAGGATCGTTTTGCCCAAGGGGTTATCGTTATTAAAATAAGTTTTGGCGATTGTCTTGGTTAACGCGACGGTGTTAGGCTGATCCAGATCTTTTGGGGATCCCTCCAGCCAAGGGAAATTTAAGGTGTTGAAATATGCTGATGAAACAAAAGCGGCTTTGCCCTCTGTTTTATAAAGTTGATCCCCGATCCGTAGCGTCAAGTCTTTATTATCCATATACAATGCTGTTCGTTCCACTTGTGGAATTTCACGTGAAATAGCGTTGTACATGGCATAGGATCCGCCTTTGCTATGCTCGACCTGTTCTAGTTTGAGATCCTGTACGACTAGAAAGGTGCGATCTTTATCGGTATGAAACTGATCAAAACTATATTGGAAACTGTTATAGCTATAGATAAATAAGCTACATGCAATTGCCAGCCCTAAACCAGCAATTGTTAAAAAGGTATAGTAGCTATGTTTCCATAGTTGCCGTAGCGCTGATCTGAAATATGTTTTAATCATAATTTTATTGTGTTGCGTTTACAATATCACTGTTTTGTCCGTATTGGAGATTACTCCTCCCGTAGGCTATCGACAGGATTTGCTATCGCAGCTTTGATGGCTTGCGAACTCACGGTCAGCAGTGCGATCAGTACCGCAAGTAGCCCCGCAAGGGCAAACATCCACCATTGTATCTCAACGCGGTAAGCAAAATTTTCAAGCCATTTGTGCATCGCCCACCAGACTATGGGTGAAGAAATCACGATAGCGATCAGGACAAGTTTGATAAATTCTGTCGAAAGCATCCCTGTAATACCCGGAACAGAAGCGCCGATGACCTTACGTATACCGATTTCTTTCCGGCGCTGGTTTGCTGTAAAAATAGCTAATCCAAATAAACCCAGACAAGCGACGAAAATTGTCAGTCCGGCGAATATGCTCAACAATTTTCCTGTTTTGACTTCGGCCTGATAGGTTTGGGCATAGCGCTCATCGAGGAAAGAATAGTTGAATGGAATATCGGAAGGGAAGGCGTCGTATTCCGCTTTCAACTTTTGAATCAGCGCTTCGGTATCTTTTGTCTCTGTTTTGATAATCAGGCTTCCAGCTTGATCGCCCAATACCATGACTAAGGGTGAGATGGGTTCGTGTAGCGATTTAAAATGAAAATCTTTGACAACACCCACGACACGATAGGTTTTATTATCCTTATTGGTCAATGTACGGCCAAGACTTTTTCCTTTCCAGCCCAGATCTTTTGCTGCGGTTTCATTCACGATAATGGATAAGGTATCGTTACCAAAAGCTTTCGAAAAATTTCGTCCCTCATGAAGCTGCATACCCATTGCAGGAATATATTCCTCGTCTACATCATAACGCAGTGTTTTGACCCATTTCTCGGTATTGCCGTCCGGATAGACAAAGAAGTTATTGTTGTTGGTTTCTCCAGCGGGTAGGTAAGATGAACGGGAGATATGCTTGATACGGCTGTCTTCGGATAATAGCTTGACGTAAGTTTTTTCGTTTTCGCCCAAGGGCCAACTCTGGATCACAATGACATTCTCTTTTTCATAACCTAATTTGATGTTCCGCATATAATCGAGCTGCCGGATGACAACTACGGTACAGAAAATGAGCCCTACGGAAATAATAAACTGAAAGACCACAAGGCTGCTCCGGAGGTTGAACCGTTTTGTAGATCGCAACAAACGTCCTTTTAATACAGTCAAAGGGTTGAATGCAGCTAGATATAATGCAGAATAAGTACTCGAAAATAGACCTACCAATAAGCCGAATGCGAGCAGGAGGGGAATGATTTTGGCAAAATCGAGCTGATGGATTGCAATGGATTTACCCGATAGTTGATTAAATAGAGGAAGAGCCAATAAAACAATTCCGACTGCCAGAAACAATGCCAGATAAGTCAGCAGAATACCTTCTGAGAGGAACTGACGGATCAGGCTTTGCTTGTCAGCACCGAATACTTTACGTACACCGACTTCCCGACTTCTCCGGAAACCGCTGGCTGTAGACAAATTCATAAAATTGATCGTAGCGATCAATAACATAAAAAGGGCTATCGCACCAAAAATATAAATATACCGGATATCACCTGATGGGCTGAGGTCGTAGCCAAAATTGGAATGCAGATGGATATCGGTCAGCGGCTGTAAATAGAGACCTATTGTATTGCCTGACTTTTTGTAATCCTCATAACTCATCCCGAATCCGGCCATAAACTGAGCCCCAACATGTTTGTCAAATAAGGTCGTTAAGTTTTTTTCTAGATTTTTTAATGAGGTATTTTCCTTGAGGAGTGCGTAGGTGTAGTACTCGGATGTCATCCAGGAGTTTGAACGGGAGTCTTCCAGTGCAGCCATAGAGGTAAAGATATCAAAATGGAAGTGCGAGTTTTTGGGGATATCTTTCATCACTCCTGTAATTTTTAAAATATTTTGATCACCTTTTATGGCGAGATCCCGACCTACGACGTCTGTTGTTCCAAAATATTTGCGTGCCATGGATTCAGATATTACCGCGGTATAGGGCATCTTGACAGCGGTATTCGCATCACCTTTGATAAGAGGCAAGGTAAATATTTTAAAGAAGGAGGCATCAACATAGGCCATCTGTTCATCACGAAAAACTTTATTGCCAACTGTAAATAGGGGAGCTCCGCCTTGTCTCAAACGGGCTGTTTCCTTGACTTCGGCTAATTCAGCCTTCATTGTGGCTGCCACGGGAGGCATCACATGTGCCTCATTGATTGTTCCCCCTTTTACTGTACCCCGGAAGACTATACGTACTATACGATCTGCATTTGTGTTGAACCGATCAAAACTAAATTCATCAGCGACATATAGGCTTATCAGTAAGCAGATCGCAATACCCATGGCTAGCCCGGTAATATTGATGATCGATGTGGAAGAATTTCTTCTTAGATTTCGCCACGCTATTTTTAGATTGTTCTTTATCATGATGAGATCGTATTATTTATTCATTTCTAAGGCTATTCACCGGATTGCTAAGGGCAGCCTTAATAGCTTGATAACTGATGGTTGCCATACTGATCAATATTGCCATTAATCCGGCAAAAGCAAAATAATGCCATTGAACCTGTATGCGGTAGCTATAATCCTGCAACCACTTGTCCATTATCCACCAAGCGATCGGTGAGGCGATCATAATAGCAATAATCACTAATTTAATAAAGTCTACAGATAGCAACGAAGTTACTTGTGTTACGCTGGCTCCCAGGACTTTGCGAACGGCAATTTCTTTCATACGCGTCTCGGCCATATAGGCGATCAGAGCGAGTAGACCAAGACAGGAAATAAAGATGGTCAAACCTGAAAAAAGCATTGAAATCGTCCCGATAGCCTGCGTTTCTTTGAATTTAGCTTCAAAATTTTCGTCGATGAATTTATACTCAAATGGATATTCCGGATTGAATTTTTTAAAGATAGCCTCGATGGTTTTTAAGTTCGAGGCAGTGCTGTTGTTTGGATTTAAGCGATAATGGATATTTGTAAACCAGGATTTTGGCCCCAGGACGATCATTGGATAAGCTGCTGAAAAAGGAGATTCGGTGATAAAATCTTTAATTACTCCAACGACGGTCCAATTTTGACCATCCCCGTTTACTGTTTGCCCAACAGGATGCTGTAAACGCATCTGCTTGACGGCTGTTTCGGACAGTAACATGGCATTACTGTCTGTTGGGTATTTGTATATATCGATATCCCTTCCTGCAACAAGGTTAAATCCCAACGTTTTCACGGCATCGGCATCGGTACTGAAGCGGTCAAAGGAAATTCTTTTATCGTTTTCGGTACTACCCGGCCAGGAAAAGCCCCAGCCATTGCTATAACGATCCGTTACCGGGGACATGTTTTTGGACACTGAAATCACCGCATTGCTGGCCAACAACTCATTTCGAAGAGTTTGGTAAATTTTTCCGCCATTGATTTTGCCGGTAAACCGAGTTGCTACGAGCCCGTTATCATTATAGCCACGATCCCGATCCTTGGTATGTCGGATCTGTTGTGAAACGATGATGGTTGCTATGACCAAGATAATTGCGAGACTGAATTGAACAACAACCAGGATGGAACGTACACTGATTCCTTTGTTGTAGGTATTCAATTTTCCTTTTAATGTTTTCAGTGGTTTAAAAGAGGAAAGAAAAAATGCGGGATAACTTCCCGCCAATATGCCAGTCAACAAAGTGAATCCGATTAAAAATAACCAGGTATTTCCGGACAGGACGGATATGGTGAGATTTTTTTCAACCAAATCATTAAAGGCTGGAAGAACCAATACGATAGTGATGAAAGCAATAATCATTGCTGCCATACTGACCAGGACACTCTCGATGATAAATTGTAGAATCAGACTTTTTCTTTGTGCACCGACTACTTTGCGTACGCCGACCTCTTTGGCTCTTCTCTCGGAGCGGGCTGTACTGAGATTCATAAAATTAATACAGGCAACAAGCAAGATAAAGATACCGATCCACGTGAATAAATGAACTAATTGGATCCGTCCGGCTGTATAAGCCCCGTTTTCACTTTTATTGTAGAGGTAGGTGTCCTTGTATGGAAATGCAAAAATTTCGTTTGTAGATTTAATTTCGTTGCCGCCGACATTGATATGGTTCTGGCTGAAAAGTCTGATTTTGGCATTGAAGTCTTCCAACCTTGTCCCTTCCCGTAACAGCACATAGGTATAAGTAGAGTTATTGGACCAATTTTCATCTACATAGCCCATTTTCTTGGCCAGCTCCCATGAAAGCAGGTAATCAAATTGTATGCTACTATAACTTGAAGGGTCTTTTACGATCGCTTGGACAGTCACTAAATACGTTGATTCAATTTTGATGGTTTTTCCTATTGGATCTGTATCACCGAACAGGGCTTTTGCATATTTTTCCGTAATGACAACTGAGTTTGCATCTTTAAGCGGATTGGATTTATCACCTTTAAGCAAGGGATAGCTAAACATATTGAAGAACCCGGGATCGACAAAGGTAACGCTGGAAACTAGATTTTTATCCGCATAGCTTGTCAGAAACTTATCATCCTGCTCGATACGTGTAAAACTTTCGATTTCGGGGAAATCAGCTTTCAGTGTTGGCCCCATGATCTTAGGCGTATTTGTCCAAGCCCATAATTCGCCTTGATAGGAATCGCGGTTACTGATAATATAAAGACGTTCACTTTTTTCGTGAAAGCGGTCTGTGCTCAGCATATTCTGCAACCATAGGGCAATAAGTAAGGCTCCGGCCATACCGATGGCCAAACCAAGAATATTAATCGCTGAAAAAGCCTTGTTCTTCAATAAGTTCCGCCAGGCTACTTTGATATATGTTTTGACCATGTCTTTTCTGTTGAGATATTAGATAATGGATAATTATTCATCCCTTAATGTTTTGACCGGATTGTGATTTGCTGCTCTAATGGCTTGTGAACTTACTGTCACGAAGGCGACCAAAAGGGCTGCAGCACCTGCCAACACGAAAATCCACCATTGTATTTCAATTCGATAGGAGAAATCCTGCAACCATTTATTCATTGCCCACCATGCAATAGGAGAGGCTAGCAAAATGGAAACAATCACTAATTTGATAAAATCTTTGGAGAGCATGGCTGTAATGCCACTAACAGAAGCACCGAGTACCTTGCGTATACCAATTTCTTTGGTTCTGAGTTCTGCAATATAAGATGCCAAACCAAATAAGCCTAAGCAAGATATGAAAATCGCCAGCCCCGAAAAGATGAATGCCAGTTGAGCTGTCTGTTGCTGATCTTTAAATTTACCCGCAAATTTTTGATCGACAAATTGATATTCGAAGGGATAAGCAGGATTGAATTTTTTAATGATCTGTTCGATCTGAGTTAGCTGATCCTGGATGGGAGAAGTCGGATTTGTCCGGATAATTAAATTGTACAAGGATTTCTTGTTGGCATAAATAAACATAGGCTTTACGGGACTATACGGAGAACCGCTGATGTAGTCGTTGATTACACCAACGATTGTATAGGTATTGTCTCCCCATTTTAGAAAGCTTCCAATAGGATTTTCCAGTTTCATTTCTTTGATAGCGGCTTCGTTCAGCAATGCTGCAGCGCTATCGGTAGCTAATCTTGGATAATCGATATCACGACCGGCGGTGAGTTTTAATCCGAGAGTTTTGACAAAGCCATTTTCTGCTCTTCCTAGATCAAAGCCCATTTTTTTCTCCTGTTCGGGTGTTGAGCCAGTCCAGGAGAACCCCCCAAAAGCACTTCCAGCAAAGCTAGTGATTGATGATCCGGTACGTGTGACAGCAGTAGCTACTCTATTGTTGAGCAGTTCGGACTTGATCGCTTCGTAATTTTTGCCCATATCGCCTTCCATGCCAATCTCTATCAATTGGGAAATGTTATAGCCAACATCACGCTGCCCCGCATATTCAATTTGCCTGCGGACGATAATCGTGGCAATAATAAGTATGATGGCAATACCGAATTGAAAAATGACCAATACCTCACGGAAATTCAAGGGGATTTTTTTTGATTGTCCGAATATCTTTAACGATTTTATTGGTTTGAAGGCCGATATTACAAATGCAGGATATAGTCCCGCCAGGATACCTGTTAGAAAAATAAACCCGATCAACGAAAACCAGATTGCTGGATCTGACAATCCAAGAACCAACGGCTTATCAAAAATCTTATTGAATAGGGGAAGCGTCAGTAATGTCCATGTGATCGCAAGTGTCCCTGAGATTATCGCCAATAATAGGGATTCTGTCAGAAATTGTACAATGAGGTTGAAACGCTGTGCCCCGACAACTTTTCGTATAGCGACCTCTTTTGCCCTTTTTTGGCTGCGCGCTGTACTGAGATTGATAAAATTGATACAGGCTATCAATAAAATTAATAAACCAATTCCCGCAACAAGTTTAACCTGATCAATTTTTCCACCAACTGGAATACCCTGTTCAAATTTTGAATACAGGTGCATTTTGGATATTGGATATAAGAACAGAGACCCTTTTAACTCGTTGTTGGATTTTTTCTCAATTATGTTCACAAGCTTTTTATTAAAAGCGTCAATATTAGTTCCCGCCTTTAATTGTACGTAACTTGAGAATGTGATTGTATTCCAATTTGGTGAATATTTGCTAGCATCGGCTAAAGGGATCAGGTAGGTGAAATCAAAACTTGTATTATTTGGAAGATCCTGCATAACTGCAGAAACCTGATAAGGCTCCTTATTATCAAGTATGATGGTTTTATTCAATGGATCTACATCACCAAATATGCTTTTGGCCAAGCTTTCCGTAAGAATGATATTTTTTGTTTCCTGTAAAGCTTGATCAACATTTCCTTTGAGGAGTTTAAAATCAAACATGCGGATAAAATCTGGATCGACTTCATTTCCCTTGGATTTGATTTTTTTGTCATCAAATGACATCAGTCTAGTGGTACTCCAATACATACGCGCAGCATGTTCAACTTCTGGATAGTCTTCCACGAGAGCACGTGCTGCTCGTCCAGAAGTAATCTCATTCATACCTACTTTTCCCTCATCATTTTGGCTTTTAATCCAGATCTTATATAAGTTTTCTTTGTTGCTATAAAAATTGTCAAACTGTAATTGGTTTTGCACCCAGATCCCGATATTCAATACAGCAGTCATGCCGATGGAAAGTCCAATAATATTAATAATAGAATAGCTCTTACTTTTCCAAAGATTCCGCCAAGCGATTTTAATATGGTTTTTAAACATGTTATTTCTATTTTTTTATTAAATTATTCATCCCTTAAACTGTCAATGGGATTTGTGAGTGCTGCTTTTACCGTCTGAAAACTGATTGTAATAAAGGAAACCAGCAGTGCGCTTGATCCTGCGATGATAAATATCCACCAGTCCAGTGTAATGTGATAAGCAAAATTGTCCATCCAGCGATGCATGGCGTACCATCCCAATGGTATGGCAATCAAAAGTGCTGAACAAACGAGTACCATAAAGTCAGCGCTGAGGATCTTGACGATTTTGAATACGGAAGCACCCAATACTTTGCGGATTCCGATTTCTTTGACACGCTGTTGCACAGCATAAGCGGATAGTGCGAATAATCCCATGCAAGCAATGGCAATTGTAATAAGCGAAAAGAGCTGCATGACTTTTGTCGTCTGTTGATCTTTTAAATAGAGTTTACTATAGTCATCATTTAGAAAATGATACTCAAATTTATTTTTCGCATCAATATCTTTCACAACAGATTTCACTTGCGCTATTGCATCCTGAATTGGTGCATCTGGGTTTAGACGGATGAAGATATTACCAAAATAATAGTATTCCGGAAAAAGTACAATTGGCTTAATCTCATTGTGGAGTGAGGCAAAGTTAAAACTGGCAACGACTTGTTTAATACTGCCTTTACGGCCGTTTAAATTGATTTTTTTGCCGACTGCCTGTTGTGGTGTAAATCCCATCGCCGATGCAGCGAGTGTATTGATCACAAAACTATATTCCGGAGATAGGGTATCCCGTACACGTAAAATATCTGTATCGGAAAGAGGTTCCCCAGCCACTGTTTTGATACGAAAGACTGATACAAAATCTTTTTCGATAGGAATTGCTGTCACATCCATTTCGAAATCAGTCGGTTGACCTTCAACAGTGTTAATGCTATATCCGCCTTGAATATTGACCGGATTGTCATAGGAGGCAGTTACACCCCGAACACTATTGAGTTGCATCAGTTTATCTTTTAATAATTGCCGCTCCTTGTCCTGCCATCCCTGGCCATCGATGACCAGCATATCGGTACGGTCTAGTCCTGTATTTTTGGATTGTATAAATTGCATTTGACGTCCCGCAAATAGGGTACAGATGATAAAGAAGATGGATATGCTAAATTGGAAAGTAACCAATACCTTGCTAAAAGAAATCCCACTCTGTTTCTCCGCCAATTTCCGTTTGAAAATAGACATTGGTTTTGAGCTGGCAATGGAATAGGCGGGCCATCCACCAGAAATTAGTGTCAATACGATAAAAAATAAAAACAGGATCGCATAGAACCTAGGATCTGTCCATACCGTTAATTGCATTTCGCTTCCCATGTACGAACTGAATAGGGGCAATAATAGAAATGTAGCCAGCAAAGCGAAAGAAAGGGAAAGCAATACCATCAAGCTACACTCTAAGAAGAATTGCAAGAAAATCGTTTTTCGGGCAGCGCCTAAGACTTTCTTAACGCCGATTTCCTTTTTGCGTTCGATGGCATGTGCCAATATTAGATTTGTGAAGTTAATGCTCGTCAGGATAATAAGCGCAGCTCCTAGAGCCATCAAAATATAGATATATACCAGGTTGCCAGAACCTGCAGCCTTGGAATGAAGATGAATATCTATTAGTTTTTCAATTGAAAAGCTAAATTGATAACCTTGTTTGGTTGCCTCGGCAAATTTCGCTTTGGTGATCTGATCTAATTTTTGTTGAATCGTGCCAAAACTGTCTTTGTTTTTTAACAGCGCAATGGTGATGTCATTTGCTGAAGACCATTCTGGTTGCTTGTAGCGTGGCAAATCTTTGTTGGAAAGAATGGCCGTGAAATTTATCTGTGTATTTGTTGGCAGATCTTGTATGACACCGGAGACTTTCCAATTGACTTTATCTATCGCCAAGGTTTTTCCCAGTGCAGATTGTTTTGGGAAGTATTTTTCGGCTAGTTTTTTTGTCAGTACGATTTGATTCGGTTCGGTTAACGCATGTTTCGCGTCGCCCTCGATAAATGTATAGCTTAAGGTGTTAAAAAAATTAGGATCGGCGTACATCAGTTTTTTTTCCTTCGTCGTCTCATCTTTCGAAGCTATATTTCCGGCTTTGGAGTATCCATATAATCGGGTTGCCTGTTCGATTTCGGGAAGCTCCGCTTGCAAGGTTGGTGCTAGTGCTGTGGGCGTTACACTGGAGTTTACCTCTTCGGTACTATTGGGAGCCTTATAGGTCAGACTGAAATAAGCTAAACGATCGGCATTTGGAAAAAAACGTTCATAACTTGATTCGTGAAATATATAGGCTGCTAATAACAGGAAGCAGGTAATGCCCAAACTTAAGCCAAACATATTTAATAAGGAAAACCCCTTATTTTTTTTGATATTCCGCCAGGCAATTTTAAGGTAATTCTTAATCATCGTATTGAGTTTTTGACTTTTCCATAATTGTCTGACCCGCAAAGTAGTTTATCTGGATAGATAGGCTTTTGCTGGTCATGCCACAATAGTAATAGCTAATTCAATTCGTTTGCCATAAGTGTAAGTTTTTGATTTTTAGGTGTTTTTGTGTTGTTGTGCTCGCGTGGTATGTTCGGAAACGGACAGTCTGCTGTCCGTCGCCGAACAGGTAGATCTATTCGTTCCGTAATGTGATCGCCGGATTGGCTAATGCTGCTTTAATGGCTTGATAACTAACCGTTAGGAGGGTGATGACCAGTGCAGTTAATCCCGTAAGGACAAATACGGTCCAGCTAATTGAAATGCGATAAACGTAATTGTCGAGCCATGTTTCCATTAATAGATAGGCTAGGGGAGCAGCAATAAGAAAACCGATCAATGTCAACCAGACATACTCTGTGCACAATAATATCCATAAACCAACTTCTGATGCGCCAAGAACTTTGCGGATACCAATTTCTTTTTCGCGTTGTTCGGTTAGAAAGGATACCAAAGCATAGAGTCCAAGGCAGGAAATCAGTATGGCAAGCGCGGTAAATATACTGGTCAGATTTTTAATCATTTCCATTTGTTCAAATTGCTTGGCATATTCTTTATCTGTGAACGTGTAATCAAAGATGAGATCCGGATCAAAGCGATTGAACTGTTGGGCGATTGCTTTCATCGTTTGGCTAATATCTTGCTGCTCATTCAGCCTGAGTGTTATTTTATTTTTTGGCAGAAAATCAAGGAAATAGGCCGTAGGCGTGATAGCGCTGAAGGGGGATTGGGATAAGGTGTTCTGTATAATACCGATAATCGTATAGCTGATTCCTCTTTTAGATAATTGTTTGCTCGTCAAATCTGTAACCCCCATAAATTTCGCCGCTGCTTCATTGATAATTACGGCAGTTGAATCAGTTTTGAAATCCTTTGAGAAGTTCCTCCCTTTTAAAAAGTTCCATTGTACCGTTTTGGCGAAGTTTTCGTCGATGGTGAAAATTCCCATAATAGATCCTTCCTTTGTTTCATTCCCCTGCCAGTTAAAACCACCACCGGTCAAAGAGAGATGGTTGACAAAATTTGAAGTGAGTGAGGCGTCCTGAATCAGACGTTGATCCATCAGTTGTTTTCTCAGGACCTCAAAGTTTTTGGTAATTAATTCACTACTATTGTTTACGTTGATTAGGTTTGAACTATTGTAGCCAATCGGACGACCTTTTGTGTAATGCAATTGTTTTATGACCAAATAGGTTGCAATCATCAGAAAGATGGAAATAGCAAACTGGAGGACAACCATACCTTTTCTAGCATTGAAACTACCCATACTTATGCTCACTTTTCCTTTGAGTGCAAGGATCGGATTAAACGAGGATAAGAACAATGCAGGATATAGACCCGCAAGAAGTCCTATAACAAGTATTCCTAATAGCGAATAACTATAAAAACGAAAATCGGCGAAAGGGATGTGGAGTGTCGTATGAGTGATGGTATTAATCCAGGGAAGGATTAGGGTAGCCAGTAGTATCGCGATCAAAAAGGCGCAACATACAGCTAGGGTTGACTCCACCAGAAAACCAGCGATCAGTTGTCGACGATTGACCCCAACAGATTTTAAAACTCCAATTTCTTTCCCTCTTTTTAAACTTCGGGCTGTATTGAGATTAATAAAATTTATACTTGCCAACAGCAGGATAAAAATACTGATCCAGGCAAACATCCATACATATTGAATTTGTCCGCCTGCATTTTTACCATTTTTGAATGCATCATAGAGATGCCATTTGGACATAGGATGCAAAAGAATCTCGGGGTTTATATCGGTAAGGTTTGTTCTAAAGATATTGGTCAATTTACGTTCAAGCCCAGGGATGTTTTGTGGGTTCTCGATTTGTCCGAATGTGCGAAAATAACAGTGCGACCACTTTTGGTCTATACCTTCGTTTTTATGAAGATAATCTACAAAGGGTAGGATATATTCTAATCCTTGAAAAGTACTGTTTTCTGGAATGTCCTCAAAGATACCCTGTATGCTATATTGTTCTCTTCCATTGAATTGAATCGTTTTTCCAACAATATTATTGGAGCCAAATAGTCGTTGCGCTAATGATTCTGAGATAATAATGGTAGAGGCAGCAGTTGGGGTTGAAATATCTCCCTGTATTGGTTTTAACGAAAATAATTCAGAAAATTCGCCCATGGCATAAAAGCCCTCAGCATTGAGCTTCTTGTTCCCGACTTTAAGGTTATTACTTTCATTTGTTATTAATGTGATATGCTGCATCTCATTGGTGAAATCAGATGCAATAACCTTTGCTAGGGGTATAGGAGTCGAATGGCCAGTAGATTTTTCATTATTGAATGTACCTGTTAACATGACCTGATAAATATCGTCATAATTCTCATGATTGCGGTTGAAGGAAAATTGTTTTAAGATCCACAGGGTGCTCACCAAAGCAACCGTAAATCCCAACGACAATCCAAGAATATTGATTTTCGTATGTAAGGGGTTTCGTTTAAGATTGCGTAAAGCAGTTTTCAAAAATAATTTAATCATGGCGGTGCTTGATGGTTATGTTTGTTATTTCCGTATGCTGATTAATTGTTCAATATATTTGGGGCGATTTTTTATGCATAAAAGCTATTCGTCTTTTAGACTCTTGACGGGGTTCGCGATCGCTGCTTTGATGGATTGAAAGCTAACGGTAAAGAGGGCAATGATAATCGTTAGTAGCCCGGCAGAGAAAAATATTGTTATCGGCACTGTTGTTCTAAAAGCAAATCCATCGAGCCAATTCGAAGTGAAGTATAGTGCAATCGGAAGTGCGATAATATTAGCGATAAGGATCAAAAGCAAAAATTCTTTATTCAGCATCTGCATAATATGGAAGACCGTTGCGCCGAGAACTTTCCTGATGCCAATTTCCTTGGTTTTCAGTTGTGCAGTATAGGTGCATAATCCAAGAAGTCCCAGGCAAGAAATCAGTATCGCTATGACGGCAAAGAAGTTAAACAATGTTCCTTGTTTTTGCTCGCTCATATACTGCTTTTGATAACTTTCATCCAGAAAGCTATAGTTGATCGGCATATCGTCATAGTAGCTTTTCCAGATTTGTTGGAGGGCATGTAATGCTGATTCGGTCCCAGCAGGGGTTGTTTTGACATAAAGTTGCTGGCAATCTTTTGGACTAAATTGAAAAACCATGGGTTCGATCTTTTGACGTACACTAGCATAATTAAAGTCTTTGACCACGCCAATAATGGTTCCAGAAACTGTTCGGATCCGTAAGCGGCTACCAATTGGATTTTTCAATCCCATCTCGCGAACGGCAGTTTCATTGACGAGAAAATGTGTAGAATCTGCCAGTGAGCCGGTAAAGTTTTTTCCCTGTGTTAGCTTTATCTTGAAAAAATCAAGCGCTGATTGATCCGAATACGTCATGCTGAACCACAGATTTGAATTGCTGGGTTTTCCATCCCAATCATTATCGCCAGTAGATGCTCCACCGTATACCATATCGCGGCCAAGTCGAATGACATCGCTTACACCTTTATTTTTCAGGAGATCACTTTTGACGGCATCAAAATGCTGCGCCATTTTTGGTGCCATCGCTACCGAGATAATATTGCTCTTTTCGTAGCCTAGGTTCTTGTTGCGTATATATTCCAATTGTCGACCGATAACGATCGTCATCGCGATGAGAACAATGGATACTGTAAACTGTAAGACCACCAATATCTTTCTGAAATTTGATTTCTTCATTCCGAATCTACCTTTTAATACATTGATCGGATCAAATTTTGAAAGCAATAATGCAGGATAAATGCTGGTCAGCAGTAAGGTACCTATCAACATCATTAAAATGTAGCCCCATAGTTCGGTGCTAAATAGTTGCAGGGAAATTTGTTTGCCAGAGAAACTGTTAAAAAGGGGGAGAAGGATAAAAACAAGGCAGATGGCTAAAGTCGCGGCCATCGTGAAAAGAAGAGTCGTTTCCAGTATAAATTGAAAAAAGAGTTCTTTTCTTCCGGCGCCGATAATTTTACGGATGCCAACCTCTTTGGATCTGGATAAAGATCGCGCGGTAGAGAGATTGATGTAATTGATGCTGGCTATGACAAGGATGATCAGAGCGATCCCGATAAAAATATGTACCGTGCCAATACCGCCATCGCTACCATCCATCTGATAAAGGTGCATTTTGGCCAATTCCTGTGTAATGTAAGGAACGGGGGCATCTTCGGGTTTATTACGTTCATGTATCATTTGTAATTTCTGAGCCACCACAGCAGGATTCGCGTCGGGTCTTAATTGCAGGTAGGTCCCAAAGGCGAAACTGGACCAATCTTCATCCATTGATGACAGATAGGTTTTATTGTCGTAGGTGGTTTTGTTTTTGATGTAAGCCTGCTCGTTGAACCGTGAAAGGGGGAGGAGTACCTGAAATTGAAAGGAAGAATTTTCGGGATAGTCGGGGATAACTCCGCTAACTGTACACAGGTCTTCTATTCCCAATACCACCGTTTTGCCGATTGGATTTTCATCACCAAAATACCGACGGGCGGTAGTTTCGGTAAGAACAACGGAATTGTTATCGGGAAAAGGCTGCCTTTGGTTCCCCTGAATAAGCGGGAAGTCAAAAACACTAAAATAGCTGGGGTCCACAAAGGCGAAATTCTTTTCTGTAAAACGTTTGTCCTTATACTTGATGGTGGCATCACCGATCCTGAAGATACGTACCGCATCCTGCACCTCAGGGATTTCTTTCTTTGCGAAACTTCCAACTGGGGCAATGATAGATCCAAATATGCGTTTTGAGATCCCTGTCCCGCCCTCAATCCCAATTTTGTAGATAGATCCTTGATTCTTGTGAAAACGATCATAGGACAATTCATCCTTTATCCATAGTAATAGGAAGATTCCCACAACTAGTCCAGCGGTCAACCCGAGGATATTGATAGCGCTATAGAATTTGTTGGAAAAAATACTGCGCCAAGCGGTTTTGATGAAATTCTTTATCATTGTGACCTATATTAGATTCAAATTTAACTGTATACCATTCTCGCCACCAGTAGCTGATCTATTCGTCCCTTAGGCTATCTACTGGATTTGCTTTTGCAGCCATAATACTTTTGGTTGAGAGCACGAAACTGGCGAATGCTATCAGGCTGAGGGCAGACAACCCAAAAATCCATGGTTCCATAGTGGTGCGATAGGCGAAATCATTTAGCCAATGTGACATAAAGTAATATGCTATCGGGAATGCAATCAAACAGGCTATTGCCACCAGGGAAAGTAAATTCTTGAGCAATAAAAAAGTAATCTGCACTATTGAAGCTCCTAAAACTTTACGTATACCAATTTCTTTTGTTCTTTGATTAGCCGTAAATATGGTCAGCCCAAATAAGCCTAACCCAGCAATAAATACGGACAGCCCGACGGCCCAGGACAACAATTTGGAAAGTCGTTTTTCTTGGTTATAGAATTTTTGGACAATTTCATCTACAAAGCGAAGGTCGATCTCGTCGTCAGGAAACGTAGATTTGTAGGTGGCCGTGATCTTGTCGATTGCCTTTTTCCAGTTTTCTGGATGTTTTTGGTCCAAAGCAATATGAAGCACATAACCTGTCTTACTTCCGATGTACAATACAGGCTTGACAGCTTGGCGCGCCGAAGCAATGTCAAAATTTTCCATAACACCGACAATCTTAGATGCTCCATTTTCGAAGGTTTTGCCAATTGCATCCTGCGGTTTTTGGATACCTAGTAATTCTAAACCTTTTCTATTGATTAGTATTTCTCTTGTAGAGTCCAGTAAACGAATATTTCTTCCTGCCAGAAGTGGAATATTATAAACATCCAAATAGTTTTCATCGCCTGAGCGGTTATCAAAAGTTAAGGATTTTTTGTCCGAAGACTGATCGTAAACTATTGAAGTTGTCATATAACCATTCATTGCCGGGGCAATATTTCCAAAGCTTATTTTTTTTACTTCGGGAAGTTTTAAAAGCTCATTTTTGAGGAATAGTCCTTTGTCCGAGTTCTGAAAGGCACCGGGGATATCGATATTGATGATGGCATCACGTTGAAATCCCATATCCTTATGGGATAGGTAATTGATTTGCCGAATCACAATTAATACGCAGATTAAAAAGGCCTGGGCCATCACAAATTGGAAAATGGTCAATGCTTTACGTATCCATGCACTTCTGGAAAGATTGGTGTTTTTCCCCAGCTGATTTTTGAGCGCTAATACAGGTGCATATCCCGTCAATACCCAAGCAGGATAAAAACCTGCCAGTAGCGTGACAAAAAAAAGCTGCGCCAATAGGAACATTATAATCAATTTTTTATCCAATAAATCCAGGTTTAAGTTTCTAGGAATAAATCCTTCGAAGACTTGTAGAAAAAGGGGGAACAGTAGAACCGCCAGTACAGTGGCTGCAAGTGTGATCAGGAAAGTCTCCAACAAAAATTGTTTAATTAAAGTGGATTTTGAACTTCCCAGTGTCTTGCGGATGCCCACTTCTTTTGCCCGTTCGATGGATTGCGCGGTAGATAAATTGATAAAGTTAACCGCGCCTAAGGCCAAAAGGAAAAATGCCAACAGGATCAGATTTCGTAGTGTTTCAGGCTTAGTAGCTTCATAATTGAAAGTCGTATTAAAATGGACATCTGATAGCGGTTGTAACAGCAGGTGATCAGTAATTTTCTCGCCATTTTTAAATTTATACTTTTTTAATAGGTTTGCAATATTACTTTCTACCGCGTTTGGTCGGGTACCGGGTTTGGTTTTGATCAAAACCTGATGGGAGTCAGAGATGCTGTTCCAGGCTTCCCAATTAAACATCTCCTTCAAACTATTGTTCTGGGGAATTGTTTTTTCGGAGATAAAACTGTCAAAATTGAAGCCAGAGTGCTGTTGTGCATTTTCGACCACGCCGACGACCTGGAGCGGAATACTGTCTGCATAAACAATGGTTTTGCCAATAACATTGGCAGGAGACTCATTTCCATAAAATTTTTCCAGTGTTTTTTCTGTGAGTACGATATGGCCTGCTGTATTGAGGCTAAGTGGATTTCCGGATAACCATTTGCGTGGTAAAATATTGAAATATTGACTATTGGTCAGTACAATACGTTGCTCTTTTGGAAAAACTTGAGCTTTGTTGCTAGGAGTCGTGATTTTCAATTTTTGAACATGACTTCGATAAACGGGAGCTATGGCGTCGAGGTTTGGTAGCTCTTCTTCCATAGTTCGTACTAAAGGCATGTATACCCCCGCGTTTTTAATGTCACCGTCACTAACAATACGGTAAACCTGTTCCCTGTCTGGAACATGTTTATCGAAACTATAGTCGTATTGAATCATCAAAAAGATGACTAATGTCGCTGTGATGCCGATGGCTAAGCTCATGACATTGATACATGTAATCAACTTGTGTTTTTTTAAAAAACGATAAGCTGTTTTTAGTGAGTTTCCAATCATTGTCGTTTTAGTTTTAATGATTCAACCAGGTGAAGATCTATTCGTCCCTTAAACTATTTACCGGATTCAATAGCGCGGCTTTAAACGTCTGAAATCCTATAGTGATAAATGCGACCAGTGTTACTATTAATATCGCAATCAGGTATGCCCACCAAGGCATCTCAATATGATACACAAAATCATTTAACCAATTATTAAAGAGATAATAAGCGATCGGTCCAGCAATAAGAAAAGCAAGCAAAATCAGTTTGATATAATTTGATGACAGTAAATGAATTATACCCGGAACACTGGCTCCCAGAACTTTGCGGATACCGATTTCTTTGCTTCGGGCTTCGGTGGTATAGGCTGCTAGTCCCAACAGACCGAGACAGGCTATAAAAAGTGTAAGAAATGAAAACATGCTCATGATATTGGATGAGCGGATTTCATTTTCATATTGGCTTTGGACATGTTGATCTAAAAACGAAAAATCGAATGCAGCTTCAGGAGCGACAGTCGTATATATCTTCTTTATTTGGTCGATATATCCTTGAACATCTGTGGTTTTATAACGGATCAATAAGTTGCGTGGTGATTCTGAGGGATCATTCATGGTGTAGTAGCTGTAACCTCCGATTTCGGATTTAAGGTTTGTATAATTAAAATCCTGAACGACACCGGTGATGATCGAGTTGGTTGGACTCATCTCAGTGATAATATGCTTCCCAATGGCTTCTTGCGGAGATTTATAGCCTAAGTATTTCAGTACTTTCTCGTTGATCAGTACATAGCAGGTAGAGTCTGTACGTCCCCATATATCAGGTAAATCTGTTCCGGCAAGCAATTTTAATCCAAGTGTATTTACTGTATTTCCATAAGTAACACAGCTCAGTGTCGGTAAACCCTGTTTATCTGTGCTGAGTTTATAAGTTGTTTTTCCGCTTTCGTTACTTCCGGGTACGGACTGTGCGAATGTGGTGGACAACGTATTTGATAAGCTTTGGACCTGTTGATTGAGTGTGTTGAGCTTTTCCAGGCTTCGGAAAGAACGGATGGGGACCGAGACCACATGTTCAGGTTGATAGCCCAGGTCTTTATTTCGAATAAAATTCATCTGGGTGAGCATCACGGAGATGCCGATGATCAATATAATCGAAATGGTAAATTGGCATACCACCAATATTTGTCTGATCAGGACTGTTTTCCCTTGTTTATTGTAGCCCTTATTCATCAATGCGATCGATTTTATTTTCGATAAGAATAAGGCTGGGTAGCTGCCCGCAAAAAACGTAATCATAAACCAGGATAACGCCAATATCCCTAGCATATCCCAGTTCAGGAGTTGTTGAATAGTAATGTTTGTGCTGCCGATGTTATTAAATAGCGGGATCAAAAGAATGGCCAATACCACGCCTAATGTCATTGCAAATAGACTGATCGTTGCGGTTTCCACAAAAAAGCGGACAATCAGTTGGCTCCTAGTAGCTCCAAGCACCTTGTTTACACCCACTTCTTTGGCATTCTTCTGTGATTTTGCGGTCGCCAGATTCATGTAATTGATACAGGCAATCGCGATGACAAGAAAAGCAAGGACAGATAGTGTTCGAATGCTGTCAATGTTTCCTATACGTTTGGTAACTCCCTCTCCAAGATTCGATGAGTAAAGATGCACCTTTAGCAGTGGTTGCAGGAAAAATTGAGTATAATATTGATGGTCTTTTTCTACGTATTTGTCAATCAACTTTGTCGCTTGTTGAGCAACAGCAGCTGGATCGGATCCTTTTTTTAGTAATATATACGTCTCATAGCTTGCATTGCTCCAATGGACATTTTGCCCCATCCAGGAATCCATAATATTCATGACCATATTACAGTCCAGGGTGCTATTGGCGGGAAGATCTTTGAATACGCCGGTTACCTGTACGGTATCTCTTTGGTTAACGGAAATGAGTTTTCCCAATGCTTCACTCTTACCAAACAGTTTTTCTTTTGTTGATTGGGAAAGGACAATACTTTTTTTGTTTAGAAATGCTGTACGAACATTCCCTTCTATAAATTGGAAATCAAAGATGGAAAACAGGGTTGAATCGGCTAGGTACAATTGTTTCTCATTGAAATTTTCCGCTCCGGCACGTATCGAAGCGGTAGCGCCAAAGCCATCTTTTACCAGCCGTACCATATTATCGACCTGCGCAATATCTGATTTGAGGGCCGGACCCACTGCATTTGGCAGGTTAATCATTTTCTCCCGATTGTATTCTGCCGACAACTGCATGTGCAAACGATAGATATTATCAGCTTTTGGATACATGGTATCAAAACTCAGTTCCTGACGGATAAAAGCAAATAGCAGCAGGGATATGCAGATGCCAATCGCCAATCCGCTAATATTAAGGATGCTGAAAAATCGGTTGGCCCGAATACTCCGCCAGGCTGTTTTTATGTAGTTCTTGATCATGATTGTATCTATTTGTGTCGTGCTGATATATTAAGTTTATTCTTGCTTGTATACTATTTATTCGTCTCTCAGACTATCTACCGGATTGGCTTTAGCGGCTTTTAACGTTTGGAAGCTAACGGTGATCAGGGCGATGAGAACAGCTGAAAATCCAGCAAAAGCAAACATCCACCATTTTGGCTCAATATGATAGGCGAAATTATCCAGCCACTTGTTCATTGCTATCCATGATAATGGTGTAGCGATACAGAGCGCGATGACTAATAATCTGATAAAATCAGAAGAGAGTAGCAGCACTAAATTGTATATGGAAGCACCAAGAACTTTGCGGACCCCGATTTCTTTGGTACGCTGTTGCGCCGTATAGGTCACCAATCCAAGTAAACCCAGACAAGCAATGAAAAGGGCAAGACTAGAAAATGCCGTAAAGAGTCTCCGGAAGTTAAAATCGGCTTCGTATTGACGGTTAAAATTATCGTCCAAGAAGCTATACAGAAAGGGACGGTGAGGGGCAAGTTCTGCCCATAATTTGCTAATTCGTGCGATTGTTTGCTGATTTACTTTTTGTAGATTCACAGCCAGATAACGGCTGCTACTTGGCTCAAGTCGTAGCGTCAATGGTTCAATTTTGCGATGTAGGGACAGGTAATTGAAATCTTTTACAACGCCGATGACCGTGCCTTCTTTGCCCCACTGTCTAAATTGTTTTCCGATGATATCCTGTGGATTTGAATAGCCCCATAATTTGGCTGCCGATTCGTTGATCACAAGTGAATGGGCACTATCTGCTGGGAAATCGCGTGAGTAAGCTCTTCCTGCTGCCATCTTGATGTCCATATTGGGGATAAAGTCTATATCTACTTCATATAGTGAAGGCGCGAAATTGGTCATTTTGCCATCTGTAGACATAATCTCTGTTCCAGCATTTGGAAAAAATGCTCCCGGTACGGTGCGTGAAGCTGTCACCGACAGTACATCTTTATCTTTTGCGAGGGTATTTTTGATTGCCTCTAAATTGTTGTTGACTTTCTCATCAAAATTATAGTCGATGATTAGACGTTGTGCTTTTTGAAATCCAAGATCCTGCTGTTGTAGTTGATTCAATTGCGAGAATACAATCACGGTGCCTGCGATCAATGCAATGGAAAGACAGAATTGAAAGACAACGAGAGCCCGACGTAATAATGTACCGCCTTTACTGTTGCTAAATGTTCCTTTAAGAACTTTAATCGGTTTAAAATTTGCGAGGATCAAAGCGGGGTAGCTGGCGGCTAATAACCCGGTTATAAGTGTTACCAAAAAGAAAATCGTCCAGGTGGTGCCGTTAAGGAGGGTCGAATAGCCAAACTGTTTACCTGAAAAAACTTCCATAAAAGGAAGAAATGCAAGGACCAAAGCGATAGCCAATATACTACTGATAAATACGAGTACCAGCGACTCGGACATAAACTGTAGTATCAGATTGCTTTTATTGGCCCCAATGGCTTTTCGTACACCGACTTCCTTGGCGCGCTCCATGGATCTGGAAGTCGCAAGATTCATAAAGTTAACACAGGCAATCAGCAGGATGAATCCACCGATAATCGCGAAAATGTACAGATTTTGAAAGCTACCTGTTGTTCCCGGTTGGCGATCCGCAGTGGAGTGCATATATGCCTGAAGCATGGGCTCGAGATGGAAACTGTATTTTGAATTGGCGTTTACTTGTACCGGGACATTACGTTTGAGAAAATCAGGTATCTTCTGACTGAATTTTGTAGGATCAAATTCTTTCGATGTTAAGAAGTAAGTGTAAAAATCTACATAGTCCCAACCTTCTTTCCCGAAGACACCGGGTCTTGCTTTCCGGAAGGTACTCATAGATAATAGCGCATCGAAGGTAAAATGTGAGTTGGCAGGAACATCTTCCATTACAGCTGTTACGGTATACAGACCTGCATCAGCCCGACCTGCTGCTAATCCCCCTTCAATGGTTTTGCCGATCGGGTTCTGGTCACCGAAATATTTTTTTGCTGTGCTTTCTGTCAATACAACAGAATATGCATTTTTTAATGCTGTATGTGGATTACCAGCCAACATTTTCCAGCTGAATACATCGAATGCTGTAGAATCCATGAAAAATACATTTTCTTCCTGGAATCTATTTTCCCCTTGTTTGAGTAGGATGGACGTTTGCCCAGAGAATTGAACGATCTTCTCTATCTCCGGGAAGTCGGATTTCAGGGCTTCTCCAACTGGAGCATTCCCCCAGATCTGATGCTGTTCTGTGCTGCCGACTTCTTTATAGTCATGTACGACGCGGAAAATACGGTCTTTGTTGACATGATATTTATCGTAGGAAAGTTCATGCTGTACATAAATAACAATTAATAAACAGCAAGCCAAGCCGACGGCGAGGCCTACAATATTTATGGTGGCATAACCTCTATTCTTTAGTATATTGCGCCAGGCTATTTTAATATAATTTTGTATCATAGTTTATCGTGTTAATTATTCGTCCCTTAAGCTATCGACAGGATTACTCAAGGCCGCGCGAATAGCCTGATAGCTGACTGTGGTAATGGCAATCAGCAAGGCCAGAATGCTGCCGAAGATGAAGGTCTGTATGTCCAAATCTGTTTTATAGGCAAAATTGCTTAACCATTTATTCATCAAATAGACCGCAATGGGACAGGCAATCAAAATGGCAATAGAAACGAGTATCACGAAATTTTTGCCCAATAGTCTTACGACACCAAAGGTGCTTGCTCCGAGGACCTTGCGGATTCCAATTTCTTTTATGCGCATTTGTGCTTCGTGAGTTGCTAGTGCAAATAAGCCCAAAGCGGATATAAAAATCGCAATACCTGCAAAAATGTTGAATAGTAGTCCTGTCCGGTGTTCCGATTTATATAAATTGTCAAATTGCTGATCAATGAATGTATAATTAAATGGAGCATCGGAAGGATAGCGATTATAGATCTTTTCTAAAGCCTTAATGGCTTCAGGAGCTTTTGTCGTACTTGTTTTTACATATAAAGTGCCCGCTCCCCAACGTGTCCAAAAGACCATTGGACCAATCTTATCTTTGATGGATTTGAAGTGGAAGTCTTTTACCACTCCGATGATTTGTCCCGGGATATCATGAAAACTCATGTTGGATCCCACATAGGGTGGTTTTAAGCCCATCTGTTTAGCCAATGTTTCGTTGATGATATAGCCAGAAGAATCGGCTGGCATACCAGTAAAATTTTTCCCTTCGAGAAATTGTATGTTCATCAGTGGAATAAAATCCTTATCAATGGTCGCCTGAGCTACAATCAGTTTGTTGTCTTTAGATTTACCTTGCCAATCTATATCCCCAGTGGCATTTCCGAAGTCGGTCATGTTGTAAACACCGGATAAGGAGACAGCTTGTATGGCGTTGTTGTTTTTGAGTTCGGTCCGTATTGCATCTATATGCTTATAGGCTTCCTCTGGAAGACCAAGGGTTATGACATGATCTCTGTCATAGCCCAGGTTGATCTTTTGGATAAAAGCCAATTGGTTTCGGATGACAAGTGTACACACAATTAACGTCACGGAAAGGGTAAACTGGAAGACCACTAATATTTTACGCATTGTATTAGATGAAACACCTTTTACTGATTTCCCTTTTATGGATTGAATTGGATTGAATGAGGACAGTTGAATTGCGGGATATATACTGGATAGCGCGAGTGTTCCCAAAATTGCAGCCCCAATATACAGCCATATTGCCGTATTACGGAAAGAAAAGCTGATTGATTTTTGCGCAATCTGATTATATCCTGTATGAAGGATCAGAATCAGGATAAAAGCGATCACTAACGAACAAAGAAATACAATAACCGTTTCCGTGATGAATTGTAAGAATAAGTGGAGACGGTTGGCACCAATAATCTTTCTGATACCAACATCTTTCGCCCGATCCAATGCCCTTGCGGTGCTCAGATTGACATAATTTACTGCACCGATGACCAGCAGCAATACCGCTATGATCCCAAAAATCTGCACCATGCGAAGTGTAGATTTATTTCTGTCGGGCGCAATTAGATGCATGGTTTTTAACGGGTCTAAAACAAATACAGTCGAATTTTCGCCGTCACGGGCTTTGGTATAGGAGTCTGTGATAGATTTTCCGATAAGTGCTGCAGAAGCGTTGGGTTTGACTTTAACATAGGTTGAAAAGCTGTAGTTTCCCAGATCTTCATCGATTGTTTTCCATTTTCCATTACCCCCCCAGTTTGTAAATCGCTGTGCATGATATCCTAATGGAATAACGACATCGAACTGCATGGAGGAGTTTTGGGGGAGATCTTGTAGGATACCGGACACAGTAAAGAGATCTTTTTGGTAACGAAAAGTCTTTCCGATAGCCTGCTGATTGCTAAAAAGTTTTTCGGCTGTTGATGCAGTGATAAGTGCCTGCTTGTAATTAGCCTGAAAACCTGCAAGAGAGCCTTCTTGCAGTGGAAAATGAAACATGTTGAAAAAATTGCCGTCAACATAATAGATGTTCATATCCGTTACGGGACGTTTCAACTTGTCATTGACCAATGTTGTATTGTAGTCCCGTGAAACACGCGTTGCGTAATCAACCTCAGGTACATTTTGTGCATAATTTCCAATAGGACCTGGGGAAGATCCCCATATAGAACCGTTGTGTTCGGGATCTAAGTGAGAATTGACTGTATATATACGTTCATAGTCTGGATGGAATTTATCAAAACTTTGTTCATCCTGTACCCAGAGAATAATTAATATCGAGGCAGTAAGACTGACCGACAACCCTAAGATATTGATAACGGTATAGAACTTCTTTTTCCTTAATTCTCTGATGGCTGTTATTAAATAATTCTTTATCATATGGTTAGGTTTTTGTAGTGTTGGTCAATTTTGCTGTGTTCTGTGTATTCTCTTGCGGTTCGTTCTTCAAAAACATGGATTGTGATGGGAACATTACTGAATCCCATCATTTTCCTTGATCACTATTGAGCTTCTTTATTCATCTCTTAAACTGTCTACTGGATTTGCACGGGCAGCACTGAGGGATTGATAGCCCATGGCTAAAAATGCTACGCCGATAGTTGCTATCGCCGGAATAATAAACATCCACCAGCTGAGTTCTATTTTAAACGCAAAGTCTGTGAGCCATTTATCAATCGCCAGCCAGGCAATCGGTGTAGCGATTAGGATCGAGATAAGAATTAGTTTGATATAATCTTTTGAGAGCAGTAGCACGATGCCACTGACCGTGCTGCCCAAAATTTTTCGGATCCCGATCTCCTTTGTTCGCTGGTGCGTAGTTAATGTCACTAAACCAATCAATCCCAGGCAGCTTAATAAAATGGTAATTGACGTTGACAGATTGATTATTTTATAAAAGCGATAATCTTTCTCATAGAGTTCCTTGATCCGCTCGTTATAAAATTGGTAGGTAAAAGGTGCATTTGGATATACGTTTTCCCATTCAGTCTTGATGGATGCAATTGCCTGATGCCATTTTTTAGGATCTCCATTTAATTTGATATTTATATTCTGCAGCGTGCCCTTATCAGTTGATATTTGCATGGCAAGGGGTTCTAATGGCGCATGGAGATTAAAGTTGTGGAAATCAGCCAGTACACCGACAATTGTCGTTGGACGATCGCTTACGGTAACAATTGCTCCGACAGCTTCAGCTGGGGATTTAAATCCAAATTTACTAATGGCCTTTTGATTGATCAGTATTCCTGAAGTTGTATCCGAGAGTTTGAGAGCCCGGCCGGCCAGTAATTTCATTTTAAATACATCCAAATAGTTCTCTTCAATATATTTAAAAGGCATATTAACCAAGATCTGACCGGTATCGCTCTGCATAACGATATTATTTCCCCATTGGTCGTTATTCATGGGGAGGTGGCCTAGCGAAATCTGATCAATTTCAGGATATTTTTGAAGAAGTTCTTTCAACAGAAATGGACTTTTACCCGAATCTTCTGCTTTTTTATACGGCAGTTTGAGTGTAATAACAGCATCATCCTGAAAACCAACATCGCTGTCTAAAGCATGCTGGAGCTGTAAACCCATGATCACTGTCAGTACGACAAAAGCTTGTGCGATTACAAATTGAAAGACAATGAGGATCTTTCTGAGCGAAATACCACCAAACGAAATTTTATCTGTTGCATGGATTTTGATGGCCTCTACGACATGTACTTTATTGATGAGATAAGCTGGATACAGACTGGAAATTAATGTCAATAGGATAATAAGTCCCAATAGAAAGATAAAGACAGATAGACTATCTGAATAAGCGTTTATATTTTCCGGAAGATATGTACTAAAGGTAAGTTCGAATATTTTGACCAAGGGCCAGGAGAATAATAACCCAAATAAACAGGTAAAAAAGGTTTCTTTGATAAAGGATAGTGTCAAGTGTCTGGGTTGTTCGCCCAATGTTTTCCGAATACCGATTTCCCGAGCCCGGGCCGGAACACGGGCGGTGGTCAGGTTGATGTAATTGATACTTGCCAGTATAAGGAGAAATACGGCTATACCTATCAATCCGAACAACACCTGCTTGTCACTTCCGTTCAAGATGAATTTATTGAAATGCAAGTCCGTCAGTGGTGCTAACTCATAACCGGCCGTTATATTGTACTGCTTAAATTCTTCGCCAGCCATCTCCTGAAACTTCTTGGTAGCTAGTTTAATTACTTGCGAAGGCATCCCATTTTCAGTTAATTTAATGTAAACATGGAAATTTGAACTTGAATTCTCCCAATTGTCTGCTTCCTGGGGATTGGGTTTTACACGGATAAATTCTTTACTGACAAAACTGCTCGGATAGTCTAAGTCGGCGACAATACCGGTTAATGTAAGAAGCTGATCATCGTATTGTATTGTTTTGCCAAGAAGAGATTTTGGATCTGCATCGGGGAAATATTGTTTTGCACGGGAGGCCGTCAGGATGGTTTCATTGTTGTTTTTGAGCGCCGTATTTGGATTACCAACGATCCATTTATAGGGAACGAGTTTAAAATAGTCGGCGGTGGCGGAAACAATTTTATCCTGCTCATTGAATTCCAGCGTTTCGTTGTTAGAACGCTTTACCTTGATGCTTTCAAATGATCGGTTAGCAATAGGTGCAACCACTTCCAGTCCGGTCAGATCTTTCTTTAGATTAGCACCGAGATAAGCACCAAGAGGGTAGGGGGTCCCATCAAAACGATGGATATTTTCACCTTCCTTAAATGCCGAGTAAAGCTTGTAAATCCGTTCCTTGTCGGGATGATTCTGGTTAAAACTGAATTCGTAATTGACAATCCGAAATACAATCCAGCTTGCGCTGATCCCGATCGCTAGACCGATGATATTAAGAAAGGTAAACAGACGGTTACGTCCCCATTGTCTCAAAATTAATTTTATGCCTTTCATCGTTTTATACTTTAAACTCGTTTAATAGCTCTCGGCCCTTCATGGGTAAGCGCTTTTAGATTTTTAAGAACATTCCTTACCCTTAAAAGGATCAGCTGGCCCTGGCTAGGATCCTAATGATGTCGTTTCCATAATAACCTGACCATCCAGCATGCGGATGATACGATCCGAAAATTTGGCGTCATGTTCACTGTGGGTAACCATCACGATGGTTGTACCAGCTTCGTTCAGTTCGGTTAAGAGTTGCATCACTTCATTACCATTGTTGGAATCCAGGTTACCGGTAGGCTCATCGGCAAGAATTAATTTGGGATTATTGACGACAGCACGGGCAACGGCCACACGCTGTTGCTGTCCTCCGGAAAGCTGTTGGGGAAAGTGGTTGCGGCGGTGCATGATTTGCACTTTCTCCAGTACTTCTTCAACTCGTTTCTTACGTTCGGCTGCTGGGACATTGGTATAGACAAGAGGAAGTTCCACGTTTTCAAATACAGTAAGTTCATCGATCAAGTTGAAACTCTGGAATACAAACCCGATATTATGTTTGCGAAGATCTGACCGACCACGTTCTTTGAATTTAGCCACCTCGATATCGTTGAATAAATAGCTCCCTTCATCCAGATCATCCAATAGTCCGATTATATTCAGTAAAGTTGATTTGCCACAACCAGATGGACCCATCACGGCAACAAATTCACCTTCTTTTACGTGAATATTCAGATTGTTCAATGCGACAGTCTCTACTTCTTCCGTGCGGTAATACTTTTGAAGATTGGTTATTTTAATCATATTTTTTGCGCTCATGGTTTTATGTTTTGGGCCCTCGGCAATCGCTTTAGGCGGTTATTATTCTGTTTAATTCTATTCTTTTAAATTGTTTATTTTTCTTTTTATTCGTCTCGGAGTGTCTTCGTCGGGTTGGCTATTGCGGCTTTAAAAGCCTGTGAGCTAATCGTTAACAGGGCTATTATTATGGCAGATAGACCACTCAGCACAAAGACCGTCCAGGAGATGTTAACATGGTGTGCATAGTCTGCGAGCCATTTGTGCATGAAAACCCAGGCAATCGGGAATGCAATGATACAGGAGATACCTATCAGGATAATAAATTCGCGATTGAGCATCTGAATAAGACCAGAAACGGAAGCACCAAGGACTTTGCGTATACTGATCTCTTTGGCACGTTGTTCTGTCGCAAAGGCAGCCAAACCAAATAGGCCTAAGCATGAAATAATAATGGATATAACCGCAAATACACTGGATAACTGCTGTATAAACAGTTCAGCCTGAAATTTGCTGTTGAAGGTTTCATCCAAAAATTTGTAATCGAAAGGAAATCCGGGATTATTTTTTACAATAATCTTTTCAATTTGTTGAATAGCCTGCGGCAGGTCAATCCCTGCTTTTGTACGGATATTCAATAGGCCGGTTTCTCTGACCAGAGGTATAAATAACATGGGATCTGGATCGGCATATACGTTGTTATAAACAAAATTTTTGACAACTCCGGCAATCGTGTAATTCTCTTCGCCGTAATTAAGGATACTACCCACTACATGGCCGTCTTTCCGGATTAATTTAGCAAGGGTTTCATTAATAAGAACCGATGTGCTGTCACCCAGTAAGTTGGCGTGGAAGTTTCTTCCATCAAACATTTTAAGATCTAATGCCGGTATTAAGCCTTCATCTGCACGTAGCATTCCGATCAGAATACTCTTGTTTGGATCTTTTCCTTCCCAATTGAAACCAGAGGTATTGTTGTAAATGTTGAGAATACTCACATCACTGACACCAACCTGCTCCACCAATCCTGTTGCTAGGAGCTGGTTTTTGATCAGGGGAAGATGTTTGGCCATATCACCTTGCAGTGTGGTGGTCAATACCTGACTCTTGTCAAAGCCAATGTCTCTATTTTTATTATGTTGTATCTGCTGATAAATGATAATCGTACAAATGATCAGTACAACTGATGCGGTATACTGTAGTACAACCAATCCCTTGCGGATAAGACTTCCGGTGCCAGCTTTCTGCTTCGCTCCTTTGATAGTCGATAGTGGCTTGAAAGCAGACAGAAAGAATGCGGGATAACTTCCTGCAAATAGCCCGCATATTAAAGTAATTGTGATGACAAAGGCAAGATGTATCGGTTTGAATAAATCGACCTGAAGGTCTTGGCCAATCATGGTATTAAATGGCCGAATACAAATATAGACCAATAAAATAGCAACTAATGAGGAAATAGAAGCTAGGACCAATGATTCTGCGAGAAATTGTCCAATCAACGATTGACGACTTGCACCAACAACTTTGCGCATACCGACTTCTTTTGCCCTTTTTTCGGATCTGGCGGTAGCAAGATTCATAAAATTGATACAGGCAATCAGCAAAACGATCCAAGCAATAATGCTGAACAGACGAATATTTTTTAAACTTCCTTCTATTTCATTTCCACTGTTATCAAAACGGTTATGTGTAACCCATCTTTCCATTGGATAGAGGAAATTTTGTGAAAAAGTAACCTCACCATTGGTTCTATTTTTGACATAGTTCATGAGCTGTTTGTTGATTTGATCAACGTTTGCATTGTCTTCAACCTGAATCAACGTCTGGATACCATTATTGTCCCATCTGGTCAGCCAGTCTTGGCTAGACTCAAATTTTTTGAAGGGAATTAACCATTGAAAATTATAACTGCTGTTTTTAGGGAGGTCTTTTGTAATGGCTGATACGATGTAAAGTTCTTTGTTATCAGTCTTTACTGTCTTACCTAGGGCGGGTTGACTGCCAAATAATTTTTTCGCGCCGGATTCTGATAAAATGATGTTATCTACTTTGTCAAATGCGGTTTTACGATCCCCCTCCATAAATTCCAGCGAAAGCACGTCGGCAACGGTCGCATCAGCATATAGTCCATTCTGAAATAAATTGTTATCACCAACAGAGAATAACATTGGGCTAATCCATGTCATGCGTACGGCATGTTTAATGCCCGGAATCTCTTTCGCTATATTTTGCGCCAGGGGGCCGGGGGTTGATTCGAACACAAAGGTTGCACCATCATAGGTCTGTTTTGACTTGACGATATAGAGATCCTTTTTGTTGGGGAAGTTATCATTATAGCTTAACTGATTTTCTACCCATAAAAAGATCAAGGATGCTGCTGCAATGCCGATCGCTAACCCAAAAATATTGAGAAAGCTGTACCCTTTGGTTTTCCAAAGGTTACGAAAGGCTGTTTTTATAAAGTTCTTTATCATCGTGGTATTGCGTAATTGCTGTTGTTTATTCAGATTTGGTTAAATAAGCCAGTGGATTAACACTGGCTTTATTTTTTACTTCGAATTTATCGCTTAATACTTAATTCCTGCACTTTGTCATAGGTCTCGTAACTCGATACGACGACCTTGTCTCCGGGTTGTAATCCTTTGATCACTTCATAATATTCTGGATTCTGTCTGCCCAGTTGGATGTCGACACGGTAAGCTGTATTTCCATTTTTATCGAGTTTGAAGATCCAGTTGCCACCGGTCTGTTGATAGAAACCACCTTTAGCTAATAATAATGCTTTCGTTTCATCACTTAAGGCGAGACGTATTTGTAGCGTCTGTCCACGACGGATTCCTTTGGGGACTTCATTGATAAATTCCATGTCGACCTGGAACCGGCCATTGGTTACCTGCGTGTATACCTTTTTAATACGAAGCTTGTAGGTTTTGTCTCCAATGGAAAACTCGCCCTGAAGATCTGGGAAAATACGGTTGATATAATGCTCGTCGATATCAGCACGAACTTTAAATCCAGTCAGGACGTCAATCTGACCGAGTCGCTCGCCCGCATTTTTGTTCTGTCCAATTTCGGCATCAAAAGCAGTTAACTGACCATCGACAGGTGCCCGTACGATGAGGTCACCAATTTTTCGTTTCATTAATTCCAACGCACTTTGTGTACGTTGGTAGGTCTGTCTGTCCTGATTCGTTTTTTGAGCGTTGGATATTTCGTCTTGTTTTAGAATCTGTTTCGTTAGATTAACGCGTTCCTTTTGGTAATTATATTCATTTTTTGATTTTTCAAATTCCTGTGATCCAATAGCCTTTTCCGCGAGTAATTTTCTGTTTAAGTTATAGATACGCTCGGCTTCCCTAAAAGCCTGTTCGACATCTGCCATCTGGTTACGGTTGTTAATAGATGCTTGTTGGGCATTGGTCTGCGCGATCTGCGACTGTGTCAAAAGGTTCAGTACTTGTGTTTCCTGTTGAACCAACGTAAGCTCCTGATCGGTATTGGATAGACGCATAATCGGATCACCCTTTTTTAAGACAGTACCATCTTCAACAAATTTTTCCTCCACACGACCACCTACAGAAGCATCGAGATAGATGCTGCTGATTGGAAGCACTGTGCCATTGATTGGAATGAATTCCTGAAAGTTACCATTTTTTATTTCGACAATAGAGATACGGTCCGCTTCTACATTTAGCTTGCTTTTGCCCGAGGTAAAGTAAAAACTAGCGCCGATTAATCCAACGATGCCAGCAATCCCTACAATGGTCATGATGCGTTTGCTATTCCACTTCTTCTTTTCTAAAGGTCTGTCCATAATTTAATATCAATTTGCTATGTAACTATGAAAGCTGTGCCAATAATTTAACGTATTGATTTTTAGTTGTTTATTTTGTTTGTGCTGCTGTTCGGTGTTCGATAGCGGACACTTCATGTACGATGGCGTACAACCCGGATCTTATCTATGATTTTTACCGTATATTTTTATTGTATTTTAATAAGATTGCGCGGGTGTTCAATATCGGACAGTTGATTGTACGAACTTGGACATTGATCGTTTGTTGTTTTGTGCATCTTGTTGATAATCAGAATTTTTATTGTTTGGCATGGCGATGGTCTGCTTGGAAAACAAAAAGTGGATATGAAGAGAATTTATATATATAGTACATTGTGTTTTTTGTTGACTTATATAAAACTTGAGGCACAACAGACTGAGCAAGGAATTGGGGAGCGGGATGTTGTAAAAGTAGAAGCTATCAGGGGGAATGAGTCGGAATCAAAACGTAGCTTGGCCGACTGTATCCAATTGGCTATAAAAGCCAACCCTACCTTATTGCAAAATGAATTAGCAGTAAAACGAGCTGAAGTGAATCTTTCACAGGCAAAATCGAATCGATTACCTAATTTGAATGGACGCTTGGGGCATAGCCTTACCTCAGGACGTTCTGTTGATAATGCGACAAATCAATATATTACTAGTAATAACTCTTCTGGAAATTTTGGGTTGGATGCTAGTGTACCTGTTTTTAATGGATTTCGTATATTGAATGATATTCGGATGCGCGCAGATGCGAAGGCAGCGGGAAAACTTGAATTCGATTCGCAGGTCAATGCATTGAAACTGGATGTTATTACGGCTTATATCCAAGTATTAACAGCACAGGATGTTTTGAGGCAATCAGAGGTGCAAACAGAGGTGACACGTGAGCAGGTACGTCGTGCTGAAGCGATGCAAAAAGAGGGTGCAATTAATCCGGGGGATTATTTTGATCTAAAAGGACAGCTTGCTAATGATATCAATATGATCGAAAGCAATAAACAGCGGCTTTATACGAATCGTGTAAAGTTAGCCAGTTTATTAAATATAGAAGAGGCGCAATTGGGCGATTTGCAGGCATTGGAGTTAAAAGCTGATGCACAAAAAATGGACGCTACAACACTTTATAACTTGGCAACGGAGAATCTACCGAATATTCCGGCGCTGGATTGGAAAATTAAAGCGGCCGAAAAAAATATTAAAATAGCGCAATCTTCCTATTGGCCTTCTTTGTCCTTAAATGGTGGATTAGGTTCGAATTATTCCAAAAATGTAAAAACGGGCGGTTATTGGTATCAAATGAAGAATAATCTTGGAAAGTCTGTATCATTAGATCTTTCAATTCCCATTTTTAACAGATTTAAGGTTAGGAATGATGTTAAACTGGCTAAATTAGATTTGGAATCAAGCAAATTTCAACGCGAGATTGCGCTGAATAATTTGAGGACCGAGACTGCAAATGCGGTTTTTAACCTGCAAAATGCCAGCAATACAATTACACAATTGCAGGAGCAAAATACAAATTACGCGGAATCATTTCGTATCGCCAAGGTCGTATTCGAATTGGGAAACAGTAATTCAGTCATATTTTTAACTGCAAAGACAAAATATGATAATAGCCAGATCCAATTGGTTGTCAAGCAGTATGAGTGGTTGCTACAAAAATATATCAATGATTATTACGCAGGCTCGTTAAATTTATAGTTATCTTAGTGTCTGAATGAAGCCAGGGAATATGAAAAAAGCATCTATTTTAGTAGTCGACGATGACCAAGATTTACTTACAGCAGCAAGAATCTTGCTAAAACCTAAAGTCAGCCATGTTCATGTCGAATCTAATCCAGAGAACCTGATTGGGCATTTGGAGAGAATGCCTTATGACCTTGTGCTTCTGGATATGAATTTCAAAAGTACAATCAATACCGGAAATGAAGGGTTATATTGGTTGTCGCGGATCAAAGAAAAATTTCCGCAGGTTCATGTGATTATGATCACTGCCTATGGTGCGGTAGATCTGGCTGTAAAATCGCTAAAACAGGGCGCCGCCGATTTTGTGGTCAAGCCCTGGGAAAACGAGCAGTTGCTGGCAACCATTGAAAGCACGCTTGCAGAATCAAAAAATAAAGAAAAGAAAAATAAGAGTTCGCTGTTACGCTCCGGCAATAGCCCAGATCTGATCGGTAATTCGGTGGTCATGGACGAACTGCAATATAAGCTTGAGAAGATAGCACCAACAGACGCAAATATCTTGATCTTGGGGGAGAATGGCACCGGTAAGGATTTGATTGCACAGGCGATTCAACGGCGCTCGTTGCGCTCGGATCAGGTTTATGTGAAAGTTGACGTAGGTGCATTGACGGAGACTTTGTTTGAAAGTGAGCTTTTCGGCTATAAAAAAGGGGCATTCACAGATGCGCGGGAAGACCGTCAGGGACGTTTTGAAGCAGCAAATGGCGGGACTTTGTTTCTGGATGAGATCGGTAATATCTCGTTGCAGCAACAGGCCAAACTATTGACTGTACTACAAAATCGTCAAGTTACACCGCTGGGTTCTTACCAATCGATCCCTGTGGATATACGCCTAATTTCCGCAACAAATGTATCCCTTAAACACTTGGCCGATGAAAGCCGTTTTCGGAAGGATCTGATTTATCGCATCAATACCGTGGAAATTCAAGTTCCTCCTTTACGGGATAGGGGAGAAGATATCGGGCTATTGGCAACATATTTTCTGGATATCTATGCGAAGAAGTACAATAAACGCATAGAAGGATTTGAACCGGATGCGATAAAAAAGCTTTTTGCTTATCACTTTCCCGGAAATGTGCGTGAGTTGCAATACAGTATCGAACGGGCTGTAATCATGGCCGATCAGGTAAGTATTGCTGGAAATGATCTATTTTTCTCTCCGATTGAACAGCAAGCAGAACAGGTGGCTGTTGAATCTGTGCCTAGCAGCCAAAATCTAGAAGAGCTGGAGCGGAAAGCCATTAAGTCGGCCATCGAACGTTATAATGGGAATATCAGTAAGGCCGCAAAGGAACTGGGGCTGACCCGTGCGGCACTCTATAGGCGTTTGGAGAAATACGATATCTAGCCTATGAGACATGGAAAGATTTTAAATGTAATTAAGATTGTTTTGCTGTTGGTAGCTGCGGTTGTGGCTGCCTACCTCTTGATGAAGCATGAGTATGTACAAGCGTCTTTGATCTTTTGTATTATGCTCTATCTGGGTTTTAATCTATATGCCCAATATAATTTTTTGGAAAGACAGCTTGTAGAATTTGCCGAGGCAGTTAAATATCGCGACTTTACGCGACGTTTTTTGGTGAAAAATCCGAAATCGGTCGAAGGGCAGCTTTTTCGCGCTTTTAATCAGATTAACGAAACGTATAAGGAAATCAGTATTAAACAGGAGATACAACATCAGTACCTCGATCGTGTTATTAATATGCTTAACTCGGCTATTATCTTCTATGAGATGGATACGGGAAAAGTAATGTGGGTGAACGATGCCTTTAAACAACTTTTTCATCTGCCACATCTAGGGAATATTGCCGGACTGAAAAAGAAAAATCCCGACCTTTATGAAAAGACTATGCTGCTGGATAATGGTCAGCAACAAATGGAGTCTATCCAGTCAAGTAAAGGAAAAATAAAATTGCTGATTCAAAGTTCTAGTTTTGAAACACAAGATGCCATATTTCGCATTGTCGTTTATCAAAATATCAACGAAGCTATTGATGAGACTGAGACCAAGGCCTGGCATAAGTTATTGCGCGTACTTACGCACGAGATCATGAATTCTATTGCGCCAATCAGTTCATTGGCCGAAACACTCAATGGGCGTTTGGACCATTTCAGAGGACATGAGGATATTGATGATCTAAAAACCGGTATATCAACCATCAAAAGGCGGAGCGAAGGACTCCTGCATTTTGCAAAAAGCTACCGTATGATTAATAAGGTGGATCAACCACAGGTAGCGCCGATTCAGGTTTCCCAACTATTTGAACATATTTACCAGTTGCTCGAGCCGACGCTGATCCAAAAAAATATTGATGTTGATATTATCTTAAAGAACACCCGGCTGATACTGTATGCTGATGTCAACTTGATCGAACAGGTTATTATCAATCTGATGCTAAATGCAATTGATGCAGTGAATTCCCGAACGGAGGCCTATATCAGTTTATCTGCAATGGAAATCGATGGAAAAGTGCAGATTCGCATCGAAGATAATGGTCGGGGAATCCCTGCGGATCTCCAGGAACAGATATTTACACCCTTTTTTACAACAAAAAAAACTGGAACAGGGGTGGGGTTGACTCTGAGTAAGCAGATTATGTTGCTGCATAAAGGCACGATCTTTCTCAATAGCGTTGAGGGAGAAGGTAGTGCTTTTATACTTCAGTTTTAACACTTCTTTCCAACTATAACCTAGCTTTTAACGATCATCTTGTTCTTGTTATGCCTATGGTGCAAATGGCTTGTTCATGTCTTGTGTTTTGATGTTCCATGTGAAATAAAGTGTAAAATCAGTATTTTTCATGCAAAACGAATGTCATCTATTCTTTGGGTATACAACAAATTGCTGTTTATCGAGCTGTAGGTGGTTAAATATGCCTTTACAGAAAGGAGAATTTAATTGTATATCAAGACAAATTTTTCGATGTTTGCAGCAAAATGAATTACCACCTGAAGTATTGGCGCCATTATTTCATTTCCCATAGCCGACATGGGACACATTCACCGTTTGTTTATAATTTGGTCGATGAGGTCATTTATCAGAAAGATAATCCCGATACGCGTTTAAATTTGCCCCAGGACATTAGTGTAAGGGGGAAGGTAGAAGAAAAAAAATATCTGCTAATCGATCGCCTATTGAAGGCTTTTGCATTTGATCAGTTTGTGGTTTTGGCAGAGAAGTCACTGCCAAGTTACGAGGTGCTGTTGAAACAGCAAGCCGGAAGTTATTCTTTTCGCAAGATCTATTATATCGATAAGACAAACCTAGACCTGGATTTTCTGGCTATCGTCGGCGAACGCGATATGCTGATTGTAAACGAGCCCCATTTGTCGGTCGAGCGTGAAGACTATTGGAAGAGGCTCAAGGATGATAGTCGCGTAGTTGTCACCATAGATTTGTATCGAATTGGCTTGGTCTTTTTTAGGGCTGGACAACGTAAGGAAAATTTTCTAATCAGGTTTTAGTTTCTCCGTTGTTCTTTCTACAATGTTTGATTAGGATTGAAAGCCATCAACGTATTACGGTATACGTGGAAGTAGATTGTATGCATCTACCCGCAAAGGTGACTTGAGGTAGACTTATTGTGAGCACAGAACTAATATAGCATCAATCAGTACCTTATTGAAATTGATGAAGGGGAGGCTGTTCAAAAAGATAAACTGGGGCTCGTCAACAATTGGATAGAAATTGTTGCAGGTTCCGGATAAAATAAAAAAAGGGGGCAGTCCATTTTTATGCCCCCTTCTTTATTTAAAAAGCTTCACTTAGGGATAGGTAAAAGCCTGATTGGCGTTTCTCCCCGTTCCGTTGTTCACCATATGAATAGTCAAATCGAATACTGCTATTGTGTTCCAAACTAAAAAAGTAGCGTAATCCGCCGCCATAACTTGGTACATACCTGCTGCTATTTTCTTTTGAAAAAGTTGACCCTATTCCAGAAAAACCAACGATACCAAAACGGGGGTGAAAACGATAACGTAATTCGGCTTGCGAAGCGAGGTAATTTTTGTCACGATAACGTCCAAGGTAATATCCGCGCATCATCATATCGCCGCCTAATTCACGGTAATTATAGAAAGGGATTGTTTTTCCGAATGTCGAACGAAGGATACCTTGGAGGGCCAGTGTGACGTTTTTATGTAGAGGAATAAAACCACGGAGATCCAGGTCCAGATTTGCGCCATTAAAATCTTCACTGGTCCATAATTTGGGTGCGTAGGCAAGTCGAAATTTGGCATAATAACCACGTGTACTATAAGAAACGTTGTCGCGGTTGTCAAATAACTGTGACACACCGAGGAGCAGTTGCTGCCCCCCTTTTTTTCCGATAAGGTCAGATCGATTAAACACATGGTCGTTGCTATCACTGCGGATTGTGAAATTATCGTACTGTATATTAACGCCCGAATACAAATTGTTATGGACTTTTTTCTCTACTTCCAGTTTTACGCGAAATAGTTTTTGGTCGATGCGCTCTTCGTCTATTTTCCAGGTATCCATACCGATGCCATAATAATTAAATGGCCAGTTGCGGTACCTAATTTCGCTGACAAAATGATAATCGTTATTTTTTGTCCAAAGATCAGTTTGAAATTTAAAGTTTGACTGATGTTTAGAGGTAAAGGTTCCCATCAATGTCATCGTGGAGGTGCGAATATGGGGATCCGATTTGTCCAGGTAAAAGTTATATGAGCTGGCTAAACCATATTCTACTCCGGTTTCCTGTGCGTACCCAACTGCAGGCAAAACCATAAAACTGCCTGAACGGGTAGAGTCTTTCTCAGCCGAAAGAAATTTTTTACTCAATTTTTGAATAATATTTTGAGCTTTCAAATCGCCTTTACCAACTATAAACAGCGCAAGTAACGCTGTATAGCGGGTAAGTTTTGAAAGTGATTGGGGTAAAATTTGCATGCCCAAAGATAGTATATTAGGCAAATAACCAAAATAGGCAAATAGTCAATTAAAAATTATTGTGCTGCATATCAGTATAATTGACAAAAAGTACTGTTTTTTTTTGATAAATATTTTTGTAAAGTGACTTTTGTGTCTATCTTTGCATCAGCAAACAAGGGAACAACGGTTCATAACAACGAAGTTTGCTTAGTTCTTTAAATGAAAAAAAAAAGTAAAAAATAAACTTGCAAAAATCAAAAGTAAATTCGATATTTGCACTCGCTGAAAAGATAAGATTATCGGATTGGCGTTGATAGAACGTAAGTTATTTTAAAAATATTAGAAGCCTCTTTAGCTCAGCTGGTAGAGCAACTGACTTGTAATCAGTAGGTCATTGGTTCGATCCCGATAAGAGGCTCTAAATGCAACGTAGGTTGCAGGTCTGGAGGGGTTCCAGAGCGGTCAAATGGGACGGACTGTAAATCCGTTGCTTCGGCTTCGAAGGTTCGAATCCTTCTCCCTCCACACTTTTTTTAATTGGAGTTTAGATTTACTCTAGTTTCTAGTTATTAAGCGGAAGTAGCTCAGTTGGTAGAGCGATAGCCTTCCAAGCTATAGGTCGCGAGTTCGAACCTCGTCTTCCGCTCAAATTTTTCAAGTATTAAATTTAGTCTCTATCTTCTTTGATAATAATGTATCTAAAGGTGGGGGCATTAATACGTAAATAAGGTTTTTTAGTAAGCCGAAGTAGCTCAGGGGTAGAGCACTTCCTTGGTAAGGAAGAGGTCGTGGGTTCAAATCCCATCTTTGGCTCGTACTTGTGTAAAGTTAAGCAAGAGTATATAACAAATAGAAATAATTTATAATTACTAATTCGCATAAACATGGCAAAAGAGAAATTTGACCGTAGTAAACCACACTTAAACATTGGTACTATCGGTCACGTTGACCACGGTAAAACTACAACTACAGCTGCTATCACTAAAGTATTGGCTGATAAAGGTTTGTCAGAAGCTCGTTCATTTGATTCAATTGACTCTGCTCCTGAAGAAAAAGAGCGTGGTATCACAATCAATACTGCACACGTAGAATATTCTACAGCTAACCGTCACTATGCACACGTTGACTGTCCAGGTCACGCTGACTACGTTAAGAACATGGTAACTGGTGCTGCTCAAATGGACGGTGCTATCATCGTAGTTGCTGCGACTGATGGTCCTATGCCTCAAACTCGTGAGCACATCTTGTTGGCTCGTCAGGTAGGTGTTCCTGCGTTAGTAGTATTCATGAACAAAACTGACTTAGTTGATGACCCTGAGTTGTTAGACTTAGTAGAAATGGAAGTTCGTGAGTTATTGTCATTCTACGAATTCCCAGGTGATGATATCCCTGTAATCAAAGGATCTGCTTTAGGTGCATTGAACGGTGAGCCTGAGTGGGTTGAGAAAATCATGGAATTAATGGATGCTGTAGATAACTACATTCCAATTCCTCCACGTTTGACTGACTTACCTTTCTTGATGCCTATCGAGGACGTATTCTCAATCACTGGTCGTGGTACAGTTGCTACAGGTCGTATCGAAAGAGGTGTAATCAACTCTGGTGATCCAGTTGAGATCCTAGGTATGGGTGCTGAGAACTTGAAATCTACAGTAACAGGTGTTGAGATGTTCCGTAAAATCTTAGATTACGGTGAGGCTGGTGATAACGTAGGTTTATTGTTACGTGGTATTGAGAAAACTGATATCAAACGTGGTATGGTTATCTGTAAACCAGGTTCAGTAACTCCTCACGATCATTTCAAAGCTGAGGTTTACGTATTGTCAAAAGCAGAAGGTGGACGTCACACTCCATTCTTCAACAAATACCGTCCTCAATTCTATTTCCGTACAACTGACGTAACTGGAGAAATCTCTTTACCAGAAGGTACTGAAATGGTTATGCCAGGTGATAACGTTACGATCTCTGTTAAATTGATCTCTCCTATCGCTATGGAAAAAGGTCTACGTTTCGCTATCCGTGAGGGTGGTCGTACAGTAGGTGCTGGTCAGGTAACTGAAATTATCTAGTCTTTAAAGATCTAGAAAAATATAAAATAAGCTAATCGACTGAGGTTGATTAGCTTATTTTTTCGATAAGCGATTTATCGGATTAAAATAAAAAAAAAGAAAAAAAGATTTGCAGAAAGTGGTTTAAAACACTATATTTGCATCACAAAATAAGAAATACACGGGCATAGTTTAAAGGTAGAACGAAGGTCTCCAAAACCTTTGGTCTGGGTTCGAGTCCTGGTGCCCGTGCTTATAAAAACAGATAAACTAAAATGGCAAAAGTACTTGATTTTTTTAAAGACTCTTATGTAGAGATCACTGAGAAAGTGACTTGGCCTACATGGTCTCAGTTGCAAAGTTCAGCTGTTATTGTGCTTGTTGCATCTCTTCTTATTGCATTGGTGGTCTTTGTAATGGATAAGGCTTCGAGTGTAGGATTAGAGTTCTTGTACGGTATTGCTTCTTAATTTTCAATAGTATTTATTTATGGCAGATCAAGGTTTAAAATGGTACGTAGTTCGTGCTGTAAGTGGGAAAGAGAAGAAAGTAAAGCAATATATTGATGCCGAAGTTAGTCGTTTAGGTATTGAACACCTGGTTCCTCAAGTGTTGATTCCAATGGAAAAATATTACTTGATGCGTGATGGTAAAAAGGTTGCTAAAGAACGTAACTACTACCCAGGCTACGTTTTATTAGAGGCTGCCTTGGATGGGGAGTTGGAGCACATCATTAAGAATATCAATAGCGTAATTGGTTTCTTGGGTGATAAAGCCGGAAATGCTGTTCCTTTGCGCCAAGCGGAAGTTAACCGTATCTTAGGTAAGGTTGATGAAATGGCAGAACAAGGCGAAACCATCAATGTTCCTTATTACGTTGGTGAAACTGTGAAAGTAAATGATGGTCCTTTTAACGGTTTTACAGGTGAAATTGAAGAGGTTCACGAAGATAAGAAGAAATTGATCGTAATGGTTAAAGTCTTCGGACGGAAGACTCCTCTTGAATTGAACTACATGCAAGTAGAAAAAGAGTAAGATTAGTAATTAACGATAGAGAAAAGCTTTCCATGAAAATTGGAAGGCTTTTTTTTTGTATATTACTACTAATGAAAAGGCCAGCGAGTTATTTAATCTTATTGTTCTATGCTTTCACATTGCTGAGCTGTGCAAATGTTGAGAAGTACAATCGTTTTATAGAGACACCCCTTGTTGTGGAGGCAATGCAGCAGGATATCAACTATGTTGAGCACAACTTGTGGAAAATGCATCCGGATTTGTTTCAGTATGTTCGAGAAGATCTGTTAAAAGCTAAGTTTGACAGCCTTCGTTTTGCGATCCGCCAGCCATTATTGCCCAACCAGTTTCAGTTGGCACTAGCGTCTGTATTGTCAGAAGTTCGGCAGGGACACATGAGCCTGAGCCCTCTTATTCCCAAATTCGATCCACAAAGTAAAGATAAAGTTCGTTACCAAAAAAGTAGGGGGCCTTTTTCGCAATTAGGCTTTCATTGGCAAGGAAATACACTTTATCTAAAAAAAAATGGAACGATGGATTCCACGTTGGTACTGGGTTCCAAAATACTCGCTATAGAAGGTATACAGCCTCAAAATCTATACACGAAATATCGTCCGACGTTTACTTCGGATGGCTATAATACAACATTTACAGACCAGGCTTTTGAGCGTTTGTTGCCGCGGTATTATCAACTGGAACTGGGATACCGGGATTCCATTGATATCTTGTTTTCTCTTGGCGAAAGTACTTACCAGCGAACTGTTGTAAGAAAGTTTGAAGCGACCGAACAAAAGAGGAAATTGGAAGTAAAATCGAAAAATCAAAACCCCATCGATATCGAGGTAGATTATTTGTACTGATCGATGGCGGGACTTTTTCTGCAGCGAGTTTGATTGCGACAAATCTAAAAGCGGGGAAGCGAGCTATTTTTGTGGGTGAGGAAACCGGAGGGGCTGCTGGAGGTACGGTTGCGGGATACCTTCCTGTGCTTAAACTTCCAAATTCCCATTTGCGTTGGCGCTTTGGTTTGATGAATATCAAACCTTATTTTCAAGTAGCCGAAGAGGGAAGGGGTGTAATGCCGGATGTTCCTGTCGTGCGCAGTATCGATGATGTGATCACGGGGAAAGATCCGGTAATGGATAAAGTGCTGAAGTCTATAGGGAATTAAGTTGGATATATAGAGCGCAAATACACCAACGCCATGAGTATTTTGAAATCAATCCAATTGTATTTATATTGGATATTATTTTTTTTATTGCCTTGAAAAATAATTCTGATTCCTTCTATGTTTAATTAGCTGGTTGAATCGTTGGCATTTCGGGAAAATAAACGAATGGACCCTGGCTTTTTCAGGAAAAGTGTAAATTCCTGAAAAATTAAAAGTTAGATACTTGCAGGATTAAAATCTTCTTATTAACTTTGCACCTCGGTTGGGGTGTTACGTCCCGACTGATGAATGTTACGTTATTTGCTTCCAACTTACTAACAGACATTTAACAAAATTAAATTCAAAACAAAATGGCAAAAGAAGTCAGTGCGTTAGTAAAATTACAAGTTAAGGGCGGAGCTGCGAATCCTTCACCTCCAGTAGGACCTGCATTAGGTGCTAAAGGTGTGAATATTATGGATTTCTGTAAGCAGTTTAACGCTCGTACGCAAGACAAACCAGGTCAAGTATTGCCTGTTGTCATTACAGTTTACGCTGATAAATCGTTCGATTTTATCATCAAGACTCCACCAGTAGCAGTTCAGTTGAAAGACGCTGCTAAATTAAAAAGTGGATCTGGCGAGCCTAACCGTAAAAAGGTTGCGGCTATCACTTGGGAACAAGTTGAGACAATCGCTAAAGATAAGATGCCTGATTTAAATGCATTTACTGTAGAGGCTGCTATGAGAATGGTAGCTGGTACAGCACGTAGTATGGGTATTACTGTATCAGGTAATGCTCCTTGGAACAATTAATTAAGAAATCAATTTAAGAAAAGTGGCTAGATTAACAAAAAATCAAAAAGCGGCACTATCCAAAATTGAAGCTGGTAAAGCATACTCTTTGAAAGAAGCTTCGGCTTTAGTTAAAGAAATCTCATTGACCAAATTTGATGCTTCTGTGGATATCGACGTTCGTTTGGGCGTAGATCCTCGTAAAGCAAATCAAATGGTTCGTGGTATTGCAACATTACCTCACGGTACTGGTAAAACTGTTCGTGTTTTAGTTTTATGTACTCCTGATAAGGAAGAAGAAGCTAAAGCGGCAGGTGCAGACTACGTAGGTTTAGATGATTACATCAGCAAAATTGAAGGTGGTTGGACTGACGTTGATATCATTATTACTATGCCTAGTGTTATGGCTAAAGTTGGTAAATTGGGTCGTATTTTAGGTCCAAGAAACTTGATGCCTAACCCTAAAACTGGTACAGTTACAACAGAAGTTGGTAAAGCTGTAACAGATGTAAAAGGTGGTAAGATCGATTTCAAAGTTGACAAAACCGGTATCATCCATACTTCTATTGGTAAAGCGTCGTTCGATGCAGATAAAATATATGATAACGCATTAGAGGTATTACAAACTCTAGCTCGTTTGAAGCCGTCTGCAGCTAAAGGAACTTACTTTAAAAGTATTCACATTTCCTCAACTATGAGTCCTGGTATTCATATTGAGACTAAATCAGTAGCAGGTATTTAATCATGAGAAAAGAAGAAAAACAAGAAATTGTTCAAGCTTTAGCCGAACAGATTAAATCTTACGGTAACTTCTATATTACCGATACTGCTGAGTTGTCAGTTGAAAAAGTGAATAACATTCGTCGTAAATGTTTCGAGCAAGGTATCGAAATCAAAGCGGTAAAAAACACGTTGATCAAAAAAGCATTGATCGAAGCTGGTGTTGACGAAGAAGATATTTTTGGAACACTTAAAGGTGCTTCTACAATGTTATTTTCTGAAGTTGCAAACGCACCTGCGAAATTGATCAAGGAGCTTCGTAAAGCTGGTGACAAACCAGTATTGAAAGCTGCTTATATTGAGCAAACTGCATTCGTTGGAGATAATCAATTAACTGCATTAGTTAATCTTAAATCTAAAAACGAACTTATCGCTGATGTTATCGCTGCATTGCAGTCACCTGCGAAAAATGTTATTTCAGCTCTTCAATCAGGAGGAAATACTGTTGCAGGTTTGGTAAAAGCTTTAGAAGAAAGAGGTTAACGAATCCTCTAGAACAAGAATTATTCGTTACAATTTAATTAACAATTTTTACAAAGTACATTCAAAAATTCAAAATAAAATGGCAGATTTAAAACAACTTGCTGAACAGTTAGTTAACTTAACAGTAAAAGAAGTTAAAGAATTAGCTGATATCTTAAAAGACGAGTATGGCATCGAGCCTGCTGCTGCTGCTGTTGCTGTAGCTGCTGCTCCAGCTGAAGGTGGTGCTGCTGCTGCTGAAGAGAAAACTTCATTTGACGTTATCTTGAAAGAAGCTGGTGGTCAAAAATTAGCTGTAGTTAAATTGGTTAAAGATTTAGCTGGATTAGGCTTGAAAGAAGCTAAAGATTTAGTTGACGGAGCACCTAAAGAATTAAAAGCTGGTGTATCTAAAGACGAAGCAGAAGCTTTGAAAAAACAATTAGAAGAAGCTGGTGCTGTTGTTGAGATTAAATAATCTCAACTAATTAGCCCGAAAAGGTTTAGACTCTGACGATTTTTCGTCAGAGTCTATTCCTATTTATATCAATACGCCACTATGCTGTGTATATGCTGGGCACAGTGGACATGTGGTTTACAGCATGCATGTAAGCGCAGTTTTTTTAAAACTAAAATTCATATTCCCTTGGCAAACAATAATATTCAACAAGAAAGAATAAACTTTGCGACAAGTAAGAAAGTATTGGAATATCCAGATTTCTTAGATGTGCAATTGGAATCTTTCAAGGAGTTTTTTCAATTAGAAACTACTTCTGACAACCGCCATCAGGAAGGGCTGTTCAAGGTATTCTCGGAAAACTTCCCTATTTCTGATTCAAGAAACATTTTTGTGCTAGAGTTTTTGGATTATTTCATTGATCCACCACGTTACGATATCCAAGAGTGTATCGAACGCGGCTTGACTTATAGCGTTCCTTTAAAGGCTAAGTTAAAGTTATCTTGTAATGATGAAGAACACGAAGATTTCGAAACTATTGTTCAGGATGTATATTTAGGGACTATCCCTTATATGACTCCTAAAGGTACTTTCGTGGTAAATGGTGCAGAGCGTGTCATCGTATCGCAATTACACCGTTCACCGGGCGTTTTCTTTGGTCAAAGTAGACACACAAATGGTACTAAACTTTATTCTGCAAGGGTAATTCCTTTCAAAGGATCTTGGATCGAATTCGCGACAGACGTAAACAACGTTATGTATGCTTATATCGACCGTAAAAAGAAATTCCCAGTAACTACCTTATTGCGTGCTATCGGTTACGATTCGGATAAAGATATCTTAGAATTGTTTGACCTAGCTGATGAAGTAAAAGTTAGTAAATCTGGTCTTAAAAAATATGTTGGCCGTCGTCTAGCGGCTAGGGTATTAAAAAAATGGGTAGAAGATTTCGTAGATGAGGATACTGGTGAAGTGGTATCTATCGACCGTAATGAAATTATCCTTGAACGTGAAACTGTTCTAGAAGAAGATCACATTGATCTGATCATCGAAGCTGGTGTTAAGTCTATTATCTTAGCCAAAGACGATGAGTCAAATAATGCCGATTATTCTATTATATATAATACTTTACAAAAAGATACCTCCAATTCAGAAAAAGAAGCGGTAGAGCATATCTATCGTCAATTGCGTAACGCTGAACCACCAGATGAGGAAACTGCTCGTGGTATCATTGACCGTTTATTCTTTTCTGATAAACGTTATGATTTGGGTGATGTAGGTCGTTACCGTATCAACCGTAAGTTGAAATTGGGTACTCCTGATGATACGAAAGTCCTGACACGTGAAGATATTATCGCAATCGTGAAGTACTTGATCAACTTGATCAACTCCAAAGCCGAGGTGGATGATATTGACCACTTATCAAACCGTCGTGTACGTACTGTAGGTGAACAATTATATGCTCAATTTGGTGTAGGTCTATCTCGTATGGCGCGTACAATCCGTGAGCGTATGAACATTCGTGATAATGAGGTGTTTACGCCGACCGATTTGATTAATGCACGTACTCTTTCGTCTGTAATCAATTCTTTCTTTGGTACAAACCAGTTGTCTCAGTTCATGGACCAAACTAACCCTCTTGCTGAGATCACGCATAAGCGTCGTTTGTCAGCTTTAGGTCCAGGTGGTCTTTCCCGTGAGCGCGCAGGTTTCGAGGTTCGTGACGTTCACTATACACACTATGGTCGTCTTTGTACAATCGAAACACCAGAGGGACCAAATATCGGTTTGATCTCCTCATTGGCTGTACATGCGAAAATCAACCACTTAGGATTTATCGAAACTCCTTACCGTAAGGTTAAAGATGGGGTTGTTGTGGTCGATGAACCTGTAGTATACTTATCTGCTGAGGATGAAGATGGTAAAACAATTGCACAAGCGAATGCTTTGTATGATGACAAAGGTAATTTCGAAGATGCGAAAGTGAAAGCCAGATATGAGGGTGACTTCCCAATTATCGAGCCTAATATGCTTGATTATATGGACGTTGCTCCAAACCAAATTACCTCTATTGCGGCTTCGTTGATTCCTTTCTTGGAACATGATGATGCCAACCGTGCATTGATGGGATCGAACATGCAACGTCAGGCTGTGCCTGTATTGCGTCCACAAGCTCCTATCGTAGGTACTGGTCTTGAAGGTCGTGTTGCAAAAGATTCACGTACCTTGATCAATGCCGAAGGTCATGGCGTAGTAGAATATGTAGATGCTGATGAAATCAAGATCCGTTACGACAGAAACGACGATGATCGTCTTGTATCATTCGATGATGATGTCAAAACGTATAAATTGATCAAATTCAAGAAAACCAACCAAAATACATGTATGAACTTGAAGCCTATCGTTAAGAAAGGTCAACGAGTTGAACCAGGACAGGTATTATGTGAAGGTTATGCGACTGAAAATGGTGAATTGGCATTAGGTCGTAACTTGAAAGTTGCATTCATGCCTTGGCAAGGATATAACTTTGAGGATGCGATCGTAATTTCTGAGCGTGTAGCGAAAGAAGACTGGTTTACTTCTCTTCACATCGAAGAATTCGAACTTGAAGTTCGTGACACAAAACGTGGTGAAGAAGAGTTAACAGCTGATATTCCTAACGTATCTGAAGAAGCGACAAAAGACTTGGACGAAAACGGTATTATCCGTATCGGTGCTGAAGTTGGTGGTGGTGATATCCTTATCGGTAAAATCACGCCTAAAGGCGAGTCTGATCCTTCTCCAGAAGAGAAATTGTTACGTGCAATCTTTGGAGACAAAGCTGGTGACGTGAAAGATGCTTCATTGAAAACTCCACCTTCATTGAAAGGTGTTGTTATCGATACGAAGTTATTCTCGCGTGCGAAGAAAATGTCTAAAGAGGTTGAACGTAAAACTTTAGAGAAATTAGAGGTTGCTCATGATAGAGCTGTTAAATCATTGAAAGATCGTTTGGTTGAAAAATTATTCACTGTAGTGAATGGTAAAACAAGCCAAGGGGTATACAATGTCTATAAAGAGTTGTTGGTTGCTAAGGGAGCTAAGTTTACGCAAAAAATCCTAGCTGAATTAGATTATAACAACATCAACCCAATGGGATGGACAACTGACGAAGATAAAAACGAGTTGATCAAAATGGCTCTTCATAATTACAATATCAAAATTAATGAAGAGTTAGGTTCGTTCAAACGTGATAAATTCGCAGTATCTGTCGGTGATGAACTTCCATCAGGAATTGTGCAGATGGCTAAAGTTTACGTTGCTAAGAAACGTAAGTTGAAAGTAGGGGACAAAATGGCTGGTCGTCACGGTAACAAAGGTATCGTTGCACGTATTGTACGTGATGAGGATATGCCATTCTTAGAAGACGGTACACCAGTTGATATCGTGTTGAACCCACTAGGGGTACCTTCACGGATGAACTTGGGTCAGATCTACGAAACTGTATTGGGTTGGGCTGGTCAAAAATTAGGTGTTAAGTTTGCTACACCGATCTTTGACGGTGCTGAAATGGATCAGGTACAAGATTGGGTTGCTAAGGCCGGTTTACCAAAATCTGGACGTACATATTTGTACAATGGATTGACGGGAGACCGTTTTGATCAACCAACGACAGTGGGTGTCATCTACATGTTGAAATTAGGTCACATGGTTGATGATAAAATGCACGCACGTTCAATCGGTCCGTACTCATTGATCACACAACAACCTCTGGGTGGTAAAGCGCAATTCGGTGGTCAGCGTTTCGGTGAGATGGAGGTTTGGGCATTGGAGGCATTCGGTGCATCTAACATCCTTCAAGAGATCTTAACGGTGAAATCGGATGACGTGGTTGGTCGTGCCAAAACTTACGAGGCAATCGTAAAAGGTAACAATCTTCCGACACCATCGGTACCAGAATCGTTTAACGTATTGGTACACGAGTTACGTGGATTGGGTCTAGATATCACATTGGATTAATTAAGCAAATAGGGCTTTGAAGGGCTCAGTCCTTCAAGGCTTCTTTATAAAGCTTTAACTTTTGAATAAGTATGTCTTACAAAAAAGATAATAAAATTAAAAGCAACTTCACTTCGATTACGATCAGCTTGGCTTCTCCAGAAACTATTTTGGAACGCTCAAGTGGTGAAGTTACAAAACCAGAAACGATTAACTATCGTACCTACAAACCAGAACGTGACGGTTTATTCTGTGAGCGTATTTTTGGTCCTGTAAAGGACTACGAATGTCACTGTGGTAAATACAAACGTATCCGTTATAAAGGTATCGTATGTGACCGTTGTGGTGTTGAAGTAACTGAGAAAAAAGTACGTCGTGAGCGTATGGGACATATCAATTTGGTTGTTCCTGTTGCACACATCTGGTACTTCCGTTCTCTTCCTAATAAAATTGGTTATTTATTGGGACTTCCTACCAAGAAATTGGATATGATCATTTACTACGAACGTTATGTGGTTATCCAAGCTGGTATTAAGGAAGAAGATGGTATCAACTTCATGGACTTCTTGACTGAAGAAGAATATTTAGATATTTTAGATACCTTACCAAAAGAAAATCAATATTTAGACGATAACGATCCTCAAAAATTCGTTGCCAAGATGGGTGCTGAGGCCTTGGAAGACTTGTTGAAACGTATTGATTTGGATCAATTGTCTTACGATTTACGTCACCAGGCCGCTAATGAAACTTCGCAGCAACGTAAAAATGAAGCGTTAAAACGTCTTCATGTGGTTGAAGCTTTCCGTAGCTCACGTGAAAATATCGAGAATCGTCCAGAATGGATGATTGTGAAAATCGTTCCGATCATCCCGCCTGAATTACGTCCTTTAGTGCCTTTGGATGGTGGTCGCTTTGCGACTTCGGATTTGAACGACTTATACCGTCGTGTGATTATCCGTAACAACCGTTTAAAACGTTTGATCGAGATCAAAGCTCCTGAAGTAATCTTACGTAACGAAAAACGTATGCTTCAAGAAGCGGTAGATTCTTTGTTTGACAATTCACGTAAAGTGAATGCTGTTAAGACAGAAGGTAACCGTGCATTGAAGTCATTATCTGATATTTTGAAAGGTAAACAAGGTCGTTTCCGTCAAAACTTGTTAGGTAAGCGTGTGGATTATTCGGCCCGTTCGGTAATTGTTGTAGGTCCTCACTTGAAATTACACGAGTGTGGTCTTCCTAAAGATATGGCTGCTGAACTTTACAAACCGTTTATCATCCGTAAGATGATCGAGCGTGGTATTGTAAAAACAGTAAAATCTGCTAAAAAAATCGTTGATCGCAAAGATCCTGTGGTATGGGATATCCTCGAAAATGTATTGAAAGGTCACCCTGTATTGCTAAACCGTGCACCTACGCTTCACCGTTTGGGTATTCAGGCTTTCCAACCTACATTGGTGGAAGGAAAAGCGATCCAATTGCACCCATTAGTGTGTACAGCGTTCAACGCCGATTTTGACGGTGACCAAATGGCGGTTCACTTACCTTTAGGTAATGCCGCAGTTTTGGAAGCCCAAATCTTGATGTTGGCAGCCCACAATATCTTAAACCCTGCGAATGGTTCCCCAATTACAGTACCATCTCAAGACATGGTATTGGGTCTTTACTATATTACTAAAGGCCGTAGAACTGCTGGCGATCATATCGTAAGAGGTCAAGATATGACTTTCTATTCGGCCGAAGAGGTTATCATTGCTTTAAATGAGAAGCAAATTGACCTTCACGCTTGGATTAAAGTAAAAACAAAAGTTAGACAAAAAGATGGTAGTATCGTTGATACCTTGTTAGAAACAACTGTAGGTCGCGTGATCTTCAACCAAGTTGTTCCAGATGAAATGGGTTTCGTAAACGAACTGCTTACCAAAAAATCTTTACGTAATATCATTGGCGAGATTGTGAAGACAACGGGTATGGCTCGTGCTGCGCAATTCTTGGACGATATGAAAGAATTGGGATATCAAACAGCCTTCAAAGGTGGTCTTTCTTTCAACTTGGAAGATTTGAACATTCCTGCTGCGAAAGCTGAATTGATTCAACAAGCAACTAACGAGGTTGAAGAAGTAATGAATAACTATAACATGGGTTTCATTACAAACAACGAACGTTACAACCAAATCATCGATATCTGGACACGTATCAACAACAGATTGACGGCACACGTTATGGATATTCTTTCGAATGATAACCAAGGTTTCAACTCAGTTTACATGATGTTGGATTCTGGAGCCCGTGGTTCGAAAGAGCAGATCCGTCAGTTATGTGGTATGCGTGGTTTGATGGCGAAACCTCAGAAATCCGGTACTTCTGGTGGTGAGATTATCGAAAACCCAATCTTATCAAACTTTAAAGAAGGTTTGTCCGTATTGGAATACTTTATCTCTACCCACGGTGCGCGTAAAGGTCTTGCCGATACGGCATTGAAAACGGCCGATGCGGGTTACTTGACTCGTCGTTTACATGATGTAGCACAAGACATGATCGTCGTGGAACAAGATTGTGGTGGTTTACGTGGTATTTATACGACAGCATTGAAAGATAATGATGATGTTGTTGAACCATTGTTCGATCGGATTTTGGGTCGTACGCCTTTACATGATGTATTCCATCCGGAAACAGAGGAGTTGATCGTTTCTGCAAACGAAGATATTACAGAGGAAATCGCTGAAACTATTGAGAAAGCGGGTATCGAAGGTATTGAGATTCGCACGGTATTGACTTGTGAGTCGAAGCGTGGTGTTTGTGCATGTTGTTACGGACGTAACTTGGCGTCAGGTAAACGTGTTCAGTTAGGTGAAGCTGTCGGTGTTATTGCCGCTCAGTCAATCGGTGAGCCAGGTACACAGTTGACACTTCGTACGTTCCACGTGGGTGGTACGGCATCGAATATTGCTGCTGACTCAAGCATCATTTCTAAATACGATGGTAAAATCGAATTTGAAAACGTACGTACTGTTTCGCAAACAAATGACAATGGTACACATCAGGTTGTCTTAGGACGTTCTGGTGAGGTTAAGATCATTGATGCACACAATAAGATTGTATTCCAACAAAATATCCCTTATGGTTCGCAGTTGTTCGTTGAGGATGGCGGTACAGTAGCTAAAGGTGATAAATTGGTAGAGTGGGATCCATATAACGCAGTAATTATCTCTGAATTTGCTGGTAAAGTTGAGTTTGATGCGATCATCGAAGGTGTTACCTTCCGTGAGGAATCAGATGAGCAAACTGGTCACAAAGAGAAGGTAATTATTGAAACACGTGATAAAACGAAAAACCCATCCATCAAGATTCTTGATAAATCAGGAGAGGTTATTCGTACATACAATATTCCAGTAGGTGCCCACGTTGCTGTTGCTAACGGTGTGACTGTTAAAGAAGGTGGTATCTTAGTTAAGATTCCTCGTTCTACTGGTAAAACACGAGATATTACGGGTGGTCTTCCACGTGTAACCGAGTTGTTCGAAGCACGTAACCCTTCTAACCCTGCTGTTGTAACAGAAATCGACGGTGTGGTAACATTAGGTGGTGTGAAACGTGGTAACCGTGAGATGTCTATCGAGTCTCGTGATGGTCAAATCAAGAAATACTTGGTACCTCTTTCTAAACATATCCTTGTTCAGGATAATGACTTCGTGAAAGCTGGTATGCCATTATCAGATGGTTCGATTTCTCCTGCGGATATCTTGTCGATCAAAGGTCCATCAGCTGTGCAACATTACATTGTGAATGGTATCCAAGAGGTATACCGTTTGCAAGGTGTGAAGATCAACGATAAACACTTTGAGACGATCGTTCACCAAATGATGCAAAAAGTTAACATCGAAGATCCAGGAGATACTCGTTTCTTAGAAAAAGAAGCAGTTAACAAATGGGATTTCATGGAAGAGAATGATTCCTTGTTTGACAAAAAAGTGGTTGTTGATGCAGGAGACTCGAATAACTTACGTCCAGGACAGATTGTTTCTTTACGTAAGTTGAGAGAGGAAAACTCAAGCTTGAAACGTCGTGACTTAAAACTTGTAGAAGTACGTGAAGCAATTCCAGCGACTTCAAGTCCATTGTTGCAAGGTATCACTAGAGCATCATTAGGTACCAAATCGTTCATCTCTGCAGCCTCTTTCCAAGAGACTACAAAAGTGTTGAACGAGGCTGCTATCGCAGGTAAACGTGATAACTTATTAGGTTTGAAAGAAAACGTAATCGTTGGTCACTTGATCCCTTCAGGTACAGGTATCCGTCAATACAGCAATTTAATCGTGGGCTCTCGCGAGGAGTACGATCAATTGTTGGCTTCGAAAGAAGAAGATTAATCGTTACTCGATTATTATATAAAAAAGGTCCAAGTGTATGCTTGGGCCTTTTTTGCTTCATGGAAACTCATTGATCTATATTCTTCAAGACGAGTGGATTTACTCTATATGAGCATATTTTGCTTCTCCACAAAAGGAAAATGACAATTGATGTTTTCTTGTCCATTTTACTTACAGATTTTGCCTGTTAATGGATGTGCCAGTTTGTTAATTTGACCTGTTGGATTGCCCATGGAATACTATTTTTCAAATGAATCTTTCAATGTTACAGTAAGTTAACTTTTTTATTAAAAAATAATAAACAAAAGTCTTGGAAGTGATTATAAAAACTCCCTATCTTTGCACCACTCCGCAAGGGAGGGACGGTTGCCGCGAGAGCAGGCAGCCATGAAAAAAGAAAGGTTTAAGAGAGCCTGGCAGGATTTAAAATCCCGTTC